>DATBRI010000025.1:0-19613 GCA_036560365.1 Methylocystis sp.
TTGGATCGCCGTCGACATTTCCTGAATGCACATCAGGATCGAGGCTTCGCCGGCGATGTCGATCACGAGCGAACCGGGGTGCGCGAGCTGCGCGCCGATCGCCGCCGGCAGGCCGTAGCCCATTGTGCCAAGTCCGCCCGACGTCATCCAGCGGTTCGGCTCTTCAAAATGATAATGCTGGGCGGCCCACATCTGATGCTGCCCGACCTCGGTGGTGACATAGACGTCACGATCCTTGGTCAGCGCATAGAGCCGCTGCACCGCATGCTGCGGCTTGATCGCCGTTTCCGAATTGCGGAAGGCCAGCGATTTGCGCGCCCGCCACTCGTTGATCTTCGCCCACCAATCGTCGAGCGGCTGCTTGTCGGCGCTCATCGCCTCGGCGCGCCACAGGCGCACCATGGCTTCGAGCACATGGGCGCAATCGCCGACGATGGCGAGATCGACCTTGACGTTCTTGTTGATGGACGAACGATCGATGTCGATGTGGATCTTTTTCGAGCCCGGCGAAAAGGCGTCGAGACGTCCGGTGATGCGGTCGTCGAAACGCGCGCCGACCGCGATCATCAGATCGCAGTCATGCATGGCGTGATTGGCTTCCCAGGTCCCGTGCATGCCGAGCATGCCGAGCCAGTTTTCGCCCGACCCCGGATAGGCGCCGAGCCCCATCAGCGTCGAGGTGATGGGGAAGCCCGTCAGGCCGACGAGTTCGCGCAGCAGCGTCGACGCCGCGGGTCCGGAATTGATGACGCCGCCGCCCGTGTAAAAGATCGGACGCTTCGCCGCCGCCATCATGCGGACGGCCTGCTGCATCGCCTCCATGTCGGCGTCGAGCTTGGGATGATAGGTCTTGTGCGCGGCGCTGCGCGGCGGGGCGTAGACGCCCCGCGCAAACTGCACGTCCTTGGGGATGTCGATGACCACGGGTCCGGGCCGGCCGGACGAGGCCACATAAAAGGCTTCATGCAGCACGCGCGGCAGATCGGCGATGTTCTTGACGAGATAATTATGCTTCGTGCAGTGGCGGGTGATGCCGACCGTGTCGCATTCCTGGAAGGCGTCTGAGCCGATGAGATGCGTCGGCACCTGCCCGGTGATGCAGACAAGCGGGATCGAATCCATCAGCGCGTCGGTGAGGCCCGTCACAGTATTGGTGGCGCCAGGCCCCGAGGTGACGAGCAGCACGCCGACCTTGCCCGAGGAGCGCGCATAGCCCTCCGCGGCATGGGCGGCCCCTTGCTCATGGCGCACGAGAATGTGCTGCACCTTCTCTTGTTGGAAGAGCACGTCGTAGATCGGAAGTACGGCGCCGCCCGGATAGCCGAAAAGAATTTCCACGCCCTGGTCTTTCAGGGCTTCGACCACCATTTCGGCGCCGGACATTTCCTTCGACATCATCATTTTCCGTCTTGCTTTTCGCGGCGGGCGACCAGGATGTTTTTCGTCTTCGGGCAACAAAAAAGGCCCTCTTGGGGCCTTGGGTCAAGCGCCATTGGCGGAGGCCGGGCCTAGCCCTGCTCCATCCCCGGCGCTTCAAATACGAGAATTGCGCGCATTTACGCGTTCCGCCCCTTTGTTCGCGGCGACGTTACGGGAGGCGCGGCGGAGAATCAAGGGCGGCGCGCAAATCTTCAGCGGGCGATCCATCCGCCATCGACGACGAGGAGGTGGCCAACGATGAACCGCGCCTGTTCGGAGCACAGGAACAGCACGGCCTCCGTCAGCTCCTCGGCCTTGCCCATCCGCCCGATCGGAAACAGCTTCCCAGCGTCCTCAGGCGTAATGCCCTCCTTCTCCATCCATTGATGGAAGACGTCGCCGGGGGCGTCGATGCCGCAGGCGCAAATGGCGTTGACGCTGATGTTGTCCTTGGCGACCTCGAGCGCGACCGTTTTGGTCAGGCCGTCGACGCCGCCCTTGGAGGCGGCGTAGGCGCCCTCCGAGGGGTTGCCGGTGAGGCTGCCGGTGATCGAGGACTGGTTGACGATGGCGCCGCCGCCGTTTTGGCGCATCTGCCGGATCTCGTGCTTCATGCAGAAAAACACGCCGCGCAGATTCACATCGATGTGGAAGTTGAAACCCTCCTCCGTCTCCTCGACGATGGGCTTGAAGCGCACGACGCCGGCGTTGTTCACCGCGCAGTCAAGGCGGCCATAGGCTTTGACCGTCTCCGCGACCATGGCTTCCACCTCCCGCTCGATCCGCATATCGGCGAGCGTGAAAAGCCCCTCGCCGCCTGCCGCGCGGATCATGTCGAGAGTCTCGCGCCCGCCCGCCTCGTCGATATCGGCGAGCGCGACCTTGGCCCCTTCGCGCGCGAAGGCAAGCGCCGTCACCCGGCCGAGCCCGCTCGCCGCGCCGGTGACGAGCGCAACTTTTCCATCAAATCGAGCCATGAGCCTCCTCCGAATTTGGGGCGGCTCACGCTTAACCCCACGCTCGTCGCGGTCAAGCTCGCGTGAGGAACTTGATCGAAGCGGTCACGTCCCTTCGGCCGCCAGCGCGCGCTTTGCCCCTTCGTCGGCCGCCATCATGTCGTGGTGTTTCTGAACATTCGGGTATTTCGACAGCCCGTCCTCCAGCAGCGACGCGGCCCAGCGCTCCATCGGAAAAACATAGGCGTCGAGATAGCTGCGCTTGTCGCCGACCATGAAGCGGCGACCGGCAAGATGCGCTTCGAGAATATCGAATTTCTTGCGCACGAGCGCCTTCGCGGCCTCGCGCACATTGTCGAAAGCCTCCTTCTCGCGGGCGCGGGTATAGCGGTCCGGCAAAAACAGCGGGAAGAAGGCGGGGTGGAGATCGCCGGTGATGAAGGACGACCAGCGGTCGGCCTCGGCCTCGTCGCGCGGCGAACCGTCCGCGCCGATCCCCGCCTGCGGAAACCGATTGGCAAGATAGCGCAGCACTGCCGCGGCCTGGGTCAGGATCCAGCCCTCGCCGGTGTCGAGCGCGGGCACCGCGCCTGCCGGATTAACCTTCAAATAGTCCTTGTCGCCGAACTCGACCGCCTTGGTCTCGTAAGGCTCACCGATCCATTCGAGTGCAATGTGCGGCGCAAGGGAGCATGCGCCAGTATGGTAATAGAGCGTGACCATGGGGGGCCTCCGGTTGTGGGGGTCGCTCTTAGAATAGGGCGGCCGCCCGCAGGATGGTCGCGCCTATCCCTCGCCGCAGTCGAGAATCCAGGTTTTGTCGCAAAACGCGACATAGAGCCGTTCCTGCCCGAGCGCCGCCCCGAGCGCGCTGGCGAGTTCGTTCAGCATCGCCTCGATCTGCGCGTCGGGAAGGCCGCCGAGATAGGCGTGCACCGCTTCGCCGGTGAGGATCGCGACCGGCTCCCGGTCGGAACCGACTGTGCCGTCGTCCCTGGGCCAGGCGTAGGTCACCTCGCCGCGGGTGAACATGCCTGAGAGCGCGGGCTGGCCCGTCTCGACGCGGCGGCGCATCCAGCCATGCGCGCAGCGGACCGCTTCGGAAACGTCATAGACGCGGCCCTCCGCCTCCCAGCCCTCGCGCAGTCCGACGGTGATGCGGAAATCCCGCCGCGGTCCGCGTGAGCCGTCAACGAGGCGATAGACACGCTTGCTCATAAGCGGAAGGTAAGGCGGCGGGTGTGCGCGAGAAAGGCTGTGAACCTAGAAAACGAACACGCGTTGCGCTTGGTTGGGGCCGCGCGGGGTTTCGATGGCGAGGTCAGCGCTTGCCTGTCCATGTGGATGCGAGTTTTTGCAGAGCCTTGTCAGCTTCTTGCTCAGCCTCGCGCCTGGTCGCGTAGGAATGCGGGGACCGCAGATGAATCTGGCTCCCCTCGCAGACAGTCCAACGGAACCGCCCGGCGCAGAGTGGGTCAGGCTCAATTCTGGAAGTAAACAGGTCAGCTTCGCGCATGGCGCATTATGCGCGCGGACGCCGGTGAATTCCAGAGCGCTCACGCACTTCCGTCTCTGAGACAACAGGTAATGAGCGCGCGCGGATGCCCGCGACAAGCGCGGGCATGACGCGGGAGAAGTTGCGCGTCTTGATTCAGTCGTCGCACTTTTCGTTCTCGACGACGCTTTTCACCGTCATGGCCCGGCTTGTCCCGGCCATCCACGAATTTCCGCTCGGATGCCGTCGCGGCCGCTCAGCCTTCCAGAAGCCGCCGCGCGATCACCTGCGCCTGAATCTCCGCCGCGCCCTCAAAAATGTTGAGGATGCGGGCGTCGCAAAGCACGCGTGAGACCGGATATTCGAGCGCAAAGCCGTTGCCGCCATGAATCTGCAAGGCGTTGTCGGCCGCCGCCCAGGCGACGCGGGCGCCGAGCAGCTTCGCCATGCCCGCCTCGAGGTCGCAGCGCTTGCCTTCGTCTTTTTCGCGCGCGGCGAAATAGGTGATCTGGCGAGCGACGTGAATCTCGATCGCCATGGAGACGATCTTGTTGAAGACGCGCGGGAAGGAGAACAGCGGCTTGCCGAACTGAATGCGCTCCTTGGCGTATTTCAGTCCGAGGTCGAGGGCGCATTGGGCGACGCCAAGCGCGCGCGCCGCCGTTTGGATGCGGGCCGATTCGAAGGTCTCCATGAGCTGCTTGAAGCCCTTGCCCTCTTCGCCGCCGAGAAGATTTTCCGCCGGCACTTCGAAATTGTCGAAGCCGATCTCGAACTCCTTCATGCCGCGATAGCCGAGCACTTCGATCTCGCCGCCGGTCATGCCCTTGGCCGGGAAAGGATCGCTGTCGGTGCCGCGCGGCTTCTCGGCGAGCAGCATGGAGAGGCCCTTGTAGCCCTTCTCGTTCGGGTTAGTGCGCACCAGCAGCGTCATCACGTCGGCGCGCACCGGATGGGTGATCCAGGTCTTGTTGCCGAAGACCTTGTAGACGCCGCCCTCAAGCGTCGCGCGTGTGCGCAGCCCGGCGAGATCGGAGCCGTTGTTGGGTTCGGTGAAAACGGCGGTCGGCAGGATTTCGCCCGAGGCGATCTTGGGGAGATATTTCTCCTTCTGCGGCGACGTGCCGCCGACCAGGATCAGTTCGGCGGCGATTTCCGAACGCGTGCCGAGCGAGCCGACGCCGATATAGGCGCGCGACAGCTCCTCGGAGACGACGCACATGGCGATCTTGCCCATGCCGGAGCCGCCATATTCCTCCGGGATCGTCAGGCCGAAGACGCCGAGATCTGCGAGGCCGGAGATGACGTCGAGCGGAATGTAGTCGTTCTTCGAGTGCCAGTCATGCGCATAGGGCGTGACATTCGCCGTGGCGAATTTGCGCATCTCGCTGCGGATCGCTTCCAGCGTCTCGTCGAGCCCGGAGGCGCCGATCGTTTCGGCCGCCGAATGATGGTCGATGAGTTCGGCGAGGCGGGCGCGGTTCGCCGGCGTATTGCCCGTAAGGATCAGCCGCTCGGCGGACGCGGGCCGGCGCGCTGCGATCTGTTGGGCGGAGAGGCCAAAATCGCTGAGCCGGACGATCTCGCCCTGGCTCATCGGTATGCCGCCATAAACTTGCGCGAGGAATTCGGCGAAGCCGATCTGGTTCAAAAGCTCTTCGGTCTCGCCATAGGCGCCCTCGGCGGCGAGGCGCTCGGCGTAGTCGATAAGTTCGCGCAAACCCTGGATGTAGGTCGCGAGCCAGGCGAGGCCGTGGGCGGCGTGCTGATCGGCCTCGATCAGCGCGCTGGAAAGCTTGCCGTCCTTGGTGACGCGGGCGCGCATGCTCGCCAGCGCGTCCTTGTAAAGCGCCTCGACGGCGGCGAGCGCCTCTTTCGCGTCACTCGTCCAATCGGCGGCTTCAAGTTTCGTCGCGACGGCTGCGGTCATTCTCTCTTTCCGGAAGTCGAGGCGCCCGTAGGCGCTGGGCGAATTTGCGCCTTACATGCCGCCATTTGGCCGGAGACGCAACCGGCCTTCGGGGCGGGGTAGTATCTCAGTTTGAGATTGGGCGTTGGGTCGAAAAGCGAACATTTGGCTGGCAGGTGGGAGGGCCGCATCGCGCCTGAAGCGGATATTCGAACTCATGCGATGCATGGCAAAGTGGCCGGCGGCAGTCGGGCGATTGTCCGTGATGGGGTCGCGGGCGACCGCAGCGTCGGGAAGAACGTTGCCAACCGCTTGATCAGAGTGCTTCGCTTCTGCGAGGCGCAGAGAAGTTGGGAGCAAAGTAATCGATGACGTCCGCAGCTTGGGTTCCTTGCCTAAATCGTCGCTGCTTTTCGAAGCCGATGGACGGGATTGGATAGATATGTTGATTGTCAGCTAGAGCGACAACACGGCCTCGACACCACCAATAAAAGTTCAAACTGAGGCACTACCCTCGCGATCTTCATTACTAACGGCATCCTCAGCATCGTCTATGAATGGCGTAACATCCTCAGGGCTAAGGGTCCATTTCAGCCCTTTGTGCTTTCGTGCCTCCCGAATAAATTCGTCAAGCTTATATGCATGTTGAACTGAACGAATCTGTTCAATCTTGCTTGCAAGCGGCGCCGCCGCACGCTCTTCCAAATACTTAAGCGTGGTCAGTAATTCGTAGCTCTGCTCTGCGCGGCACCGCCATTTTTATTCTATGGGCAACGCACGCCTGCTTCAGGGCCAGGGCGGAGAGGCCATATCGCGAATTGGCCGCGCCGAACGCCAAGCCGAACAATACCGGCATCGCGACACTAGCATCGAGGACCATGGTTAGGTCCGTTCGACGCCCCATTGCACGATAAATATCGAAGGTGTTCGTAGAAAATATCTGGTCGACTGTTGCGCCGTATTGCCGCAGACGGACCGTCGCTGTTGCCGCCAGCGTCTCGAAAACTGCGTTCTTCCTACGGCTTAGGCCGTGATCTGCCAGGAAGGTGCTCAAAGACATCTCAAGAGGACCACCACCCTCTAAATCGCGTTTACGGACGAGTAGTTCAACCGCCATGTCCAGCAAGTTCCCAGCAGTTTTGCTATCCAGTCCCGTGACTTTCGCTAGCGCAATCAAATCTGCGTTACGAGCGACGAAAAACTCCGTTTCTGCGGCTTGCATTACCTGTAGTTCCACATCGCTTAACTGAAGCCCGTTAGGCGCTCCTTGCACCACACCTGCTACTCGAAGGCGTGTCAGGGCGGATTTTGCAGAGCGATGGACATTCGCTCCGGGGATGGCGGTGGCAACTCGCTGAATAACATCTCCTTCCGAAATCATCGGATTCCGCAGAAGCTGTGCTCGAATATTGGCTTCAATAACTTTGTCGCGAAGCTCTTGGGCCTCCTTGGAAAACAAGAGCACCGTGCTGATAGCTATGTCCTTGGGATCAGCATGAAGCTCAAGCGGCACCGACATGCCTAGCATCTCGTATGATTTCCGAATGACACCAGGCTGAGATAGCGCGGTGGATACCCGGCGCAGATCAGCGATTGTGAGGTCGACTTTTCCCTTCTGCCTATAGTCGTTGTTCAGGAATCGCTGCTCGGCGTCGGGCGAAATTGAGCGGTTCGTAACGAAAATGAGGTGACGCTTCCCTGCCTCACAGGTCTTGAACGCCTCTTCGTTGATTTTCGTCTCCCAATCCTTACGGACGCTCAGCTGAATCCTGAGGTCTTCACGCGAACACGTAACGTCTCTCCCTCCGTCTCCGGCACCATCGACGATACTGAGGTTTTGATAGCCGCGTTGGGCTAAATACATTAGCGCGACGTCGTAGAAGCGCTTCTCCTCGACATACTGGATCGCGGTTTTGAGAGCTGCGAAATACATATCATCGCCCGAGTTGACAGAAGGAACCGTCGCTGACAGCCTGCAAAATGGATGATAGCTTAGGGCGAGTTCATCGACGATAGGTCGGCGTTAGCCCAGTAATAGGCCGTCCTCATGTCGCCTAAGGGTCAAATCAAGCCGTTCATCATCGATTGCCGGGCGACTGCTACGCGTCGTCGGGCGAATTTAGACTGAGTCATTGGCGCCGCTTTAGCGCGGCGCGGCGGTAGCCACGCAAGGCGAGCGCGGCGAGAATAAGCATCGGCAGCGCGACGCCGATGAGCGGGCCGCCGAGGCCGGCCGGCGCGGGCCCCACCAATTCTTCGTCCGCCTGCGTAAATTTCGGCATTGCGGCGTAATCCTGCGCCGTCAGCGAGGCGCCGGCCTTGGCGCGGGACAGGAAGAAATCGCGCCAGTCGACGTGAAAGGCGCGGATGCGGTCGAGAAAGGCGCGGTAGCGCGCTTCCCCCGAGCCGGCGATGTCGGCCAGCGTCGAATAGGTCAGATAGGCGGGCGAGAGATAGCCGAGCCTGTCCGCCATCTCGCGCTGGCGGGCCAGCTGCGCGTCATGTTCGGCGATGATCGCCTCGACCCGCTGAAAGGCCGCCTCCTGCGTCGCCAAACGCCGCAGCGTCATCTCCTGCGGGCCGCCCGTGGGTTTGCCGCCACCGCCATGTTCGTCGGCGTAGCGGGAGAGCGAGGCGTCGCGGGCCTTGTCGGCGTCGGTCGAGGCGGCGCGGGCCGCCAGCACCATGTCGATGCGGGACGGCGCAGGATGGGCGAAGGCGGCAAGGCTGTTGATCGCGGCCGGCAGGATCATGGTGATCGCCACCCAGGCGCCGATCAGCGCCAGCGCGTTGAAGGCCGAGCTGCGGCCCAGGCCGTCGACCGCGGCCGCCAGCGCCGCCCAGAAGAGTCCATAGAGCAGAACCGCGACGGCGAGAGCGGCGAAGCCGGGCGTCGCAAGCCGCTCCCACCCCGCGAATATCCATACGCCCGCCGCTGCCGCCAGCAGCGTCCCGGTGATCGGCGCGGCGACGCGCGCGGCGAGCTTGCCGGCGAGCGCCGCGCTCGGCCGGCGCGCCGAGGCCAGATTCATCGCCAGCGTTCCCTGCTCGCGCTCGCCGGCGAGCAGATTGAAGGCCATCGCCAGAATGACGAGCGGATAGACGAAGACGATGACGAAGGCGAGATCGGTCGCGCCCGACATCAGATTGGCGGGATTGTCGATCTCGTCCGCGAAGAGGAAACTGTCTTTCGAGCCGGTCGTCACCCGGACGGCGGGCGGCAGAAGGTCGCTCTGCCCGGTTGCGACGAGCGCCAAGGGCGCGGGCGCAAGCGCGGCGACCGCCGCGGCAGGCCCGCCGCCCATGAAGGCGGCGTTGCGCGGATCGCGATAGGGCGGCGGCTCTTGCGCGGGCTTGCCCTGCGCGTCGCCCTGCTGCAATTGCGCCAGCATCTTCTGGAGATTTGTGAGGCGCTGCGTCTCGTCGGCGCGGGCGCCCGCGATCGCCGCCTGTTGCGCGGCGACGCGGGCCGCGCCCATGGCCAGCGCAAAAAGCGCAACGCCCGCCAAGGCGATGAGCGCGAACCAGATCGCGCCGTCACGGCGCATCATGCGCGCCTCGAAACGCACGCCTGCGAAGAAAGCGGAAGAGAAACCGGACGACATGGGCGCGCTCATACCGGCCGCAGACGCCGCGCGGCGAAGAGCGCGAAAGCGCAAGCGAGCGCGAGCCAACCTAACAGGCCGACAATGGCGAGGGCGCTGTAACCAAGGGCGAAGCCGGCGCCAGGCGCCCGATAGGCGAAAGAGGCGATCTTTCGCCACAGCTCCGGCCCGGCGACGTAACTATTGTCGTGGGCGAAATGGATGAGGTTGTCGCTGACCTGATTTTGGATGTCGCGCCGATGCGCCTCGGCGGCGGTGGCGAAATCGAACTGACTGCGGCTGTCGACGCCTGAGAAGGCCATCGAGATCGGCCGCAGCGCCAGCAGCGGAAACAGGAAGCCGGGCGCGGCGCGCAGCGCGTCCTGGCGGTCGAAGGCCGACTGCAGCGCGCCGAAGTGGCGATCGAAGATCGCATAGCCCGCCTCGTCATCCTTGCGCAGAGCGAGGCCGCGGAAGCTGACCGGCAGATCCTCGATGCGCGACACGCCGTATTTCTTCAGCGTCTCGTCCCGAAAGGCGATGAAAGCGGGATGGCTTTCGTCATGACCGAAGGTCTTCGCTTTGTCCTGCGCAATGCCCGCCCGAAACGCCTGCCATGACGGCGTCGGCGTCAGAGCGCGCGCGGCGTCGGTCGCAAGCCGCGGCGCGAGAAAGGAATTGACGAGCCAGAAGGCGAGCAGCGTCACGAGCGCGGCGCGAGAGTTCCGCGCGAGCGCTGAAACGCCCAGCGCCAGAAAAGCGAAGCCCGCGAGATAGGCCGCATGAGCCGCGCCAAGCGCCCCGAGCCGTATGAATTGATCCGCGAGCGACAGGCGCTCGCGATCGACGAAAAAGACGAGCGCGAGCGCCGCGCCGACAAAGGCCGGCGCGAGCAGCGCGAAAATGGCGCCGATGAGCGCCATCGCCTTGCCGGCGAGAATGTCGCGCGGCCTCGCGCCGACGCTCAGCAACTGTTTCAGCGTGCCGCTTTCGCGCTCGCCCGAGAAGCTCGCGAATCCCATCAGGATGACGATGAGCGGCGCGATCGTCTGCAGGATGAAGGCGAGCGACAGCGACCCGAGCCGTGCGCCGACGCCGCCGTCGCGCGCCTGTTTGAACTGGATCTCGTTCTGCTTATGCGCCTCGAGCCATACGGCCGAGCCGACATAGGCGTCGACGCCGGGATCGGCGAGCGCCAGCGGGCTCAAGGGTTTGAAGGCATATTGGCCGAAATGCGCGGCGGCGTGCGGGTTCTTGGCGCTCTGTCCGGTCCAAAGTTCGCGATCGGCTTGCGCCGCCGCGTCGCGCTCGCGCAGAACGCGGGCGTTCTCGACATAGCCGAAGGCGAGCGCGGCGAGCATCAGCGCGACGACGAAGGCGCAGAGCCAGACGAGGCGTCGGTCGCGAAAAAGCTCCAACCATTCTTTCGCGGCGACTGCGCGCACGACGCGCCAGCGGCTCTTCGTCGGCGCGGTGGCGGAGAGAGGCGCGAGGACGAGATCGCTCACGCCGCCGCCTTCGCGAAAAGATCGAGATAGGCGCGCTCCAAGCCAAGATGGTCGACGTCGTCGGCGCCGAACACGGATGCGAGACGCCCCTGCGCCATGATGCCGATCCTCGTGCCGCATTGCTTGGCGAGGAAGAGGTCATGCGTGACCATCAGCACCGCCATGCCCTCCTTGCGCAGCCGCTCGATCAGCGCGGCGAACTCATTCGCCGCAAGCGGATCGAGTCCGGAGGTCGGTTCATCAAGCACGAGCGCCCGCGCCCGCCGCGCGAGCGCGATGGCGACGCCGACCTTCTGGCGCATGCCCTTGGAGTAGCCGCGCACCGAACGCTGGGCCGCGTCTTCGGGCAGGCCGGCGGCGGCGAGCAGGGAGAGAAGCGTCTCGCGCGGCGCCTCGGCGCCGGAGATTTCAGTGAAATACTGCAGATTTTCGAGGCCGGTGAGCGCGCCGTAGAGCATCACCTGCTCTGGAATATAGGCGAGAAGCGCGCGCGCCGCCGAGGGATCGACGGCGGCGTCGATCCCGCAGACGAGCGCCTCGCCGGCTGTGGGTTCGATAAAATTCAAGAAGAGATTGACGGTCGTCGTCTTGCCGGCGCCGTTCGGGCCGAGCAGGCAGAAAACCTCGCCCGCCGGCACGGTTAAATTCAGACGGTCGAGCGCCGGCGCGTCGGCGCCGTCGTAATGCTTGGTGAGATTACGCGCTTCGAGCATCGCCGCATCCGCCTTACGGTTCGCACGGCGCGCGTGGCCTCGCGCCGGCTCCAATATTCACGCAAGCCTGCCTGCTGAAGCGCCGACGGTCAAGCAGCGGCGCCTGTCCTTGTCTCGCTGGTGGGCGCTATCTTCCATCAAGATAGAGCTTACGGTGGTCCAAGTACGCCGCCTAAATGGCAGGTCGAAAATCGAGGTCTGATCGCATGCATTCGCTTTTCCTCTTGCCGGTCGATTATTTTCTCGCAGCCTGGTTCGCGCTGACCGCCCTTTGCACGCTCTACGTCGCCATCGACGGCTACAAAAATCCCGAACCGGCCGTGATGAAATGGGGTTTCATCCTTGTCACGCTCTACACCGGCCCCTTCGGCCTCCTCCTTTATGTCCTCACCGACAAGGAGCCGCGACCCGGCGCGCATGAGAGCTTCGTGCGCCCGCTCTGGAAGCAGGGCGTCGGCTCCACGATCCATTGCGTCGCGGGCGACGCCACCGGGATTATTCTGGCCGCCGTCATCGTCGCCTCGCTCGGCTTGCCGATGTGGCTCGACCTCATCGTCGAATATCTCGCCGGATTTTCCTTTGGCCTCTTCATCTTCCAGTCGCTGTTCATGAAGGAAATGATGGGCGGAACGTACTGGGAAAATGTACGGCGCAGTTTCTTTCCCGAATTCATCAGCATGAATTTCATGATGGCCGGCATGGCGCCGGTCATGAGCTTCCTGATGATGGGTCATGACATGCGGGCGATGGCGCCGACGGAACTGATCTTCTGGGGCGTGATGTCGCTTGGCGTGATGGCGGGTTTCATCACCGCGTATCCCTCAAATGTCTGGATGGTCGCGCAGGGATTGAAGCACGGGCTCATGACGGAGCGAAAGCGGGACGCCCGGAGCGAGACGCGACACGAAGAACAGCCTGGCGAGCGCGGCGAACATCCTGCAGCCGCGCATCAACATCACGATCATGGCGAGCATTCCGGAGCGACGATGGATTCAGCGCCGGCTCCAAAGATTGAGTCGCATTCGGTCGATGGCTCGGCCGCCATGCATATGCATGCGACGCCGGAGGCGACGCGCGCCCAAATCGCCGCATTTAGCCTGACGTCTCTCGTGCTTCTCGCCACCGGCATGCTTGCGCCCGCCAATTGGGTCAACATGCGGCTTTCCGCGCATGACGTGGGCGGGCTCATCATGCCGCCTGGAATGCTGATGACCCGCACGACCACGGCCGACGCCATGCGGGAGATGAGCTTTGCCGATACGCGACTGGCGCACGCGAGTTTTCCGCTCGACGCGCGCGGCGACCAGGACCTGCCGTTCAAAATGGACGGCGGCGTCAAGGTTTTTGAACTTACCGCCTCAGTGATCCGCTGGCGCATTCTGCCAGACGTCACAGTCGACGCCTACGCCTACAACAATCAAATCCCAGGGCCGCGCATCCATATTCGCGAGGGAGACCGGATACGCATTCGGGTGCGCAACAGCTTGCCGGAAGGGACGACCGTTCACTGGCATGGGCTCATTGTCCCCAACGGCATGGACGGACCGAGCGAGATCACGCAGGCGCCAATCCCGCCGCTAGGGTCTTTCGATTACGAGTTCACGGCCAAGCAGCACGGAACCTATTTCTATCACCCGCATGCGGAGCCGGACCGAACGCAGTCGCTCGGCCTCTATGGCGCCCTTATCATCGATCCTTCAGACGCGCGGACGGAAATCCTGGCCGATCACGATTACGTGATTCAGCTGCAGGAGTGGCTCTGGCGCGACGGGCTGACATTCCCTGCGATGCCGATGGACGGCATGCAGCCAAATTATTTCACCATCAACGGAAAGTCTTACCCGTCGACCGACACAATTCGAATGAAGCTTGGAGAAACGCTCAAGGTGCGATTCATCGGCACCAACAACGGCTTCATCCATCCCATGCACATTCATGGAGGGCCGTTCGAAGTCGTCGCGCGCGATGGTGAAACGCTGCCCAGAAGCGCTCGCTTTCTCGCCGATACGGTCAATGTCGGTCCCGGCCAGCGCTATGACGTCATTTGGACGGCGCGGGAGCGAGGGAAGTGGCTGATCCATTGCCACATCCCCCATCACACCAGCAATGACAACAACGAAACGAAAGGCGGCGGCGGACTGATGGCGATCATCGAGGTCGAATGATCTCAGAGCCGCCGCGGCGCTCTACTTTGCCGTCGCGTATAATTCTTTGACATCCTCGACCGTGCGCAGACCGGGCTTCGGCGCCATGACCAGCACCGCCATATTGCCGGGCGCATGTTCGTTCTTCCACATCTTGGTGTGGGCGAGCGGAATCTTCTCCCAGGGGAAGACTTCCGACATGCAGGGGTCGACGCGGCGGTCCAGGACGAAGCGATTGGCGGCTGACGCCTGCTTCAGATGCGCGAAATGCGAACCCTGGATGCGCTTCTGACGCATCCACACATAGCGGGCGTCGAAGGTGAGGTTGAAGCCGGTCGTCCCGGCGCAGAACACCACCATGCCGCCGCGCTTCACCACGAGGCAGGAGACCGGGAAGGTCTGTTCGCCCGGATGTTCGAAGACCGTGTCGACGTCCTTCTTGCCGGTGATGTCCCAGATCGCCTTGCCGAAGGCGCGCGCATTCTTGGTCCATTCATTGAATTCGGGCGTGTTGACCTTCGGCAACTGTCCCCAGCACTTGAAGTCCTTGCGGTTGATGACGCCCTTGGCGCCGAGCGAGAGCACATAGTCGCGCTTGCTCTCGTCCGAGATCACGCCGATGGCGTTGGCGCCCGAGGCGGCGCAGAGCTGCACGGCGAAGACGCCAAGGCCGCCGGAGGCGCCCCATACGAGCACATTGTCGCCGGGCTTCAACTGGTGCGGCGCGTGGCCGAAGAGCATGCGATAGGCGGTGGCGAGCGTTAAGGTGTAGCAGGCCGCCTCCTCCCAGGTGAGGTGTTTCGGGCGCTCCATGAGCTGGCGGTCCTGCACGCGGCAGAACTGGGCGAAGGAGCCGTCCGGCGTCTCATAGCCCCAGATGCGCTGCGAGGGCGAGAACATCGGATCGCCGCCGTTGCACTCCTCGTCGTCCCCATCATCCTGGTTGCAGTGGATGATGACCTCGTCGCCGACCTTCCAGCGCTTCACCTTGGAGCCCACCGCCCAGACGACGCCCGAGGCGTCCGAGCCGGCGACATGATAGGGATTCTTGTGAACGTCGAGGGTCGACACCGGCTCGCCGAGCGACGCCCAGACGCCGTTGTAATTGACGCCGGCGGCCATAACGAGCACCAGCACGTCGTGGCTGTCGAGCTCCCAGGTCGGCAAGACCTCGAGCTGCATGGCGGTTTCCGGCGGCCCATGCCGCTCCTTGCGGATCGCCCAGGCATACATGTTCTTGGGAACATGCCCGAGCGGCGGAATCTCGCCCATCTCATAGAGGTCTTTCTTCTCACTCAAGGTTTCGCTCCCTCCGGCTTTTTGAACCGTGCGCCGATAAAGTTCCGGCGGAGCTTATAATAGGGCGAAGGCGCGCTTCATAGCGCGAAATTCCTATGGATCGGCAAGTGTTTCTCTATGGCTGCAGGAAGTCTTTCGGGTCCCGCGCATTATTTATCTGCGGCTGGGGGCAGAAAGAGACCCGATGGAAACCGCGCCCGAGATCGATTTCATCGACATGGAGCCGCGCCCGGAACTGGGCGCCAAGATCGTCGCCAAGCTGGCTCAGCTGGAGAAGGTTTATGGTCGCATGACCGCCTGCCGCGTGGCCGCCAGGGGGCCGAGCGGCCATCATCGCACCGGCGGCCAATATCATTTCACCATCTACATCGCGCTGCCCGACGGCCGCGAAGTGTCGGTCGAGCGCACGCCCGACGCCGACGAGCGCTTCATGAACGCTGATTTCGCGCTCAACGACGCCTTCAGGCGGGCGCGGCGGCAGTTGCGCGATCAGTCCCGCCAGCTACGCGGCAAGATCAAGCATCACGAGACGGCGCCGACGGCCGTGGTGAAAAGCGTCTCTCGCGCCGACGGCTTCGGCTTCCTTGAAAGCGAGGACGGACGCGAGATCTATTTTCACCGCAACAGCGTGGCCGAACCCGGCTTTGACGCGCTCGAAATCGGCGAGCGGGTGGAGTTTCTGGAAGGCCAGGGCGAGCAGGGCCCGCAGGCCAGGCGCGTGCAATCGCTGAACGAAATCGCGCCGCGCCCGACCTCGCAACAGGCGCGGCATTAGGACCTCGAACTCAGGAAGGCCGGGAAAGCGAGATCGCTGGCCGGAGGCGGCGCCATGCCACGTAAGTTCAAGCCCGGCGACCCTGTCAGCTGGAAGACGTCCCAGGGAGAGACGACCGGCAAGGTCGTCAAGAAGGTCACGGCGCAGGCGCGCGTCAAAGGCCATGTCGCCGAAGCGAGCCCGGACGATCCGCAATATCTGGTCGAAAGCGGCAAGACCGGCGCCCGCGCGATCCACAAGCCGGACGCGCTGAAGAAGGAGTAGCGCAAAGCTTCTTCCCCAACGCACCCGATAGAATTCAAGCGACGCGCGCAATCCTTCGGACTCGAGTCGAAGGAAGATCGGCCCGGTTTGTGATCCTGTTTTCGTTGAATCCGTCATCATCAAGCGCGACTGAAAACGCCTGTGTTTGTCTTTGGCTTCTATTGCCCTACGTCAGCTCCGTGCATTCAATTTTAGGAGGCACTAATGCGAAATCTTTTTATTATCTCGATCTTTGCCGCCGGGTTGATTACGGCGAACGCAAATGCCCAGGAAGCGAACGGTTGCGTCGATGTAAGCAAGACAGGCAGCGGCTTGGTTGATGTGCCGTTTTCTCCCACGGGCGTTCCGTTGCTGTCCCGTTTCGGCTTCGCTTTCAATCCTGGCGTCGACCATCATATCCAACAGATTCTTATCGCTCCGGGGCTACCGCCGGGAATGATGAGACTGGGTTTCATGGACAAGAACCCCGACGACGACGACAGCTACTGTTTCAACATTTCACACCAGGATATTTCGGACAGCCGTATACGGCGGATCTCTCGCAATCTCGACATATGCAGCGAAAACGGCTCCTGTTCGGCAACTTTGGAGAAGCCGGCAGGCGACTTTGTTTTTGTCCTGACCGGCTTTCAATTGTCGTTCCGGGGCGGCTTCGATCACCATCTCAAGGAAGTTTCTCTGCTGGAAGATAATGGTCAGCTACAGGTCACCTTTCGGGACAAGCATTTCGATCCGCCCGAGGATACTTTCATCTGGAGTCTGCAATATGCCTATGTTCCCCGCGACAAATTCGCCGACATCGGCGTGCTGAGCGGCTCTGGCGCGAACGACCGCGTGCTGGCTTCAATGCCGGCCGGTCAGCCCGTCATTCGCGGCTTCCGGTTCAATTTTTCCGGCGACGATCACCACCTCCAGCAGATCAGCGTGCGCCCGAACGGGACCGGCACGGCGTTTATTTCGTTCCGCGACGTCAATGGAGACGACAAGTTCGACTGGGAATATCGTTGGGGGACCCTTGCGGCGCGTCGTCGTCCGCCCATCGACGTCCCGCCGATCGGCCCGATCGAACCGAGAATCCCTTAAAAGCGCCCCAACCGCAGTCGGCGGCTTATTTTCTCGCGTTTTGACGAAGCCGTGACGGTCATAAGAGGTCCAATGCAGTAGGCGTTGACCTTCGCTGCGGCGCCGCGCCCGTCTCTTCCGCACCCGCGCCCCTCATGCTAAGCGCAACAGCGGAGGAGACGCAATAATGACCGAGACGACTGCCCCGCGCCGCGACAAGCCCTGGATGTTTCGCACCTACGCCGGTCATTCGACCGCCAGCGAGTCCAACAAGCTTTATCGCTCCAATCTCGCCAAGGGCCAGACGGGTCTCTCCATCGCCTTCGATTTGCCGACGCAGACCGGTTACGACAGCGACCACATCCTCTCGCGCGGCGAGGTCGGCAAGGTGGGCGTGCCGGTCTCGCATCTCGGCGACATGCGGACGCTCTTTCACGGCATTCCGCTCAGCGAGATGAACACGTCGATGACCATCAACGCCACCGCCGTGTGGCTGATGGCGCTCTATATCGCCGCGGCCGAGGAGCAGGGCGCGCCGCGCGCAAAGCTGCAGGGCACGACGCAAAACGACATCATCAAGGAATATCTGTCGCGCGGCTCCTATGTCTTCCCGCCGGCGCAGTCGCTGCGGCTCACCCAGGACCTCATTCTCTTCACCACGAAGGAATGCCCCAAGTTCAATCCGATGAACGTCTGTTCCTACCATCTGCAGGAAGCGGGCGCGACGCCGTCGCAAGAGCTCGCCTATGCACTGGCCACCGCCGTCGCCATTCTCGACGGCGTGAAAGCCGCAGGAATGCCTGAGGAAGACTTCGCGCAAGTCGTCGGCCGCATCTCCTTCTTCGTCAACGCCGGCATGCGTTTCGTCACCGAACTATGCAAAATGCGCGCGTTCGCCGAGCTCTGGGAAGAGATCACGCGCGAGCGCTACGGCGTGAAGGACGAGAAGCTTCGCCGCTTCCGCTATGGCGTGCAGGTCAATTCGCTGGGCCTGACGGAACAGCAGCCGGAGAACAACGTCTATCGCATCCTGATCGAGATGCTGGCCGTCGTTCTCTCCAAGAACGCCCGCGCCCGCGCCGTGCAGCTTCCGGCCTGGAACGAGGCGCTCGGCCTGCCCCGGCCCTTCGACCAGCAATGGTCGCTGCGCATGCAGCAGATCATGGCCTATGAGACGGATCTCTTGGAATATGGCGACATCTTCGACGGCAATCCCGAGATCGCCCGCAAGGTCGCCTCGCTCAAAGCCGAGGCGATGGCGGAACTGAAGAAGATCGACGACCTCGGCGGCGCGGCGGCGGCGGTCGAGATCGGCTACATGAAGTCAAAACTGGTTGAAGCCAATACCGCGCGTCTCGAGTCGATCGAAGCCGGCGAGCAGATCGTCGTCGGCGTCAACAAATTCACCGGCGGCGAGCCGTCGCCGCTTACTTCGGGCGACGATCAGATCATGGTCGTGCCGGAATATGTCGAAGCCGAGCAGATTGCGCGGCTGAAGGCGTGGCGTGAAAGCCGCGACCAGAAGACCGCGCAAGCCGCCATCGAAGAACTGGCCCGCGCCGCCAAGGAAGGCCGCAATATGGTCGAGCCCTCCATCGCCGCGGCGAAGGCGGGCGTCACCACCGGCGAATGGGGCAACGTGCTGCGCGGGGTGTTCGGGGAATACCGCGCGCCGACGGGCGTCTCCTCGACGGCGCGTCAGGTCGGCGGCGCGCTCGACGCGGTGCGCGGCGAAGTCGAACGCGTCTCGCAAAAGCTCGGCAAGCGGGCGAAGTTTTTGGTCGGCAAGCCCGGCCTCGATGGCCATTCCAACGGCGCCGAGCAGATCGCCGTGCGCGCCCGCGACGCTGGGTTCGACGTGATCTACGCCGGCATCCGCTCGACGCCGGCCGAACTCGTCGAGGCGGCGAAGAAGGAAGGCGCGCATTGCATCGGCCTTTCCATTCTTTCAGGGTCGCATGTGACCCTGGCGCATGAGGTGATCAAGCTGATGAAGCAAGAGGGCGTCGACGCGCCGCTCGTCGTTGGCGGCATTATTCCGCCGGCCGACGAAAAGCTCCTGCGCGACGCCGGCGTCGCGGCGGTCTACACGCCGAAGAACTACGACCTCAACGCCATCATGACCGACCTCGCGCATATAATCGAGAAGGCGGCGGTTTAGAAGCGAGCGAGGTCAAAATGACTCGCGTGGTTCGGCGAAGTGCTAGACGCGATTTTTGAGTCAAAAGTGACGACCTCGTTCGGTTAGCACCCGCTCCTACTCGACCGAATCCATGGCCTAGGAGAGGCACCAGAGTGTTGCGACTGACTTCGGCGCAGACCACGCAAACCTAGTCGCTTCGTGGCGACCGCTTTTCGGCTGCGATGCTCTTCACTCTGTGTGCCATCTCTTTTTCTAGCTCAACACCCCGCTGCCCGAAATGAGCTTCCCGATGATGATTGGGACACAGCGCAATGACGTTCGTCATCCGGTCTGCGCCTTCGC
>DATBRI010000026.1:0-15249 GCA_036560365.1 Methylocystis sp.
GCCGACGGGTCGCCGCTTCGCGGCCGAAATCGGCGGACCGGTCATTCCGAAGTTCGTTGCGGGCGATATGCCTTAATCGATACTGACGAATTGAACTAAAAGCCCCCGGCCCAAAAGGCCGGGGGTTTTCGTTTGAAGACCGCGGCGTTAAAGCCGCCATGCGCGCCCGCCAAATCGCCGCCGCCAAGCACCCCGGCGCCAAAGTCTCTCCACGCGCAGCAAATTCGGCGCCTGGCATGAAGCGCCTTCTGCGGGAAGGCTCTCGCTTCGATCGTGGTTTGCCAGGCGCCAGGCCGTAGCGCTTTTACGCGCGCCGATCGTTGGCGCAGGCGCGGCATCCCTTCGATTGCGCCTCGAAGAAGCGGTGCGTCCATACGACGCAAATCGTCCGGCCGTTTTCGCTCGCGTCGATTTCTAGCTTTTGTCAAAAGTAGGACGAGCGTCCAGCGGCGCCGTCGATGCATTGACGAAGGACAATAATGGAGCCGCGAACCAAAAATCCGCTATAGAAGATGCAGGGCTCAGCAACGTTCGCCAACAAGAGCGACAGCCCGGGAATCAATATGGATCGAGGGATGGAAATGAAGAATTGGCGTAGCGTTGCAGCTGCTGTTCTTGGCGCGCTTTTCTCGTTGGCGTTCACGACGTCGTTGCGCGCCGAGGGCGGCGCCGGCCCGGAAGCCATGATGATGGGCAATATGTGCATGGTCATGTTTGGCTACGACATGATTCACATCACGGCCTATCAACCCGGTAAATCGCGCAGCGAATATTGCGCCGAGATCCCTACCACCGGACCAACCATTCTGGTGTTCGACATCGAAAATCCGGCGTTTCGCGACATGCCGCTGGAACTGCGAATCATTCGTGATCCGCTGACGCCGATCACGAAAGGCACCGATCTCGAGGCCCTGACCGAAGTTCATCGTCCCCCGACCAAATACACCAAGGGCACCTTCAATCTGGAGCACGACTTCAAAGAGAACGGCCATTATATCGGACTCGTCACACTGACCCGCCCGGACGGCGCGCAGGAGACGGCCGAATTCAAATTCATGGTAGGGGAAACCCTTTGGGCCTGGGTGCCGCAGATCGCCGGCACCGTGCTCATCGCTGGCATCGTTTTCGTGTATTGGAAGCACACGCATCCCGCCGACAAAAAGAAGAGCGCGGTGGATGTCTCGCCGTCTTGAACGCAGCAAGGTGCGAAATCATCTCAAAGGAAAGCGTGAGGCGCAGGCCTCAGGGAGAGACGCCATGATCAGTGCCGAAAAGAGTTTGTCGGCGGGTGCGCGCCACCAGTCTGGATTCAGCATCGTCCTCGGGGGGGCGTTCGCGCTCGTCTTGACCGGCTTGGGGGTGACCTCGGCGCTTGCCCACTCGTTCCTGGTCGACGCGACGCCTTCGTCGAAGGAACATGTCGCGGCGCCGCCTAAGGCCATTAAGTTGCGGTTCGGCGGCGGCGTCGAGCCGCCGTATTCGAAGATCACCATAGAGACGCCCGACGGCAAGGTGCTTGCGGAAGGCAATAGCGCCGTTCCAGACAAGCCGCGCGAATTGTCGGCGAATACGCCAGAGCTCGCGCCCGGGAAATACATCGTGCGCTACCGCGTGCTCTCCACCGACGGACATATCGTCGAGGGAAACTACGAATTCACCGTGGACGCTAAGTAAGCGCGATCGGTCGACTGGAGCGGCTCGCGGTTACGCTTGCGGAACATGCCGCTCGTTTCTCACATCTTGCGCGAGCCGAAAAGATGAGCGCCAGAGGACATCGAGCGAAAGAATGTATCTCTCTCTTGCGGCGATCCGCTTCCTTCTGAGCTTGCCTTCGGCCCTCGCCGTCGGACTTCTGCTCCTGCCGCGTCTCATCGGCGAGGACGGGAGGCGCTTCAAGCCGGCTGTTGCGGCGCTGGCGCTGATGCGCGCGCTTTTCGGCTTTGCGCTGCTGTATGTCACCGCGCGTGCGATCTTTCCCGCCGATCGTCCAGTCGCATTCGACACGCTCTGGGAGTTTACCGTCAACACGAGCGTTGGAAACGCGTGGATCGGAACGCAACTGATCGCGTTTGTCTTTGCTGCTCTCGCGACGGCGCGCCTCTTCGTCGCTTCAGAACTGCTCGATCAAGTGACGCTGTGGGTCGGCGTTGTCGTCATCGCCGTCGTTTCGGTGACCGGCCACGCTATCGACGACGGCCTGCCGAGATGGACACAGGTGAGTTTCCTTCTTCACACCGCCGCCGGCCTCACTTGGCTTGGCGGTTTGCTCGGCCTCGTCTGGTGGATGTTCACGGCGCGCGGGAAACCGCCGGAACTCGCGGCGAAGCTCGCCGAACGCTGGTCGTTCGTCGCAAAGGTCGCTATGGCGATCGTCGCCGTTTCGGGATTTGCGATCGCCTGGGAGAACGTCGGAAGCATCCCCAATCTGCTGGCGACGCCTTATGGTCGGATGCTGACGCTGAAGCTCGTCCTACTGTGCGCCGTCTTGCTCGCTGCGCTAGCGCTCGCGCGATACATCACGCGGCGGCCGGAAGGCGAATTCAACGTCGCCTGGTACAGCAAGGTCGGCGCGGGGGAATCGGTCTTTGCGCTCGCCCTGCTTTCGATCGCGGGCTACATCGCGGTCATCACGCCGGCCTCGCATGAAACCGGTCTGTATTGGCCATTGCCGTTTCGCCTGTCCTACATCGCGACGTGGGGACAGAACCCAGCGATGTTCAGCCCGATCTGGTGGTGGGGCATTGCGGGCGTCGTGCTTGCGGTCCTGGCGGCGTTGATCTGGTGGACGCCGTCGACTCGCCAGTATCGTCTCTATGCAACGCCCGCCATCTCCGCCGCGGCGTTGATCTCGCTCGCGGTATCCTTTGCGACAGAAGCCTACACAGACACGTACGACGATCCAACACAGGACTACACCTCGGAATCGGTGGCGCGTGGGCTGGCGCATTATCAAGAGAACTGCGTCGGTTGCCACGGCGGGCAGGGCGAAGGCAACGGTCCTCTCGCCAAAGATCTCAAGAACCAGCAAGGACTCCTCGTGCAGCCCGCCGATTTGACGGCTCCGCACGTCGGCACGCACACGATTGGCGACATTTTCCATTGGCTGACTCATGGCGGACAAAGCGGCGTGATGCCGGCTTTCGGCGAGCAGCTCGACGTCGACGATCGCTGGGATGTGATCAACTTCCTGCTGATGATGTCTTATTCCAACCGTGCGCGCTTCATGAGCCCTCAGCCTATGATTCAATGGCTGATCGCGCCGGATTTCGCGCTGATTGATCCTGAAGAGAATGCAACCTCGCTCTTCAAGCTGCGCGGCGTTCCGACGCTGATCTCCTTTGCGCGCTGCGGTTCGTCAAACGGCGATCCCACCGCGCGCGCCGCAAGCGTGAAGATCGCGCATGCCGCCGCCAAAGCCGCTGGCGCCAACCAGGTGACGATCTATGACGCGGCCTGCCCGCAGGAGGCGAAAGGTAGAGAGGTTGTTCATCCCAAGGCGGTTGAGACCGCCTATTCGGTGATCAATCGCTACCCCAATGAAACGCCGTCCGCGGAGATCGAAGAGGCGCATTTCCTCGTGGATCGTTCCGGCTACATTCGGGCGCGTTTCCGCACATTCACGCCGGACGACGGGAATGCTCAAAAACTGTCTGGCCTCGTCGCCGAACTCGCGCGCGAACCCTTGATCGAGATCAGCCTGCACTCGCATTAGCGCGCCATATTGTCGCAAGCGCAAACGAGGCGCGAGGGTATCGCAGCGGCGCGTCCTTGGTCATGATGCCAATCAGGCCGGCGAGAGAAAAGTCCGGCGCAAAGGAGAAGCGAGATGCTAAAGCGGCGCGAATTTTTGCTGACCGGCGGAACTCTGCTTACCGGAACGGCTCTCGGTCTCTTCGCCGGGCGCGGCTCCGCTGTTGCGCATGAGTATGACGTTGGCGATCTGAAAGTGGAGCATCCTTGGCTTCGCGCTCCGGTCGACGGCGACAACAAGGCGCAGTTCTACGCCATGCTGCACAATAACGGCGCCACGCCCGACAAGCTCATCGCGGTTAAATCGGAGAAGTTCGGCAAGGCTGAGATCCACGGCGACCCCAAGAAGCTGGACCTTATCACGCCGATCATCCTGCCGCCCAAGTCGAAGGTCACGCTCGTTCCTGGCGGCGCCTATGTCGCGCTCCTCGACATCAAGAAGCATCTCGAAGTGGGTTGGGGACTCGAGATGACGCTGGTCTTCGAAAAGGCCGGCGAAGTGGTGATCGACGCGGCGATCGATGCGCCTGATGCGGCCCATGCGCATGACGCCGAAGCCATGGAGCGCTGGCAGAAGGCGCATGGCCAGGACTCCGCTGGGCCCAAGGAAGCGCCGTCACATCACGAGCACCACCATATGGATAAGAAGTGATCGCGTTTTGCGGCTCACCGGCGCAACGCAAGGGCCCAGCGCAAGCAAAAACCGGCCGCCGCAAGGCCGCCGGTTCGTTCAGCGCGTTGAACCGCTAAAAAAATTTGCGCGCGTCAACAGACGCGCGCTTTTATCGCCGCTACCAAATTTCCAGAGAAGTTCAGCGATCGATCGTTACGAGTCGCCCGGCGAAAACGCCGCCGTCTGTCGCGACAGGCGTGGCCTTCTGAGCAGGCGATCCGATCGGCAGGGCGAAGCCGAGAACGAATGCGGCCATCGCCATAGCCGCGACCAGCAGGAGCGAAACTCGAAACTGGCGACGCGCCGAATCCCTGTCGAAGCTGCGCGTGAAGGCGGGCTCCATCTGATCTTCAAATTTGTCAACGAGCGACATTTCCCAAATCCTCTCACATTCGCCCTTGTAACGCTTTGGCCTCTCCCCAAGGCCCGCGCGATTGACTCGCGTCGCCGCGTTCTCAAGACAGAAACGAGGATGGGCTGAAAAAGTTGCATGATTCTTCGGAAATTTTATAAATTTTTAAGAAGTGCGTGAAACGGAGTTAACACTTGGCAATATTGATTTGGTCAAGTTGAGCCAAAGCTCAGTCGCCGATTCGGGGCAATTTGATATAGGCGTTTGTTTTTCCTTATAAAACGGCGATCAGCGCCACCTAGCATGATCGCCGCGTCCCCTGCCGCGCTAGACCGAGTGTCACGCAAAATGGGGGATGGGGTCGAGAGTCTTCGTAAACGTTAGACGCATGTGGCCCTCCTCGCCTCCTGAATCTCGTTGCGACGCTACGCCGCGCAACTTATGGTGCGGCGCACTATCCCCTCCGCAGGAACTTCACTCCAATGACCTTTCTCGCTAACGCCTTGTCGCGCGTGAAGCCCTCGGCAACAATCGCGGTGACGCAGAAAGCCCGGGACTTGCGCGCGCAGGGGCGGGAGGTGATCAGCCTCTCCGTCGGCGAACCCGATTTCGATACGCCCGCGCACATCTGCGCCGCTGCGAAAGCGGCAATCGACCGCGGCGAAACCCGCTATCCGCCGGTGCTCGGCATTCCGCCGCTGCGCGAGGCTGTGGCGAAAAAGTTCAAGCGCGAAAACGGTTTGGACTACAAGGCGTCGGACACGATCGTCGCCACCGGCGGCAAGCACATCCTGTTCAACGCTTTTCTTGCGACGCTCAATCCCGGCGACGAAGTGATCGTTCCGGCGCCGTACTGGGTGAGCTACCCGGAGATGGTGGCGATCTGCGGCGGAACGACCGTCTTCGTCGAAACGCGGATGGAGGACGGCTTCAAGCTCCAGCCTGAGGCGCTCGAGCGCGCGATCACGCCCAAGACGAAATGGCTCGTCCTCAACTCCCCCTCGAACCCTTCGGGCGCAGCCTACACATTTGATGAAATGAAGAAGGTGACGGACGTTCTGCTGCGCCATCCGCAGGTGCATGTCCTCACCGACGACATCTACGAGCACCTCGTCTACGGCGACTTCAAATTCGTCACGCCGGCCCAGGTCGAGCCGGCTCTCATGGAGCGCACGCTCACCATGAACGGCGTCTCCAAGGCCTACGCCATGACCGGCTGGCGCATCGGCTACGCCGCCGGGCCCAGCGCCCTGATCAAGGCCATGGACCTGCTCCAGGGCCAGCAGACGTCTGGGGCCTGTTCGATCGCGCAATGGGCGGCGGTCGAGGCTCTTGAAGGGCCGCAGGACCATCTCGCCGTCTTCCGCAAAGCCTTCGAGGAGCGGCGCGATCTCGTGGTCTCCATGCTCAACCAGGCCAAATATTTGAAATGTCCGACGCCGGAAGGCGCCTTCTACGTGTTTCCCTCCTGCGCCGACGCCATCGGACGTAAAACCCCGCAGGGGAAGGTCATCGTATCCGACGAGGATTTCGTGACCGAACTCCTGGAGACTCAAGGCGTCGCCGTGGTGCAGGGCTCGGCGTTCGGCGTCGGTCCGAATTTCCGCGTGTCCTACGCCGCATCGAACGCATTGCTCGAAGACGCCTGCCGAAAAATCCAGGCTTTCTGCGGAAGCCTCGTCTAACCCGACAATCCGTTGCGCATGCGTTGCGCATTGCGCTCGCCGTTCTAAACTGACCCGGCGCGTTAGGCGGCGGGCTGCGGGCGAGCGCTTCGCCAGGAGCGGAGCGAAGTCTCTCGGCCGGAGAGCGCGGAACTGAACGACGAGTCCGTGGGCCATTTCGGTCGGCGGAGTCACGCTCTTCTCGGGAGACCTGCACCATGACGATTTTTGCTCTCCTTTTCCTCGCTCTCGTCAGCGCGCTGATCGCCTATATCTCCTTCCTGCCCGATAAATTCCGTATCGCTCGCTCGATCGTGGTCGACGCGCCGCCGGAAGCGGTCTTTCGCCACATCAACGACTTTCACAATTGGGCCGAATGGTCGCCCTGGGCCAAGCTCGACCCCAATATGAAGGATGAGTATGGGGGAACGCCGCAGGGCTATGGCGCGACCTATTCGTGGTCCGGCGACAAGCAGGTCGGCGTCGGCAAGATGGAGATCGTCGAAAGCCGCCAGGGCGAGCGCGTCGGCATCAAGCTCGAATTCAAAAAGCCGTTCAAAGCCAAGAACGACGTGCAATTCAACCTTAAGCCTTTTGGCGAGGACAGCACGGAAGTCACCTGGGCGATGTCAGGCCATCACGAATTTATGGGCAAGGCGATGTATAAGTTTTTGAACATCGACAAGACGCTTGGGGCGCAATTCGATCGCGGCCTCGCTGACTTAAAGCGGGTCGTCGAGTCGCAGCCGAAAATCGCCGCGACTTAATCATGCCGAGCGGACGATAGGCGCCGCGAAGGAAGCCCGCGAATGTTTTTTGGCTTGCAGATCGCTGCGATCACGAGCGTCGCGCTATGCGTTATTCCGGCCGGCGCGCATTTTTTTGAACGCGCCAATAAGATGGCGCTTACGCCGGCCGACTATATGAGCGTTCAGCAGATCTACGCCGGCTGGGCCTATTTCGGAATCGCCGTCGTTCTCGCACTGTTGACGACGCTGGCGCATACGATCGCGGTTCGCCGCAACCGGATTGCAGCGGTGGTCTCATTTGCGTCCTTCGTGACGCTCACTGGGACGCAGGCGATCTTCTGGACGTGGACCTATCCCATCAACGTCGCAACGCAGAATTGGACCAAGATGCCGGCGGCGTTCAAGGCGGCGCGACGGCAATGGGAAGATTCGCACGCCGCGGCGGCCGTGCTCGCCTTTGCGGCGCTGCTGCTGCTTGTCGTCTCCGCGCTTCTTCACAATTCGCAAAATGCGCGGCGCGCAAATTAAGCGCGCCGCGCGGAATGAGGTGGCGTTACGCCGCGTCGAACATTTCCTCGACATGCTCCCAATTGACGAGATGATCGAGAAACGCCTTCAGGTAGTCGGCGCGGCGATTGCGATAGTCGATGTAATAAGAGTGCTCCCAGACGTCGGCGACGAGGATCGGCGCCGCGCCATGGACGAGAGGATTTTCCGCGTTCGGCGTTTTGCGAACGGCGAGCTTTCCGTCCTTCACTTCGAGCCACACCCAGCCGGAGCCGAATTGGCCGAGGCCTTCCTTCTGGAACTCTTCGCGGAACTTGTCGACCGAGCCAAAGGACTCGATTATCGCCTTCTCGACCTTGCCGGGAATGGCGCCGCCGCCGTTCGGCTTCATCCACTTCCAATAGTGGTGATGATTGAAATGCTGAGCGACGTTATTGAAGATCGGCGTGTTGCGGTTGTAGGCGGTGACGATCACTTCTTCGATCGGCTTGCCTTCGTATTCCGTGCCTTTGACCAGATTATTGGCGTTGGCGACATAGGTCGCGTGATGCTTGTCATGATGATATTCGAAGGACTCGCGGGAAAGATAAGGCTGCAGAGCGTCGTAGGGATAAGGCAGATCTTCCAGTGTGAAGGACATAATTCTCTCCCAAATAGGTTAGACGAGCGTAGCCTGTCAGCCTCAGCTGCACGCGCCTAACTAGACCCGCGCGCGGCGTGCGGCAATATCGCGATACCCAGAAACGGCGGCGCTATGTTTGCTTTTTAGCGACAAAAAAAGCGTGGCTCGTCAACGGCCGAGCCACGCTGCAATCTTTGGGCCGCTTGCTCAGGCGATCGCGTCGCCCGTTTGCGCCTTCTTCTTTGCGCCGGCGCGCAGCATCCACCACATGAAGCCGATAAGCGAGAAGAAGCCGACGGCGTAGAGGATATATTCGATCAATCCCCAGAAGGTGTAGAGCCCCACGGAGAAGGGAAAGCGCGAGACCCATTCGTTGCCGAGATCGTCACGCACCGTGACGATTCCGACATAATGACCAGCGTCCTTGAAGTCGTGTTCAAAGGTCATGATGCCGTTGCGATAGACCTTCGGCTCGATAAAGGCGACGGTGACCGCGTCGAGGTTGGCCTTTTCCTTTTCTGCGCCGACATCCTTAACGACGCGGATGCCGATCGCCATGTCGCGCAGATCAGGCGAAACCGCGGTCAGCGCAATGACGGTCGGCCCGGTTTTGGCGATGTCCTCGCAAAACTCCGCCTCTTCTCCCGAGCGCTGATAGCCGATGAAGTGCATGGTGTTCGGACCGATCCGCAGCACGCATTCGTCTTGCTCGAGCATCACGCCGCCATGCGCGAACGCGGCGGGTGCCGCGACGAAAAAAGCTGCGGTTGCAACCATCGCGCCGGCCAGTAGCCCGCGCACGCCAGTTAAACTTGTCATCTACGGTTCTCCCCGATTGCCGACGTCCATCCAGACTTTCCGGCGCGCTCTCGTCCGCGCACGCGCGCGTCAGACGCTGTGACGATGACGTTTGTATGAATTGAGCGAATTACGATGTGACACCGTGACGCATCTTACTAATACTTGTATCTAACTGAAAACAAAAAGAAAACTATACGCCTTGATGGCGAGTAAGATAGAATAAAATACTATATATTGATGTAAAATGTCCATACATGCATATATATAGATTTCCGGGCGCGTGCGGGCCTCGCGTCTGCGCAAGTATTCCCGCGTCTGTGCTGGAATACGCGTTCATATGGCGGTCAGCGCGGCTTGTGATAGGTTCCGGCCCGCACAATCACTGAAGGATGGCGATGAGACGATACGGCCTGGGCGTCATTTTTCTCGGGCTCGCGCTTGCGCTCTCCGGCGCCTATGGCATGTGGGCCGGCTGGGATTACATTCAGCTGGAGCGCGGTTGGAGCCTTTTCATCGGCGGCGCGACGGCGGTCTCCGGGGGAGTCGTGACGATAGCGCTTGGTCGTGCGATTGGCATTTTGGGCCGCATCGCCGACAAAGTTCCGCAGCCGCAGGCGGGCGCGGCGGCAGATCGGGTTGAAGAGGCGCGGGCGCCGCAACCGCAGCAGCAGCCTGTCGCCGCCACACCGCCGCCGAAGCCGCCGGTTGAAGTCGACCGCTACATCGCCAACGGATCCGTCTATGTGATGTTTTCCGACGGATCGGTCGAAGTGCGGACCGATGGCGCCGCGCGGCGCTATCCTTCGCTTGCGGCTTTGCGCGCCGACACTGGCGCCGGCGGCGGCTGACGCTCGCTCAATTGCGCGCCGCGCTCCACATCAGGAAGAGAGCAGCGTCGCCCGGCAGACCGTCCGGAAAATCGACGATTTGCGCGGCGAGACGAAAGCCGCGCGGGTGCAGTTCATTACGCCACCGATGAAAGACGTCGGCCGGCTCGCCGCGCAGAGTCGCCGGCCAATCGGGGTCAGGCGCATTGATCGCGCGGCCGCCGTCGGCGCAAAGCTGAGCCGGAAATCGGATGAGCAGATGTTCGGTGAGGCCGGCCGCCGCGCTGCGTCGCGCCTGCTCGAGCATTTCGCGCCATTGCGGGTCGGTCAGCCGCTGGCTCGCAAGATCACGAATGCGCTGCTCACGCAGCTCGATGGCCATGCGTCGACGCTCTACGCGCTCAAGGTCGAGCTCGCGTTCATGCGCCGCGACGAGTTCGCGAAATTCCTGCGCTGTCGCGACGGCGCAGCGGTCGCCGGTTTGCTGCGGAAGTGAGATCAGCGGACGACGCCGATGCGCCTCGAGAGCCATCGCCGTAAAGCCGCCCGCCATCGCCTCCATGACTTCTTTGCGCAGCACGAGGCCGATGATCTTGTGCCCTTCAACGACGGGGATGCGTTTGAGGCTATGGCTCTCCATTATTCGCGCGATGTCGGGAACTTTGGCGATGTCTGAAATCGATATCGCCGGAGACGTCATCACTTCGCGCAACGCGCGACCATTCGCGTGAAATACCGGCTTAGGCCTGTTGCGCAGCAGAAATTGCGGAATGGCGCCAAGGTCGGGCAGGGGTTGCGGGCGCGCCTGTTCGAGATTGCTGCGCGTCACGATTCCGATGGGCGCCAGATCGTCGTCGACGACCGGCACGGCGCCCAGCCCGCATTCAGCGAGAAGTTTGGCGACGTAATCGAGGTCTGCGTCCGCCGTCACATAAGGAAAGTCGCTGTTCATTAGATCGCGCGCGATCATGCCGCCGTCTCGCCTCCCGATCCCGTTTGTGCTCAGTCCGACAGTTCAATCGTTACCGGCACGTGGTCGGACGGGCGGGTCCAGCTACGCGCGTCGCGCAGCACGTCCAAACGTTCCAGCCCGCCGCCAAGCGCCTCGCTCACCAGAATATGATCGAGCCGACGCCCCCGGTTCGACGCCGCCCAATCGGCGGCGCGATAGCTCCACCACGTATAAAGCTTTTCTTCCGCCGGAACGAAATGGCGCATGGCGTCGATCCATGCGCCCGCCTGCACCACCGCGGTCAGCTTCTCCACCTCGATCGCGGTATGGCTCACGACTTTCAATAGCGCCTTGTGGCTCCAGACGTCATGCTCAAGCGGCGCGACATTTAAATCTCCGACCAGCACCACGCGGCCGCGCGAGACCCCTTCGGTAACGATCCAGTCGCGCATTTCATCGAGGAAATCGAGCTTGTGCTGAAACTTCGGATTGATGTCGACGTTTGGCTCGTCGCCGCCGGCCGGCACATAAAAATTGTGGAGAGATATCGGGCCGCTGTTTGCGTCGATCTCTACGCAGACGTGACGTGCGTCGCCTTTTTCGCAGAAATCGCGCTTCTCGACGAAACGTAACGGCCGTTTCGAAACGACGGCCACGCCGTGGTAGCCCTTCTGGCCGTTGATCGCGATATGCTCATAGCCGAGCGAATGGAGATCTTTCATCGGGAATTCGGCGTCCCGACATTTCGTCTCCTGCAGGCAGAGCACGTCTGGCGCCCGATTCTTGAGAAAATCGGCGATCAGCGGCAGGCGCAGCCGCACGGAATTGATATTCCAGGTGGTGATCTTCAGGCTTGCTGCTTTCAAAGCGGATCAGCTCTTGGTCTTGTCGCCGTGGAAGAGGAAAGGCGCGACGTCCCGGACGCCCGGCTGCTTCTCGGCGATGAAGGGCGTTGGTCGGCAGACGGCCATGGCGGAAAGGCCGACTCGCGCGGTGAGAAGTCCATTCAATACGCCTTCGCCGAGCTTGGCCGAAATGCGTGCGGCGATGCCGTGGCCGAGCGCCTGCTGAAGGATAGAGTCGCCGACCGCCACGCCGCCGGTGATGGCGAGATGCGCGCCGACCGAGCGGGCCAGCTTGAAGAAACCGAGCAGCCCCGGCTTGCCGCCGTAAATCTCGGCGATTTTTCGCATAAGCACGATGGCCTGGCCGACGACGAAAAGCACGTCGAGGAGCGCGCGAGGGCTGATCGCCGTGACGACGGAGACGCGTTTGGCGGCGCCGGCGATTTCGCGCCGCGCTTCCTCGTCCAGGGGCGCAATGAGATTGCGCTCGGCAAGGGTGATCAGATCGCGTCCGTCGATAATCTGCTTGAGATAATCATTGAGCAGCGCGCGCGCCCGGCCAGTCACCGGACGATCTTCATAGAGCTTGCAAAGTTCGCCGACGCGCTCGCGCGCAGCCGTTCCGTCATCGCTCGCATGCGCTTCGGCCAGCGCGGCATGCAGTTTGGCGATGCGATTCTGCCGGCCGATGGCGCGAAACTCGCGCGTGATGGAGATGAGGGCGGCGACGGCGGCAAGACCCGCGAGGGTCAGGCCCACGGTGCCGAGAATGGCGGAGCGCCGGAACAGGTCTTCGACGAATCCCCAGATCCAGAGCGTGAACGCCAGGGACATAAGCCCGCTGAGCGCCGACAGGAAGACGCCGCCCCATGAGAAAACGTAGCGACGCAGCATGCCGTCGGCCTGCGCCGCTTCTACGGCGGCTTCATCGCCGCTCATGCCGTCCGCGAGCGCGGCCTCGCGGGCGAAGGCGTCGAATTCCGCTTCGACGACCTCGATAGACGGCGTCCCGGCATCGTCGGTCGACGGCGTCGCCTTGGCGGTGACCGTCTGGTCGCCTTCGAGGCGAAAGGCCCGTGGGCGCGGCCTGCGTTGCTCAGTCATTCGATTCCTGATTTGGGCCTTCTTAACGCCTCGCGTTCGAAAACGCGACGCGCGGTAGTGTCGCCAGTGCTTCACGGGAACGATTTCATCAAAAAAGGCGCCCACAAGGCCTTGGCGGCCGCCCTGAGATATAGGCGGGCGTCGCGACTTAAAAGCTTATTGCGGCGCGATAGCGCCTCCTTTAGCATCCTGTCGCCTTTCGCCGTCCAGAAGTATCGCGTTTTCACGGATGAACTCCATCATTCACGACATCGTCGCCCTTGCGATCGGCTATTTGCTGGGCTCCATCCCCTTCGGTCTACTGCTCACGCGCGTCGCGGGCACGACGGACCTACGGGCGATCGGCTCCGGCAACATCGGCGCGACCAATGTGTTGCGCACCGGTCGAAGGGATCTCGCCGCGGCGACGCTGCTCCTCGATGCGCTGAAGGGCACGGCGGCGGCGCTGATCGGCGCCTCGCTTTCGCCCGAAGGCGGCATGATCGCCGGCCTTGCGGCGTTCATTGGCCATATTGCGCCGGTCTGGCTGCAGTTTAAGGGTGGAAAGGGCGTCGCGACGTTCCTTGGCGTGCTCTTGGGGCTCAGCTGGCCGACCGCGCTGATTTTCTGCGCGGTCTGGCTGTCGGCGGCGGCGCTGTGGCGATACTCCTCGCTTGGCGCGCTGACCGCGAGCGCGACGGCGCCGGTGGTCCTGTTCATGCTCGGCCATCGCGGCGAAGCCTTTGCCGTGGCCATCATGGCGGCGATCGTCTTCTACAGACATCGCGACAATATCGCCCGTCTGCGCGCTGGCACGGAACTGCGCATCGGACAGAAGGCGTGACCGAGGGGTCGCCAGGGCGGTTGAGCGAGGAGCAGCTCGTCGACTGGCTGAGGCTCATTCGCAGCGAAAATGTCGGGCCGCGCACCTTCAGACAGCTCATTAATCGCTTCGGCGGCGCCGGCGCGGCGTTAGACGCGCTGCCGTCCCTCGCGGCGCGGTCCCTGCGCGGGCGGACCATCCGTATCGCCACGCGTGAGGAAGCGCTGCGCGAGATCGACGCGGCGCGTGCGCTCGGCGTTCGCTTCGCCACCACGGGCGATCCGGACTATCCGCCGCTGCTCCGGGAAATCGCCGATGCGCCGCCGCTCCTCGTCATGCGCGGCGTTTCCTGGACCGCGCAGCGCGACGGCGTCGCGATTGTTGGTTCGCGCAATGCTTCAGCCGCAGGTCTCGCCTTCGCCGAACGGCTCGCGCGCAGCCTCGCGCTCGAGAATTATGTCATCGTCTCCGGCCTGGCGCGCGGCATCGACGCCGTCGCGCATCGCGCCACGCTGGAAACAGGCACGATCGCCGTGCTCGCCGGCGGCCATGCGCGACCCTATCCGGCCGAACATGCGCGACTTGTCGAAGAGATCGCCGAGCGGGGACTAATCGTCTCTGAAATGCCGATCGAATGGGAGCCGCGCGGCCGCGATTTTCCGCGCCGGAATCGGATCATCTCCGGGCTGAGTCGGGCGACGATCGTCGTGGAGGCGGCGCGGCGTTCCGGATCGCTGATCACGGCGCGTTTCGCCAACGAGCAGGGGCGGGAGGTCTTCGCCGTTCCGGGCTCGCCGCTCGATCCGCGGGCTGAAGGCGTCAACGATCTCATCCGCCAAGGCGCGACATTATGTGCGCGCCCCGAGGACGTGATTTCGGTGCTCGCCGAGAACGCGGGGACGCCGCCGCGCAAAAATCTCTTTGACGACGATTCTCTCGAAGGACAGGAAACTCTGATCGACGAACTGGATATTTTCGCCGGCCTCGACGGCGCGGCGTTCGAGGAGAGACCAGCTCCCAAGCGATTCACGCCGCCAAAGCCGCCAACAGATTACGTCGCCGATCTTGACGCGCGCACGCGAGGCGACGAGGCGCCGCAGCGGGACGCGCAGGAGATCATCCTGTCGCTGCTCGGGCCAGCGCCTATCGCGATCGACGATCTCATCCGCGTCGCCGGATTGACGGCGCGCGAGGTGCAGGGAGTCCTCGTCGAACTCGACATCGAGGGGCGCCTGCAGCGTCACGGCGTTAACGCCGTTTCCCTCGTATACAATTATAAGTTGTGATCTAAGCGGAGCGGTCGACGGAATAGCCGCCAAGCTCGCGCGCCCGCATGTCCGCCTCAGCGCGGGCGAGATTCAAGAAATAGCAGAGCATGGGCATGTCGCAACGACTGGCGAGTTTTGCCATTTCATCCGACATATCAGCAATATATGACGCAATGGACGCCGCTTCCTCATGGGCTTTGGCGCTCTGCGGGGTCGTTTCGTAAGGCCCATTGGAATTTTTTTGAAAGGCGTTCGGCCGGGGCATCGCTGTCAGTCTCCACGGACCACGAGGCTGGTAATGAATAGGGTAAACATCAGACTTTCTTATGTTTT
>DATBRI010000027.1:0-4267 GCA_036560365.1 Methylocystis sp.
CTCGGAATTGTTGAGACTGGACCGTCCTATGATCGGAAACAGCGAGACCACGTGAAAGGGCGTTGCGGCCACAAAACAACAGTATCTCAATATGTTCGGCGCTCACTCGAATCGGATTTCGTGAGACTGCATGAAAGCGTCACGTGAACGAGGTGTTTTGGCCGTGATACTTCGGTATTTCAGTGTGTTATGCGTGATATCGAGTCGGATTTGATGAGACTCTGTCTCACGAAACCGACTCTTTTCCTCTGCTAACCCCTTGAGTCTCAACGATTCCGTTCAACTGACAACCCATGAACTGCAAACGACATTCCCTGTCGCTCGTGCTTATTGGGCGGACTGGGAAGCATTTGATTTGCCCGAATCGGGTTCGTGTTTCAAAATCGGATTCTAGCCGAATCAGCGGATTTTTTCGCGCTGATTGAGCGGACTAACTTCGCGACGGAGGTCGTCGTGGTTCGTGAGATCGACAAATCCACGATCGACGCCGCCGCCTGGAAAGAGGCGGTGGCGCGGGAGAGGGTGATCCGCGAGCTTGCTTCCGCAGATAGACCCAGCCGTAGCGATATTCTGCGCGCCTGTCGCGAGCTTGGTTTGAGGCGAACGCGGCTTTACGAGCTTCTGAAGGCCTATCGGGAGAGCCCGGTCACGAGCTCCTTGCTGAATCGCACCAGAGGGACGCGGCCGGGAGTTCGCAGGCTCCCGCAAGACGCTGAAGCGGTCGTCGCCGAAGCGCTGCAGGGGTTTTACGCGACGCGGCAGAAGCCCAGCGTCAGTCTACTGCACCGAGAAGTGCTTCACCTCTGTCGCGTGCGCGGCGTCAAGGCGCCAGGCTGGCACGCGCTGCGGGCGCGGATCGATGCGATGGATCCGGTCGAACTCAAGAGGGCGCGAGATGGCGCCAAGGCGGCGCGGGATCGCTTTCAACCGGTTCCCGGCGAATATGTCGCCGAGCGCGCTTATGAGGTCGTTCAGATCGATCACACGCTGGTCGACGTGATTGTCGTCGACCGGGCATCTCGCCAGCCGCTGCAGAGGCCGTGGCTCACACTGGCGATCGACGTGGCAAGCCGCATGGTTGCGGGCTTCTATCTGACGCTGGAGCCGCCTTCCATCACGTCGGTCGCGTTGGCCATCCAGAACCTCGTGTTGCCGAAGAATGCTTATCTTGCCCGGCTCGACGTCGAAGGAGACTGGCCCGCGGCCGGGCTTCCAGACGCCGTTCACGTCGACAATGGAAAGGAGTTTTGCTCGCGTGCATTGCAGCGGGGCGCCGAGGAATATGGGATCGCCCTAATCCACCGCCCGGTCGCGACGCCGCATTATGGCGGGCACATCGAGCGTCTGATCGGCACGATGATGGGCGCCGTCCATCTTTTGCCCGGCACGACTTTCGGTGACATCGAGTCGCGCGGCGACTACGACTCTCTGGCCAATTCGGCGATGACGCTCGACGAGCTGGAGCAATGGCTCGCGCTCGAGATTATTCGCTACCATGCCGCTCGCCACGGCGCGCTTGGGATTCCGCCGATCGCGGCCTGGCGTGAAGGTGCCGCGCGGCGGGTCCATCCGCTGCGTCAGCCGCATGATGTCGGAGCCTTCACCAGAGACTTCCTGCCGAGCGTGGAGAGGACCGTGCGTCGTGACGGCGTCCATTTGCATGGCCTGCGCTATTGGGACGACGTTTTGAGCGTTTGGGCTGCTCGGGTCGATCGGCCCCTTCGCGTGGCGTGGGACCCCAGAGACCTCTCCAAGGTGTTTTTACGGGGACTGGACGACGCCTGGCTGCCGATCCGCTTCGCCAATATATGCCGGCCGCCGATCACGCTGTGGGAACTGCGGCGGGCGCAGGCGACCATGAAAGAGCGTGGGCTGAGGCTCGTCGACGAAGCGCTGATTTTCGAGACCATCGAACGTCAACGCGCCATCGTCGAGGAAGCGTCGCGGCGGACCAAGGAGGCGCGGCGGCTCATGGAGCGGCGCGAGCGCGCGCTCGACGCCGCCGCCGGGCGGGCGTCTTCGGGAGAGCCCGAAGCGAGCGCGGAGTCGAGAGCGGATGATCCGCCGATCGATTTCAGCAAGCTCCCGATCTATCCGGTGGAGGAATGGTCATGAGCGGCGAGGATTTCGCGCGCCTCGATCCTCCCTACCGGCGCTGCGCGGCTTTGCCGGATCGCCAGCGCATCCAATGGATCCAGGCGGACCGCTGGATCGGATTCGATCAGGCGCGGGCGGCGCTCGATCGGCTCGACGCGCTTCTCGCTTATCCCGCGCGCGACCGCATGCCGTGCCTGCTCATTTTCGGCGATACCGGCATGGGGAAAACCAAGATCGTCCGCAAATTCGAACGCATGCATCCGCCGACGTTCTGTCAGGCGACCGGCGTCACCCGGCGACCGGTGATCGTGGCGCAAGTCCCTCCGGAGCCCGTCGAGCGCGATCTTTATCGCGAGCTGCTCGCCAGCGTCGATGCCCCGGCGCTCGTCGGTGGGACCCTGGCGCGGGAAAAGGACGTGTGCCGATCGCTGCTTCGAACCGTGGGGGCGCGCATGATCGTGCTCGACGAGGTGAACGGCATGCTGGCGGGCACGTATCGTCAGCAGCGCGTGTTCCTCAACGCGTTGCGGTTCCTCGCCAATGATCTCAGAGCGCCGCTCGTTTGCGCCGGAACCGACCTTGCACGCCAGGCGCTCTTGACCGACGCGCAGCTCGCCGAGCGTTTCGAGGCTTTTCATCTTGGACGCTGGAAGAACGATCGCGCCTTCGCAAGGCTGCTGAAGAGCCTCGCCGCCATTTTGCCTCTGCGCCGGGCTTCGGACCTGGAAAGCGCCGAGGTCTGCGCGCGCGTTCACGTGCTCACCGCGGGCGTGACGGCGCGGATTTTCCGGTTGATCGAAACCGCGGCCGAACAGGCGATCCTGACCGGCAAGGAGCGACTCGATCTTCAAAGCTTCGGCGAAAATCTCATCCTGCCGCTCGTGTCGATGACGCAACCCACGGGACGGCGCGGCGGGGGAGCGGCGCTGCGGGCGGCGGGATGATGTCCGGGCGCCGCCTTCCGGTCGCGCCGCGGCCCTATCGCGACGAACTGCTCTCATCCTGGCTTGGTCGCGTCGCCTGCCGCTACGGACTCGACGCGGCAGGCTTGGTCGGCGCCCTCGCCGCGGACGCCGAAGGCGAGCCGCGCGACATTCCGATCGACGACGTCGCGCCGCCGCGTACGGGCATCCTGTCTTGGGCGCAGGCCTGCGGCGTCGATCCGGCGCGCCTGATGCGCCTGACGCTCGCGTGGCGGCGCCCCGAGCGCCCAAAGTTCTGGTTCTCGAGTGGGGGCCCGCCTTGGGCGCCGAGGTTCGCGCGGTCGCCGCCGGTCTGCCGCGCCTGTTGCGAGGCCGATCGCGCCGCCGGGCGCGACGAGCATCTGCTGGCGGATTGGATGCTGGCGGAGCGCTGCGTTTGCCCCGCGCATCGCAGGTTCTTGCTGGATTGCTGTCCACACTGCCGCGCACGGCTCCATGTCGGCTTTCGCCTGCGCGACGGGCGGGCGCGGGTCATCTGCCGGGAGTGCGAGCAGGAGCTTGCCGCGCGATCAGCCCGGGAGGAGGACGGCGCTCTAATCGAGGCGCTGATTTCCATTCAGGATAGGATCGGCGCGATTGTGCGCGGCGCGCCGGCGCGCCGCGGGCGGCTCGAAGAGGCCGTTTCCATGCTGTGGGCGCCGCTCGACGTTCCCGGCGCCGCGAGGCCGATGCTGGCGCTTTGGCTTGACGAGCGCGGGTGGCGGTGCCCGACCGAAGCCCAGCACGCTATTGGCGCTCCCTTTCCACTCGGGCGGTTGCCGATCGCTTGGCGCGTCGTGACCCTGATCGCCTTGGACGCGCTGTTTGGGATCGTGCGCGACGGGCTATGCGAGCCTTCCTCGGCCGCGGCGGATTTGCTGCGGCGCGCCGTGCTTCCTCAAAGCCGCGATGGCCCACGGCGCCGGCTCTCCGTTCCGTCGCCGCCGCGTCCGTTCGAGGAATACCTGCGTCTTGCCCGCGAGATCCTCTTGGATCCCGAGTGGACGACGGCAGCTGGAGCGCCGCCACGTCGGCAGGAGCAAATTCTGTCGCGATTGATGGCGGGAAAGCTGGCCGCGTCGCCGCCTCCGGGCTCGGCGAGGGTCAGTCCGCCAATGAAGCGCGAGGCCAGTCCGCCATTGAAACGCGAAAATCCGACGCCTGGATCCGATTTTTCGGGGCTGTCCGCTCAATGAACGCGAGCGACA
>DATBRI010000028.1:0-49281 GCA_036560365.1 Methylocystis sp.
ATCACGCCGCGCACGCTGGCGACCGCCTCGGGCGCCATGTCGACGCCGTCGGTTCGCATATAAGTAATGAGACCCGCCGTCTCGCCGCCGATGTCGACGCCTTCATAGAGCCGCTGGGCGATGCGCATGGTGATCGCCGGCGCGAGCCCGAGCTTTCGCGAAGCCTCCTGCTGAAGGGTGGAGGTCGTGAAGGGCGCGTAAGGGTGGCGCTTGACGGGTTTCGCCTCGACCGAGCGCACCACGAAGGCGGCTGTCTCGAGCGCCTTCTTGAAGTCCTCGGCCTCCTGGCCCGCGCCGATGTCGAGCCGCGAAATCTTCTTGCCGTCGGCGCCGACCAGTCGCGCCGTGAAGGGTTCGCCCGCCTTGGTCTTCAGATGGGCGACGAGCGACCAATATTCGCGTGCGACGAATTTTTCGATTTCGAGCTCGCGGTCGCAGACGAGGCGAAGCGAGACGGACTGCACGCGGCCGGCCGAACGGGCGCCGGGGAGCTTGCGCCACAGCACCGGCGACAGCGTGAAGCCCACGAGATAGTCGAGCGCGCGGCGCGCAAGATAGGCGTCGACCAGCGCCTGATCGATCTGGCGCGGATGCGCCATCGCCTCCTGGATCGCGTTCTTGGTGACCGCATTGAAGACGACGCGCTCGATCTTCTTATCCTTGAGCACGCGCTTCTTGTTCAAAATGTCGAGCAAGTGCCAGGAGATGGCCTCTCCCTCACGGTCGGGGTCGGTCGCGAGGATGACTTTGTCGGCGCCCTTCACCGCCTCGGCGATGGCGGCGACGCGCTTTGCGCCCTTGGCGTCCATCTCCCAGACCATGAGAAAGTCCTGGTCGGGGTCGACCGAGCCGTCCTTGGCGGGAAGGTCGCGAACATGGCCGTAACAGGCCAACACATTGAAATTCTTGCCTAAATATTTGTTTATCGTTTGCGCTTTGGCCGCCGATTCGACGATAACGACATTCATATCGTGATTATTCCAGGAGGTGCGCCGGTCGGCGCGAGCGGCGGAAGATGGTCAAAATGGGCGCCCCCTGTCAAATTGGCTAGTCTCGGGGACTGAAGGATAGCTGCGCCATGGAGAAGCCGACTAGGTCCCCGCCGGGTGCAGTGGAGGCGGCGAATGTCGCCCCGCGCGACAAGCGCTCGAGCTATCCGGAACCGTTCGCGGCGCGTGTTCGCGGCCGCGAAAAGCGGTCCTTGGGCGACCTTTTTGGCCTGACCAATTTTGGCGTCAATCTCACGAGGCTCGGGCCCGGGGCGCAGTCAGCGCTGAAGCATCGCCATAGCCGGCAGGACGAATTCGTCTTTATCCTGGAAGGAGAGCCGACGCTGCTGCGCGACGATGAAGAGATCCTCGTGCGCGCGGGCATGTGCGCAGGGTTTCCGGCGAATGGGTCGGCCCACTGCCTTATTAACCGAACCGATCGCGACGTCGTCTATCTCGAAATTGGCGACCGATCCCCGGGAGACGAGGCGAGCTATCCTGACGACGACCTCGCCGCGGCGCTCGGCCCGGACGGCCACTGGATCATGACGCACAAGGACGGCCGTTCCTATTGAGGGCATGTACGCGCGCGACCTGACTCGTGCGACTGGCTTGCTCGCTTTCACGCCCTCCTGTATGAGCGGTCGCACGCGGCTTACGCCGTGCTAAGGCCTCGTGGCGGAGTGGCTACGCAGAGGACTGCAAATCCTTGTACGGGGGTTCGATTCCCTCCGAGGCCTCGCCTTTCTCGCGAGAAATTGGCGCCGTCAGTTTGAAGGCGGACGCTTAACGATAGCGCGGAAGAAGCGGACCGCGCGGCCGACACGCGCGCTGCAACTGGGTTCGTTTTCTTCGCAGTTGCGGTATAGTTGGGGCGACATCACATCGAAGAGGGTAATGATGCTGAATGCGTTGATTGCGGATGCGCAGGCGCGGCTGGACCAGGCGCGCCGCGAGTTGAAATCCGCCGTTCTTGATTTCGACGTCTCAGATGACAGACTGGTCGAAATGCGGGCCTCCGCGCGCCGCGTGTACGACGAACTCAGCGCGCTCGACCGCAAGAAGCTGAAGAGAGGCTTTTTAGGCTTTTTGAAAGTCTGGTGATCGCTATGCGGCGCGTCGGCTCTTTCGTCGGCCGACGCGCGCTCCATAATTAATTTAGGAGCGCGCGTTCATCGCGCCGCAGAACGAGGTCGCCAGATGATCAGTCCTGAAACGCCTCCCGGCGCCGAGGTGGTTTGCGTAGACGCGACTGCGGGCCCCTATGGTCGTTGCGAGGGCTTGGCTCGCGGCGCCATTTACACGGTGGCGCGGATCGCCCGCGGCATCGATGGCGGTCACGTCGTCATTCTGGGGGAAGTTTCGCCCTGGCGGACCTATGCGCCGCCCTGGGGCGTCGTCGAGGTCGGTTTTGAGCTTCGCCGCTTCCGCTATCTCGATATTCCTGACGAGCTGACGCGGCTGCTGCACGAAACGCAGTTGGAGGACGTTTAAACCTCTCGCGTCATCGCGCCGCCGGTCCGTCCTGTGGCGGCGGGTCCATGCGCGGCAGCAGCGGCGCGGCCGCGTCGGAGCGGCGGATGAAGGCTTGCGCGTCGAGCCCCAATGCCAGTTCGTCCCAGGGGCCGGCGAGCTCGAGGGCGATGCTGGGCGCTGCATCGGCGGTCTGACCGGCGCCGTCAGCTTCGCGCGCAACCGCTCTAACCGCGAGGCTGCGCTCCGGCAGGCGCGCCGAGCCGCCGAAGGCAAGCGTAAAGCCCGGTCCTCGCGCGACGCCCGAGCCGATATCGGCGCCGCCATTTTCTATCTTTACGGTGGCGCTCGCGGCGTCGAGCGTCGAGCGGCCCGAGCGGATGTCGAAGGCGCTCGATAGAGGCCGCGTCTCAAGTCGGCGCAGCGCTTTCTCAAGATCGACGCCGGAGATTTCTCCGTCGACGAGAGCGACGCTGGCGCGTCCGTTCAGGCTCTGCATCAGCGTCGCCATCCGATCGCCGACGCCGTCGACCGCGAGAGTCGCGTTGAGCGCTCCCGCCAGAACAGGTTTTCCGTAAGCGTCCCAGAGCAGCGGGCCAGCGTCGACCGCCGTCACTTGCGCATTGGCGCGCAGCGCCAGCCCCTCGGGCGAAGGCGCGATCGACGCCCGAAACTTGAGCCCGCCGCGATAGGCGCGGGCCTGCGTTATCGCGAACGCCGCGGCGCCGTCGCGCAAAGTGACTTCGATTGCGGCGTCTTCAACCTTGAGCCGGCCAAGCCTGGCGCGGCCGGCGGCGAGATGCAGATCGACGTCGGCGCCGGAGAGGTCCGGGAGATTGAAGGTCTGCTTGCTCCACTGTCCGTTGGCGGCGACAAGCGGAGGCGCGTCCGCGAGAAACGGCCGTAGGGATAGGAATTCGCTTTCGAGCGTGGCCGTCAGCGTCGGGCGGCCATCCTCTTTCTGAAGGTCGAGATCGCCGTGAAATTCGTTTCCGTCGACAAAGAGACGTGCGCCCTTGAAGTGGGCTTCTCCGGCCGCGAGCGTGGCTTGCGTTGAGAATTGCGCGTCGGTGAACGGGCCGGGCAGGGGCGCGGCGGCGCCGAACAGCGCGAGCGCCCGTCGCGCGGATGCGGCGGCGGCCGCGACATGGCCCGCGAAGCGGGCGTTTGCGCCGAGCTGACCGACCCCCTGGGCCTCGAACTGAAGAACTCGGCCGTCGAGCCGTGCGGTGACGACGGACTCCTCGCCACGCAGCAGCGCGCCCGGACGCGCGACCCATAGGATGGCTTCAAGTCGCTCGCTGTCCAAAGTGAACGCGGCTGTGAGCGCCGCCGCCGCGCCGATGCGGCGCCATTCAAAATTCGCGTTGATTCGCTCCAGCGCGTAGACGCGGCTCCGATAGGTGATCCGCGCGTCGCCGTCCACGATCGACACCACGCCAAACCGCACATTATCGGCCGCCGCGGCTTCCAGCGTCGCCGGCTTTGCGGCGGCCGCTCGGGCGGCTGCCCCGGGCACGCCAGCCGGCTTTTTGTCAAGGTCGATGTAAGCGCGTGGCCGAACGAGCTTTACCGACGCGACACTGAGGCGTCCCGCGATCAGCGGCAGAACGTCGACGTCGCCATGAAGCTCGCTCGACTCGATGAGGAGCGCGCCATTGCGGTCGGCGAAGGCGACGCCTTCGACAGCGATGCTGGGACGCGGAAAGAGCGAGAAGCTCGTTTTGCCGCGCGCGGCGACATAAAGCCCCGAAGAGCCTTGGAGCTGATCGGCGACGGCCGCGATGAGCGCGGCGGGCGAGAACAGCCAAGGCGCAACAGCGCCGGCGGTCGCCGCCAGGGCTGCGGCCGTCGCCAAGGCCGTCGTCAACCGCCGAAGCGCAGCGCCCGAAGGGCGGCGCGCTCTCATGGATGGCGAGGGCTTGTCGGTAATGGCGGACGGCTGCAAGCCGCATGCTCCTGAAGCGAGTCTTTGGACGTCGCTTGTCGCGGCCAAGGGCGGCGATAAAGTGGCGAAAGGCCGAGCCTACCGCTCTTCGGCGCGAGATAGCTCGTTGCGGAGCGCGGTCAGGATCTCCTCGACGTAAAACGGTTTTTCGACCATGGCGTGCTCAAGATGCGCCTCGGGCAGGCCTGCGCGTCCGCACCCGGTCGTAAAAATGAAGGGGCAGCCGCGGTCGGCGAGCACGTCGGCGACCGGATCGATCTTTTCGTGGCCGATATTGACGTCGAGCAAGGCCAGATCAAGACCGTCCTCGCGAGAAAGCCGCACCGCCTCGTCGACGCTGCGCGCCATCCCCGCGATAACTAAGCCGAATTCCGCGAGGGTCTCTTCCAGCGCCAGCGCAATATAGGGATCGTCTTCGACAATCAGCAGCCGTCGCCCGAGCAAAGGATCGCTCGTGCGCTGGGAGTCATCGCTCGGTGCAACCGAGGAGGAAAGCCCGGAGCTGGAAACTGACATGAATAAATGGTGGGGCGGAATCCCACGCTTGTCTAGCTTTTGGGCGGGCTTTGCAGCGAATTTACCTCGAACATGGCGAACGCCGCCCAGACGGCGAGAGCGCACCAGCTCAGGATCGTCAGTCCGCCGCCGATCGGCGCGGCGAGAGTGAACAGTTTCCCCGATAGAAAAACACGCGCCGCAAGGTCGCTCGCGAAAAGCGTGACTCCCGACTGAAGCGCCAGCGCAATCGCGATGAGCCAGTTCCCCATCGGCCGCGGCTGCGTACGTATAAGCGCCGCGAGGCCGACGCCGGCGGCGGCGTGGATCATCAGAAATTGGCTTGCGGTCGCGAGAAGAGGACTCGCGTCGACATGCGCGGCGGCGGCGGCGAGAGACACGCCAGCCGCTCCTTGAAGCGCAGCGATGGCGGCGATGGCGAATGACAATCTCAAGGGCGAACTCCGTTTTTCGCTCCGCTGACGGCGTTCTCAGCCTTGAGGAGTCGGAGGCGTGATCGGCCAAAATATAGATTTCGAGCAGAATCGACCAGTTCGTTTCGCGCTGCAACGGTCAAGAGAAGACGTCGTCCGCACGCCAGGGGAGATTAACTGTTTCTGCGCGCGAGCCCATAGCGGCCTAGCTCGGCGGCCGCCCATCGTAAGGCGGCGCTCTCGCAAAGCAGGCGGCGCTTTCCTATATTGCCGCGTGAGAGTTTGCGGGAGAGAAGAATGAGCGCAATGGGCGTCGTGATCTGTCTGGCGATCGCCGCCTCGGCCGGCGTTGGCGTTTATCTGCGGATGCGGCAGACGGCGACGGTAGAGGCCCATCGCGATCGGGTGCCGCAGGATTTCGCGCGCGACGTGACGCTCGACGATCATCGGCGCGCCGCCGAATACACGATCGCAAAAACTGAGTTCTCGATCGGCGAAACGGTGTTCGACGCTGCGATCTCAATTCTTTGGCTGGTCCTAGGCCTCGCGCCGCTTTATGCGGCGATCGCCGCCTTCGTCGAACCTGGCCTTGTTCGCAGCGTCGTTTTCGTTCTCGCCTTCGGCGTGATCGGCAGCTTCATCGACATGCCCTTTTCGGCGGCGCGCGCCTTCTGGCTCGAAGACCGGTTCGGATTCAATCGGCTGACGCCGCGGAAGTTTTTCGTCGACCAAGCAAAGTCCAGCGTGCTGGAACTCGCCATTTCGACGCCCTTGCTGTTCGGCATGTTCTGGCTTTTGGGCGCCGCCCCCAACACATGGTGGCTCATCGCTTATGTCGTCTTCATCGCCATCGCCATCGCAATGACGGTGATCTATCCAACCGTCATCGCGCCGCTCTTCAATAAGTTTACGCCGCTTGAAGACGGCGCCATGAAGCGGCGCATGGAGGCGCTGCTCGCCAGATGCGGCTTCGAGTCGAAAGGCCTCTACGTGATGGACGCCTCGACGCGCTCCACGCATGGCAACGCTTATTTCAGCGGTTTCGGCAAGGCCAAGCGCATCGTCTTTTTCGACACGCTGCTCGAAAAACATTCGCCGGACGAGATCGAATCGATTCTTGCGCATGAGCTCGGCCATTTCAAATTCGGCCATGTGCGGCAGATGCTGGCGCTGGCGGCCGCACTCGCCTTCGTCGGTTTCGCGGTGCTGTGGTGGGCGTTCGGATCGGATGTCTTCGCTGGTTGGTTCGGCCTGCCGAACGATCCCGGCGTGGTGCTCGTCGCGTTGCTGCTTGCGCGAGAGCCGATCTCGCATGTCCTGTCGCCTTTGCTCGCGTGGCGGTCGCGCCGGGCGGAGTTCGAAGCCGACGCCTTCGCCCGCGATATCGTCGGCAAGGAGCCGATGATCGCGGCCCTGACGAGGCTGACGCGCGACAACCTCGCGACGCTGACGCCCGACCCGCTCTACGCCACCTTCTATTTCTCGCATCCGCCCGTTCCGGTGCGAGTCGCGCAACTGCGCGCCGCGGCGTAGCGCGCGCGACGCCCGTTGGCCGCGACTTCGTAGCTCCCTTCGCTCTGGATCGACGATTCCGATAACGCCTTCGCAGTGAACCGACGGCTGACCTGTCGCGGCGCGGCGGTGTTGCGACGCGATCGGTTAGAAGCCAATCGCGCAAAGCGTTTACGGCGACTGCATCGTCAATTTGTCCGGATTGATCCCGGGAGATCAGCGCTTGTAAAGACCAAGGCGTGATGAGCGAGCTTGCTGACGATCTGCGCCCGTGCGAATGAAAGCATCGCCGTTGGCGATCGCCGAGGCGGAGCCAAGAGGTCGGAGCGTGGATGCTTCTCGACGCGAGTTCGCCAAGTTGGTCACCGCGAGCGGCATTGCGCTCAGCCTGTCGCGTCTCGCCTTTGCCAATGAACCTGGATTCGCCGCGCGCGAGACGCTGCCCGGAAGACAGCGCTGGAATCCGGCCGCTGCGGGTGAGGGGCGGATTGATGGAGTCGCCAAGGTCACAGGGGCGAAGCTGTATGCGTCCGATTTCCGCGCCGCTGATATGCCAGGATGGCCGAAGCATACCGCGCACGCCATGCTCATCCGGACGGCGAACGCCACGCACATATATGAGGGCATCGATCTTGCGCCCTTGAGCGGCGCTTTGAAGCCTTCCGTGTTCGTCACCGCGACTGATCTCGCGCGCATCGGCGCCCGCGTTCCCAGTTTTTATTCCGGCGATCTGTTCTGCCCGGTTGGCAAGACGCCCTTGTATCTGGGTCAGCCGGCGGCTCTGTTGATTTATGAAAGCTTCGACGCTTTCGATCAGGCGCGGCTCGCGTTACGCAACGAAGCGCTCCTGAAATTTGGCTTGGAAACTGGCCCCGTCATCAAGCGCGATTACGGCGCGTTTCGTTTCACGCGCGTCGCCGGCGCGACGCCCGACGCGCCCGACGTGTGCTCGCCGGTCAAGGATGGGTGGGTCAGTCCGGGCTTCTTCCAAAATGGCGAGCGTCCAATATGGGCGCGGCTCCCGGAGCCGACGGGGGCAGCCTACGTTAAAGCGGCTGACTACGGCGAGCAGATTCGCGCTGAACTCGACGCCAACGCTCCAAGCCTTCTCGTTCTCGACCGAGACTTCGAGACCCAATCCATCGATCCCATGTTTCTTGAGCCCGAATGCGGCCTCGCTTGGTACGACGCCGACCGCAAAAACTTGGAGCTCGTGCTCGGCGTGCAGTCGCCTTACGACTCCGCAACCTCGATCGCAACTCTATTGGGCAATGCTCGCGCAAGCTTCAAGCCGGCGCATATTCACGCGCATTTCGCTTATATGGGCGGCGGATTTGGCGGACGCGACCACACGCCATTCCCGCTTTACGTCGCCCTGGCGGCCATGTTTCTTCCCGGTCGGCCCGTGCGGCTCGCCCATGATCGCTATCAGCAGTTCCAGGCGGGAATTAAGCGACATGCATTCAAGATCCACACGCGGATCGGCGTTGATCGCGCGACCGGTAAAATTTCCGCCTTCGCCGCTGACCATGAGTTGGACGGCGGCGGCCTCGCCAATTTTTCGGCCAGCGTGGCGGCGGTTTCCGCAAACGCCGCCATAGGCATCTACGATGTTCCAAAGGTCGACGTCACCACAGTCGCGCTGCATTCACGCGGCGTGACGGCGGGGTCGATGCGGGGCTATGGCACGCTGCAGACGATGACGGCGCTGGAAGTGTTGATCGACGAGGCGGCGTCGACGCTGGCGATCGATCCGATCGAATTTCGCCGACGCAACGCCTTGAAGACCGGTGGTCGGACCATGGCGGGGAATACGTACGACGTCGTGGTTCGCACCCCCGAAATCCTGGACCGACTGGAAAATCATTCGATCTGGCGACAGCGCGTGGAAGAGAGAGCGCATGGACGGCGCGCAGGCAGTGTTGTCGGCACGGGCGTGGCTTGCGTCACCAAGGATTATGGCAGTGGCGCCGACGCGTCATTGTCGTCAGTGGAAATCGACCCGGAGGGTCGCATCTCAATCCACTGCGATCACGTTGAGATGGGCAACGGCATAGGGACGGCGCTTGCGAACCGGGTCGCGGCTCATCTTGGCGCCGTGGCCGACGAAGTCGCCGTGGCGGAAGTCGACCGCTATGCCGTGCTCGGACTCGTCACCTCCGGCGACCCTCACACGATGGATCAGGCGACGCAGGACGCCGCGCAGCGCGATCCGCGCTGGGTGCCGGCGATCAGCGCGCCTACAAGCTCCTCGATTGGCGCGCATGTCGGGACTCATTCTGCGTCCGAAGCGGCCCGCGTGATCTTCCGCTTCGGGTTGTGGCCCGCGGCGCTCGAACTGTGGGGACTCGCGCCAACCGATCCGAGAGTCGCGACATTGGACGCAGCGCGTTGGGAGCAGGGGCGCCTCGTTATGTCGGACCTGCGGCCCTTGCCGCTATCGGAGATCGCCGCAAGGGCCCATGCGCGCAAAGGCGTGACGGCGGCGATGGCGCACAGCTTCTCGCGCTGGTCATGGTCGAAAGCGACCTTTGCGATGGGCGGACAATCGTGGACGGCGGACATCGATGCGCTGGCCGTGCGAAAAAGCTCAGGTAAATTCGTTCGCTTAGATCGCATCGACGTCAAATTCCCGCCCACTGTGTTCAACAGGATCGGGACCTCCTACACATCGCTGTGCGGCGCGCTGGTCCGTGTCGAGATCGCGCGCGCCACCGGCGCCTTGCGCATCGCCAAAGCATATACTGTCCTCGAATGTGGCCGAGCGCTGACGCCTGAAATCGTGCTTGGCCAGGCGCAGGGCGGTTTCGCGATGGGCGTGGGCTACGCGCTGCTTGAATCGCTGCCGCTTTATGAAGATGGACCGGGCAATGGGCAGTGGAATCTCGGCCAATATTTGATCGCGCGCGGATCTGACCTGCCTTTGCAGGGACTCGAAATCGAAGTGTTGCCCCCGCTGCCGAACGATCCGCCCAAAGGCATGGCTGAGGTCGTCATGATTCCCATTGTTCCCGCGTTGTTGAACGCGATCTTCGACGCGACGGGGCGGCGCTTCCACGCCTTGCCGGTGACTCAACAAATGCTCAAGGGAGCGCTCACGTGACGACTGTGAGTATGAAGATCAATGGACGCGCATACGGCCCGGTGACGGTGCGCGACGAGTTGACCATGAATGATTTTTTGCGCGAGCGCCTCGGACTCACCGGCACCAAATTTGGCTGCGGCGCCGGGCAGTGCCTCAGTTGCGCAGTGATCGTCGACGATCCGGACGGGACGAGCCACACCAGTCCAACCTGCATCGTTCCGGCGGCGCGCTTCAACGGGAAATCCATTCGGACCGTCGAAGGCCATGCGACGAACGGCGAGCTCACTGCGCTGCAAAGATCCTTCATCGACCATTTCGCGTTCCAATGCGGCTATTGCACAGCCGGCTTCTTGAACGAGGGACAGGTTCTGCTCGAGCGTCTGGCCAAGACGCCGGTGGCGCGCGCCGATCTCGAGAAGACGATCGCCGACGCGTTGGACGGGCATCTGTGCCGGTGCACGGGCTACTTCAGATATCACGAGGCTGTGCGCGACGTCATTCTCGCCGATCCGGGACGATATCTGACGTAGCGAAACGGCGTTTCGCATGAGGGTGGCGCGGTCGCCGAATGCCGCGGACCGCAGGAGCGAGGGGAGGACCGAAGATGAAATTTGCGGTTCTCGCAGGCGTCGTGGGGTTAACGACGTGCGCGATGTGGGACAGCCGATCGGCGCCGCTCGCGACTCCAGAAAGTTTTGCCGGCATCGGCGACGCGGCGACGCGGTCCGCGGCCTTGTTTACCGAACTCGGCAAGGTCCTGACCAATCCGCGCTGCGTCAATTGCCATCCCGCCGGCGATCGTCCGCATCAGGGTGAACTGGGCCGGATTCACCAGCCGCCGGTCGAGCGGGGACCGGATGGCCGAGGGCTCACGGCGATGCGCTGTCCGATCTGCCATCAGGACGCCAATTTTGATCCCGGCCGCGTCCCCGGTCACCACGAATGGCGTCTCGCGCCGCGCGAGATGGCCTGGGAAGGCAAAACGCTCGGAGAGATCTGTGCGCAAATCAAAGATCGCGCGCGCAATGGCGACCGTTCGCTGGAGGCGCTTGCACGCCACATTGGCGGCGACACGCTCGTGGGCTGGGCGTGGTCGCCAGGATTTGGCCGCCAGCCCGCGCCGGGAACGCAGAACGAGGCGGGCGCGCTCGTCGAAGCCTGGATCAACACCGGGGCAGTATGTCCGAAATAGCGGAGGACATGCGAACCCCGGCGCGCCTTCCGGATCGCATGACGCCACCGCATCTCTCGTCGATACAATTGGCCGTCCGCGCCGCGCCTTTATTATCCTCATCTAACTGGAGAGTCTCATGATGCCCACCACGCGCACGACAAGCGGACTCTGTACGCTGCTGTCGTCGGTTGTCGTTTTTGGATTATCGGCTTCGCCTGCCTGCGCGACGGAGTTGCCAAGCTACTTCGCAGGACTTGTCGGCGCCGAGACGGCCAGCCCGGCCGAAATCGCCAACAAAAATGTGCTGCAGCTGAATACGGCGATGTTCCAGCTGTATGGCGACGCCGCGCAGATGTTCAAGAAAAACATCCTCGCCAAGCATCCAATTATCCTCGGCCTGTTTTCCGGCGCGGGAGGGCGGTTTATCCTTTATCGTCCTGGCATGGCGCCGATTGAGGCGCCGCAGGCGCCGATCGTCTATCAGTTGCTGAAATCGGTTGGCCACAGCACCATGGCGTTGGCCGAAGTCGTCATTCCGTATCTGAGCAGTCCCAAGGACACGGCGTGGCGCGGCGCATTGGCGGCGTATCGGAGCCGCATGCAATCCGCGCTCGACACGCTCGATGCGACCGAAATGCAAAAAGACTGGCGACTAAACAACCGAAGCATTCTGCGCAACAATATCGCGTTCATGGACGAATGCCTGAAAAATAACGCGATCTCAGCGGAAGGCCTGCAGAAATTCGCCAAGACGCAGTCGCCGCTGCTGAAGAAAAATATCGCTTGGGCGGCGCAAACCCAGGTCGCCCATTGGATGGATGTCCTCGGCGGTTGGAAAGAGACGCTTGGCGCCGACTGGGACAAAACCTATGCGGCCAGCAATACGATCTACGTGGCCCGCCAGAACAATGTCCTGTTCAGCGTGCTGGCGCAGTTCTTCGGACCTGAGGCCATCAATGATCGCCTGATGCTGATCGAGACGATATCCTTCACGACGACGCCCGACGATATGCTGGAGTCGCTCACGCGGATTCTGGCCGACCGGTCGGTGGGCGCCACCTTCTTTGGCGACTCCCATCTCATGGATTTTGAATTGATGGGCGGTGACGCACGGCAAGCGATCATCGACGAAGACGCGAAGCGTAAGATGAATGTGGTGCTGCCGCCGCAAGTGCCGTTCGGCTCGCATCAATGGCCGACGCTGATCACGTCGGGGCCCGGCGCTAAGAGCTTGAGCGACCTTCCGTGAGTTTGAATCCAGTAACCAGGATTACGGCGCGAAAGGCTCCTGCACCTCGCATTATCGCGGCGGTCGCGCTCGTTCTTGGCGTCCTGCTTCCGCTTGAGACTCGCGCGCAAGATCGAATTGATCGCGTCACGGGTTTCGAGCGCGAAGCGATCCACACCGTCGCCTGGCCCGGCGGCAAAAAGGTCGCCGTCAGCTTCGCGTTCTTCGTGGAGGAGTTCGGCTTCGGCCAAGGTCCGATCTTCCGTCCAGATCTTGCATCGCGCAAGCCTGACCTCGTGAACGAGGCGTTCCGCCAATACGCGATCGACTGGGGCGTTGTCCGCGTCGGTCGACTATTTAAAGAACTGAATGTGCCGCTCACCATCGTGGTGAATGCGGAGTTTTTCGGCAAGCATCCATCGGTATGGAAGGAGTTCCGTTCGATGCTGCCGAACGCGCCGCTCGTCGCGCACGGCATGAACAACACAAGCCGCATGTTGCCGCTCCAGAGTGGGATCGCCGCGCAGAAGGCCTATATTCGCCGCACATTGGATCTCATCGCCGAAGCGACCGGCGTCAGGCCGACGGGCTGGTCGAGTCCGAGCGTCTACGCCAATCGCGACACGATGCGGGCGATGGCCGCCGAGGGCGTCGCCTACACGCTCGACCAGATGGATTCGGATGTCATTTCACGTCTGAAGACGCCCGACGGTTCGCTCATCCTGCTGCCCTATCCGACCGTGACCGTCGATATGGGGCAATATCTGGCGCGGCTGAAAACGACGAGAGAGATCGAGACGCTCTGGTTGGATTACGTATCGGAGCTGGCCTATGAGGCGCGCGCCGATCCCGCGCGAGGCGCCACCACGGTGGTCATCGGGATACATCCCTTTGTCGTCGGCACGCCTGATGGAGCCTCCGCGCTGCGGCGCGTGCTGTTGCGCCTGAAGTCGGACGAGGCCGTATGGCTGACTGACGCCGACGCAATTTTGAGGGCGGCTGGCCTGAAATGAGCCAAGGCCGTGAGTTGTCGAGCTTCGCGCCTATTCTCAAAATCACCGCTTGCAACACCAATTGACCGTCATAAACTTAACCGCCAGATGGGACGCGGCTCGATAACGTTCGCCGGGCTAAAGATTTCTGACGACCGGCCGCGCGTCGATGACAAAAGGGTCTTCATGGGAAAAAGTCGCATTACGCGCGTCGCTTCCATTACCGTGATCCTCTTTATCGTTCTCGCCGCCTGTAAGCTCGGACAGGCGGTCGTTGAGCCCGTGGCCTTTGCCGTCTTCATTATCGCGATCGCGTGGCCCTTGCAGAAGGCCATCCAGGCGAGATTAGGAAAGGCCGTTGCTTTAAGTGTGACCGTCATAATGACCGCCGCCGTGATCCTGGCGCTCTTTTCTCTGATCGCCTGGGGCGGCCATGAGGTGGTGGAATGGATCAGACAAAATCTCGACCGCATCCAAGAAACGGCGATGACGTCGACATCGTGGTTGGAAGAGCATGACATTTTCGTCTTCACGCTCTTTGCGGAACATTTCAACACCGCGTCGCTGATCAGACTTCTTCACATACTTGCCGTGAGAGTGAACACAGTCCTCGCCTTCGCGGTCATCGTGCTCGTCTATGTGATTTTGGGGCTAGCGGAAACCAAAGCCTTTCAGACGCGAATTGCGTCGCTTGAAAATCAGGAGACAAGCCGGCGCCTGCTGGAAGGCGGCAGGAAGATCGGCGAGAAATTTCGCACCTATATGTTCGTTCGGACGATCGCCAGCATTGCGACGGGTCTTGCGGTTTGGGGATTTGCTCAATTCATGAATCTGGAAATGGCCGGCGCATGGGGCGTGCTGGCCTTTGCGCTGAACTATCTGCCCTACATCGGCTCGTTCATCGTCACGGCGCTTCTGCCGCTCTTTGCGTTCCTGCAGTTCGGATCCTTTGAAGCGCCGCTCATCTTTTTTCTGGGCGTGTCGGTCATTCAGTTCATTATCGGGAGCTATCTGGAGCCGGTGTTTTCGGGATCGGCTCTCTCGATCTCCCCTCCGGTCGTCCTCTTTTCGATTGTTCTCTGGACATTCCTGTGGGGCGCGCTTGGAGCCTTTCTCGGCGTTCCGCTTTCGATCGCGGCCCTGACGATCTGCGAACAATTCCCATCGACCCGATGGGTGGCGGAGATCTTGTCGGGGGGGCGGCGCGGCTCCTCAGCGCGCGAACCGGCCTGAACGGCGCGCGTCTATGCGCTTGCTTCAAAAGCTGGATGTCCCCCGCCGCCGCGATGGGGTTCAGTCCTGCGGCTCTGCGAGCGATCGCGGGGCCTTCGTGATCGTCGTCTATTTAGCGATCACGATCGGGGGCTATCTCGTTGGCCTGTTTGGGGCGTTATTTCGTCACGCGAAAGCGATTCTAGTCTCGCGTGAGCTGACGCGCGGTCGCATCCCCGTAGTTCGCCCATTCTTGAGACTCTCGCCGCATCAGCCGCGCCGTTTGCCGCTGGCCTCTTTTGACGTCGCCGCGGGTCTGCCCATTCATTCTATGGCCGCACGAGGGGACGACGCCGCTGCTGCCGCGCCGGCGCCGGGGTCGCCTGCGGCGGCGGGGCCGGACTGACCTGTTGCGGCGATTGCATGCGCTCTTTGCCCTGATCGGCTGCTTCGCCATCCGGCCGGTTCGGAAGCTGCTCCTCAATACGCTGGGCCATGTACGAAAAGAATGGGTTCGACGACATGCGCAGCAGCGCGTCCAGGCTGACGATCAGCGTGCCGCGCTCGCCCCGTGGCGCGAGCGAACCCAAGTGAACGCCAAAATTCTCAGTTTCATCTGGCGTCAGGCCATAAAGCGAGTCGCTGAGCGGAAAGGGCAACGCGACATGCGAGAGCGAAAACACGCCCTTCGGGTATTGTAGCCCCAGCGGTTGCGTGTGCTCGGCCGAGGCCCCGACCTCAACGATGCGTTCCACCGCATCCTCGGTTCCTTCGCCGGCGTTCGTCACAACCGTCAAACGGTAATTTCTGAGTCCGGTCGGCACGATCCGGGAGAGCGCGGACTCGGCGGAGGGGCGAAGCAGCGGACCAAATTTCACGTTGCGATTGAGGTCGAACAGCACCAGTTCGCTTCCGTTTGCCGGCAGATGATCATAAAGCCCGGACAGCACCGCCTGGGTGCTGACAGTGAAATCCATCACAGACTGGAACGTTAGGATTGGCGGCAGCGCGGTCAATCGCCCCTCTCGCCGGGCTCGCGACATTTGCGTTCCAAGCGCATCCGTCAGCAGGTAGGATTGGCGGGCGCCGTTCACGGGAAATGAATTATATTTGAATGGATTGAACTCGGGCAGCACGCTGAGCCAGGCCGCCTTGGCGAAGGCGGGCAAAATCGCCGGCAGCCCCGCCAGGCCGGCAAAACGCGCAAACCGCGTAATGCCCACCATCGGCGAGAGCAGGATGAGACGGTCCACTCGAGAGAGATGCTCATCGTCGATGGCGTCGAGCGTATATTTTACCGCGAGCGATCCACCATTCGAAAAGCCGACGACATGCAGAGGCGCCGGCTCGGGCGCGCGTCGCCGCGCTTCTCTTACGGCAAGACGCGTCGCCGCCAGCCATGTCCGCCACTCCACCTCGGTCAACGCCGCCGGCACGGTGCCGTGCGCAGGCAGTCTGATCGCGACCACGACAAATCCGCGATCACGGTAGCGGGATGCGATATGGCGTAAACTGTAAGGGGAGTCGGTCAATCCATGCAGGAGAACGACGGCGCCGATCGGCGGCCCTGCGGGTTCGAGGAGATAAGACCGGTTCCAATCCCGCGCAAAATGTCCCGGGTAGACAGGACTGCCCTCGAAGTAGCGATTGAAGGGAACCTTTTCCTCTGGCGTCAACTTTTGGCTGACATTGACGCGCAGCGCGTCGAATATTTTTCCTTCCGTATCGAGATAGGCGTTCCAATCGGCGGCGTCGATTTCTTTCTCGCTCAACTCGTTCGGCACGTAAGTGTGCCAGACGTCAAGCGGCAGTCCGCGCTGAGAGTTGTAAATGCGCACCGCAAAAAACGTCACGACGAAAAGGCCCAGCAACGCCAAGAACCATTTGGCCATTTTCAGCATCACGCGCAGCATCATGCATCCCCGTCATGCTTCGATCGCCCTGCAGGTGAGGCGAGCGTCAAAAGCCACTCGATGAAGAAGCGACGTCGATGCGCCGCGCTCAAGATACGGTTGCGCTCGCAAAAGGTGGCAAGCGCGAATTTTTGCGATCGCGCCTACCCAAACGTCGACGCGGCGCAAAAGCTGCTTGCCCAATCGAGGCTCCGCACAAAGACTATAATTTATTTCGTCCGGGACCCAGCGGATAAATCGATCGGACTCTCTGGACAGCGCTAATCGATGAAGCGGGGGGTCGGTCCGGCTGGACCTCGACTTGCGAGGTTTGACCGACGCAGAGGTGGAGGCCGGCGGATATGACGCGCGACGTAATTCTCGTGGATCTCGCGTTGCAGGGCGGCGGCGCGCATGGCGCCTATACGTGGGGCGTTCTCGACCGTCTGCTGGAGGAGTCGTGGCTCCAGATCGAGGGCATCTCGGGCACATCGGCCGGCGCCATGAATGCCGCGGCGTTGATCAGCGGCTATGTCGACGGCGGGGCGGACGGCGCCCGCGCGGCGCTCGAACTTTTCTGGCGGCGCGTATCATTGGCGGCGCGGTTCAGTCCGTTGCAGCGCAATGCCATGGACATGTTGATGGGTCGCTGGACGTTGGATGAGTCTCCCTTCTTCGTCGCAACCGACATCATGTCGCGTCTATTTTCGCCTTATGACCTCAATCCAAAAGGCCTTAATCCGCTTCGGGAAATTCTGGCCGAAACCGTCGATTTCGAGCGGCTCGCACGCGCGCAGATAAAGCTTTTCGTCACCGCCACGAGCGTCTCGACGGGCCGCGGCCGCGTGTTCAGAAACGCGGATGTGACGCCAGACGCGCTTCTGGCGTCGGCGTGCCTGCCGACCATGTTTCAGGCCGTAGAGATTGATGGCGAGGCCTATTGGGACGGCGGCTATTCCGGCAATCCAACCATCACGCCGCTGGTTCGTGAATGCGAGTCGACGGATACGATCCTTGTCCAGATCAATCCCATCAAACGCATGAACACGCCGCGGTCCGCGACCGAGATACTGAATCGCCTCAATGAAGTGTCGTTCAATGCGGTTTTGCTCAAGGAGCTGCGCATGATCGCCGTTCTGCGCCGCGCCGTCGATCCCGCCAACAAAGAGGGCTCACGCTGGGCGGCGATGCGCATCCACCGGATCTCGACCGAGATGATGACGCAGCTGAGCGCGTCTTCGAAACTCATAGCCGAGTGGGATTTTCTCTGCATGCTGCGCGACGAGGGACGCCGCTCTGCGCAAGCGTTTCTTGAGCGTCATGAGCGCGACGTCGGCGCATGTTCGACTCTCGACCTTGATGAGTTATTGGAGGAAGTCTGACGCCATGGGCTCTGCACGCAGGTCAGGCGAGCCACCTTTTAGAGTGTCGTGCGTATAGGGAAGGGGCCGACGGGGCCCCTTTGTCTGTCCAGGGTCGCTTCGATCGCCCTATGCGTGTTCCGCCTCGACAATCGCAATTCGTCTGCCGTTAAAATTCAGACCATGAGAGCGCTGGCGTTTTTAGCGCCATTGGACGCATCGGCGTCGGGCGAAGCCGTGCCGTGTATTCCATGTCCGGGTCCATTTAATGCATTTGTGTCCGGCAGGAGCGTGCATGGTGGCCTTCTGCACGAAATGGGAGGCTGCCACAGCATCTACGTTGAGATCTGCCGTCGTCGACAAAACCGCCGCGCCCGAAGGGCTTGACGCGAACAAAAGCGAAGCACAAGCAACCGCAAACAAATGCGTGTTCAGGTTCCGGCGCATTGAGGAAACTCCCCTTTTTTAGCAAACTGCTTACCTTCAAGACTTTTGATGCTTGTCGATACAACGGGAAAGTCAAGCTACCTGCATGCAAACGCACGCTCTCGATCTCAGCGTCGGTCTTGCAAACGGAGCGGCAACACGAACGACGCATGTCTTTTCAGGTAATTGGCGCAAGCAACGCTAGATGAGCCGGTGAGCTTCGCGGCGCCGCACGCGACGTTCATATGGCGATTAGACGCCCAATCTCGTCGAGCGCTCTTTGAGGATCAAGCAAGCCGTCGTGTCTGTTAAAGAAATGCGGAAGGCGACAGAGCGCCGTTGCGGCTTTAAAAACGCTGTCGCCTTCCCCCTCCGGCTAAGAAATAATCATCCATGTTTTCACCAGTCAGAACCGCCGCAGCTAGCACATGAACGCACCTCAGATCAGAAGTCGCTATTGGATCCCACTTCAAGCGAGTCACCAGGCTGGAGCCTGGGAGGCGCTTGACGCCGCCTATGGCGATTTCGGGCGCGCCTACCATAGTTGGCGCCATATCAGCGACCTCTTGCAAGCCTTCGAAGAACTTGCCGCGCTCGCAGCGCGGCCCGAGCTGATCGCGACAGCTATTTTCTGGCACGACGTCGTCTATCGAACGCGCGGCGCAGGCGAAGCGCGACGGGCGGATTTCCTGAACGTTCAAGACAGCGCTGATCTGTTTCAAAGCTATACGCTCATGGATTCAGCTGACGTCGAGGCTGTTCGCGAAATGATTATGGCGACGACCAATCACCTTGAAGCCAAGGCCAGCAAAGAACGTTACGTGGGGTTCTCGCGAGATCTGGACCTGTTCGTCGATCTGGACCTCAGTCCGCTTGCCCTACCTTGGGAGCAGTTCGCTGCGAATTTTCAAGACATACGCTTTGAGTTCAGTTGGATTCCAGAGGAGGTTTTCAACGCGGGGCAGGCAGCTTTTCTTAGGAATCTTCTGTCGCATGAGGACAAACTATTCCGGCGACCAGAGACCATAAAAATGTGGCGGTCGGCGGCGTTGGCCAACATAAGGCGTTGCCTGAACAATCCCTCAATGGGCGATGTCGGTGCGCCGCGATGTCCGTGACATGACTCATGCTGCGACAACTGCCCTGCGGAACCAGCCTTTCAGGTCGGCGAGCGATCGTGGCGGGGCTGACATCATAAAGACATGTCAAAGTGACGCAGCTTGACGACGATCATGATTCTGATCAGGATTGCAAATCTCAGAAGAATGCTTTTGGGAGGATAAAAAAATGAATGTCGAGATTTTAAAGACGGGAAACTATCGCGCCGCTCATTCATCATTGCGTTGTTTTCTGCAGCCGCTGTGATCCCGGCGGCGACGCTCGCGTCCGCAGATGCGGAGGCGCTGGAGTCAAACGAGCGGCAATTTACGACCTTCCATCACCAGCCGCGCGTGTCGCGGCCCCGAAGTTCAACGAGAGGGTCACGCCGTCATAGGCGCGTCGCCCGTGTGCGACGCACCGGTCCCACGCAGACAGCTCCTGAGGTTAAACAATAGCTGTTTAGAGCAGTAACGCGCGTTGCTCTGAATAAACAGCGGCGCGCGCGACGTCGTCCGCCGAACCGCGTCATGCGCCCGCGGTCGGCATGCCCCGACACAGCACGAAAAGCCCGTCGTTCTATCGGGCATCCGCGAAGACGCCATAAGCGACGGACAGAACGACCGTCGCGGGAACCGCCAGCACCACGCCCATCGTTCCAAAGAGCGAGGCGAAGGCGAGCATGCAGAAAAGCAGCACGACCGGCGGCACCATAAGTGAACGGCTCTGGAGATAGGGCGTGATCAGATAGCCTTCGACAAAACTCGCGGATCCGATCGCAAGCGCCGCGAGGGCGGCGTTGTCCAGCCCGTGCGGCAATGCGACGAGCACCCCGACAATCATCGCGATGATCGAACCGAAATAGGGAACGAAGGCTAACGCGCCGCTGATTGTCGCGAGAGCCAGCGGCGCTGGGACGCCAAAGGCCCAGAGAGCCGCCCCTGCGAAAAGGGCGTTCATAGCGACGACATAGAGTTGGATGAAAAGCCACTGCCGCAGGACGGCGCCTGACCGCTCAAGAAACAGCGCCATGTCGGTCCGCCGCGATGCGGGCGTCAGGGAGAGTGCGCCAGCGACGTATCTTTCTGGATCGGCGGCAAGATATGCGGCGCCGATGATTGTAAATATCCCATAGGCGAGGCCATTGCCGACCGAACCAAGGAGCGCGCCGAACTGCTGGGCGACCGGGGTCGTCATTTTCGAAAAGTCGGCGTGCACCACAAATTTTTCGACGAAACGACCCCACGGGTGCTCTTCCACCAAGCGCTCAAGCATGGCGATCGCCGCGGGAATGTCGAGGGCGACCTCATCATATTGACGCACGAGCTGCCCGCCGAACAGCATCAACGCCACGACGATCGCAACCAGCGAGCCGAGCGCGACCAGCGCGAGCGACACGCCCCCCGACAGGCCGAGAAGCTTGGAGACCCGCACGGCGACGCCACGCCAGGCGAGGGCGATGAGAATCGTCGCGAAAACCGCCGGGAGAAGATCCGTCAGCTGCCAAAGAACGAATACGACGGCCGCGGTCGTCGCCGCGATCATAGCCACCACGGCTGTTCGAGAGGCGAAGTGGTTCTGATCGATGCTCTTGGTCAGGAAATTAATTTTCATTTCGGCCCCGCGCGGCTGAGACTGAGATCATAAGCGCCCGCCCGGCTCAGAGAAAGAGTTCGGCGTTCCGGTGATGCGCCAGGACCGACTGGAGCGCGCGGCTGCGTATGAGGTCCCCGCGTTTGTCCGGAATTTCGCCGGACGCGAAATGTGTGGCGAAAACAGCACGCAAACGGAAATTATCCCTCTTTTCCTGAAATTGCCCGGAAAATCCCTGGATCGCGTCTACGCTTAGCGTAAGCCCGGGAACCGGAGCCAAGAATGAATTGCGCGAGCGGCGTTGCAGCAATCTGTTCATTATTGATGTCTCCCAAGCCGGTGGATGTTTCGAACCTCGCTCAGCAAGAAACTCCCAAAAGTGCGATCGCCCAGCCGCTGAGGCGACCCCCTATCGTTGAGTTCTACTCCTGGTCATGGGGAACGACCCGAAGATCATGGTACGAGTGGCTCACGGCAACGGCTGCGATCGAATCTTCTCTTGAAGAGTCGGGCTGGCGTCTACGAGCAACCGGCGGCTTTGGGGGCTATGCTTCTGATGTGAAGGGGAGCGACGCAGAGAATGTCATCGCCCGCGCAATGGAGGTGGATGACACCGCGCTTCCCTTTCTCGGCACGGTCGGCAAATTACACGGGGCTGATGGTTTTATCGGCGCACAGATCGGCTACGCTCTTATCGATAAGAAATGGGAGGCGAGTGGATTTGTCGGGGTGGGAATGACCACTGAAGGTTACCTCGGCGCGAATATGCGGAGTGCTGCGCTGCGTATTCCGCCAGACGCCATAAGCGATCTCGCCGCAACCGCGTTTGGCGTTCTAGGAAGTCTGGAGTTCAGGGCCACGCCGAATGATCATCTGATGCTCTTCGCGTCGGCGATCTACACGACAGCATTCCGATGGGGATATTTTGAAGTGAAGCCCGGTATTTTATTTCCATTCAACGACTCGCTCCCAGGTTTGTTGAAAGGAAAATTGTTCTTCGGGCCGCACGCCGCGCTCAATTCTTATAAGGGCGAACTTCAGCCAATGTTTGGAGCGCATATCACGCTCATGGAGATTGGACCGTTCTATGCGAGTCTTGCAGGCGGCTATGTTCGTGATCAGTCGAGCGGTCAGGGGGGCTACACGATTCTTGAGACGAGCGTGAGATTTTGAGATTTTGGGCGCGTTGAAAGCGCCGACATCATGCTCCCAGCCTCCCGCCGCTCCAGAGCGGACATCGGCGCGAGCGGCGCAGAGGTCCCATCCAAAGCTTGCCCCAGCGCCGCGAGGGTGATCGGGCGACCGTTGGACGCCAGATCCGCAGCGGACGAGAGCATCGAGCTTGTTTGGCGCGCCGCGGTCGAGAAGATGTTCCTCGCGCCACTCCTCGATAAACACATTTCGAAGCGATGACCTCAGAGCGATCACACGTAACGTTTTCTGTGACAACCGAAATCGTGTGGTTTCCCTCTCATGCTCTTCGTCGAAGGCTTTGACCAGATGAATCGTCAGTATCGCCGTTTCATACGGCGTTGGGCGATGTTGGCGCCCGCCACGATCTCCTGGAAATCCTCGAAGAACCCTATGGGTGTCCATCGACGATCGTCACCTCCCAGCCCGTGACAGCCCGGCACGACGTCATCGGAGACCCAACTTACGCCGACGCCGTCCTGGACCGTCTCGTTCATAATGCCGCTCGCATCGAGCTCACAGGTGAAGCTTGCGCCGCGCGCGGCAAACAGGCCAAATCGGCTTGACCTAAAACCAGAACAGGTGAGACAACCTCGTAGGTCAACGAACGCGGCCCCGGGCGGGATCATCTCGTAAAAGGGGGGCGCCATTATCCCGGAATCCCCTGGCGGCATTATCCCGTTACAGACGGGCGCCTTCGTCGGAATCGGCATGGATTGCCGTGGAGAATGGTTTAGGCTTGACTAGAAGCCAGTCGCCCACGCTTTTCTCGGAGACAGATTTTGGCTCGACATGGCTCGCGACGCGACTTCTTGCGGCCGACCCCGGGATCGCCCGTTCGTGCTTCGCCTGCGATGTGCAACCGTCGGGACCCCTCCTGACCATCGGAAAAATTCATGAGTTTAAATCGTTTCGGCTCTCCGCTGGCCGCCGCGTTCGCCCTTGCGGGCTGCGTGTCCACGGGCGGCGACGCCGGTGGACAGGGGCATAGCCGCGCGCTCGACGTGTTCTACGTGACCGACCGCGCGCGCGCCGCCCGTGAGGACGGCAGCCTCTCCTATGGCGCGGAGCGCTCGTACAATCTCGCCTATGGCGCCGTGGAGGTCAGCAGTTCCGAGGCCGCAAGCGCTGTCGTCGCGCCGCCCGGTGAGATCGGCCGCTTTCCCGCGACGCCCTATCCGCTGGAGAAGGTCACCGGCGGCGTCAGGCGCAAATCCGACACCGTCGCCGCGCATGAGCGTTCGGTCGCCGAGATGCAAGCGGCGCTGCGGACGCGCGTCGCGCAGACCCTTCGCAAAGAGGTCGTCGTCTTCGTCCACGGCTATAACAACAGTTTCGAGGACGCCGTAAAATCCGCCGCGCAGATCTGCGGGGATCTCGGCCCGCAGGACTTCACTTGCGTCGCGTTGACCTGGCCGGCGGGCGGCTCGGGCGGCATCCTTATGGGCTATAATGTGGACCGCGAGTCGGGCGAATTTTCCATCACCGACATCCGCAAGGCCATCCGCATTATCGCCGACACGCCTGGCGTGCGGCGGCTGCATTTCGTCGCGCATAGCCGCGGCACGGATGTACTCACCACCGCGCTCCAGCATCTCGCCATCGAGGCCTATGTCACGCAGCAATCGCTATCGACGCGATTCAAGGTCGCCAATATCATTCTCGCGGCGCCGGACATGGACATCGATGTGGCTTTTGCGCGGTTGATGGCCGTGCCGTCCGATCCGGACATGCAGTTCGGGCGCGCGCCGCAGCGCAGCGTCGTCTTCAAAACCGGCGACATGCATTACACGGTCTATTCCTCGGCCAGCGACCGTGCCCTAGGTCTATCAAAAATGCTGTTTGGTAGCCAACTGCGGCTGGGCCTCCTCGATGCGCACTCCGACCCGAGCGAGATCAAATTCGCGCCGCATGTCGCCGGCGTCGCCGACTTCATCTCGGTGCAGGGCGGCGACTGGATCGGCCACAGCTATTTCCTGTCGGACGCGACTGTGCGCGCCGACCTCACCGCGCTGATTCGGGATGGCAAGATGCCGGGCGAAGCCGGCCGGCCGGCCGTAGAGGTGAATCGGCCATTCTGGTATTTGCCGGATCGGGTGCAGGCAGCAAAATGAGGCGATGCGTTGGGGATTCTGCGTCCATGCATCGCCCCCTGCGGGCAAATTATCGCTATGTCGCTCGAAGATAAGAGCGACTTTTCGGTCTTACGAGCGGATGGTTCTCACAGAAAAGTGGGCCCACGCTTGCAGATATGACGGAGCCTACAATGCCCACCAGGCGCGATGTGCTTTCTTCCGCTACGACCATGCTTACTGCGACATTGATGCCGGCCTTCGCGGGCTCGGCAGATGCCGCTCAACAGCAAAAAGTGTCGGGGCCGGCGGTTCAACGTCTGCGTTCCAAGCGGCCTAACATTCTTTTCATCTTCACGGATCAAGAGCGCTACTGCTCGAAATGGCCCAGCGGTCTCTCTCTGCCCGCACATGAGGCGCTACAAAGACGAGGCGTCACCTTTAAGAAGCATTATTGCCCGGCGACCATGTGCACATCTTCGCGAAGCGTCATGATGACCGGGCTTACGACGCCAAACAACGGTATGTTCGAAAATACCGATGCGCCCTATGTCGGCAGCCTTTCTCCGAAAATTCCCACCTTCGGACACATGTTGCGAAAGGCAGGCTATTATACCGCCTATAAAGGCAAATGGCACCTAAGCCGAAAAATCGACGCTGAGGAAGCCGATCGCCTCTTTACGCGCGAGATGGATGATTACGGGTTCTCGGATTTCTTTGGTCCAGGTGACATTATCGGACACACGCTCGGCGGCTACCAGTTCGATCATCTCATCGCGGGCAGCGCCGTTACTTGGCTACGACGGCATGGACAACCGCTCTCGGATGATGGAAAGCCCTGGGCTTTAACGGTTGGTCTCGTTAATCCCCACGACGTAATGTATTTCAATACGGACACGCCCGGACAATCCGTTCAGGACGGCGGATTCCTGATGATGCACGCGGCGCGCGCGCCCAATCACCCTCTTTATCAGGCGAGTTGGCACGTTCCGCTGCCGGAAAGCTTGACGGAGCCGCTCGATGCGCCAGGTCGCCCTATGGCGCATGGTGAATTCCAAAAAGTCTGGAATTACGTGCTCGGCCACGTTCCTCCGGAACAAGACCGCTGGCGCCGCTTTAACGATTATTACATCAACTGTATTCGTAGCGTCGACATGCAAGTCGATGTCATTTTGAAGGAGCTCGACTCGCTCGGCCTGTCGGACAATACGATCATTGTCTTTACCTCGGACCACGGCGAAGCTGCCGGCGCGCACGGCCTGCGAGGCAAGGGGCCTTTCGCATATGAAGAGGCCATCCATCTGCCGCTCTATGTCGTGCATCCGGATGTAAAAGGTGGGCAGGATTGCAGGGCTCTGACCAGCCACATCGACTTCGCGCCTACGCTTTTGTCCATGGCCGGCGTCGAAGCTGGAAAGCGTGGAGAGTATGCGGGTCGCCAGTTGCCTGGAAAAGATATGACTCCAGCGCTATCGAACCCGCGTGCCGCCGAGACACATTCCATCCGTGACAGCGTGCTCTTCACATACAGCGGCCTTGGAACGAATGACCATGAGGTGTATCGCATCAATGCAGAAGCAAAAATGGCCGGCAAAAGGCCTGTCGTCGAACTTCTGAAAGCTGGATACATGCCGGACATGAAGAAGCGCGGTAGCATGCGCACCGTCTTCGACGGACGCTATAAATTTTCGCGCTATTTCGCGCCCCTGGACCACAATAAGCCCAAGACCATCGACGAGCTTTTTGACTGGAATGACGTTGAGCTCTTCGACCTTGAATCCGATCCGCGCGAGGTCAAGAACCTAGCCGCAGACCGGAAGGCCAATGCTGATTTGATAACGACGATGAGCGGCAAGCTGGAAGCGATCATCAAGGATGAAATCGGCATCGATGACGGGCGAGAACTGCCGTATATCCCGACCGTCGACTGGAGGATAAAGAGGGTGGACTTGTAGCAGTCTCGCTTACCTCTCTCTCGTGATCCAGAGTCTAGATTGTTGTTTCATCACATGAACGCGCATGTGTTTTTGCCGCGCTCCTGGATATCAAGCAGGGGAACGATGGTGAGGATCATTCGGCGAAGCGCAGATCTGCAATGAAATGAATTTCAGTTTCAGATGCTACGCCGACGATCCTTTTGAAGGGTTTATTTGCCTTTGTCCGCCTTTAGGACGAAATCGATCGCCTGGATGATTTTCTTATCCGGGTTCGCCTTACAGTGAACGATGACTTCGTGAATGCCTTCCTTAACGCGCGGCACGTTAATAGCGTGCTTCTTAGCCAAACCGTTGTACCAGCCGCTATACCAAACGCCAAGGAAGTCGGCGTCTTCCTGGAAGGTTCCCGCAAGCTGTGCGCAGGTCAGTTTCTGCACGTCGATATAGCCCTTCTCGTCCGCATATGCAGAGAGCGGCGTCTGAGCTTGCGCGGCGCCGGCTACAAAAATGGCGAAGCCTGCGGCGAATATCGTTTTCATTGTTTCTCCCCCCTAGTTTCCCGGCGAACGAATCGTCATTTTTGGAACCGCAATTCGTCAGATCAGATCCGATTTCTGGTGCAAGCATCCTTGAATTTAGGGTCGTTGACAATAGGGAGCGCGCGTGGAGAACGCCACGCGGCGGCGCAAAATTTCGGACAGCGTCAGAAGCGCTGTTCCGACAATGGAATAGCCAAACTGCCGTTCATCTCGATCACACTTCTCTCATGCTTCGGTTCGAACACGCCTCGCGCCCGCGCTATAACTTGGACGCCAAAAAAGAGCCGTCGGAGTTCGGCGATCGCAGGATTGCACGGACGAATTATGGTTGCTTAAAATGGTTCACAGGCCCGCCAATTTGTTGAAGAGCCTTTGGGCTAGTTCAGCAATCGGATACTTAGCCAGGGTTTGCAGATCAGGCATGCCGAGCAAAGGATTCTGCCGGAGCAGGACCGCCATTTCTTCTCAAAGTCGTTCACGTAACGGGCGGCGAACACCGTATAGTCTCTTAAGCCCTTTTCTACTGCGCGCCACGGCGTTTCATGAGGATGCTTCAAGATCAGTTCGAGCGTGCCATGGAACTCGATCTGAAGCGCCTTCGTGCGCGCCGACTCCCTAATGGAGTTCGAACCGCGCTGGCCTTAGACGTCAGAACTCGCCGACGTTTGCCGACCTCTTTTCCGTATTCCCGCCGTCGCGATGCAAGTGCCTCGCGGAACTTTCTGATTTTATTGGCGCGCCCAAGGGGATTCGAACCCCTGTTTTCGCCGTGAAAGGGCGACGTCCTAGGCCTCTAGACGATGGGCGCGGCTGCGCGGCCGGATCGCGGCGGCGCGAGGGCGTGTATAGAGGCGCGGGCGGCGCAAGACAAGGCCGGAGGGCGGCGCCAGATCGCCGCGCGTCTTAGCGTTTGCGCCCCTTCCGGGGAGGCCCTAAAGCATCGCAGCAATGCTCACGATCAACGATCTCGTCTACCGGCTCGGCGGCCGGATGCTGTTCGACCACGCCGGGGTGTTCCTCCCGGGCCGCTCCCGTGCGGGCTTCGTCGGCCGCAACGGCGCCGGCAAGACCACGCTGTTCCGGCTGATCAGCGGCGAAATCGCCCCGGAAAGCGGCGCGATCTCGATTCCCGCCCGCACCCGCCTCGGGCGCGTCGAGCAGGAGGCGCCGGGGGGCCCGACGGCGCTGATCGACTTCGTACTGGCGGCGGACCTTGAGCGCGCCGACCTGCTGGCGCGCGCCGAGGCCGCGCATGATGCGCATGACATCGCCGACATTCAGACGCGGCTCGCCGACATCGACGCCCATTCGGCGCCCGCCCGCGCCGCCGCCATCCTGCACGGGCTGGGCTTCGACGCCGCGGCGCAGCGCCGCCCGCTGTCGGAATTCTCCGGCGGCTGGCGCATGCGCGTCGCCCTGGCGGCGGTGTTGTTCGCGCAGCCCGACCTGCTGCTCCTCGACGAGCCGACCAATTATCTCGATCTCGAAGGCACGTTGTGGCTCGTTGATTATCTGTCGCGCTATCCGGCGAGCGTCGTCGTCATCAGCCATGATCGCGATCTGCTCGACGACGTCGCCACGCATATTCTGCATCTCGAGCGGGGAAGGCTGACGCTCTATAAGGGCGACTACTCCTCCTTCGAGAAACAGCGGCGCGAGGCGCAGCTCCTCGCCGTCAAGGGCGCCAAGAAGCAGGAAGAGCAGCGCAAGCATCTGCAGGCCTTCGTCGATCGCTTCCGCTCCAAGGCGACGAAGGCGCGCCAGGCGCAGTCGCGCCTAAAACTCCTCGCCAAAATGGAGCCGATCGCGGCGATCGTCGACGATTCGGTCCTGCCCATTCGTCTGCCGTCGCCCGAGAAGCCGCTGTCGCCGCCGATCATCGCGCTGGAGAAAGCGGCGGTCGGCTATGGCGATCGGGTCGTGCTGTCGCGGCTGACGCTGGCGATCTCGAATGACGATCGCATCGGCCTGCTCGGCGCGAACGGCAATGGCAAGTCGACCTTCGCCAAATTGCTCGGCGGGCGGCTGGCGGCCTGCGCCGGCGAAATGGTGCGGGCGCCGAAGCTGGAGGCGGGATTTTTCGCGCAGCATCAGGTCGATGATCTGAATGAGGGCGAGACGCCTTACGCCGTCTTCGCGCGGCTGATGCCGGGCGCCCCCGAGGCGCGCATTCGCGGCCGGGCGGCGCAGACCGGATTTTCCGGCGCGCGCGCCGAAACCGTCATCGCCAAGCTGTCGGGCGGCGAGAAGGCGCGGCTGCTGCTCGGCGTCGCCACTTTCAACGCGCCGCATCTTTTGATCCTAGACGAGCCGACGAACCATCTCGACATCGACAGCCGCGCCGCGCTCATCGAGGCGATCAACGATTATGAAGGCGCCGTCGTGCTGGTCTCGCATGACCGCTATCTGCTCGAGGCCTGCGCCGATCGCCTGTGGCTGGTCGATGACGGAACCGTGCGCGCCTTCGACGGCGATATGGACGATTATGCGCGGCAGGTGCTGTCGAAATCGCGCGATGAAGAGCCGAGGCGTATTCCCGTTGCGCCAGCGCAGGAATCGCTGAAGGAAGAGGCGGCGAAGCGGGAGGCGCCAAAGCGCCGCGACGCCGGACACACGCGGCGCAAGCTCGCCGCCGCCGAAGAGCGCGTCGAGAAATTCACGCAGCTGATCGCCCGCGTGGACGAGGCGCTCGCCGCGCCCGACGCCTTCGCGCGCAATGCGCAGGAGGCGGCGCGGCTCGCTGCGCAGCGCGAGGAATTGGTGCGGGCGCTCGCCGCCGCGGAAGAGCAATGGCTGGAGCTCGCCGCCGAGGCGGAGGCGTAGGGGCTCCGCGCCCGTCGGGTCGCCGAATTCTTCCGCCTGGCGTTGGGGGGCCTGCGGGATGGGTAGGAAGCCCTCAACTTTTGCAGCAAACGTTTGCACGCCAGAAGCCCCGGAAAACAGGGTTGGTGGATGCTGCAAAGGTCATGAATTTTGCAAAAAGCACCTTCCTCGAGGAACACGCGTCTCGCCGTTTATTCCGGACTTCTTCCGCAGGAACAAATTTGATCGTTGACACCCGTTGCTGTTGGTGGCATTTTGTTCCTTATTCATCAGCAGATTCGCAGAAAGAAATGAGGACAAAATGACTAACGTTTACGGAAGTCCCGAAAAGGTGAGTATGAAAACCCAGCTTTTTAATATCGCCGTGGAAGCCTTGCAAAAGGCGGGTTGGAAGGTCGAACGCGTGCAAGGGAGCGGGAAATCAAGCGTTCGCCGCATCATCAAAGGCTCGCAGAGCAAAGTCGTTTCCATCCGCACGACGCAGGACACTTGGATAGCGTTCCCGCGCGTCGAGGGAGACAAAGGCTGGCGAACGCTAGACGAAGTGGATGCGGTCGTGCCTGTCTCCGTCGATGATCGACATAACCCGAAATTTGCCAAGGTTCACTTGATCGACGGCGACGAGATGAGAGACCGATTTAATCGTGCTTATGTGGCGCGGAAAAAGGCGGGGCACTCGATTCCAATCGGACGAGGAGTTTGGGTGTCGCTGTATCTCCCAGAAGCACAAGACCCTGTGAGTCATATTGGCGCTGGGGCGGGTTTGAAGTTCCCTCCAATTGCAACGGTTCCACTGACGCCGGAGTTAGTCGCCGCCATAGAAGTAGAAAAAGGCGCAGATGAGCGGGAAACCCACGTCGTTGATGAAATTGAAGAAGCTCCGCTCTCGATCGCACAAGCCAAGCGGCGCCTCGCAAAGACGCTGGGGGTCGATGCGGCCAATATAAAAATTACGGTCGAAGCATGAACCCACTGTTTGGGGGCAAAAAGATGCTTGTTGATTTGATGAGCGGGCAGCGGATGGAGCGCGTGCCTTACGAAAACGAATATCGGCGCTTCATGTCGCGGATGCTCCCTGCTGAGATCGCTGCAATCAAAGAACAGCTAAATGAGATGATCGAGGGCACTGAGATTCAAACGGCTGGCTGGATGCCAGGAAAAGATTGGAGTGAAACGCCATTTGAACCAATCTACCAGAAGGCGGCTCGCTGCAATGAAGATATAGCGGCCCGTTGCTTCGGCCTAATGGTCTGGGAAGTGTTTATGGAGCGGCCGGAAACGTGGACATCTGGGCGCTTCGAGAAAGACGGCGAGCCGATTGGCAGCCGCACCTATTTCCGTGTCGAGAGATGAATCGCACTTCAACTTCAAGCCGTGTGCGGGGGCATTGCGCTCCGCGCTCTGCTCCTGAAGGTCGTGCCGCATAATCAACCGGCGGATTTCGTCCTTTTTGAGCTGTCGCCGCAACTTCAACGTGGGAAGCGACGCAGTGTCTCCGGCGAAAAAATCTCAGCGGTCGTTCCGGCCTGCGCTGCGCGTTCAATTTCGTGATGCTGCCAGCGGCGCTTTCCCCGCTCGATGACTTCGCGCTCTGTGGCGCGAAGTTGGTTGCGCATGGTCCGCCCACATCCGACCCGGCTTCACCGAGCCACCTTTCCTCAAGTGGAGAAGGAAGGGCGCGAACTCATCCGCCGAGGCGGAGGCGGAGTCCTAAAGTTCTCCGGTCCTTGCTGGCCCGCATAAATGCGCCTCCACTGGATCTATGGTCGCGCCTGATAAGCCTTATCCTTGAGGGCGTCTAAAGGCCGATCGGATGGAAGGCGCGCACGCGGCGCAATTAACGCCTGAGCTGGAGAGGCGAGACGAACGCTTGCTCGCGGCGCGCGCGCTGGCGGGTGAAGAAGAGGCGCTGCGCCTCATCATGGCGGACAACAATCGCCGTCTCTACCGCATCGCGCGCAGCATCGTGCTCGACAGTCACGAGGCCGAGGACGTGGTGCAGGAGGCCTACCTGAAGGCCTTCACTCATCTCGACGAATTTCGCGGCGAGGCCACGCTCGCCACCTGGCTGGCGCGGATCACGATCAACGAAGCCGCGGCGCGGCTGCGCGTTCGCCGCCGGGCGAAGCTCATCCATGTTTTCGGCGCGCAAAAGGAGGAGCCGGACGGCATTTTTTCGGCGCGGGCGAAAGACTGCGACGATCCCGAGAAATCTCTGGCGCAACGCGAAATTCTCCGTCTCGTCGAGCAGGCGACAGACAGGCTGCCGGAAGATTTTCGCCTCGTTTTCGTCTTGCGCGTCATCGAGGGCCTCACCGTCGCCGAGACCGCACAAACCCTCGACTTGCGGCCGGAGACGGTGAAGACCCGCCTGCATCGCGCCCGCCGTCTCATTCGCGACCAGCTGGAGAAGGATATCGGCCCTTTCGTCATCGAGGCCTTTCCTTTCGGAGGCGCGCGTTGCGCGCAAAGCGTGCGCGCCGTTTTGGCGCGATTGTCCTCGCCAAATAAAATTCGGGAACCTTTTCCGCTCGCCCTCATCCAATAGACCGTCACGCATCAGCCGTGAGCGAAGTTGGCCCATGCGCCCAAAGGCGGTCGCCCCGGGGCGGGAGGAAGAGATGACTAAGGGAATCAAGAGAAAGATCGTTATGGCGGTGGCGATGGTCGGCGGATTGTCCGCGGGGACGCTCGCCGCGTTCGCCGAAAATCCCGCCCCGACCAAAGATCCCGAGATCGAGCGCACGCGGCAGCACATCAAAATGCTCGACGACGTCTTCAAGACGGCGGTGGTGTTGATCGACGAAACTTACGTCAAACACCCATCGGACCCATCCGCCGCGTCGGCGGCCAAGGCGCTCTTCGCCGCGATGAAAAAGAACGGCTGGTACGACGTCAGGCTGATCGGGCTGACCGACAAAGTCGGCGATCCCGACGACGAGCCCAAAGACGCCTTTGAAAAGACGGCGGCGAAAAGGCTGCGCGGCGGCGAGCAGGCCTATGAAGAGATCATGGAAAAGGATGGCAAGCGCTATCTGCGCATGGCCACGGGGATACCGGTCATTTCCGAAAATTGCGTCATGTGCCATGCGCATTTCAAGGGCGACAAGGGCAATATCGGCGCCTTGTCCTACACCATGCCGGTGGTGAAATAAGTCAGCGCCATCAAGCTGGGCAATAATTGAAGGGGGCCTCGACGCATGTGTCGAGGCACCTTTTATGTTCCCCGACCGGAGCGCCTAGATGCCCCGGCAATCTCGCCTACGGTTAAGGCAGCAGATCCTGGAACTCGGGATGCTTTTCGACATAGTCGGCGACGAAGGCGCAGTCGCTCTTAACTTTCAGGCCACGCGCCCGGGCAAATTCCAGGGCGTTGCGAATAAGCTCGGAGGCCACGCCCTGACCGCGCAGCTTCGGAGGCGTCTGCGTTGACGTGAAGACCATCACGCCGTTGGTGATGCGGTAGTAAGCAAGCGCCGTGTCGCCGTCGACGTCCAGTTCGAAGCGATCGAGTTCCGGGTTGTCGCGGACGCTTCCCCAGGGATGTCTAACCGCAGTCTGACCCATAGCCTCGCCCATGCCGGCCTCCTCGAGAGCGCATGTTCCCGAAATGGGCTTGGCCCGGCAAAAAGGGAAGGGCGCCTTTGGCTTGCGTTTTCGACCGCGCCGGGGTTCAACACCTCCGTCCGCGCTGTTTTCACGGGCGGCCGACGGGCTATGCTCGCCGCTCTTCGATTCGCCCAACTGGATCCCACATGCGCCTTTCCCGCTATTTCCTGCCTATCCTGCGCGAGACGCCGAAAGAGGCTGAGATCGTTTCGCATCGGCTGATGCTGCGGGCGGGCATGATCCGACAAGAGTCGGCCGGCATCTATGCCTGGCTGCCGCTCGGGCTGAGGGTCTTGAACAAGATCAACGCCATCATCCGCGAGGAGCAGACCCGCGCCGGGGCCATCGAATGTCTGATGCCGACCATCCAGTCCGCCGATCTGTGGCGCGAGTCGGGGCGCTATGACGCCTATGGCAAGGAAATGCTGCGCATCGCCGATCGCCATGACCGCGAGATGCTTTACGGCCCCACCAATGAAGAGATGATCACGGAGATTTTCCGCGCCTATGTGCGCTCATACAAGGATCTGCCGCTCAATCTTTTTCATATCCAGTGGAAGTTCCGCGATGAGGTGCGGCCGCGTTTCGGCGTCATGCGCTCGCGCGAATTCTTGATGAAGGACGCCTATTCCTTCGATCTTACGGCCGAAGCTGGTCAGCATTCCTATAACAAGATGTTCGTCGCCTACCTGCGCACCTTCGCGCGCCTGGGCCTGACCGCCATTCCGATGGCGGCCGAATCCGGGCCGATCGGCGGCAACAGCCATGAGTTCATCATTCTCGCGTCGACCGGCGAGAGCGAAGTCTTTTGCCACAAAGATTTTCTGTCCTTCGCGCCGCCGCCCGCCTCGATCGACTTCGACGATGCGGCGGCCTTGCAGGCGGTGGTCGACAAATGGACCAGTCGCTACGCCGCGACGAGCGAGATGCATGACGCCGCCGCCTTCGCCGCCGTGCCCGAGGATGCGCGGGTCGCGGCGCGCGGAATCGAGGTCGGCCATATTTTCTACTTCGGAACCAAATATTCCGAGCCGATGAGGGCCGTCGTCAACGGTCCGGACGGCAAGGAGGTCGTCGTGCAAATGGGTTCCTATGGCATCGGGCCGTCGCGCCTCGCCGCCGCCCTCATCGAGGCGGGCCATGACGACAACGGCGTCATATGGCCCGAGTCCGTCGCGCCCTTCCATGTCGGGGTCGCCGACCTGAAAGCCGGAGACCCGGCGACGGGCAAGGTCTGCGCCGATCTCGTGGCGCAGCTCGAGAATGCGGGACTGGACGTGCTGCATGACGACCGCGACGAGCGCCCCGGCGCGAAATTCGCGACGCTCGATCTCATCGGTCTGCCCTGGCAAGTCCTGGTCGGGCCCAAGGGCCTGGCGGAGGGCAGGGTGGAGGTGAAGCAGCGCCGCACCGGAGAGCGGGAGCTTCTCGCGCCTGAGGACGCGGTCACCCGCATCGTCGCCGCCATGCGACAGGCTCAGGCATGACGGAAACGGCGCAGCCGGCAAAAGGCGCCGGCGCCTTTTCGGCCTTCGAGCGGATCGTGGCGCTGCGCTATCTGCGCGCCCGCCGCGCCGACGGCTTCGTCTCGGTCATCGCCGGATTTTCCTTCCTCGGCATCATGCTGGGGGTCGCGACTCTCATCGTCGTCACGTCGGTGATGAACGGATTTCATCGCGAGTTGATGGACAAGATCATCGGCATCAACGGCCATGCTTTTTTGCAGGCGGCGGAGACGCCGTTCACCGATTGGGAGCGGGTGTCCGCGAAGACCGCGAAGCTGCCCGGCGTCCAGCTTGCAATTCCCATGGTCGAGGGCGCGGCCGGCATATCGACTCAGTTCGGCCAATCCGGCGTGCTTGTGCGCGGCGTGCGCGAGAAGGACCTGACGCGGCTTCCCGGCGTCGCGGGCAACGTCAAGAGCGGCGCGCTCGCGGGGTTCGATAAGGCCAGCGGCGTCGCCATCGGTCAGCGGTTGGCGGAGACGCTCGGCGTCGGCGTCGGCGACTCGGTCAGCCTGCTGATCGCCAAGGGTGCGCAGACGCCTTTCGGGGTCGCCCCGCGCATCAAGGCCTACAAAGTCGTCGCGATCTTCTCGATCGGCATGTCCGAATTCGACAGCGTGTTCGTCTATATGCCGCTCGCCGAGGCGCAGCTCTTCTTCAACAGGGAGAATGAGGCGACGGTGGTCGAAGCATTCGTCTCTGATCCAGAGAAGATGGACGATTTTCGCATCAACGTCGAAAAGGCCATCGACCGGCCGCTGATCGTCACCGACTGGCGCCAGCGCAACAAGACGTTCTTCGATACGCTGCAGGTCGAGAAGAACATTCTCTTCATCATTCTCGCTTTGATCGTCGTGGTCGCGGCCTTCAACATCATTTCCGGGTTGACGATGCTCGTGAAGGACAAGACTCAGGACATCGCCATCCTGCGCACGATGGGCGCGACGCGGGGCGCTGTCCTGCGCGTGTTCCTGATCATCGGAGCGTCGATCGGCGTCGTCGGCACGCTGGCCGGCTTTGCGCTCGGTCTGGCGCTGGCGAAAAATCTGGACACCATCCGCGTCGGAATCAATAAGCTGTTCGACGCCAATCTCTTCCCCGCGGAGTTCTATTTTCTCTCGCGGCTGCCGGCGATCGTCGACCCGCGCGAGGTGACGGCGATCGTGGCCATGACGCTCACGCTCGCCGTTCTCGCCTCGATCTATCCAGCCTGGAAAGCCGCATCGCTCGATCCGATCGAAGCGCTGCGGCACGAGTAGTCGCGATGGGCGAGGCCGTTCTCGAACTCCGCAGCATCGCGCGCCACTATCGCGAGGGCGCGGCGCGGCTCGACATTTTGATGGACGTCAATCTGTCAATCTATCCTGGCGAGACGGTCGCGCTTTTGGCCCCGTCTGGCGCCGGCAAGTCGACGCTCCTCCATATCGCCGGACTCTTGGAGCGCCAGGACGGCGGCGAAGTGCTGATTGCAAACGCGCCGACATCGCGCATGTCCGACTCCGAGCGTACGCGGCTGCGGCGCGCCACCGTCGGCTTCATCTATCAATTCCATCATCTGCTGCCGGAGTTCTCGGCGCTCGAAAACGTGGCGCTGCCGCAGATGATCAATGGCCTAAGCGGGAACGAAGCGCGCCTTCGGGCGCAACAGCTGCTCGACTATTTGCGGCTCGGACCGCGCGCATCGCACCGGCCGTCGGAACTATCCGGCGGCGAACAGCAGCGCGTCGCCATCGCCCGCGCGGTCGCGAACGCGCCGCATCTTCTGCTTGCCGACGAACCGACCGGCAATCTCGATCCTCGCACGGCGGAGCATGTTTTCGGAACGTTGTTGGCGCTCGCGCGCAGCACCGGACTGGCGGCGCTCATCGCGACTCACAATATGGAGCTCGCGAAACAAATGGACCGCCGCGTAACCTTACGCGACGGTCGAGTAGAGCTTTTGAGCTGAAGCGGACTTAGGCCTTCGTCGTGGGCTTCTTGCCCATGAACTGGTGCCTGTACCAGAGCCCGAAGCCAGCCAGCGCCAGGGCCCCAAAGAACACGGCGATCGTTATTTCCCTGGTTTGGGTCAAGCCGACCGAGAAGGGAAAGCGCGCGACATATTCTTTCGAGCCGTCATCGCTTTTCGCCTTCACCAATCCGATGAACTTGCCTTCCTGCGGAAAGACGTGTTCGAAGGTAAGAGTGCCCGACTTATACTTCTTCGGCGGAGAGTAATACTCTGTATTCGCCTCGAGATTGTCGGCGTCGTCCTTCTGGCCGATGTCGCGGACGACGCGCATCTCCAGATTCATGTCGCGCAATTCGTCCTGCTGCGCATCCAGGGTGATAATGGTGGGCCCAGCGTCTGGAATGTCGTCGCAGAACTGCTCACGCGACTTCTGCGGCTGATACCCCGTGAATGTCATCGTATCCGGGCCGAGCTTCATCAAGCATTGGCCCTGATTGATGCCGACGTCGCCATGCGCATGTGCTTGCGTGGCCCAGCCGGCGCCTGCCAACAGCACGGCGGCGAAAAATCGCATGATCATCTGTTTTTCTCCCTTCTGAACCGGCCGCTCTGCAATGAGCGGTCTCGTCTTGGCGCGCAGGTCCGGTTCCGACGCGCCATGATTCGCATACCATGCGCGAAAGCGAGCTGCGACGGGCGAGGGTCCGGAGGATCAGCAGCGCTTTAGTTAATATAAGTCAGCCGCGCCCACTTGTCCCGCGACCAAGGGCCACACAGGCGGGAAAAAGTATGCATGGCCCGTTTATTGTACAATCGCGTCGCCTAACGATGATTTTTTTTAAACGCCCCGCGTTGGCAAAGGTGCTTAAGCGTCATGCACTTGGCGTAACTTAGGCGCAATTTCGAGCAATTATCAGCGACAGGGTTGGCGAAGTTAAATTTTCATTTAACTTAATCCAACATCCACAAACTATGGAGGGAAACATGTTGAACTTTCCTTATCTGCGTGATCAAGCTGAACTTTCTGTCAACGGCGGCTGTCTTTCGACCATCTGGTTGAAAGACCACCAGGCTCTAGTATTGCGCAAGACTCGACCGGGTTTTGACGCGGCGACGATCAGTACAATTACTGATATTTTGTCGGCGATCGACCGCGGCGAGGTGAACGAACTCCGCTACATCGTCTACGATTTCGCGCATGGCGTGCGCGAGGCGCCGAGGCCGGCGGAGGGTTTTGGAGAGATCGCCGCCGAAAATTCCGAGCTGATCGTCGATACGCCGGTGATCACGCTCGCCTGGGCGCGCGGTCTGATGAGCGGCTCCGATTTCGACTTCGCCATGCATTGCTCCGCCATCGTGGCCGAGCGAGACGCGCAATTCTCCTTCTCGGGAGACCCGTCCGATCTCATGGGACTCTACGCTGCGGTTGGGCGGACGCTGGGCTTCGTCAAGGCGGAACGTCTCATGGAGAGCAATACGGCGGTTGCCGCCGACGACGCCCACGAATTGCTGATCGTCAGAGACGTCGTCGAACCGCAGAATGGCGTCGCTGCGATAGAGCGCTACTTGGCCCAATTCGGCCGGCGCTATAACGCCTCGCACGCGATTTTTCGCGCACAGCGAATGGTGCAACCCTGGGTTGATCGTCGCAGTCTGGTGGCCCTTGAACGCAACTGACGCCCCTCGCCAAAAACCTCTCACGCCGCGCTGACGAGGCGCGGCGCGTCGCGCCAATATTCGAGGAGCGGTCTCAGCTCCTCTATTGGCCGCGGCCTAGTGTAGAGATATCCCTGAATGAGGAAAATATTCTTGCTCGCCATGAAGGCGAGCTGAGCGTCAGTTTCGACCCCCTCGGCGACGAGATCGATGGACAGGTCCCGTGCGAGCGCAGAGATCGCGGAGACGATCGCCTGCGTTTTGGGCGACTCGATCGCCTGCCGCGCGAAGGAGCGATCGATCTTGACCTTCTTGACTGGGAAACGATTGAGATAGCCGAGGCTGCTGTAGCCGGTTCCGAAATCATCGAGCGAGAGACGGACGCCGAGCGCTTCGATCTCGCGTAATTTACTGTCGACGTCATCTGACACCATGAGCGTCGTTTCGGTGATTTCGAGCTCCAAACGATCTGGCTCCAAACCAGATTCTCGGAGCGTCGCCGCGACCATATCGGCAAGGTCCTTCTGTTGGAATTGTCTGGGCGCGATATTGACCGCGACACGGACGTTCGAAGGCCACGATTTCGCGTCATGGCACGCCTGCTTCAGCGCCCAGGCGCCGAGCTCGATGATCATGCCGGTTTCTTCTGCGACAGGAATGAACTCGCCTGGCGAGATCATTCCTCGGGTCGGGTGGCGCCATCGCAGCAGCGCCTCCAAGGAAACGATGGTCGCGGTGCGGGAATCGACGACCGGCTGATAGTAGACGATCAATTCGTTCGACAGGAACGCGTGACGCAGTTCAGTGTCGATCGCCCGCTTTCGGGTCAGGGCGTCCTGCATCTCCTGGGAGTACCAGATCGCCTTCCCGCGCCCTCCGGCTTTCGAGCGGTAAAGCGCGAGATCGCTGCATTTGAGCAGGCCGCCGGAGGTCTCCGAATCCCTGGGCGCTGCGGCCATGCCGATGCTCGCGCCGATGTTGATGACGTGGTTTTCGACGATGAAGGTGCGATGCATCTCGGCCAGTATGTTGGCGGCGAGTTCATTCACGTCAGGCAGGCGTTCGGCGGCGCGCAGCAGCACGCAGAACTCGTCGCCGCCGAGCCTCGCCACGACATGTGGACGCGGCACGCAGGCGGCGAGACGCGCTCCGACTGCGGACAGCAGTTCATCGCCGATGGAATGGCCCAGCGTATCATTGACCTCCTTGAACCGATCGAGATCGATGTTGAGCAGCGCCGCTTGAAACCCGCGCTGCCTCAGCTGAACCATTTCCTCCTCGAGCGTCTCCTGAAATTGATAGCGGTTCGGAAGATTGGTCAGATCATCGAAATGCGCGATGCGCTCGATCTCACGGAGCGCGCGCTTCTGAATTGTCACGTCCTCGATGACGGTGATGAAGGATCCCGCTTCGGCGCGTTCGCAGTGAAACTCAAAAAAGCGGTCGCCGAGCTTGTGCGTGAAGATGTTCGCACGAGGCATTGTGACATGCCGTCTCCACCGCTCAAAAAAGATCTTGCTTTCGTGCGGCGTCATGCCGACGCTCTTGCCCATCGCATGCGCCAGCGCTTCGAGCCGGATCGGCGTCGTCGCCGCGACGATGCCAAAGAAATCGATCACGCGACGATTCACGACCGTGACGGAAAGGTCGGCGTCGCCCATGCAAAGGCCATGCGTCATCGAGTTCAGCGCCAGGCTGAACAGCGTTCGCTGCCTTACCGCCTCATAGCCGTTTCGGAGCGCCGTCTCCAAATTGGCGTGCAGAAATGTTGTTGTCGATTTTACGGAGATCATCCCGATGATCAGGATGAGCGTCAGTCCCCAATACCAGAAGCTGTAGTAAAAAAGACAAGCGATCGCGAGAGGCGCGCACGCCCCAATGACTTGTCCGAAAACGATCATGGGCCTGCCGGAATTGCGGCTCGCGAGCGCGCCGGCGCAGCCGGTCATCAAAATCACACCATAATAGGCGAGCATTTCGTCGTGGTGTTCGATGAAAAGTATAGCGGCGGTGATTCCGACCGCGGTCATGAATCCAACGGCGCCGATCGCGTATCGAAACTCCCAGCGGCGCGCATCTTTGCGGCGTTGCGCGGGCGGTTGCCGAGTATAGGCGAGCAATACCCATACTCGGTAGGCCGCCATGCAACTCATCAAAATGATGAGTTGCAAATAGACGGATTGCCACGTCGACAGCCATGCGATCGTGGGGGCGAGCATGCCGGCGGCGATGCCCGCCAGGAAGGAGCCCTTGGTCGCGAAGAGGGTCTCGACGAGGTCCTGGTAGATCTCGTTGTCAGCCTTAACTTCGGCCTTTGCGTTCGGGCTATCGGTTGGTTCATCGCCCGAAACTTTGACGAGCTGCGAGGCGACTTCCATTTCATCCCTCCAATGGCGCCGGACGAGCGCAGTCATCATGCTTTGTCGGGTTGATTGAGCTGAGGAGCCGGCTTTGTGCGCGGACCAACCGCTCCATGTGCCGCAGGTCGGCGTCACTGATGCGCGTTGAGCATTCGGCCCAAAGATCGGTGATCCGCATGAGCTCTTCACGAGTCACCGGCGCTGCGCGGCGACGCACCTCCGCCAATGTCCGCCGCCGAATCCAGGCCACTTTGCCGCCTTTGAGCATCCAGGCAAGCGTCGCCGATTTTATGTCGCGGTCGGCGGCGAGAAAATCGACCGCTTCAAGATCATACATCTCGCGGCCGGAATAGGCTCTGCCTTCAGAAATGATTTTCTGGGCGAGCGCAGCGCCAACTTTCCTGTTCAGCAGGGAGACGGCGCCCATCCCCGGAAATGTGTTGAATGCGATTTCGGGCATTGCGAAACGCGCATTCTCCTCCGCGATGATGAAATCTGTCGCAAGCGCGGCCTCAAACGCTCCCCCAAGACACTGGCCATGCACTGCGGAGATGGTGACGATAGGTAAATCAAGCCCCCGCACCAGGCTGTCTATCAGATCAATGCACGTATGGGCATAGCGACGCAGCAGGTCGATGTTATGCGCGCGTATAGCGGAGGAGAAAACCGCCAGATCGCCGCCTAAATTGAAGACCCCCGGCTTATTCGAAGCGATCACCAGGTAACGAATGGGGTGTCGCGATGTGAGGCCAGCCGCAAACATCGCTTGAAGCGCTTGGCTAAAGCGGCTCATTTCGCTTAGGGTGTGCGGCGTGTAACAGACGGGCGCCTGCGCGCCATAAATCATCCAGACGGACTCCGTCGCGGCGTCGTACTCGACGTCAAGATTATCAAACTTCCAGTTTGGAAATTCCTCCGGAAGAGGTCCGCGCGACGCCGCGGCGCCGATCATAGCCAATACTTCGGGGCCAAGGCCTCCCCCCTCGATTACGCGAGATAACGACCCGTCCGGCTCCCACCGCAGGCGGGCTAAGCCGCCAAGATTCAAGTGAGTTTGATTCAGCATCTGGCAATGCCTTCAACTCGCGGTCGCGGCTTTTTCCATCACAGAAGTTCAGACAAAGATCTCAGCGGACGGCATAACGGGTTCTACTTCGGCGTTCTGTTAACCTTGTGACGCTCGCTAGGCGACTTCGAACCACGTCGCCAGTCCGCCTGCTTCGTGCTCCAGAATATCATCATGAATGGCCCATTTTCCAGGCGATTCAGCGAGAAAGGCGGCATGCTTGGTTTTCCCGGGGGGAACGATGACGCCGTTGCGCCAGTAGGGTTCCCATCCGTCATCGAGGTCATGCAGAAGGCGCATGCACTGCCCGTGAACATGCATCGCGAGCGCCGCTCCCGACTTGTTGACAAAGCCCAGGGTCACCGGGGTTCCGCGCGCCACTTTGAAGAGAGGCGGGCCTTCATAGCCTCTCGTCAACGCGCCATTGATCGTCCAGGCGGGGCCGGCAGCGTTACTGCGCGGTTCAATCAGGAGATCGACCTTCTTGGCGTTCGCAAGCTTGATCTCGGCAGGAAGCGCCGGATTTTGCGGGAGGGACGCAATCTGCGGACGCTCTGAGGCCTTGGCGCCCCTGGCTTCCGCGACAAAAAGGTCGCGATCCTCGCCATTTTGTCCGCGCAAGATCAAATTGGCCTTGGCGCCCTCGGTCTCCGGCATGTCGAACATCAGCTCGAAGCGCGCCCCCGGCGCGACGGGAATGCTCCGCTTGATCGGCTCGAAGGCGTCGCACGACTGGCCGTCGATGGCGATGACGAAAGGCTGCGCGCCGGCGAGGGACAGGACCATGATCCGCGCGTTGCTGAGATTGGCCAGGCGCAGCCGCACCCTGGCGCCGGGCGCGAGGCTCTGCAGGGCGGGCGCAGCCTTGCCGTTGACGCAGAGCAGCGGCCCGATCCTGCCGAGGCCGCGCGCCGCCGCCGGATCATCGAAGCCGCCCACGACCTGGGCCGCGTCATCGAGACGCCAGTCGTCGAGAACGAGAAGCAGGTCTGCGTCCGCCGGCAGCGGCGCCGGCTCGTCGACGATGAGCAGGCCCTTGAGTCCACGCCCGACGAGCTCCGGCGTCGCGCCATAGACGCTCGGCCGGTAGCAGAACAGTCCATAATCGGCGAGCTTGCGGCGGTAGTCGAAGGACGCCCCGGCTGCGACAGCCGCCTGCGTCAGCGGCGCGACGCCCTCCATGGCGTTGTCGCCGCGCAAGCCGTGCCAGTGAATGGTCGCAGGCTGGTCAAGCTTGTTCAGGAACCGGACGGCGAGTTCGCCGCCCTGCGGGTAGCGCAGGACGGGCCCCGGCGTGGTCCCCTCGAAACCCAGAATGCCGGTTTCGCCGCCGCCGGACAGGCGCGCTTTCCCCGGCCGAGCCTCGAGCGGCCGCAGGCCGGACGGCGGCGACTGCGTCGCGGCCGGTAGCGTCGTCAGGCTGGCGGCGACGCCGGAAAGAACAGCGCGGCGGGAAAGGAGCTTGGACATCGCCATCTAGCTATGGCGCAGGCGGACCGGTTGGGCAATGACCCAGCGCTTCAACGCTTCACGCGCCGTGAGGGGAGCGCTAGAACGGAGAAAACGCTAGGAGGCTGAACCATGACCGCGCCGCGCATAAACAAGATCGCCGCGATTTTAGGCTTCTGCAGCGCCTGCGGGTGTCTGCCGCCCGCCGCGTGGGCGCAGGCGTCGCAAGGCTATTTCGACTATCGCCAATCGCTGATGGCCGGCGGCTGGAAGCCGAATGTCGGCTACGGACTGAAAACCGGCCGAGGCAAGCCGCTGTATAAGTTTCCGGAAGTCGTTTGCGGCCCGACGCTCTGCAACGCCAAATGGCGCGACCCCCAGGGTCACGAAAAAGTCATTACGCTGATCCGCGGCCTCGAGGGGGCGGATCACCGCGTGGCGCCACAATAGCCTCCGGCGGCTGGCATCCCGCCGCGTCCATGCTATAGAGCGACGCCCGGCGAATCGAGTTCGCGCTTGGGAGCGCCTTGACGCGCCCTCAGACGCGCAGGGACTGCGCCTTTTCGGGAACAGGATCGTTTGAGAGGAAGTCGAACGGTTCGATTTCATCTCAAGCGATCCCGGTTCGCGGGCAGGGAATTGAGGCGGCCCTTCCGCCGATCGCGGGCGTGGCGGAACTGGTAGACGCGCCGGATTTAGGTTCCGGTGACGAAAGTCGTGGGGGTTCGACTCCCTCCGCCCGCACCAGAGTCGCCGATCCGGGTTTCAAAATAATCGTCGTCGCGCGCCGGCGACGTCGCAGTAATTAAGAAGGCTATCGAGATGCAAGTAACGCAGACCTCCTCGCAGGGTTTGAAGCAGGAATACAAGGTGGTTCTGCCGGCCGGCGAACTCGCCGCCAAGCTCGCCGCGCAACTCGCCGAGATGCAGGCGAAGAGTCAGATCAAGGGATTCCGCCCCGGCAAGGCGCCGATTGGCCATCTCAAGAAGCTCTACGGAAAGAGCATCATGAGCGACGTCCTGCAGGAGGCGGTCAATGACGCCAACCGAAAGATCGTCGAGGAAAACGAGCTGCGCATCGCGCTCGAGCCGAAGATCGATTTCCCCGGAGGACAGGAAGAAGTCGAGCGCGCGCTGCTCGCCGAAGGCGATTTCTCCTATGTCGTCACGTTCGAAACGCTGCCCAAGTTCGAAATCGGCGCCTTTGACGACATCTCTCTGGAGCGTCCCGTCGCCGAAGTCGCCGACGACGACATCGAGAAGGCGTTGCGGTCGCTTGCCGAGCGCGCGCTGGAATTCGAGGCCAGGCCGGAAGGGGCCAAGGCGGAGAAGGGCGACAAGCTGACGATCGATTTCACCGGCAAGCTCGACGGGGAGCCTTTTGAGGGCGGCACGGGCGGGGACGTCGATCTCGTGCTGGGCGCGGGCACCTTCATTCCCGGCTTCGAAGAGCAACTCGAAGGCGCCGCGGCCGGCGAGCAACGCGTCGTCAAGGTCCGGTTCCCGGAAGATTACTCGGCCGCGCGGCTTGCCGGGAAGGACGCCGAGTTCGACGTGACGGTCAAGTCCGTTTCGGCGTCCAAGACGCTCGGGCTCGACGAGGAGCTCGCCAAGAAATACGGCTTCGAGTCGCTCGAGGCGATGAAGACCGCCGTTCGCGGCAACCTCGAAGCCGATTTCGACAAGGCGTCGCGCGAGAAGATGAAGCGCGCGCTGCTCGACGCGCTCGACGGCCGCTATTCCTTTGATCTGCCGGAGAGCCTTGTCGAACAGGAATTCGCCAACATCTGGGGCCAGCACGCGCAGGAAAGCCAGCGCGCAGGCCAACCCGTCGCCGAAGAGGGCAAGACGGAGGAAGAGACCAAGGATGAGTTCCGCAAGATCGCCGAACGGCGCGTGCGGTTGGGGCTGGTTCTGGCGGAGATCGGCAAAAGCGCCGACGTGAAGGTGGACGAAAAGGATCTGACCGACGCTTTGGTCGAGCGGGTGCGCATGTTCCCGGGCCAGGAGAAGGCGGTTTGGGACTATTACCGCAATAATGAGCAGGCCCTCGCCCAGCTTCGCGCGCCGATCTATGAGGAGCGCGTCGTCGACCACCTCTCCAAGCTGATCAAGATCGCCGACAAGACCGTCTCCCGCGAAGAGCTGTTCAAGGAAGACGAGGAATAGTCGGTCATCCGGCTGTCGTCCTCCCGCGCACGCCGCGCCGCGGCGTGACGGGCGCAATCGAATCTTTGCGTCTGGCGCGGGCGTGGATATATGTCGGGTCAAAGAATCTCCGGCGCAGGGGCATCAGCCTCCGCCGGACCACAGAGGCGATACGCGATGCGCGATCCAATCGAAAACTACAGCCAGTATCTTATCCCACAGGTGATCGAGAACACTTCGCGCGGCGAGCGCGGCTTCGACATCTATTCCCGCCTGTTGCGCGAGCGCATCATCTTCATCACCGGGCCGATCGAAGATCACATGGCGTCGGTCATCATCGCCCAGCTGTTGTTTCTAGAGTCTGAGAACCCCAAAAAGGAAATCTCGCTCTACATCAATTCGCCGGGCGGCGTGGTGACGTCCGGCCTCGCCATCTACGACACGATTCAGTTCATCAAGCCGAAGGTCTCGACGCTGTGCGTGGGGCAAGCGGCGTCGATGGGCTCGCTTCTGCTGGCCGCGGGCGCTGACGGTCTGCGTTACGCGCTTCCCAACGCGCGCATCATGCTTCACCAGCCGTCCGGCGGCTTCCAGGGCCAGGCGTCGGACATCCAGCGCCACGCCGAAGACATTCTGAAAGTTAAGAAGCGGCTCAATGACATCTATGTCCGTCACACGGGCAAGGACTATGAGACGATCGAGCGCACGCTTGACCGCGATCACTTTATGTCGGCGGAGGAGGCGAGGCATTTTGGAATCGTCGACGCCGTTCAGGAGCGGCGGCCTGACGACGAGAGCGACGCCAAACGCTAAACGCTGCAGGCGCCGGCCGCGTGTTCTAAGCGTCCGGCGCCAATTGCTTGAGGGATTGGGGCATTGGGGCGCGCATGTTTCGTAAGATTTTAATCGCCAATCGCGGCGAAATCGCTTGTCGCATCATCAAGACAGCCAAGCGCATGGGACTTTCGACTGTCGCCGTCTATTCCGACGCCGACGCCGACGCGCTGCATGTCGAAATGGCGGACGAGGCCGTCCGTCTCGGTCCGCCGCCCGCCGCCCAGTCTTATCTGCTGATCGATAAGATCGTCGCCGCCTGTAAGGAAACCGGCGCCGAGGCGGTGCATCCCGGCTATGGCTTTCTGTCAGAGCGAGCCGCCTTCGCGACTGCGCTCGCCGAGGCGAATATCGTTTTCATCGGCCCCAATGTTCGGGCGATCGAGGCGATGGGCGACAAGATCGAGTCGAAGAAATTCGCGTCCGCCGCCAACGTCAGCGTCGTGCCCGGCTATCTTGGCGTCATCGAGAACGCCGAGGAGGCCGTTAAGATCGCCAAGGACATCGGCTTCCCGGTGATGCTGAAGGCTTCCGCTGGCGGCGGCGGCAAGGGCATGCGCGTCGCGTTTTCCGACGACGAAGTGATTGAAGGCTTCACCCGCGCGCGCTCGGAGGCGGCGTCCTCCTTCGGCGACGACCGCGTCTTCGTCGAGAAATTCATTGTCAATCCGCGCCACATCGAAATTCAGGTGCTCGGCGACAAACACGGCAATGTCATTCACCTGAACGAGCGCGAATGTTCCATTCAGCGCCGCAATCAAAAGGTGATTGAAGAAGCGCCGTCGCCGCTCCTCGACGAAAAGACTCGTCGCGAAATGGGCGCGCAGGCCATCGCGCTCGCGAAGGCCGTGGACTATGATTCCGCGGGCACGGTCGAATTCGTCGCCGGTCAGGACAAAAGCTTCTACTTCCTTGAAATGAACACGCGCCTGCAGGTCGAGCATCCGGTGACGGAGCTCATCACCGGCATCGATCTTGTCGAGCAGATGATCCGCGTCGCGGCGGGCGAACCGCTGCAATTCAAGCAGGAAAACGTCAAGATCAACGGCTGGGCGGTCGAGAGCCGTATTTATGCCGAGGATCCCACGCGCAACTTCCTTCCTTCGGTCGGCCGACTGGTCAAATACCGGCCGCCGGAAGAGAAGCGCGAAGGCGGCGTCACCGTGCGCAACGACACCGGCGTCACCGAAGGCCGCGAAATCTCGATCCACTATGATCCGATGATCGCCAAGCTGGTGACGCATGCGCCGGACCGTCTTCGGGCGATCGTGGCGCAGGCCGACGCGCTTGATCGCTTCGTGATCGACGGAATTCGCCACAACATTCCGTTTCTGGCGTCGCTCATGCAGAGTCCGCGCTGGCGCTCGGGCGATCTCTCGACGGGCTTTATCAGCGAAGAATATCCGGAAGGATTTTCGTCGCCCGAGCCTCGGGGAGATCTAGCGCACACGCTTGCCGCGATCGCGACTCTCATGGATCACATCGGCAATGAGCGTAAACGCAAGATCTCCGGGCAGCTGCGCGGCGGCCTGCCCGTCGAATTCGAGCGTGAGCGCGTGTGCATGCTCGGCGAGCAGAGATTCGACGTCCTCGTCGAGGCGCAAGGCGAAGCGCTGATCGTGCGTTTCGCGGAAGGCGATCAGCGCGCCCATCGCGTTTCGACCCCGTGGCGTCCGGGCGAACTCGTGCTCGAAGGCGATGTCGACGGCCGCACGGTTTATGTGCAGGCGCGGACCATCCTCAACGGCTATAGGCTGTCGCACCAGGGCGTCGACGTCACGGCGCGCGTCTACACCCAGCGCGAGGCGGAACTTGTCGCCTTCATGCCGAAGAAAAAGGACGCCGGCGCCTCCAAGCACCTGCTCTGTCCGATGCCCGGGCTGGTGAAGACCATCGACGTCGCGGAAGGTCAGGAAGTCAAGGCCGGAGAGGCTTTGTGCATGGTGGAAGCCATGAAGATGGAGAACGTGCTGCGCGCCGAGCGCGACGTGACCGTCAAGAAAATCCTGGCTAAGCCCGGCGACAGTCTTGCGGTTGACGCCGTGATTATGGAGTTCGCCTAAAGAGGCGGGCTCAGCGCGCTACAAATTCAAAAACATGCTCACCGAGAGGATGTGATTGACCGGTGATCGAAGGTCTGCGCGCGCCGCGAGACGGCGACGCCGGCGCGCGCCAGCCACAGCACGCGCTCATAGAGACGTTCGGTCATGCCGCGACCGATGTCGGCGCGGAACGCGCCTGCTCCCGGAACAGGCCGTGCAGCGCGTCCCAATCGAGCACCAGTTCGCCGCCGGCGCTCCGAAGTTGCTCCTCCCAGCTCGCGAGCAGATCGAGGCAGGCATGATCGATATAGGTCAGCTCGTTGAGATACACATGGACGCGCGCGCCGTTCGGCAAGGCTTCGAAAGCGGCGGCGAGCTGCGGCAGTCGTATAAACGTCGCGGCGCCCTGCAGATGGATCACGGTCAAGCCGTTGATCTGTTCGCCGCGGATCTTGAGATGCGAGAACCTGTAGAGCAGGCGCGCGACCGCTAGACCGACGCCGACGGCAATGCCGGTCAACACGTCGGTCGCGACCACCGTCGCCAGCGTCGCCGCATAGATGCCGGTTTCGATACGGTCCTGACCCCAGAGAAAGCGCGCGAATCCAAGATTGATCAGATTGATCCCCGCGTAAACCAGCACTGCCGCGAGGCTCGCTACGGGGATGATGCGCAGCACGTCGGGCGCGAGGGTGATGAACAACAGAATCCACAGGCCGTGGAGCACGGTCGACAGTCTCGTGCGTCCCCCCGCCGTGACATTGGCTGAACTGCGCACGATGACGCCCGACACCGGCAGCACGCCAAGAATTCCGCAAAGGAAATTGCCAACGCCCTGCGCCACAAGCTCCTTGTTGTAACGGGTGCGGGGCGTGCGTCGCTGCATCGCGTCGACCGCTGTCGCCGTCAGCAGCGATTCCGCGCTCGAAACGAAGGCGAGCGACAACGCCGCCGCCCACAGTGCGCCCTCGCCGATTCGGCCAAGGGTGTGCGTTGTCGGCAAATTCACGGCGGCGAAAAGATCGTCCGGCGCCGGGACATATTTGATGTCGAGGGCGAAGAACGCCGCGGCCGCCGTCGCCAGGCCTACGCCGACGAGCGGGGCGGGGAGAAAGGACAGCCATCTCGGGGCCCAGCGGCGCCACGAGAGAATGACGGCGACCGTGAGCAGTCCGATCAGGGCGGCG
>DATBRI010000029.1:0-5130 GCA_036560365.1 Methylocystis sp.
CCTGGCGGCGAGACGCAGGCCGTCGGCGGACGCGCTGGTGTTCACCCTCCCGCCGCTATGATCGCTACTGGGGAACCCAAGCAATTCAACCCTAAGGCTGCGATCGAAAGGTTGATGCGACTCCATTAGCGCACCGCCTGCCCAAAAGTGACAATCGGCTCCAATAGATTCGAGGCGAGCCAGCGCACCACCCGCGCCACGACGCCGTCGCCGGTGAGCCAGTAGGCGTCGGTCGTCGAGCTGGGCAACTTGTAGTCATCAGGCAGGCCCATCAGGCGCGCGCACTCGCGCGGCGTCGGGCGTCGCGAGCTCAAGGCGCCGTTGCTGTCGACCAGCAGGAAGCGCTGGATCGAGGAGCCTCCGCCCGGAGTACGCAGTGCGTGGGCGATGCCGTCAAAGCGAACTTCGGCGCGCTGCTGGCCTTGGCGCATGCGACGGCAGATGGCGCCGACCGCGATCTCGCCGTCGAGCATCGCCGCCGCGACCTTCGCGCGATGCGCGGGCGCCATCAACTCGAGCAGGCGCCGCGTCTCCACCTCTTCATCGCAACGCGCCTCGAGTTCGAGGATGTCGAGCAGCGACACATTGCAGAGCGGCGGCGTCGGCAGGCGCCACCAGCGCCAGGAGGCCCGCAGGGGAGGCGGAAGGTTGGCGACGGCCTTGCGCAGCACGGGCGTGTGAAAGGGAGTCATGGGGCCGTCCGGGGTCAATTCTGGCGGCAGGCTCGCGTCGGCGTGGACGGCGACGATGAACACCCGCTCGCGCGATTGGGGCACGAATAGGGAGGCGTCGATCACCAACGCGCCGAAGACATATCCGCCCTCGGCGAGCGCTCGCGCCACGGCCCCGAAGTCGGCGCCCTTGCTCGACGTTATCAGCGCGGCGACATTCTCGATGACGATGACGCGCGGCGCGCGTCGATCGGCGATCAGCCCGCGCATCAGTCGCCACCAAGGCCAGAAGGCGCCGCTGCGCGAGCCGTCGAGCCCGGCGCCTTTTCCGGCCAGCGAGATGTCCTGACAAGGCGGCGACGCCCATACAAGGTCGGCGCGGCCCGGCAGATCGGCGGTCGTCAACTTCGCCACGTCGGCGACCATCAGGTGATCGGCGCCAAAGTTCGCCTGATAGACAGCGCCCTTTTTGGCGTCGAGGTCATTGGCGAAAACGCAATGCCAATCGGGGCCGAGGCCGATGCAGGCCATGCCGCCACCGCTGAAAAATTCGTAGAACTCGCGCATGCCTTGCTCCATTACAGGCAAGAAAAAGACGCCGAGACTTTCGCCTCGGCGTCGATGTGGTTAGTCGCTCAGCACCAAGTTCGAATTGCGCAGCGTCTTGCCGAGCCGCGCGGGACCGCGCGGGCCGCTGTTGTCGTCGTCGCCGTCGTCGGGGTCATCCTTGCCGATCATGTCGAAAACAACCGAACGGCAGGCGAAGAACATATCGCTCAACGGGTCGTCAGGATCACCAAACGAATCCCAGCCCATCGTTTCGTCGCCGCTGTAGTCCATCAGCTGGCCAGACAACACCCAACCCGAATAAGCGTCACCAATGCCCTTGCACCACTCTTCAAAGCGGGCAATAAGCGCACGGAAGTCGTCGAGATTGCGGGGATAATCGGCGCGGAGCCGCATCTCGTCGGCATAGTTGCGGAACTGCTCGACGAACGGCAGCAAAGCGCGCCGATAGGCCGCCCTGCCGATAGCGCAGAGGGCGGCAGGCAGAAAACCGTATTCCGTTTCGGGGAGGGCGTAATGGGTCTCTCCGCCGGCAGCCTCGGCGCGGTTCTCTTCCAGCTCTATGAACTTTTCGCGGCACTCTTTAAGCAGCGCGACGCTAGAGTCGTTGAGCACATAATTCTCGCGCACAGAGGCGTCAGAGTCACAGGTCTGACAAGCCCCGCGCACGTAAGCTTCCAGAATCTGTTTCCATTGCGCCTCGGTGTAGAACGCCGCCCGCTGTTCGAGCGTGGTTTCGTACTCGTTGGACATCTCAGTTACTCCTTTTTATCGCGCGCGAATTAGCTCCGCCGCACGCCGCGGAAATAATGTCGTCGCTCACACTCGCTCGGCGACGTATCTCTTGCGCGCGACCTGCCCTAGCGAAGGCTCGCCGACGACGCAGGGACACCCCGTGGCTATCTCGCCGCTAGCGAGCCGGCGCACAGCGTTGCAGCGCCGCCGTCGTGAACGCGCGTCAAGGCGCGGCGAAGCATCCCGAGGTCGGCACCGTGTTGGAGCGCTGTGCTGAGAGCGATTGCCGCATCGCTCGCCTCGAGCCTGCTTTCAGGCGCCAAGCAGAACCTGCTTCGAGTCCAGCGCGCATCGCCCCGCGTGTCCGCATTTGATGTTTTGGGAGCCATGGTTCAAAAGGCCTCCCCCGTCTGCGCCCGGGTGCCCCTTCGCTGCATTCGGCGACTGGGATCAATCTCTCGACGTTTAAGCCAGAGCCTGAACCCTTCGATTGGGTAGAGAATTTTCCGCCCGATGCGCACGTACGGGGGCCCCTCGCCACGTTGGCGCCGGAGTCGAGCCGTGCGCGGACTCTCGTTCAACTCTCGACAAAGCGTTTCTTCAGGGAAATAGCCGGCTAAAAGATCGGCGTCAGCGTCGCGGTCGCTCATGTTTGTCCCTCCGCGTGGAAAAGCGCGGCAGAATAAAAGCAGACGGCGGCAGTTGATTGCGGGACTTTAAGTCGCGGGCTTTGGTGACTTAACGTCCCGCAGCGCATTGCTCATCGCCTTGGCGAGGGCGACGGAACTGTGTTGATGGCGTCGGCTTTCTTCGGGAAAAAAGGATTGCAGCGCCGCGAAAAATTCGACGAATGGCGAATCCCCGGATACGCGCTTATCGCTGTCCTTGCGAATGCCGGTAGGCAGTCCCCATTGCTTGAATTTCATGGCGAGCCCAGCGACCAAATGGCGCCAACGCTCCCCCTCTATTATCCCCTCCGGCCGGTCTCGGCGGGCGACGGCATCGATCGCGGGTCCTAAAAAGCAAGCAACATTTTCGAGGGAAAGACCGGTCGAGCCAAAGGCGTCGCGGGTGATCCTGGCAAACATGATCTCAACTTCGGCGAGCCCTTGGCGCGCCGCTTGTTCCTGCATTGGGCGGATCACGAGAACTCGATGTAGTTCGGCCGCCGCCGCCACAAGCTCCTTGAGCCAAGCCCGTTGATTGCTTTGAAACGGGGCGGCCCGCTCCATGCCTTCCAACATGAGGTAGTCAGCGACGAGCTTCGAAATTTCCTGGCGCTGCGTTTCCGCAAGTTCATGACCGAGCGCCTTTTCCAGTGGGAGCCAGTCAATCGGAGCGCTAGGGGGTGGAGTCCACTTTGCGCTAGCGAGGCGAGCAAGCCTTCGTTTGCGCATGGCTTCACCGCTTTGCTTTGTCGATAACGACAACATCGGCTGTGCGCTTGCCGGCACCCGTGATCGTCGTCGTGATCCTGGCGGCGGCCTCTTTCAACGGATCATCAGCAAGATGCGCATATCTCTGAGTCGTCCGCGCCTGTGTATGCCCGAGCAGCCGACCAATAATTTGAAGCGACAGCCCGCCGCCGGCGCCAACAGATGCGAATGTGTGACGCAAATCATAGATGCGCGCGTCGGCGAGACTAGGCGGCAATTTCACGCTATTTGCTTCGGCAAGCGCTCTGCATTCCATAACGGTAGGGCGTCGCCCCAGACTTTTTTCGAGTTCGCCGATCAGTCCGGTGATTTGCTGATCACGCGAATCCGCCCACAGCGAAACAGTCGCCGTGCCGGAAATCTCCTTCCAAGTTTTGTGCAAGTGCTTCAACGGCTGGCCGTAAACTTGCCCAGGGAAGACAAACTCGCTGCGAGCGCGTTTCGTGGTCTCACGTCCTCGAATTTGCTCGAGCAACTCGATCGCCGCAGGTCCCAGTGGGGCCTTGTGGACCCGGCGCTGTTTAGTCCGTGCGCTCGGCTTAACCCAAAAACCCGGCTCGACGGCGAACTGATTCCACGTCGCCGCCATCGCTTCGCCTGGCCTGCAGCCCGTCAACATGATGAACCTGATGCAATCGCCCGCCGGCTTCGGCCCGTAGGCGGTCAGCGCATCCGAAAGAGCGGCGAGTTCCGCTTCTGAAAAGAAGCGTTCGCGTCCTTCTTCGGGATTACTTTCGATGTCCTTGAACGGATTGCCCTGCGTCTGATCGCGCCACGGTGCCGTCTCACCCTCCATCGGTTTAAGCGCAAGGCTGAACATTTTCGATGCGACGGCTTTCACGCGATTCGCCCGTTTGGGCACGCCGCGCGCCGTGATGCTTTGATGTAGGGCCTCGGCGTCGCCGTGGTGAACGTCAGCGACTTTGCGCGAGCCAAGGCGGGGAAGGATTTCGTTCTTGATCATCTGCCAGTCATTCACTTGAGAACTCTTGGCTTTCTTTGGCAGGTGCTCGGTTCGATATCGTTCGGCTAATTCGGCGACGGTCGGCGCCTCTCGTCGTTCGCGCTTTTCGGTCGCTGGATCCTCGCCGCGATCTATGCGACAGCGCAGTTCCTTGGCTTCGCTCCGCGCCGCTTCGACAGACCATTCCGGAAAGCTCCCGATCGTGAAGCGCCGCTCGGCACCGTCGACCCTGTAGTTGATAAAGAACGATCGGGCGCCTTGCGGCCGCCGGCTGCTCGGTGCGAATATGCGCAGGCCGAAGCCGGTCACCTCGCTGTCCCAGACCGTAGTTGCGCCGGACTTCGGCGCCTCGATCGCCTTGACGGCGCGCTCGTTTAATTTGGTCGGCACGACGAAATCCTTTCACCCGGCGCCTGCTGGCGCGTTCGCAAATCGTCAGTGTCGCGGGGTGCCTTTCATTGCCGAAATGTGCCATGAAATTCCTTCGACTGCAATAAAATACAATTATTTTCCAACACTCTTTAGCGAAGCAGCAGAATTTTCCGTCAGTATCAAACGCCTAGGAACCGACGCTGAACGGGTATCATAATCCTTGTGTCGGGGGTTCGAATCCCTCCTCCGCTACCACTCAAAATCAAATAGTTAATCGCAATTTGACCGCCTAAATCGCCAAGTTTCATGTTGTATCCTGTCGCGTATATTTTAGTTGATTCCCAATAATTTCCAAAGAGACTCGGCGGCTCCACGCGACATGGAA
>DATBRI010000030.1:0-1724 GCA_036560365.1 Methylocystis sp.
ACTTCACGCATGACTCCGCTCCTCCAAGCGCGCGATCGCGCCGTGGGCTTCAAGGCGGTCAAAGACCCTTTGACTGGAAAAGCACAACAACGCGCGCCCGGGGCGCCAGCGTCAAGCCAGCACAGTTAGCGTCGAAAGGCGCGACTTCAAGTGGGCGTCCGCCGCCGCGACGCGCCCGCTTCGATTAGTGGAAGATAAAATTTTGAATGCCGTAGAACGAACCTCCCGGCGGCGGCGGCGCGTGAATGGAGGCGACGATGCGACGCGCCAGTGCCGCGACCGCGGGATTGGATCCCGAGGCGGAAATTCCGACAATGCCTCCGTAGGCGTTGACGTGAAATTGGACGCGCGCCGTTCCGCCTCCGACGGACGTCGCGGTCGGCGTGTGCCGCCTGATCGCTATGGCCAGCAACGCGGCGTAGTTCATGCGGCTGCGCGCCGGCGCGCGTCCCTCGGGCAAGCCAAGCGCGCGGCGCCCCGGCCCGCGCCCTTCCGAATTCGCCCGCTCGGCGGGCGCGCTCTTTTCGGCGACTTGCTTTTTGGTTTCGGCGACATGCTTTTTGGGCTTAATGATTTCCTCTTTCACCGGCGCGTCCGGCGACATAATCATCGGCGCGGGCATCGCGAGGTCGGACTGCTCGGCTTCTTCCGGCGGCGGCGGCTGTTCGTCCGCCTCCTGTTCTTCCAACCCGAACGGGCTGCCGGACGGCACGAGCGTCACATCAATCTCATGGTACAACGGGGCGGAGGTCACGAGCGTGATCCATGCGACAAAAAAGTGGACGGCGATGACGACAGCCGTAGCCGCGGGCCGCAACCACGGCGGCTTCACGGGCGGGTAAGAGACCGTCGCGCCTTCGAGAAAAAATTGCGTCGAGCTGCTCATTCTGGCCGCTCCATCGCCCGCGTGGCGATGTTCGACGCTACTCTCCGTCTACTTCCCCAGCATGTGGAGCGTAGCGCCGAGACTCTTCCACGCGCATCTCACGACGCCCCGCGCCGCGCGACGGCGCTCGCCATGTGTCAACCCATCGTCTTGCGGCATTCCTCGGCGCAGGCCTTACAAGCGGTCCCGCAGTCCGTGCATTCGACATATTGCGGGAATCTATCGCATTCCTTCTTGCAGGCCATGCAGACGTCGGCGACCGTTTTCGCCAAGGCCGGCGTAAAGGTCGAATTGACCGCGGCCAGGGTTTCCAGCGCGCCGCAGGCGGCGACCAGATCGTACGACGCCTTGGTGCACTCCGCCATGCTCGCGTCGTTCATCGACAACATGCCGAAGCAGTGGCGCAGGCATTCATCGCCCGTCGAGACGCATTTGGCGGCGCTCTCCATCAGGGCTTTGTATTTGGGAGGATGCATATGCTTGACCGGGCTCTCCTCGGCGAAGGCTTGAGAGACCGAGATCGCGGCGGCGGCGGCGCCGAGCGCGGTGACGAATTCGCGGCGTTCCATGACAGGACCTTCCCTAAAATGAGAAACACGTTTCGCAGTTAGCGCCGGGAACGAATAAAACAATCTCCGTCGACGCCTAAAAAGGGACGACGCGAATGCGAAGGCTTCGCCAAGAGGCTGCGCGTCAACCTCCGCTCGCGACCGGCGCGAGGCGCGCGGCCTCCGCGTCCGTGAACAGCCGCGAGCGCGTCAGAAAGCGCAGCCCGCTGCCGTTTTCGAGCGAGAACATGCCGCCCTGGCCGTTCACGACGTCGATGACGAGTTGCGTA
>DATBRI010000031.1:0-35767 GCA_036560365.1 Methylocystis sp.
AGGCTTGCAGCGTCGTCTTGCGGCGAAGAATCGGGCGGCGCTGGACGATCTTGCGGCTGCGGTGCAATCGGCTGAGCGTTACCGCGCGCAAACAGCCAACAGCTCGCGCGCGGCGCCCCGGCCCCGACACGACGAGCGGCCCGACACAGGGCCGCGCGCGCCGGCGCCAGGCGAGAAGTCCCGGACCGACGATGAATTGCGCGTGAAGCGCGCGGTCGCAGCGAAGGGTGGCGTTGCGCAGAACAGCGTGTCGGCGGATGCACTGGCCGCGAAGTCGCAAACTGCGCGGCCCTTATCGCCGGCGAGGGGCGTCGGCGCGCCTGCGGTGAGCGCGGCGACCGCAGCCTCGCGGTCGCCCTTGATTGCGAAAGCCAATCTTGCAGCCGGATCGCAGGCGGCGGTCGTTAAAATCGCCAGTTTTGGTTCAGGTGCCACTCGGGCGCACGCACTGTTGAGTTATCAAAGCGATAGGGGTGAACTGACGCTGGAGCGCCATGACGGGTTGATGATCACCGGGCAGCGCCCCGTGGCCGACTTCGCGGCCACGTGGCGCGCGGAGGATGGCCGCGCGCCGTCCAACGACGTGCTGCAGTTCACAATGCAGTTCGATGGCGTGCTGGAGGCAAAGCAGGCGCAAGACGCGCTCGCGGAAGCCCTTCGCGGCCATCACTATGCATGGCGCCTTTCGCAGCCTGACGCGCACAGCCGCATTGACATCGTCATGACGGCGGCGAGCCGCGAACGCAACGCAGGCGGCCGGCTGCACCGGATCTACGACAATCAGCGGTCGATTGACGGTTTGCGCGATCGGTTGGAGGGCGCATTCAGCCGGGACGCCGAATTTACCGACCCGAAATGGGCGCATGGGGTCGAGGGCGCCACGACGGCGCTGGCCCGACTTACCCGCGGCGGTGAGATCGAGGTATTTGGGCCGGACGGCCGTGTGCTCAAAGATGAAGCCGAGCGCCTCGCGCGCGAGCTGCCGAACCGCCCACCGCGCGCCGCGTCGCGTGAGGCCAATGTCAGCCTGGAAATCGCCAAATCCTGGCGGCCGCATATGCGATCGAGCGCGCCGCGCGACTTTGCGCATGTCATTTTGAGCGCCAAGCCCGGCACGGACAAAGAGGCGTTTATGGACGCAGCGCGGGCGACCCTGGCGCGCGCGTTTGCCGGACATGAGTATGTTTTCGTGATGCATACGAACCGAGAGCATATTCATGTCCACGCGGCGGTTCGACTTGTCCGGGACGACGGCAAGCGGCTCGACCCAAAAATTCAGGATTTTTCGCGCTGGCGCGACACGCTCGCGGCCGAAGCCCGCGTCCGCGGGATCGCCATGGAGAATGTCTGGCGGTTCGATCAGGCGCATGCGCCAGCCTACAAGCTTAAAGACGTGAAGATGCTGGCGCGTGGCATTGCGCCGCCGAGCGTTCGCCGGCGCATCGAGCGTGTGAAGAACCGTGAAATTCACAGACCGACGCGCGAGGAAGGCCGGCGGCGCGCGCAGGATGCCGCCCGTCAATGGCGGAACGTCGCCGCCTTGTCGACGCACGGCGCGCCGCCGCCAGCGCCCGGCGCCGTGCGGCTTTATCGTCTCGATAGCGGCGGCGGTCGACCCGGCGCGCTGTTCGCTGCTGATCTGGCGACTGCTGCGGCTTATGCGAAGCCAGGCGTCGTCGCACGGATAATTTATGTGGACGTGCCGGCCGCTCGAGTAACCGAGCTGAAATCCTCGCGAACGCAGCCCGGCAAAGTTTTTGTCGTGCCGCGCGCGATCAGCGCTCTAAGCCGACCGTTGGACAGCGCGCCGAGCGCCGCTATCGCGCATTTTCAGCACCGCGCCGAGAGCGCTCTAAGCGGTCGCGCGCCGTCGACCGACATAGAGGAGAAAGGCCCCATGCGAACAACTGAAACGATGATCGCCGCGCGTGACAGCATGGCAGATACGATTACGAAAATCGACAAGGCGCTTCCCGACGATGAGGCGCGCGCGCAATTCGCCGAACAGTCGCGCCGGCTGCTCGACAAGGCCGACGAAGCCATTGCCGCGCAAACAGATCTCGAAAAGCAAAAGGCGGATGTGCAGGGCGACCGCTACGTGAAGCCGGAGCCCGCGCGTGACCTCGGGCCGATTATCACGTTCGAGCGTAAGGGCGACGAGATCCATTACCACCGACACGATGCGACCGGCGCACTGCAAACCCTTGCCTTTGTCGACAATGGGAAGCAGCTCGATATTCGCGACTGGAATAACGTGGATTCCGTCAACGCCGCGCTGAAAGTCGCATCCGAAAAATGGGAAGCGCTCAACGTCACCGGCAGCGACGCTTATAAGGAGACGGTGGCGCGGCTCGCGGCTGAGCATGGCTATAAAATCACAAATCCCGAGATGCAGGGTCGTATTCACGAACTGCGCGCCGAGATCGAAATAAACCGCGCGCGGATTGCCGAAGGCCAGGCGCAGCCCGATGAAAGGCACGAGGCCGCGCCGATGGAGCGGCAAGACAAACGAGACGAGCCTGCCCGCGCCGAAGGTCCCACCTCGACGGCGGCCGAGCGCGATATTCGCCTACAGGAGATTCGGGGGCGGGTAGATCGCGAAGCGGCGCGCGAAACGGAACAGGCTTACCGCGCCAGGGAAGCGAAAGAAGCCCATGACGCGCAAACGAACGAGCAGACGCCCTATCGCGCGCAGGCCGAGGCCGCAAGCGCGCGCGAAGCGGATCGATCCATGGAGGACAACACGCGCCGCGAAATGCCGGCCGATCCCCGGCAGAGCGAGCAGATGCAGAACCTTCGTGACCAGCAGTCGCGCGTGCTGAAACAGGAAGAAGAGCAGCGGCGCGTCGACCAGGAGAACGCGGCGCGCATCAATCGCGAGCTGGCGCAGCCCCGGAGGCCGGAATCCGAGGGTGAAAGTTAATGGCTAGGTGCGATACGGGCAGCCCCGCCGAGCTTGTCTGCGAAATAGCAAGCGCTTCGCTTCACCGACTTCCCGGAGCCGGGCATCCGGCTCTATGTGACCGGAGGCGTCATCCCCAGCGAAAACAGGGAGGAATGCGGGGCTGTTTTGACGGCCCCAAAAATTACACGGGCCACATTCCGTGAGGCAAAGACGGGACCCGGGGTTTTACAGGGAGCGCCGACCGATTGGTCATTCGGAAAGCCTGGGTTTTGTCCGCCGAAGCGACTGCCCATTCTGTTTCCAGCTTCTTGCCTGAAGGATGTTATAATGTTTCATCTTTGTTCTTGAAATAAGCGCCTCGCACAATTAAGCTAGGTAAGCCAGATTCCTTTGGAGGGCGTTGTGCGCGAGATCGGGGCCTTTGAAGCCAAGAACACATTGGGGGCCTTGCTCGACCTGGTGCAGCAGGGTGAAGAGGTGGTTATCACGCGCCACGGCAAGCCGGTTGCGCGCCTCGTCGCTGAAACCGCATCCAGAGACCCTAGCGCCGCGCGCGCCGCGGTCGCCCGTATCCGGGCGCGCGCCGCAGCGCGCAAGGGTGCGCCCATCACGAACGAGGAATGGAAAGCCTTCCGTGACGAAGGCCGTCCGTGAAGCTCGTCCTGGACGGTTCCGCTGCGCTGGCATGGGTACATGGTGACGAACGCACGCCCGCGATCGAAGCCGTCTTCGACCGGGTAGCCGAACATGGTGCCGTCGTTCCGGCCCTGTGGCGCCTGGAAGTCGCCAACGGCCTCACCGTCGCGCTGCGCCGCAAGCGCATTACCGGAGCGGCGCGCGCCGAGGCTCTCTCGGACCTCGATTGCCTCGACATCGCCGAGGATGCGGAAACAGGCCAGCACGCCTGGAGATCGACCGTGCAGATCGCCGATCTTTACGGCCTCACCGTCTATGACGCCGCCTATCTCGAACTGGCGCAGCGTCGGCGCCTGCCGCTCGTCACCCTCGACGGCGCGCTCATCCGCGCGGCGAAGGCGGCAGGCGTGGAGGTTCTGGGAAAGGAAGAGCAGTTGTGAGCGCCGAGACGATATCTCAGGGTAGCTTATTCACGAGTGATTTTCTCACCCAAACGATCACCTCAAATGCCGAATGGCATACATTACATGATGCCGAGATAGACGCGCTAAGCAGTGATATTTCGGCAATTTTTGCGCAGTTCCCGACAAGCCAATCTCCGAACGAAACCCGCACCGAAGACGATCTGATCTGGCCAATCCTGCTTCGGCTTGGCTGGGACCAGTACATGCGCCAGCAGAATCTGACGGTGAAAGGGCGCGAGGACGTTCCTGACGGACTTCTCTTTGCCGACGCTGCGGCAAAGCGCCAGGCAGACACCTTTGTCGAAGAATACAAGCGCTATCAATTCGGCATTGCGATCGTTGAATCCAAACGATGGAAAAGGCCGCTCGATCGCCGTTCATCGCGTCGCGGCGAAGAGCTGGCCCCTTCGACCCAGATGCTGCGCTATCTTCGCCGAGTCGATGACATTACCACAGGCAAGCTCCGATGGGGCCTTTTGACCAATGGCGGCCGTTGGCGGATCTATTATTCCGGCGCCCGGTCAGTCTCCGAGCAGTTCTTCGAGATCGACCTTGCCGCTCTCCTTGAAATCGACGGGCAGGCCGATTTGCTGGCCCCCCGTTCCCCGGAGGAAAAAAGGCATGCGTTGCGTCTCTTCGCGCTGATATTCCGGCGCGAAGCCTTCCTTCCCTCGCCAACCGATCAGCGCACGTTTCATCAACGCGCGATCGAAGAAGGCAAGTTTTATGAAGAGCGCGTCGCCAATGATCTTTCCGATCTGGTCTTTACGCAGCTCTATCCTTTGCTGGCCCGATCCATTGCGGCGGCCGACGAGACCGCCAGCCTTGAGGATGTGCGTCAGGGGGCGCTCATCTTGCTCTATCGGTTGCTGTTCATCCTCTATGCGGAGGACCGGGACCTCTTGCCGGTCAATGACGAGCGCTACGATGATTACGGCCTTCGCGACAACGTGCGCATGGCCATCGGCGCTCGCAAGGATAACAACGACACGTTTTCGAGCACCGCCGCGCGCTACTGGTCAACGCTGGACGACCTGTGCCGGGCGATCGACAAGGGCGACACCTCCATCGGCCTGCCTCCCTATAATGGGGGCTTATTCGATGCGCGCCGTACGCCGCTTCTCACAAAAATCCGCCTTCCCGATTCCGTCATGGCGGAGGTGATTGACAGGCTCTCTTTCGAGCGAAGGGACGGTGAACGGAAATACATCAACTATCGTGATCTAAGCGTGCAGCAGCTCGGTTCGATCTATGAGCGGCTCCTGGAGCACGAGGTCGTGCGCGACGGCCCCGTCGTTGACATCCGCCCCAACATCTTCGCTCGCAAAGGCTCGGGCAGCTACTACACGCCCGATGATCTAGTCAGCCTGATTATCCGTGAAACCCTTGAGCCACTGATCGAATCCCGGATGCAGGCGTTTCGGGACAAGGCCTCTGAGCTTGCCGGCAGCAAGCAGGAAGAGGGCCTAAAGCTCACCACCCTGAAACGTCTCGATCCGGCCGAGCGTATTCTTGATTTGCGCATCTGCGATCCGGCCATGGGTTCCGGGCATTTCCTGGTGAGTTTAGTCGATTATCTGTCCGACCAGGTAATCGCCGCGATGGCGGAAACCGAAACGCTTGTCGAATGGACAAGCGAGGATCATCCCTACATCTCGCCACTTGCCGACCGCATCGAGACGATTCGCAATACGATCCTGGGCAACGCAGAGGCCCGGAAATGGACGGTCAATCCAGAGCAGCTTGATGACCGCCACATCATCCGCCGCATGGTGCTGAAGCGATGCGTCTATGGCGTCGACAAAAACCTCATGGCCGTCGAACTGGCCAAAGTGGCCCTATGGCTCCATTCCTTCACCGTAGGCGCTCCTCTCTCCTTTCTCGACCACCACCTGCGCTGCGGCGACAGCCTCTTCGGCACATGGGTCAAGACCGGCATAGACAAAGCTACCACCTACGGAAGCCCATTGCTCTTGCACGAACCGGTCAAGAGCGCCTTCGGATCAGCGGCTTCCATGCAGGTTATCGAAAGCCTGCCGGACGCAGAAATCGCCGAAGCGCATCGCTCGCAGGAGATCTTCGAGGGCGTGCAGGTAATGACTGCGCCGCTCAACGCCTTCCTGTCCTTGCTTCACGCAATTGAATGGCTGGGGTTGAAAGGCAAAGAAAATCTCATTGTCCTGAAGTCGTTTTTTGGAGGCGAGTTCGGCGAGCCCATCCGTATCGCGGCCGGAAGTTCCGAACCGGTCCTGCCCGGCACGGGTAAAGCAGCAGAGTCATTGAAGGCGCATCTTTCGGCCGCGGACAAATTTGCTCGCTTCCAATCCATATTGAACGAAGCGCGCACGTTAGTTGCCGAAGAGCGCTTCCTGAATTGGCAAGTGACGTTCCCAGGTGTGTGGTCCGACTGGCAGGCGGATGAACTTTCCGGTGGCTTTGACGCCATCATCGGCAACCCGCCCTGGGACCGAATGAAGTTGCAAAAGGTTGAATGGTTTGCCGCACGTCGACCAGAGATCGCGCGAGCGCAGCGCGCATCTGATCGCGAGAAGATGATTGCGGCCTTGGAAAAAGCGAAGGACCCGCTTGCGCAGGACTACGCGAAGGCGAGCGCACGGGCCGAAGCCGGAGCCCGCATGGCGCGAAGCACCGGTGATTATCCCTTGCTCTCAGGAGGCGACACCAACCTAAATTCTCTCTTTGTAGAGCGAGCCCATGCGCTTGTTCGACCTGGTGGCATGATTGGGCTGCTCGTTCCATCTGGAATCGCTTCAGATCAAAGTTCAGCGGCATTTTTCCGCAAGATCACGGGCGATCGACAGTTGCATTGCGTGATCGATTTCTTCAACAAGCGGTCCGACGGGACGCTGTTTTTCCCCGATGTCTACTATCGCTTCAAGTTCTGCGCCTATGTAGCAGGGGGGCCTGGAACGGATTTCAAACACGCACTTTATGGCTTCTTCATCCGAAGTATCGAGGAAATCAACGATCCAAATCGTGTGTTCCCGATGACTGTTGAAGAGATTCGTCGCATTAATCCCAACAGCGCAACGGCGCCAATCTTTCGGAGTCGCCGTGACAAGGAGATCACTTCAGGCATTTATGCTCGATTGCCGGTCCTTGTTGACCGCACCAATGACGATGGCAACGCCGTCTGGCCTTTACGATATGTTCGCATGCTCGACATGGCGAACGCCAGCGGCAAGTTCCGCAATCGATCCGAGCTTGAAAATCAGGAAGGAGCTTGGCCGATTGGCGGCAATCTCTTCGGTTCAGCCGCAGGTCAGTGGACGCCGCTCTATGAAGGCAAAATGGTTCAGGCATTCGATCATCGGGCTTCCGATATCGTTTATGCTGCAGCCAATGTCTTCCGATCGGGTCAAGGCGAAGACCTTTCCGAGAAAGATCATCAAGACCCAGCTCGACAGCCAACGCCGCGATATTGGGTGAAGGCGTCCGACACAGGTTGGAGCGCGCAGACCGATTGGTGCCTCGCCATGAAGGACGTGACATCAGTGACCAATGCCCGGACGACGATTAGTGCCATCATTCCGCGCTTTGGCGCAGGACACACGCTCCCCGTGCTCTTTCCGATCGAAGGCAGCGAGAGGGACGATTACATCAATGCAGCATCTCTGTTCCTCGGCAATCTCAATGCCGTCGTTTTTGACTATCTTGCTCGCCAGAAGGTCCACGGAAACCATCTCGCCTGGTATCTTCTTGAGCAACTGCCCGTTGTTCCTCCCGCCGGGTTCGAGCGTCAATTTGGTACAAAGGTGGCTGATCAAATCGTCAAAGATGCCGTGCTTGAGCTGACTTATACCGCCCATGACATGGCGCCCTTCGCCCGTGATATGGGCTATGTGGACGAAGCTGGGCAGGTGCAGCCGCCTTTCATCTGGGATGAAGAGCGCCGCCTGAAATTGCGCGCCAAGCTCGACGCCGTGTTCTTTCATCTTTACGGCATCACCGACCGCGACGACGTGCGCTATATCTATTCGACCTTCCCGATCGTGGAGCGCCAGGAGGCGGAAGCCTTTGGCGGACGATACCGCTCCCGCGAACTGTGCCTCGCCTACATGAGCGCACTCGCTGCTGATCAGCCGGACGCTGACGTGCAGCTATAATACCCACGCTTTCGCTTCTTCGTCGCCAGTTCGGCGAGCGCATCGAACGCTTCGCCGGCGCTCTTGAAGGAATCGCGGCGAATGCGCCCGCCTCTGACGATCCGGGCCCATTCGCGGCGCACCGTCCATTCGCCAAACAGCGTCGGCTCGACAGCATCGTGTAGAACCGGCGTTTGTTTTTCGCGGGGTCTATGCAGGGCAAGTGCAGCGCTTCCGGGAACATATCGAGCTGCATCACGCCACCTCCCCTTGTGTCGAGCGCGCGGTGGAAATGCCGGTAGAGCGTGGCGACCGACACCCTATCCGCTTCGCCACATCCGCCACCGGAATATCCGGGTTGGCGAGCAGCGCCTTCGCGGCCTTGAGGTCATCGCCCTTCAGCTTCGTGGGGCGGCCCCCTGTCCTGCCCCGCGCGCGAGCGGCAGCGAGGCCCGCCCCCGTCCGCTCACGGATCACCGCCCGCTCGAATTCGGCCAGGGCGCCGAAGAGGTGGAACACGAGCCGGCCCCCGGCCGTCGTCGAGTCGATTGCACCCGGCCCCCGACAAGGCGGGATCCTGATCCAGTAACTACAAGAAATAGTTTTGAGAATCCAAAAGCCGTGTCAGAGCGCCTTGCGCGACAATCGCGCCGAGCTTCAGCACATTTAAGATAGCTGGTTCGCGAATCTTGTCCCTCTTCGATTCTGCTTCTAAGGGAGGAAGGGGCGCACCTTTTATCCGCGTATATGCCCAAACCTCACGAATGATTTTGAGGCGATTGAAAAGGAAAGTTTGGGGAGGGATATTGTGGTTCGTTCGATCAATCTGCTTCGTAATATTGGCCGTTTTGACAATGTGAATGCCGGAGCGCAGCTCGGTTTCAGCAAGCTGACCGTCATCTATGCTGAGAACGCACGCGGCAAATCTACTCTAGCGGCCATACTTCGATCCTTGGCGACGGGGCGGCCGGAGCTTATCAACGAACGCAGCCGCCTCGGCGCGGCGCACCCACCGCACATCGTCATTGATACAGGCGTCGCCCCGCCGGCTATTTTCCACGGCGGCAACTGGACCCGAATTATTCCTGAGATCGTCGTGTTCGACGATGCCTTCGTTGCGGAGAACGTCTGCTCGGGGATCGAAGTAGGCACGACTCATCGGCAGAATCTACATGAGCTGATCGTAGGGGCTCAGGGCATCGCCCTCGCTTGTGCGTTGCAGGTAGAGGTTGACCGGATCGAGGTCCATAACCGTGATCTGCGCGAGAAAGAGAATGCCATCCCGGTCGACAAAAGGGGCGAGCTAACTGTCGATCAGTTTTGCGCTTTGGCTCGCCTCGACGATCTCCCGCGCCTTATCGAGGACGCGGAGAAGAGACTGGCTGCCGCACGGGATTCCAGCCGGATCGCAGCTACAGACACATTCGAGCGGCTGGGGTTGCCCCTGATCGATCTTGCGCCAATCAGAGAATTGCTGTCCACAGGACTGCCCGAGCTCGACGCCGAGGCGCTCCGTCTGGTGCAAGAACATATCGGGCGTCTCGGAAGGGGCGGAGAGCCCTGGGTAGGACAGGGGCTTGGATATGCACAGCGGTTGTCCGCCGACGGGCACAGTGAATGTCCTTTTTGTGCACAGGACCTCGCCAGCTCCCCGCTCCTCACTCATTACCGCGGCTATTTCAGCGAAGCATACAATGCCCTGCGTCAGCGGTTGATAGCTGCCGCCCGTGAGTTTCGTGCGGCACAGGCCGGCGATGTCCCGGCTGCTTTTGAGCGCGGCGTCCGCGAAGCCGTTGAGAAACAGAATTTCTGGCAGGCGTTCGCCGATGTGCCGGCCTTCGAAATCGACACGGCAGCGATCGCTCGGGCCTGGAAGACAGCGCGGGAGCACGTTGAACGGATGCTCGACACCAAGGTCGCGAACCCACTTGAGGCCGTCCCGGTGTCCGCCGAAGCCGAACGAGCTGTCGCGGAACACAATGCACATTGTGATCGCATCAGCGACATCGCCGACCAGCTCTTAGTCGCTAATGCCAAGCTCGATATCGTCAAGGAACAGGCGCGAAACGCGAATGTCGCGGTGCTCACCTCCGACCTCGCGAACCTCAAAGCGGTCGAAGCACGTTACGACCCGGCCGTCTCCCCCCTATGCGACGCCTATCTCGCAGAGAAGGCCGCGAAGGCCGTCACCGAAAGAAGACGCAACGCCGCGCGGCAGGCCCTCGACCAGCACCGACAGGCCGCATTTCCCGCCTACGGCGTAGCGATCAACGAATTCCTTCAGCGGTTCAACGCGAGCTTCCGCCTAGGACCTATTGATCCCGTCAACAATCGGGCCGGCTCAGCAGCGAATTACACGCTGCTTATCGAAGGGCATCCGGTTCCGGTTCCCTTGGTAGCAAACGTCGGGGAAACAAGCTTCCGAAACACACTGAGCGCGGGGGACAGAAATACGCTTGCGCTCGCATTCTTCTTCGCAAGCTTGCAGAACGATCCGCAGCGCGCTCAAAAAATCGTAGTCATCGACGACCCGATGACAAGTCTCGACGAGCACAGGACCCTGCACACGCTTCAGGAAATGGACCGGCTGGCCCGCGATGTTGCGAGCATGATCGTTCTTTCGCACTCCAAGCCGTTCCTCCTGGGCGTCTGGGACAAGTGCCAGCAGCTTCAAAAGACCGCGTTGGAGGTTCGCCGAGTTGGCCAAGGATCAACTTTCGCCACTTGGGACGTGAACGCTGCCATGGTGACGGAGCATGACAGGCGGCATGCAGCTACGTTGGCTTATCTCGACAACGCCGACCCGGCCATGGAACGGAGGGTCGCAGAGAGCCTGAGACCCATGCTGGAAGCCTTCTGCCGCGTTGCATATCCTAACGACTTTCCACCAGGCGAAGTGCTTGGGCGATTTCATGAGAAGTGTGCTCGAACATTAGGAACGCCGAACGCCATCATGGATGAAGTGAATACGCGCGAGCTGCGCGCGTTGTTGGATTATGCAAATCGCTACCATCACGACACGAACCGCGCAAATGCGACGGAACTCATCAATGATACCGAGCTAACCGACTATACGCGCCGCACGCTCAGATTTATCAAGCGGCCATAAATCGATAAGCGATCGTCTTTCGAATGGCATTTTACCAGCCAACCTTCCCCGTGTGTCTCTCAGCGGGCGCGTGCATACACCTATCAGCAATACCTCGATACACGATGAGCGATAGCGTTTTCCTTCTAGCCCTCGCGCAGGTCGCGGGGGCCTTTCCTTTTTCTCTTCGCGTTCCTCCGCGCCGCACGTCCTGAATTATCGGTCTATGCCTGGCAGGCGGGTCTCAGCGCCGCAACGGCGTTGCCGTCTTCCTCTTCGTTTCAGCCCTTCGGGTGCGGCGCTGCGCTGCCCCCTGCCTCTTCGGCGACCGATCAGTCGCGGCGGTCGCGGCCGACCAACCGAAGAGGAACGCTCCATGTCCCGCGAACCCAGGCTCGACATCCATCAGGAAATCACATCGCGCATCATCGCCGCCATCGAGGATGGCGCAGGCGAATTCCGGCTCCCCTGGAATCGTGGCGGCGCATCCGGCCGCCCGCGCAACATCGCCTCCGGCAAGCACTATAATGGCGTCAATGTTCTCGCCCTCTGGGTGGCCGCCCTGCATCAAGGCTATGCCCAGCCCATCTGGGGCACCTATCGCCAATGGCATGAAAAGGGCTGCCAGGTCCGGCGTGGCGAGAAATCCTCGCTCGTCGTCTTCTACAAGACCTTCACCGTCGAGACCGACCGCGAGGACGCTACCGAGTCGGAGACGTCTGAGCGCTTGATCACTCGCGCGAGCTATGTCTTCAACGCCGACCAGGTGGAGGGCTACGCCGCTCCCGAAGAAGCCCTTCCCGCAGCGCCCTTCTTCTCTCCGATCGAGGAGGCCGAGCGATTCCTTGCCGCCTCCGGCGCGACCGTCATCGAGTCCGGCACGAAGGCCTGCTACCGTCCTTCAACTGACGACATTCTCATGCCCGATCGCACCCGTTTCGCCGGCAGTGAGAGTATGTCCGCAGGCGAGGCCTTTTATGCGACGCTTATGCACGAGCTGACGCACTGGACGGGCCATGCGTCACGTTGCGAACGCGACCTCAAAAACCGCTTCGGCTCGGAGGCTTACGCGATGGAAGAGCTTATCGCTGAACTCGGCGCAGCGTTTCTCTGCGCCGATCTGGGCGTTACGCCGGCGCTCCGCCCCGATCACGCGAGCTACATCGCCAACTGGCTGACCGTGCTGAAGTCAGACAAGAAGGCGATTTTTACCGCCGCCTCCAAAGCGCAGCAGGCTGCGAATTATCTGACGTCCCTCACCGGTGAGCGCCCATAGGGCTCAAAGTCAAAAATCGGCTGAATTCCAACGCAGCGCCTCTCGCAGGAGTAGAACGCCCATTTCGAATTCTATTGCTCTGCAGTCTCCACTTCCACAGCCGTGGTCAGCGCCGCCAGATCGTCGGGCATCGGCGTATCAATGAACAACTCGGCTTGAACACTCAGCGTGTCGACAAGCGCGACGAGTTTCGCTGCGTCATCTTTAGCGGCGCGCGTCGCAGCCGACTTCACGACGTCAGCCGCGATGTCCGATTGTCCTTTAACTTCATTCAACCGGTCCAGCATGTCGTCGCCAACGCGAACCGCCGGGCTCTCAGGCAAGCCGCTGTCACTGGATGCCGCGCCATTTGCGATCACCGCTTCGAGTATCGGCCCGGGGCTGGCGACGGGCGCCGTAGCGACAGCAGCTGCCCCTTGTGGCGTGGCTGCCGCCCCGATCGACGGCGCCAATTCGGCGCGTTCATCATTCAACAGCCGCCGCGCCGAATAGACTTCTCGCCTCAAAGCGGCTGTCGCCGCCTCTGTTGAACGCGGCTCTGCGAATATCCGCTTTCGGGTAGCGCGCAGCTCGCCAAATCGTGTCGGCTCGATTCGCAGCATATTCAGCAGTTCCGCGGTGACGCCATTCCCACGTTCGGTCATCGCGCGCACAAACGCCGCCTCGAAGGCCGACGCGTCGAGATAGAGCGCCCGCGCTTCGCGCATGACACGATCTTTCGCCACAAGATGCTTGAAGCCGCCCGGCGCGCCAGCGTCGACTTCCTCGACCGCACCGCCGCCGGCGCTTGTCACGTCAGGAATGGCGATTCGATGCGCGAACCCGCATGCGGCCTCGACCAGTCGTCTGAACCTGGCTTCCTTAAAGAAATGCGCCTTGTCGACGACGGCGCCATATTCTCCGCGCACCAGCAGAACCGCCTTGGTAGCATCGAGGCGGCGCATCGCCTCGCTTGTCATCAGTGGCTCCAGCTCCCACCTTCCTTGCGTCGTGCGCGTCGCCCTGCCCTGCGATCCGCCGAAACCAGCCCCGACAGACGTTCCCCATCCTTCCCGGCGGACGTAGTGCTTTCCCAATTCGTCGGCGCAATAGCGCGCCGTCGTCTCATCGCCGACGCCGATAAGCAGCTTCACGTCCATATTGCCGATGAGCATGTCGCGTGTCGGCTTGCCATAACGAACATCGAGCTGCGTCAAACCTTGGGCGATGACGGCGATTTGAAAGCCATAACCGGCGACGAGCGGCGCGCGATCGACAATTTCGGGCATGCGGCCAAACTGAAAAAACTCATCGAGCATCAGCAGCAGCTTATGCGGTTCATCGAGCCCGGGCAGATTGCGCAGCAGAACGTCATGAACCTGTTGGACGAGCAGACGCACGACGGCCTCGACGGCCGTAAAGTTTCCGACGGGCGTTCCGATCAGGATCGTGAACGGCCGGCGGCGCAGCTCTGCAATGTTGAAATCGGACCGGCTTGTCGCCGCGTCGACCAGGCTATTGTTCCATGGCTCCAGCGCCGTGACGATGTGCGACTCGAATGACTGGCGCTGCTTTTCTTCGCGGCTGATATGCTGGCGAAACTTGTCCTGAACGAACGCGTTGAGTTCGGGCTCATTCGCCAGAATATTCGCCATCTCCGCGACGAGCGGCCGGCCCCGGCTGAACATTTTCAGCGCCGCCTTGATCGTGCGCCCTTCGATCGGCGGCTCGCGCGCGTCAAGGACATAGGCCAGTAGACCCGCAAACAGCCCGCGCGCGGTTTCCGCCCAATAGGGATCGCCCGACTGCGGCAGCGGAATCAGGCTGTGCGCGATATTCGCGACATCGGTCGCCCGTTCCGGCCATGGCGACACGAGATCGAGCGGATTCCAGCAATGCGACTGCGCAGAGCCCGGCGAGAACATGAAGACGTCCTGCCCCAGCGCGGCGCGGGCCGCGCCGATCTGGTCCCACATTTCTCGTTTGATATCGAGGCCGATCAAGGAGCCGCGCCATTCGATCGCGTTGGGGAGGACGAAACCGACGCCCTTTCCCGAGCGCGTCGGGCCGTTGAGGTAAATGTGACTGGCGCCGCTATAGCGTATGTCCTTGCCGTTGAAGCGGCCGAGGAAGACGGAATAGCCGGGCCGGCCGTTCAGCAGTCCCGCTTTGCGCAAATCGCGTTCTGTCGCCAGCCGGGCGCCGCCGGACGGCTGGCGCGCCCCGCCGAGCGACTCCAAGGCTTGCGCCAATCCGAGCGTTACGAGTGCGAGCACAATCAGCCCGCCTAGAATGGCCTTGATCGCGAGCTGATGAACTACGGGAGACGTCCATTGCTGATAAGCCACTTGCGCGGGCAAGATCAGCTCAAAGCCATGCAAAAAACGTCGCCACAGCTCCCATGACTTGGTTTGCAGGCCGATAAGCGCTGCGAAGGACGCTTCCCAGGCGAAGAAGGCGCAGGCGAGCGCGATCATCCCGATGATCCCATAGGCGAGAGCGCGCATGACCCGCCCTTTCAACTATTGCGCGCCGTAGCCGCGAAAATAGATTTCCGCGACGCCGCGCGTCGGGCGGCGACGGAGCTGAATAACCATCGGCACCACCGAACGCACGTATTCGATGATTTCCTCCTTGGTCAGTTTCAGATTGGATTGCAGCGTCATCAGCGCCAGCCGCTGAAACGCGCCATAGGCGCTGTCGGCGTGCAGCGTCGTCAGCGAGCCGGGATGCCCGGTATTCACCGCCTGCAAGAAGGTCGCGGCTTCCGCGCCGCGGATCTCGCCAAGGAACAGCCGATCGGGACGAAGGCGAAGGCTCGCCTCCAGCAGCTCCTGGACTGTCACATCGGCGAGGCCCTGCCCGCCCTTCGAGGCGACGAGCGGCAGCCAGTTCGGCTGCGGCGGTTTCAGTTCGCGCGTGTCTTCGATCGATACGACACGCTCCGTCACCGGCACATGTTTGAGCAGCGCATTGAGAAACGTCGTTTTCCCCGATGACGTTCCGCCGGAAATAATCATCGTCACATGATTGACGACGGCAAATTCGATCGCGCGTCGAATGCCCTCCGGCGATTGATCCTTGAGGAGAGTGGCGAGCTCCCGCTCGATTTCCGGGTATTCGTCGGCCTCAAACGTCCTGGGACCGCGAACCTTGACGCCGTCGAATGCGCCGCGCGCCCGATAGTCGGCGAGTGTCAGATTGGCGATGACTTGCTTGCGGATCGAGAATGAGCCGCCCTGCGGCGTCGCCGGCGCGAGCACCCCCTGAAAGCGCTCGCCATGCGGCATCGCGGCCGAGAGCAGCGGCGTCGACGAATTGACCGACTGTTGCGTCGAGGCGGCGACATGCGTTGCAAGCCGCGTGATCGCTTCCTCGGTCAGTTCGGGAACGTCGAAACGCTCCATGTGCGGCTTGCCGAGCGCTTCCACCCACACTTCGCCCGGCCTGTTGGCGCAGATTTCGATGACGTCAATATCTTCTAACCAGCGCTGAATCGGACGCGCAGCCTCGCGGAAGTAGACCGGCAACGTCTCCCAGAGCGGGCGCGTCGCATCGTCGAGCGCCTGCGGCTTACTTGGGGTGACGAAGCTCATATAACGCCTCTTTCACAGGATCGGGGTAGAGATCGGAGAAATCGAGATCGCGTTTTACAAACACGATCACGGGCGTTCCCTGGTCGATATGGATTGTCGGCGGAACCTTGATGTCGTTGCGCAAGGCTTCCTGCGCCATGCGCGTGACGCTCTGCGCGACCGTCTGCGCGCCGATCTGGCGCGCGTTCAGCAGGATTTGCCCCTGCGACACCGCATTGAGCGGAATCAGCGTTCCCGACGCCGGATCGAGAACGAATTGCTGGCCCTGATACTGATTGTAGTTTTGGCCGAGCGCCGACGCGAATTGCGCGGCCCCGCCGGCCAGCGTCAGCAATGTGGCGCTGCCGAAGCGTTGCAGGAAATGGGTGTCGACCTCGCCGGTTAGCCCCGAACGACCAAGCGCATCCGATCCCGGCGATTGCAGCATCAGCGACACGCCATCGGCGCGAAGCAGGCGCGTCCACACGACGAAAACCCGGGTCTGCCCATAGGCGAAACCCGATTTATATTCGCCGGTGAGCATCGTTCCTTTCGGGATCAGCACGCGGCGGCCATCAAAGGAATAGACATCTTCCGTTGTAATTGCCCGCACCATGCCCGCGAGATCAGACTGGATCGCGGTCTCCAGCGTCGCCCGGATCATGTAGCCTTGCGGGACAAGGGCATCAGGCCGCCTGACCTCTTCCGCGTAAGCCTTCGTCACCTGATGCTCGGAATTCGCAAGAAATCGCCGATGCGGATCTTCCTCCTTGTCTTCGGCCGTCACTTCTGACGGATCGCCATTCGCGACTCCTTCCTTGTCGCTGACGATCAGCATCGGCGAGCGCAGACGCACCTGTATTTTCGCTTCCGCCTCCTTACGCAGCCGTTCCAGTTCGGCGAGGCGCTTCGCTTCGCTATCGTCGAAAGGTTCCGCCTTCGGCGCGGGCGGTGGATCATTCACAACGACCGGCGGCGGGATCACGAATTTGTTTTGAGGCGGCGCGGGCGCCGGCGTCGCGTTGAAGCCGAGCCCCGGCTGCAACCTCGCCGTCGCGAATGTTTCTTCGGCGACGTTTTGCGGCCGGTTCTGCTTGCGCGCGGACGCATACCAGAACAGGCCGAGGACAAGCACGGCGAGGGCGAAGAAAAGCGCGCCCAGCGCCATCCCCGGATTGGACGACTGGCGCGTGATGGTTTCGCCTGCGAGGCGTCCCTCCTCATCGAAATCCGCAGCCATGTCGGTTTCCCTCCGTCTATTGCGCCGATGACGCGGCCTGCGCCGGCGCCAAAATCTGCGTCCAGAAAGGTTGCGGCGCGTGTTCTGTTTGATATTGCGGCTGCACATCGGCTTCCCGCGCGACCGGCGGTGGTGCAGACTCGGCGCGCAGATTGAACACGCAGGCCGTCTCGTCACCCTTTCGCATGGTGAATTGCCCGGCGACCTTATCGACCACGATAATCTCGCCTTCGCGGCGGTAATTGACGAGCGTTTCGCCGCGATCGGGGTTCACGAGGAAGATCGCCGGGACTTCACCGCCGAATCGGAAATAGGTCTTGATCCCGTCGTCAAAGACGAAATCGGGCTTTGCCGTGGTCTGGCCTTTGTAGGTGTAATCGAAATTCGTGCCGGGCCGCGACATGAGCGCGCGATAATTGGGCATCGCGGCCTTCGCTTTCGCGAGCGCCAAGAGACGCTGATCCTCTTCGACATCGGGATAGGTGAAGCGGACCTTGAACACCACCGACGCCCGATTATCGACGGCCCGCAGGAGAAAATTGTAGATGCGTTTTCGCGTCACGACGTTCATATTGGTGACGGCGTGGGGTTCGAGCGGCTTGATGAAGAGAAAGCGCTTCGACTGGTCCGGCACAGCCTGCCATCCGACGGAATCGCCGATCGCGACGGTTTCGATGCGTTCATCGTCACCAAACGCGACCATCGTCGAGACGCCGAGCGCGCCATGCACCACGACGACATTGTCGCGTTGAAAGGGCACGGTTCGAATACGTGAGTCCTGAATGACCGCGCGCGGCGCCTGTTCGGCGAAAGCTGGTGCGGCGGCAAACATAGCCATCACCAGATGAATGGAGATCGCTCTCATGGCGCGGGCGCTCCCGTCGGTGGCGCAACGGTCGGCGCTTCGACCGGGGCCGCGCCGACGATTGGCGCGACAGTCTCCTGGTCCTTCCGATATTCGATGACCTGAAAGCCGAGCGGATTGTCCCAACGCCATTCGTTCTTCATCGGCTCCGCCGTGTAGCGAAAGCGCACATTCGCGGCCCAGTGCTCTTCGAGCCGCTCGCGGTCGCTTGTGCGAACGGTGGTAAAGCGCACGGCCGCCGTCGCCGGCGATTTGGGGTTCTCCATCCACCCTTGCGACAGGAAATTCACGCTATGGACGATGACGCGGATGCGGCCGCCGATCCCGTAAAGCTTCACCGGATTATGGAGATTGTTCGGTGAAAAGGCTTCCTGCAGATCCTTGCTGGCCTGTCCGGCTGAGAGCAGCGACGCCAGCTCGAAATTGTCCCGCAGGGCGGGCGGATCGTAGGTTTCGCGGGCGCGGATGTAGCGAACGATATTCGCTTGCGTGACCGCTTCGCGCTGCGAGATCGGGCCGCCCTCCTCAAGCGGTTTGGCGACCTCGACAAAACCCGTCGCCTTGTCGACGAGCAACGTCACGACTTCGGTTGATTTGAGTGGAACCAGCGACAGCAGGGTCAGCAGCCCGATCGCAAGACAAACGAGCGCCGCGACCGCGACGACGCGCCAGACATTTCTTGAAATCTCGAGACGCCGGTAAATATCCCGCTCCCAGCGCGCGCCGTCGTGAAAGTAGGACTCGTTCACGAGGGGCTGGTCGACCCCGTTTCCCGCCTCGATTTGCATCTGCCTCAGCCTTCACGATTTCGGGCGCGCGCTTGCGCGACGCGGGCTTCGATCAGCGCGCCCGCCACTTGCTCGGCGCGTGGATCGGCGGAAAAGTCGCGACTGCCCGCCCCGGGCGAAATTGTCGCCGCCCCTTGGGTTATGGTTGCATGTGGGGGCGGGAGCGCGGGCGGCTCCGACCGCGCGCCGCCGCCATTTCGCCAGCCTCGCGCGATACGCCAATACGCATAATCTCTCACGCCGCGCATAGCAGTCCCGGGCAAGGCGTTGTGCAACGCATGTCCGCCGGCGATCGACGCGGCGATCGACAGGGAGAGCGGCAAGATGAACGATCCCACAAGGCACAAAATCAGAAACGGCGCGATGACCGTCAGACCTGAACTCACGTCTGTGATCCCGCTGAGATTGTTGACCGTCGCCGTCATCAGCGTGAGCAGAAAGCCGAGAACGCCATAGACAATCGCGGGAACGATTGCGTATTGGGCGCAGGTCCGCAGCCAGCCGGAAAAGAGAGCCGACGAGAACTCGAATAGCGCCATTGCGATAAAGAGCGGCGCGAGCCCGAGCAGAATGAAGAGCGCAATCTTGCCGACCAAAACGTAGGTGATCGCGAGCGCCACGAAAATCACTGTGAGCAGAACCAGGACAATCGCCATTAGCGAAAGTCCGATTGCGGCTCCCCATCCGCCGGAAGCGGCGATCACCTTTGCCGCTTGCATCGCGGTCGAAAACAAATTCGAGAGCTGGGCCGCGCCGGTCGTTTCCGGCGCGCCGCACGACGTGCCTCCCGTTCCCGTGCAAATGGCCGTCGCGATTCCGTTCGCCGTCTTCGTAAACACCTCGACGACGAGCACCGAAAAATCGCTCCAGTAAAAGCCAACGGCGTAAATCAGGCCGATCCGAAAGATTCGCCACAGAAACGCGCCCGCTGTCAGCGGCGCGCGGCCGTAGACCATTTCATAGCCCCAATATGCGATGTAAGCCGTCAAAGCGACGGTGAAGACGGGAAGCAGCTCGGTCGCGATCGAATCGTAGATCACTTCAATGGCGCTAACCGCGATCGTGTCGACCCTCTGAAAGAGCTGCGTCACCATATCCATGGTGGCGCGGCCTCAGCGATTGACAGGGCGCATCGGCCCGCAATCGTCGGCATAGGCGGCGCCGAACGTCATCCTGCTATCGCGTGTGCAGGGCGCAATCAAATCCCTGTGCGCGCAGGACGAAAGTGCAACCGTCCCGACCGCCAGGGCGGCGACAAGCGCCGATCTTATCCACCATCGCCGCATTCGCCTGCCCTTTCTCACTGCCCGACCAGCGTCGCCTTTGACGCATCGAACGACATCATGTTCGAGAGTTTCGACTGCGCCGCCAGATCCTGCTGTTGCTGCGCATTGAGCGACGCGTTGGTGAGATTCACGGAGCCGATCAGCTCATTGATCGTCAGCCCCGTCTGCGTCTGTATCTGCGAGTTTTGATCGACCGAGGCCTTGATGTCGGCGGACGAGCCGATTTGGCCTTGCGCGCCCTGGAAGGCCGAGGAGCGCGCGGTGGAGGCCGCCTGTCCGCCCGCCACCGCCGCCGTAACCGCCGCGGATGTGTTGACCGCGCCCGAATAGGCTTGGTCGGTCGGCGCCCCGGCGGACGAGCCGCCGGTGAGCGTTTTGACAAGATTGAGCCCGTTGATGATATCCGACGCCAGCGCGCCATAGGAGCCGAGGCCGTTCATCGACAGGCCGCCGCCAAGAAGCGAACCCAGCTCCGGCACGCTCGACATTTGAAAGCCGCCGCCAAGGCCCATCGAGGACAGCGACCCGGTTGAGCGGTTTCCGGTGACGGCCGCGAGTGTCTGGTTCACCGTGTTCAATATTTTCTCATTCGAGTTCATGATCTGCGCCGTATGCGACGCTGTTTGCTGCGCTTGCATAAATGTTGGATTGTCATGCACCGCCATTTGCGCATGGGCGGCGCCGGCGCCGGCGCCGGCGAGTAATGCGAGGCAAATGAAAAGCAGAGTCTTCATGAGCGCACTCCCCTATTGAGGCGACACACGCGGGTCGACGAATGTCGCCCGTGCGGGGTCGAAGCTAAAAATATTGGCGGCGTAACTGCTGCCGCCTGTGACATTGACGTTGCGCTGATTCACGAGTTGCGTGGTCAGAAGCCCGGCCATAATCAGCTGGTTCCAAAGCGCGCCATTATTCGATCTCGCTTGGCTGTTTTGGTCCCATGCGCCTTGCGCGAGCGGCAGCGCGCCGATCGCCAGCGACGCGTAGCGTTGTTCCGACGTATTCGAGGCGAGCGCTGGCGCCATATTTTGCAGCGATGAAACCGTTTGCGCCGACGTCTTCAAATTCAGGGATTGCGGCGTATAGGCCGCCGAGCCATTAGCCGGCTGCGCCGGCGTCAGATTGCTGAGATCCATATTGGAGAGCGAACCGCCGGACGCGTCGGCCCGCGAACCCGACACATCAGCGCGGCCCGCAGGCGGCACGGAGCCGGCCGCTGAACCGGGCGTATTGTGGCTCTTTGTGATCCCCTTAGACGGCTCGAGCGTCTGGTCCTTATAGACCCGCGCCTTCTTCATGCAGTCCGCGATGCTCTTTTCCGTCCCCTCGCGTGGCGGATCGATCACAGGCACGACCGCTCCCGCCGTGGCGGCCCACAAGAAGCCGGCCACGGCGACGCCATGGCTAAGCCGCATCGGCGACCTCCTTTCGGGCTTCGGTCCAATCGCAGAAGATGGGCACCCAGATGCGCGGATAATTCCCGACCCGCGCGCGCAATTCCTCGCATTCGGCGACCGTCTCGACATTGCCCGAGAGCACTTTCACAAAATCGGGCATGTCCGAAAGATCGAGACGCGCGATGACCGAGTCCTGGTCATGCTTGATCAAAAACTGACGGGAGTCGGGGTGGGTGTTGAGAACCCATTCGAATTCGCGTTCCGACAGCTTGAAGCCTTCGACATAGCTCGCGTGATCCGCCTTCGCATTCGGGAAGAAGATATTCGTCGGCGTTTGTTCGAGCAGCGTGTGCCCCATGGGCGACTGGATAATGTCTTTCGCCGACTGCGTTCCGAATCCGACAATGCCGTTGAGCTTACGGATGGTTTTTAGCTTGTCGTTGAGAAAGGACGCAAACTTGTCGTCGGTCAGGATTTTCCATCCCTCATCGATGAACAGCATCATGGGTGCGCCATCCATCATCGCTTCAATGCGGTGGAAAATGTAGCCGAGCGCTGCGGTGCGAATATCGTCGTCTTCGAGCACTTTCGTCATGTCGAAGCCGAAGACGCCGTTTGTGGCCGACCAGCGATCGACGTCATTATTGAACAGCCAGCCGCGCGCCTTGGTCCAGACATCGAAGCGCGACGCGAGATCGTCCTGCCCCATTCGTTCGGCGCCGCGCAGCAATTGCGTAACGTCGGAAAACCGGCGCTCGCGCGCGGGAATCGAGAAAATCTGGTCGACCGCGCATTCGATAATCCTGATTTGTTGCGCCGACAGGTCCGAGCCATCGCGTGGCCGGACCATGAAGCTCAGCAAGTCGTGGAGAAAGGCGCGGTCTTCTGCAGACCCCACCAGTTGCAGCGGGTTGAAGCCGGTTGGCACGCCCGGCGCCAGCACCTCATAGGAGCCGCCCATCGCCCGGATCAGCGGATCGGCGCCGCGATCCTTGTCGAAGAAGGCGACGCGCGGGCGCGGCGTGACACGCATCGCTTGCGCGAGCAGAAAGCCGAGCCCGACGGTCTTGCCGGAGCCGGTCGGGCCGACGACGGTAAAATTGCCAACCTGCCGTCGATGGAAGTTGAACCAATAGGGCGTCTGGCTCGTCGTCTCCAGGACCGAGATTGCCGGCCCCCAACGATTCCAGTCCTTCTGAGCGACCGCGAAATTGTGAAGCGACGCAAAGCCGACGAAATTGCGCGAAGAAATCAGCGAGCGGCGCGCGATGTAGCCGAAATTTCCCGGCAGCTGCGCCCAGAAGCAAGGCTCAGCGTTCATGTCTTCGCGAACGATGATCGTCCCGAAATTCTGCAGCTCCTGCGTCGCGGCCTGCACGCAGGATTCCATCTCGCGGATCGTGCGGCCGAGCGCGCAGACCGTCAGATGATGGTAGCCGAGCACCGTCGCGCCGGTGACCAGCTCATTGCGGGCGATTGTGATCGCCGCTTCGACTTCCGTTCCGGCTTCGTCGGAGGCTTTGATCTGGCGCTCGACCTTCGCAAGATGCGTCATGACCGGCGCGCGGTCTTCGAGGGCGAAGGACTGCGATACGATCAGTTCATGGGGAATGCGGAGCAGCCCATCGAGCATCCCCGCCCCCGTATAGGCGGGATATTCGCGAACCGAGAGCATGGCCCCGAACCGCGTATTGGCCGATGAGGCCCCGCGCAGCTCCAACGCCTTTTTTCCGAAGGTGACGCGCTTTGTCGGGAGATAGGCGTCGAGCGGCATGCGCGGCAGCGCGAGGCTCAGCGGCGCGCCGCCATTGATAAGCATCGCCAGAAACTCGGCGATTTCAGAGCAGACGACGCCTTTTCGCATCACACAGCCGAGGGTGCGCGGCGCATAGCTCGCCATCTCCCGGCAATAGTTCGCCGTCGTGTCCTTCAGCTCGCGGATCGCCTCGCGCTGGATTTCCTTTGTGTCGACGCCGAAGCCCTTGCGGAAGAGAGTCGCGGCCCTCTCCGCCATACCGACCTTGCCGACGAAGCCGCGCCGGATGATCGTCAGATAGAGATCATTGACAAACATACGTTTTTTCGCTTGTCCCGCCATGTAGCGGCGATCCAGCTCCCGGCAGAACCAGTTGTCGAAAGCGCCGCCGATTTCGGGGACGACCTCCCGGCGTATCGTGTGGCAATAGACGGCGAAGCGGCTATCGTTCATCGCGCGCAGGAGTGTGTTGCGCGCAGAGAGCCGCATGTCGATGTTGGCTTGATCGGCCGTCTGGAAGCAAAAGCCGCCGATTTTCACGACCATGAGGAAATGACCGTCTTTGGTTTTGACGATCTGTTCCTCTATGTGGCGCAGATAGGGAATATGCTTCGCAATCGCGGCCTCTTTCGCCTCGATCGCGCCGAACGTTAGAGACCGCAGAATGTGCTTTGCGAGTTTCGCCACGTCGCCACCTTATGGCTGATAGGAGTCGCCGCCCCAAAATCGGTGATTGCGGGTAATCGGGCACTTGCCGAAGCGCGTCAGGATCACATCGACAAAGCGATTGTCCCGAACCGTGAGCACATAGGCCACGGCATGGATCGGCGGAAACAGCAGGAACATCAGCAGATTCTTCGTGTTGATGAAGATCAGCACGACAACGCAGCATTCAAGAACAAACAGCACATAGGGAACGCCGAGCATCATAGGCGGCCGCGTCAGGCCGCCAACGAGAGGGTCTAGTTTGGGCCTTCTAAAAGCCATCAGCGTCCCCCCATCCCGCCGGTGAGTGACGTGACGACCTGCGCTGCCCCGAAGATCAGCGCGACGCCGATGACGACGGAGAACGCCCATCCCCACGGAATGCGCGATGTGAGCGCGAGATACCCGACCGCCGCGACGGCGACCGTTGCGGCTGTGGTAGCGAAGGTCCCCGTCATAAAATCGAGAACGCTCGACAGCGCGGTGTTGAGCGGCTGAAAAGTTGCGGAGGAGGCTAGCGCCGGGTCGCTTGCCGCAAAAATCAAAATGCAGATAATCAAACTCGGCAACAGACAATCGCGCCTACTCCAAAAGTTCATTTCTGTTCTCCTGATCGTCGCTGCTGACGTAAAGCACCGAGCCGCCGATCCATTGCGGTCCTTTGGAATCAGCCTTTGGCTTCTCCGTAGTCTCTTGAATGGACGGCGCGTGAAATCTCGATTGCTTGGCCACGCCCCCGGCCTGCCGCGTCGAAGCCCCTTCAAGGCCGTAATACTTGTTGGTTGCGTTCGCGACGTAGCGCACCGTCTCCGCAATCGCGGGCACGCCGCGCGATTGGTAGACCCGCTCGGGCCCGGCGTTATAAGCGGCGGCGATGAGCATCAAATTCCCGCCAAATTGTGCGCTGAGGTCTCTCAGGAAGAGCATCGCTCCATGCACATTCTCGGCCGGATTGCATATGTCGTGAACGCCATATTGGGCCGCTGTGTCCGGCATCAGCTGCAGGGGGCCGCGCGCGCCCTTGCGTGAATTTAAGTCCGCTCCGTCATTGGATTCGAGCGAAAGAATCGTGAGCGCTAGTTTTCCATCGACGCCGACGCTTGTCGCCTCGCGCGCGACGAGATCGCGCAGGCTCGCGTCGTCCATCGCACTTTCACAGCGCTCAGGGAGAGCACCCTCGCCGGTCAGCGCCGCGTCGATCGACGGCTGACGCATCTTGGCGGGAGGCTGAGCGACGGGGATGTCCGATTGTGCCGCTGCGTCAACGGCGACGAGCCGCCCGAACCTCTCTGGCACAACTTTGGTCGGCGCATCCTGATGAACACCTTCAGCCCTCGCGATCACTGCGGTCGGCGCGCTTATGCGCGCGCCGTGCTCTTGTGCGTGGGCGTTTAACGCTGGGAACACGCAACACAGGGCAGGCAGCAAAAGTTTCCGCATGGCGAAACTCCCGTGGAGTCGCCCCTCCTGTAACGCGCATCTAATAAAATGGCAATCTCCAAAAAAGTGCGCTATTAAGCTTTCGAGGCGCGTCGTTGCGGCGGGCGCATTCGTGACCGCGCGCGACAACCAGTCAGGCGGGGCGTTTCATGTCGAATAATGAACCAAACAACCATTATTACGAGCCTGCCGTTCGGTCGTTAGGCCTCATTGAAGGCGCTATCATTGTGATGACCGTCGGCGCGATGGCGGTGGTGCAGTGGCTGGACGAGCAGCCCTTGCAGGTTTTTGGCTGGTTCCTCTTTCCGATCGAATTTCTGTTGAACGCTGTATTTTTTCCCGGGACGGAAACGCGCTTGCGAAAGAATGGCGCCGCGTTGCTTGAAGCTCTCCCGATGTTCTTGCTGAGCTACGTTCTGTATCGCTCTGCAAAAGCGGCGATTTCCGTTCTGCGCCTTGTCCTGCCGAAGTGCCCGCAATGAATTGTTGGGAGCTTTTGCGCGCCAAGAGCGCCGCGATCCTTCTTGTTGGCTGTTACTCCGCCGTTGCAATCGCGCAGACCTACACGGCGGACCCGGGAACTTGGCGCCCCGTCGCCTATTCGGACCTTACGTTCCCGCGCGGCGAAGCCGAATCATTCGCGTCGCTTTGGCAGGACAGGCTCGATGAGAGCAACAGGAAGTCGGCGACCATCGATCCTGGTGGGCTCAATATGAGCATCGCTGTTGGCAATCGCGGCGCCAGCGAGTGGCACTTCTCGATCAATTTCCAGACGAAACTCGTCGCCTTCAGCGTGCTCAGCACGCCCTACCTGTGCACCGACGAGTATCCGTCGCCAACACAAGGTATCCGAATCAAGGTTTGCCCGTCGCGTCTCGCGACGTTTGAAAACAACAGCTACAGCGCCATCGACGGCGCCGCATGCTTTGTCGAGAAGACGCCTGGCGCGCCGGCTGAGGACTCGACCGCGACCGTCACTTATGCCGCTTACGATGTTCCGACGCGCACGATCCGCCTGCGCTACACTGTGTCGCATCAAGAGATCGACCGCTGCGCTCAATCCGTGCCACTTCACCCGGAGAATGCGGTGCGGTAGCGCGCCGTCAGCGGCTGATGAAAAGGAGCCACGCCATGCAGCACATCACCCTTCCCTCGCGATCAAGGCCGACCATGCGGATGATAGCGCGAGCGGGCGGCTATGAGCGTCAATCACAAAATCCGTCTCCACAAGCGGACCCTCGGATTTTCTGTCGGCGCTTTGCGCCTTTGACGCCGCCGCGCGGTCCCGCCGTATCCATGGCATTGGCTGGCAATGTGAAGGAGGTCGTCATGAGCGCTGCAACCGTCATCGCGCTTCTCATTCCGTTCACCGCCGGCGCCGCACAAGCTGAATCACATCGCCTTATCGCTCAGGAATTTTCGCTTGTCGGCGCCGGCGACTTGCAAAGCGTCATTTGGGCCGACAAGCTGCCGCAGCTTCAAGCGAGCCGCAACGCCCTGCAGCGGGCGGCTCCGAGCGCTCACCTAAAATCGATCGCGCAAGTCTGGACGGCGACTTTCTCGGGAAACGGTCGCTCCTATGTCGTATCTGCGATCAATGACGGCTGCGAATCGAGCTCCGCGGCTGAGAACGCCTTGATTTGCCCGGTCCGCATCGCCGAAGTTGTCGGTGGAAAGGTGCAGGTTGTCGCCGATACGACGCTGCCGATTTCGTCGGTACGCGGCAATGCCGGCTACGACGCGTCATCCAATGCAAATTCGCAATACATGACCATCGCGTCGTTCGACCCCGTGTCGCGCGCAATTTCTTTCACCGACGTTTCCGCCGGTCAGAAGACCGCGCTTTCCGTTCGCGTCAATCTCCGATAGCCGTTTCCCGCAAGAGGCCCGAAATGCGACGCCACTCATTCACAATCGCAGCGTTGCTTACCACGGCGGGCGGCTCGCCGGTCGAGGCGTTTTTCGCGGCGGGCTGCACCAATCAGCATTATTCCGCGTCCGACGTCGCCACTGCAATCCAAAACTGCGACAGCGCCAGTGACACACTGAAAAGCAACGCATGCAATTTTGGCGGAGCGGCGATGGCCGAGTCTGGGGGCAATACCTGCGAGTCGAATGGCAACAACTTTGGCGTCCTTCAGCTTACACGCGGGAATCTTCCGCAAGGCATGACGTCCGATGAATATCTGCGCCTCCCGATGCAACAGCAGGTGTGCACCTGGGCGCAGCAGGTCGGCAATTCCAATACACGCGGCGGCTACACGACGCTCGCCAACAATCGCAATATCGACGGAACGCCCGTCACATCAGGTATGTTGATGGCCTGCTTCCAGTTCGGTCAGCTGATCTGCAAAAGCGACATCGCATTCATGCAGTCACACGGCGGGGCTTGCCCAACCGCAGGCAATGGCGGCGTGCGGGCAACAAATGCGACTCTCGCGAACGGCTCTGCAAACCTCGACGGAAATAACCAGTCGATATGCTCCTGGGGTGGCGCGATCCAGAACAAGATCAAACAGGCAGCTGCCAGCTGTAAGCCGGGCAATGGCGGCAACAATAACGGCACTGAGTGCCCCGGCAACGGCACGACGCCGAATGGCGTTATTCCGCCGACGCCGGGCAATGCGCCTGTACAACTTCCGCCAAATCTGGCCTGATGATAATCATGCGCGCAGTATTACGACTCGTCCTTGTCCTCGTCGTCGCATCGACGGCGCTCCCCGCGCTCGGCAACGCACAGACGCGGACGCCACCTACGCTCCCCGTGTTCGAATTCCCGCAATCGGGCGTCACCTTTCAGACGGGAGACAGTTGGTCCGCGAACGGTCAGGCGTTCCGCCTTTATGGCGTTCAAAGCTGCATTCGTGGGACGTTTTTCACGAATGCTGCGCAGAATCGAACCGATTGCGGCGAAGCGTCGGTCGCCTATCTTGCGGCGCTCGTTCGCGACGCGAAACCCCGATGTACCGCGATTGCGCAGGCTGGCGCGCCACCAGTCATCTTCTCGGTTTGCGCCGTCCATATCGGGAGCAACTCACTCGACCTCGGAACCGTGCTTATTACGCAGGGCTTCGCGTTCGCGGCGACTGACGCCGCCGGCAAGCCGACGAAATTTGAATACGGCGTCGCCGAGAGTGAGGCGTCGAAAGCAAAGCGCGGCCTTTGGGCTGCGGCCGACCTTCCCCACCCGTCGAAGATCCTCATCGAAGCGGCGCGCGGCGCTCGACCGCGATAGCGATGCTGGCAAGCGCCCATGCCGTCGCTCAGCTCCTGGGCGGGCGACGCGAGGGACGTGGCTATCTCTGCCATTGTCCGGTCAAGACTCATGGAAAGCAACGCGGCGATCGACGGCCCTCGCTCAGCGTCAACGACGGCGACAAGGGCGTGATCCTGCATTGCTTCGCCGGCTGTGATCCGCGCGATGTTATCGCCGCCATCAACGCCGTTGACCCGAACGCGCGCGCCGAAATCACAGATCGACCGCCGCTCAACGATAAGCCGGCGCCGAAAACCACGAGCGTCTATGCGCGCCGAATCTGGCAATCGGCGGTGCCCGTTAAGGGGACGATTGCCGAGGGCTTCTTAGCGGAGCGCGGTCTACCGACCACGCCGCCGGCGTCAATCCGCTTCCTGCCCTCCTATCGTTACGACAAAGAGCGGCCGCGAAGCGCCCTGCCCTGTCTTGTCGCCGCCGCCCAGGCGCCGTCGCGCGAAATCGTTGGCGTTCAACTCACCTTGCTACATCCGCGCGGCCGGCGCAAAGCCGACGTTGAATTTCCTCGGCGCACGATCGGCCCGCTTGGCGCGTCTATGCTCCGCCTCGCACCGGTCACTCCCTCCCTTGGGATCGCCGAAGGTTTCGAGAAGGCATGGGCCGCGCAATTGCTATTCAGCGAGCCTGTATGGGCGACGCTTGGCGCCGACCGTTTCGGCGTCGTCAATTGGCCCAGCGACGTGACGAGGCTCACGATCTATGCCGACAACGATGGACCTGGCCTAAAGGCCGCACGTGAACTGCGCGCCGCACACCCCGAAATCACGGTTCGAATCCTCTACTGCGTCGCAAAGGGTCAGGACTTCGACAGGCTCTACAAGACCGTGGCTGGGGATCGCGCCGGAGCCTTTAAACGCATTACCGAGGAATGAACGGCTGCTTGGCGCCATTCTGTAACCTTCGTGGGACACGGAATCGGCACGAAAAATCGCGCCAATTTGAGAGATGAGCGGAACAGGCAAAAGCCCGCCGGAGGCGGCGGGCTTCGAGGTTTTCACATTACGCATTATGCGCTCGCTGCGCGAGCTAGGCGGCTTTCATATTATGCTTTGCTATAACGCTCATAAAGCTGATCGGCGTTCGACCAATTGATTGCCGCCATGACCGCTTTCACGTATTCGCCAGCCTTCGCGCCGTAATCCATCTGATAGGCGTGTTCAAACATATCGAGGACGAGCACCGGGTCGCCACCGGCGATGATTTGCGTGTGATCGTTCGCCCAAGAATTGATCAGCCGCTTGCCATGCTTGTCATAGGCGAGAATGACCCAGCCGGAACCGCCGCCGAGCGCCTTGCCCATGCCGATGAATTCCGAACGCCAGCGTTCGAAGGAGCCAAAATCACGCTCAATGGCGTCGTTGAGAGCCGCAGCGGGTTCGTTGCCGTCGCCGAGGCCTGCAAAATAGACTTCATGCAGAATCATCGAGTTGGTCGCGATGAGTTCCTCGCGTTTCAGTCCGTTGATTTGGAAACCCGACGCCTTCTCAAAATCGAGCCCCGCCAGTTGCTCTGAGATCGCGTTCAATCGTTTGACTGCGCCGACGTAATTGTTCTCGTAATGTGAAACGAGAATTTTTTCGGATAGACCTTGAAGTTTCTGCGGATCAAAGGGGAGCGGCTTGGGGGCGTGAACGACGCCCTTGCGTGCGGGAGCGGCTTCCTCCTTCGCTAGACTGGACTTCGACGCCAGCAATGTTCCTGCCGTCGCGGCAGCGCTGATGAATAGCCTCCGGCCGATATCGTCCATCGTTTCATCCTCCCTGGATTTCATTTTTGAATGCGCATCGCGTCATGAACGCACGATCGGCGCTGAGCGGCTTCCTTTTTGGCGCATCTTTAAAGCGCCCCCGCGAGGAATAGGCCCATTCCTGCGATGCAGGAGGCGGCCAAAGTCGGAAGCATGCCTGCTCGGAACCAAAAAATTGCGAGCGCCGCAGCGGCGGAGAAAGCGAAGCTCCAAAAGTCGATGCTGGCGAGAACCGGCCGGTCGAAGGTCAGTCCATAGGTGGTCACTGCGACGGTCTCACGAAAAATGACATGGATGGCGAACCAGATGGCGAGGTTGAGGATGACCCCGACGACAGCGGCGGTGATTGCCGCCAGCGCGCCGGACAGCGCCTTGTTGGCGCGGACTTTTTCGATGCATGGGCCGCCGAGAAATATCCAGAGGAAGCACGGCGCGAAAGTGACCCAGGTCGAGAGAAGGCCGCCGAGCACGCCCGCAAGCAGCGGCGGCATGTCGCCTGGCGAGCGAAACGCCGCCATGAACCCGACGAACTGCAAGACCATGATGAGCGGGCCGGGCGTGGTCTCCGCCATGCCGAGCCCGTTGAGCATCTCGGCTGGCGTGAGCCAATGGTATCCGTCGACAGCCTGTTGGGCGACATAAGCGAGAACCGCGTAAGCGCCGCCGAAGGTGATGACCGCCATTTTGCTGAAGAACACGGCGATTTGGGAGAAGACGTTATCGGAGCCGGCGGCCAGTAGGAGGACGGCGACGGGGACGAGCCAGACCGCCAACCAAATCAGACTCACTCGCAGCGCGCGCTTGGCTGAAGGCCGCGCATGCGCGGGCGTTTCATTGCCGAGAAGGCTTTCCCCGTCCTCATGCGCGGCCCTGTGTCCGACCGCTGCGAAGGCGTGACCACCCCACGCCGCGCCGACATAGCCGACCCCGGCCGCCGCAAGGATGACGGCTGGGAACGGCGCGGCGAAAAAGAAAATTCCAATGAAGGAAGCGGCAGCCAGAAGCCGCATTTCGGTGGTTTTCAGCCCGCGCTTGCCGATGCGGACGACGGCTTCGAGGACAATCGCCAAGACTGCTGCCTTCAATCCGAAAAACAGCGCTCCGACGATTCCAACGCCGCCCCAGAGCGCATAGATGACGCTCAGCGCCATGATCGCAACAACGCCGGGGAGAATGAAAAGACCGCCGGCGACGAGGCCGCCGACGGTGCGGTGCATCAGCCATCCGATATAAGTGGCGAGTTGCTGCGCTTCCGGGCCGGGCAGCAACATGCAGTAATTGAGCGCGTGCAAAAAGCGACTTTCGGGCACCCACTTTTTTTCATCGACGATGATTCTGTGCATCACCGCAATCTGTCCGGCGGGCCCGCCGAAGCTCAGTATGGCGACGCGCGCCCAGACGCGAGCCGCTTCCGCCAGCGACACGCCATGCGCAGGCGCGTCCGGCGTCGGCGAGTGCGGCGCGGCGGGCGGGCGCGTTACATTGTCGTCGATGAGATGGGGAAGAGTAGACATGCCTGTAGCGTCCCCAGAGAATGGGTTGGACGCGATGCTTGGGCATGTTGCCTAATGGGGAGATCGCTTCCCCATGAGGCCGCAACTTGCTGTCTTGGCCCTGAAAGTCAAGCTCCACGAAGCGAGCCTCAGCATGAATCAAGACGTTGCAACAATCGCCGCGCCGTTGAAAATCAGGGTTTTGATAAGCAAAAGTTTGTTACCAAAGTTGACATAGATTCAGCTCGACTGCAGCCGTGACAATGGCAGCGATGGGTCATTTTGTTGCCTTCCTCAGGTAACGAAAACCGACGAAATGGCCCTTGCACGCTCTTTCCTCATGCTCCTCGTTGAGATGGAAGCCGCGCAACTGGCGCGGTGTTTTGTGTCGCCGCGCGTTTGGCGCCGCTCGCCGCTTTGCGGGGCGACTCGACGCCGAGCAATTCCCACAAGCTGGTGTCCAATCGTTCCGCAAGTTCCACGAGCACGAGCAGCGACGGGTTCGATACGCCATCGGTGATGAGATAGAGCTGCGGCAGAGAAACGTTCAGAAACTTTGCGAATTCCTGTTTGGTCATGGCGCTCTTGCGAAAGCGCTCATTCACGACGGCGCCGATCGTCTCGATCATTTTTAGTGCGGACGGATTCTTACGGTCGCGAGCCGGCTTGGCTTCGAGCAACTCGTAGAGCGTGACGCGAAGCTTTTTCGAGATTTCCGCCAACATCGTGATGGATGGGTTGCCAAGCCGGCGACGCACATAGCGAAATTGCGAACCGGACATGCCGACGAATTCGGCGAATTCCGGCTTCGACAAGTCGCTCTTCGCCTGTTCAGCGATCAGTCGATTCGCAAGGTTTGCGAGATAGGGCGACTCGAGCCGATCAGCGATCGTGACGACCATGAGCCGGCGTCGTCGATCCGCCTCAGCCTTCCCCCGCACTTCATCCGCCTTACGCGACCGCTTTGGCCCGCCGCCGATCATTTTGCCCCGGAAAAGTCACGACACCGCCCCCGCACTGTCATAGATTCCCGCGCGGCTGCCAAGGGCATTTTCGGGAAGTTTTGCCAGTTTATTAGACTTGGCCGGCTTGCGCGTCGCGCCGCGGCGCACCCAAAGCAAGGCTATCGTCGGTCAAGCGACGAAGGCGGGACAGTCTGCCACCCGCAGCCGCGCGCCGGGCCCTTCACCGATGCTTTTGCGAAGAACGAGAGCGGGGGGCGCTTCACGACGGGAGGGAAAGCGAGAGAGAGGCTCCCGCGCGCCCGTCGTGGAGGTTTCGCGCATGACCCGACAATTACGACGAGACGATCGCCAAGGGCCTCGCCACTGAAGGCGGGCATCTCTTCATCGGAAGAGGCGGGTTTTCATTGCATTACAAGACCGGCTGGCTGAGCGGCTATGATTGCGAGCCGGTCAAAGCTGCGGCGATCGCGGCGGGCTTGCCCGTGATCGACAGCCGCATGGTCGATTTCGGAAAGGTCGCGGACCTCGCGCTTCGTGGTCCGATGATCGCGATCGGCAAGCCGGCCGATCCGCCGCCCTGGCGCGCGCTGTCCTATGCGCCACTCGCCGCGGTCGCCGAGGCTTACGCGCGGGCGGGCGCCGAGGTGCGGAACGTGCCTGGTTGCGGCGGCTGGGGGGGCACCTGAAAGCGAGAGAGCCCTTTGGGCTTTTCGACGGAGCAGAGGATGAGAGAGAGGCTCTCGCCCATCCGTCGCGGAGTTCAGGGACATGTCGAAGATTGTTTTGACGGCGGCGCGGGATATCGCGCTCGACAAGCTTGTCGCGTCGGACGCGAATGTTCGCCGGATCAAGGCTGGGGTGAGCGTCGAGGATCTGGCCGAGGATATCGCAAGGCGGGGATTGTTGCAGTCCTTGAGCGTTCGGCCGATCGTGGACGACCAGGGTGCCGAAAGGGGTCAATTCGCGGTCAGCGCGGGCGGGCGACGTCTCGCGGCGCTTAAATCGCTCGTCAAGCAGAAGCGCCTCGCGAAAAACGCGCCCGTTCCGTGCATCGTGAAAACCGACGGGATCGAGGAGGAGGATTCGCTCGCCGAGAACACAATGCGGGAGGCGCTGCATCCGCTCGATCAGTTTCGGGCGTTCAAGAATTTGCAGGATCAGGGCGTCACGATTGATGAGATCGCCGCGCGCTTTTTCGTTGGCGCGCCGGTGGTGCGACAGAGACTGAAACTCGCAGCGGCGAGCCAGAAGCTGCTCGACCTTTACGTCGCCGAAGAATTGAGCCTCGAGCAGCTCATGGCCTTTTGCGTCACCGACGACCATGCGCGGCAAGAGGAAGGTTGGGAGACTCTCAACCGTTCCTACAACAAGGAGCCCTACACGATCCGGCGCCTGCTGACCGAAGGCGCGGTGAAGGCGGGGGACAAGCGCGCGGTCTTCGTCGGCGTTGAAGCCTATGAGGCGGCGGGCGGGGTCATCCTTCGCGATCTCTTCCAGCAGGATCATGGCGGCTGGCTGCAGGATGTGGCGCTGCTCGACCGTCTCGCACGGGAAAAGCTCGCGGAAGCCGCCGACGCGCTTCGCGCCGAAGGCTGGAAATGGTCGGAGATCGCGATCGATTTTCCCTATGGCCACACGAATGGGCTGCGGCGGCTGCCGGCGAGCTACGCGCCGGTCTCGGAGGAACAGCAGGCGCGTTACGACGTTGCGCTCGCCGAATATGACGCGTTGTCGGACGAACACGAGGGCGCGGAAGATCTTCCCGAAGAGGTCGACCGTCGGCTCGCCGAACTCGAAAAGGAGATGGCGGCGGTTGACGAGCGGCCCGCCATCTACGATCCGACCGAACTCTCGCGCGCCGGGATTTTTGTCAGCATCGACTATGATGGGGCCTTAAAGGTCGAGCGCGGCTTTGTCCGCCCCGAAGATGAGGAGCCCGCCGGCGCGTCGGCCGCTGGCGAGTCCACGGGATCTGTGGCCGCCTTAAAGCCTGCGGGCGACGGCGCAGTCTGCAAACCCGAGGAAACCGCGGCCGACCAGGACGAGACGGAAGTCTCGTCAAAACTCTCCGACCGATTGTTGAGTGACCTCACCGCCCATCGCACGCTGGCGCTGCGCGCCGCCCTCGCTAATGATCCGGAGGCTGCGTTTCTCGCGGCGACCCATGCGCTGGCGTTGAAGAGTTTTTACGCTTCCGGCCGCTTCGACGTCTGTATCGAGATCGACGTCAAATCCGCGCCGCTTGGCCCCTATGCCCCCGGCCTCGCCGATAGCGCTACGGCGCGGGCGCATGATGAGGCGCAGGGCCATTGGCAATTGCGATTGCCGAAGAAATCGGACGATCTCTGGGACTGGTTGGTGAAAGCGGATCGCGAGTCGATGGCTCGGCTTTTCGCCTTTTGCGTCGGCCAGAGTGTCAACGCTCTGGAGCTTGCGCACGAACGCCGCTCAAAGGCGCCGGATCACGCCGATCGACTGGCCGAACAGGTCGGGCTTGATATGAGCGCGCATTGGACGCCGACGGTTGAGAGCTATTTCGGCAAGGTGACGAAGGCGCAGATACTGGCGGCGGTGCGCGAAGCGAAGGGCGAAGCGACCGCGCAGATGATCGATCATCTGAAGAAATCCGACATGGCCGTCGAGGCTGAGCGTCTGCTGCAGGGAACGGGCTGGCTGCCCGAGCCCTTGCGCGGCGCATCGACGGAGGCGGCCGACGCGCCAATCGTCCAAACGGAAGAAAACGAGGACCTGCCGGATTTTCTCGGCGATGACGAGGATACGG
>DATBRI010000032.1:0-1675 GCA_036560365.1 Methylocystis sp.
ACTGCAAGGACATCATGGAGGGCCGCCATCCCGACGTGCTCGAAATCGACGCCGCCTCCAATACCGGCGTCGACAACATCCGCGAGATCATCGAGAGCGCGCAGTACACGCCCATGGTGGCGCGCACTAAGGTCTTCATCATCGACGAAGTTCACATGCTCTCGAAGGGTGCGTTCAACGCGCTGCTGAAAACGCTCGAAGAGCCGCCCGCGCACGTCCGCTTCATCTTCGCGACGACGGAAATCCGCAAAGTTCCAGTCACCGTTCTGTCGCGTTGCCAGCGCTTCGATCTGCGCCGCGTCGAGCAGCCGGTATTGGCGGAGCACTTTCAGAAAATCACCACAAGCGAAGGCGCACGCGCCGATGCCGACGCTTTGCAATTAATTGCACGCGCCGCCGAAGGCTCCGTGCGCGACGGCCTTTCCATACTCGATCAGGCGATCGCGATGGGCGAGGGCCATGTCGCGGCGGCGAGCGTTCGCGATATGCTCGGCCTCGCCGATCGCGCACGCATCTTCGATCTCGCCGAGGCGCTGTTCCGTGGCGACTTGCCGGCCGCACTCGAAGGCTTTTCAAGCCTGCATCGCGACGGCGCCGAGGCCGCGGCGGTCGTCTCTGATCTCGCCGAAGCCGTGCATGCAATCGCGCGCGTCAAAGCCGTGGGTGAAGAACCCGCGAGCGAAGGCCTGACGGCGGAAGAAAAACGCCGCTGCAGCGATCTCGCGGCGCGACTGTCGATGCCGTATCTCTCGCGCGCCTGGCAGATGCTCCTCAAAGGCCTCGAAGAGGTGACACGCGCACCGAATCCACAAGTCGCGGCCGAAATGGTTTTAATCCGCCTCGCCTACACCGCCGACCTGCCGACGCCGGACGAATTGATCCGCAGTCTCGGCGGCGCCACGATACCCGCGCGCCGCGCCGCGCCGGCTCCCGCCGAAAGCAACGCAACGGCTCGGGGGCCGCTCAACGTCAGCGCACCCGCTCCAACATCACAAACCACCGCCGCCGTTACGGATGACAGTTTCGACTTCGACGACGAAGCCGATCAGGCCGGAGATGACACGGACGAGCTTGGCGATGAGGCGATGCCGCCCGTGCCCGCTCAATCCGCGAAATCCGATCCGCGCTCATTCGCGGACGTGGTTGCTCTCGTCGGAGACAAGCGCGACGCGAAACTGAAAATTCACCTCGAAGACCACGTGAGCCTCGTCAAATTCGATGCCGTCGCTGGCTCGATCGATATCTTCCTGTTGCCGGGCGCGCCGCCGGAGCTTGCCAACGACCTCCGCGAAAAACTCAACGCCTGGACCGGACGGCGTTGGATGGTTGTGCTCTCGAAAGAAGCAGGCAGCCCGGCCATCGGCACCGTCCGCCGCGCGCAGGAAGCGGCCGATCTCGAACAACTCAAGGCGCATCCCGCCGTGCGCGCCGTACTTCAGGCATTTCCGGATGCGAAGATCGCGGAAGTGCGCCGAATCGCCGGAGGCGAGACGGATCGAAACGACGATAAAGAGAGCGAAGCCGGCTGAGGTCCGCCGCAGCGACACCGGCCGCCACCTGCAGAGGAACACATGAAAGATTTGATGGGCATGATGAAGCAGATGGGCGAGATGCAGGCCCGCTTCAAGGAGATGCAGGACGAACTCGCTCGGACCGAGATCGAGGGTCAATCGGG
>DATBRI010000033.1:0-8223 GCA_036560365.1 Methylocystis sp.
CTGCCGTTCGCCGAGAGGCTGATGCGCGGCCGTAAAGTTCCGATCGTTCTGGAGACGCAGGACATTCAGGCGCGCCAATATGTGTTGCGCAACAAGGGCGGGTTCTTCATTCCGCCCTATACGACGTACGACGACATGCTCGAGATCGAACTCTCATGGATGCGCCGCGCAGATCTTTGCGCGCATCTCAACGAGGAGGAGCATCGCGATTTTCAAAAGCTCCTGCCGGAGCTGCGACATGCCCTCATCTATCCGGCGGTGGCGTCGGCGCCCTTGGCGCGCGGACGCGACATTATCATCGTGGCGAGCGACAATTACGCCAATTACATGAGCCTTCGCTGGTTCTTGCAGGAGGTCACGCCCTTTGCGGGCGACGCCCGCGTCGCGATCTACGGCAATATCGACGGCACCGTGAAGAGACGCGATGCGGCGCTATACGAGGCGCATCGCGCTTTGTTCAAGGGCCGCGTCGACGATATCGGCGCGGTTTACGCCAATGCTGGCTGCGTGCTGCTCCCGACCGTCGAAGGCCACGGCCTGTCGATCAAGGCGGTCGAGGCGCTGTCCTGCGGCGCGCCGCTTGTCGCGACGCCGCTGGCGTTCCGCGGCATGCAAGTCGCTCCGGCCAAATTGCGAAATGTCGCTCTCGCCGAAAACGCGAGGCAGTTCGCGGCGTTGTGGGGCGAAGCCCAGGCGCGGGCGGAGAGCGGAGAACCCGCAAATCCGGAGCGAAGCGACACGCGCCGCCTCTACGAAGACGCGTTCAGCCCCGAAGCTTATGCGCGCGCTCTGGAGACGGCCGCCGCCGCGCTCTAACCAGGGCTGGCGCGCCAGAGCTGCATTCTCCCGCGCGATCGCGAACATAGGCTGCTCTCGCGAAAATGCGCCTCGTCGCATTTTCAGCTCACGGGCGAAAGCGAGATTGTCGGAACAGTCAAACTCTGATTAGGCTGCGGCTTACGCCAGCTGGAGGATCGCATTGAGCGCGTCATCGTGTGAGCGCTCGGCGTGCGCCGAGCGTCCGCTTCTTGGCCGGCGCGTCGCGCTGATCCACCCGGCTTGGCACTCTTGCGGCACCTACCGCGTCGTCCTTGGCCAGATCGCCGCCTATCGCGCGCTGGGAGCGGAAGTTTTTCCGATCGCGATCAGTTCCGATCCAGGCTTCGTTCCGGGCCGGAACTGGATATGGAAATCTTTCAACCAGGCGACTCCGGAGCTTGATGACGCCGCGCGCTATTACGGCGGCGCGCCGTTCCATGCGATGCTCTCGCCCCAATTCTTGCGCGACGTGCTGTGGCCTTACATCCACGGCGATCAGGCTGTGATTCGCCTGGGCATGGCGGAACGCGCCCGGCTGTCGCGCGGCGTCGAGGGTGCGGCGTTCGATCTCCTTCATTGCAATCACTTTTTTCTGATGCCCATTGCGCGCCGCCTCGCGCGCGGGGCCGCGCCGATCTTGCTCGATACGCATGATCTGCAGGCGCGCCAGTTCGCGCTGATCAACGAGACAAAGCTTTGGCTTGCGCCGCGCGTGACTTATGAAACAATGCTCGCGCAGGAGCTTGAAGCGATGCGCGGCGCCGATCTGCTGCTGCATCTCAATGCGCAGGAGGCCGAAGACTTTCATGCGCTGCTCCCTGAAAAGGCGCATGCGCTGCTCTATCCCGCGACGCCTGAGGCGCCGACCGGTCCCGGCGGGCCGGACATTATTCTCGTCGCGAGCAACAACACCGCCAATGTCGAAAGCGTCATCTGGTTTCTGCGCGACGTCGCGCCGAAAGCGCCGGGCGTCGCGGTGAGGATCGTCGGCAATGTCGACTCGGGGGTGCGTTCAAAGGCGCCGGAGCAATACGCCGCTTATAAGGACTGGTTTGTGGGCCGGGTCGAAGATCCCGGCGTCGTCTATGCGAACGCCCGCCTTGCGCTGCTGCCGACAATCAGCGGCACGGGACTTTCAATCAAGACGGTCGAAGCGCTGTCTAGCGGCCTGCCGCTGATCGCCACGACGCAGGCGATGCGCGGGATGGATGAGCAGGCGTCGCGGCTTTCTGGCGTCGTCATTGTCGATTCGGCTGAAGAATTCGCGGACGCGCTGAGCCGGGCGGCCACCAGCGCGCCTCTGGACGAATCTGCACGTCGCGCGAGCCCGGCGCGCCGCTATTACCAGTCGCGGCTTTCGCTCGCGGCGTATAAAGCGAGCCTCGGCGTGCTCGCGGCCGCGCTGATCAGCGCTAGGTCAGGGGAATAGATTCCCGGAAATCAGCGCGTTGCGCGAAGGTGTGTCCCATCGGCAACGGCGCCGGAAAAACGCCGTTGCAAAGCCATACGGTAATTACGTCTTAGGTTTGATGATGATACTTTGCATTTGAAATAGCCGTTCGTCCCGAAAGGACGAGCTCATTGGAGGCGCCTCGAATGACTTTCAGAACTTTTATTTTTGGCGCCTTTGCGTCAGTCTTGGCAGTCTCCGCCGCTTCGGCGGCTGACCTTCCGAGCTACAAGGCGCCGCCGCCGCCGCCGCCGCCGCCGGTCTTCAGCTGGGAAGGCTTCCACATCGGCGTCAGCGGCTCCTATGCCGGCGGCGTCTCCAGCCAGTATTCGAACATTTATGCGCTGCAGCCCGGAGCCTTCCTGGCGTTCCCGACGTCGCATTCGATCGGCACGAGCGGGTACATGGTCGGCTATCAGAACGGTTATAACTGGGTGTTCGCGAACGGTTTCGTGGTCGGCTACGAAAGCGAATACAACTACGCCAACGTTCGCGCGACGAATTCGGGCGCGTATCTTGCGGGCGTCGGCGCCAGCAGCCGTCTCCAGTGGTTCGGCGCGGAGCGTCTGCGCTTCGGTTACGCATTTGGCCGATTCCTTCCCTACATCACCGGCGGCTTGGCTTATGGCAAGGTGCGCCCCTACAACCAGCAATGGGCGAACGGAACGGTGTTCCCGTCCAGCCAGGCCGTATGGCAGGCGGGCTTCACTGTCGGCGCCGGCTTGGAATACGCCGTTTTCGACAACTGGACCGTCAAGGCGGAGTATCTCTTCACCCGCATGAAGGGGGCTTCCGGCGCGAGCATCGGCTTCCCCTTCGCCTACCGCGTCACCAACGGCAACTACCTCGAGACCCACATCGCGCGTATTGGCATCAATTATCAGGTCAAGAGCTTCGGCGCGTTGATCGGCATGGATAATCTCGGAATCTAATCGATCGTCCTCCCCGACGTCGAAAAAGCCCGGCCTCGCGGCCGGGCTTTTTTTGTTGGGGCTTCGATGTGATATTCTCAAGGTATGATCCGCAACGGCTCGCTTACCCACCCAACGGCGCTCAGTCTCGCGCAACTTAGCGAGCGCTCCCGCGAGATCTTCAGGCACATCGTCGACAGCTATCTCACCTCGGGCGATCCGGTCGGCTCGCGCAATCTCGCCCGGCTCCTGCCGATGACGCTCTCGCCCGCCTCGGTGCGCAATGTCATGCAGGACCTGGAGGAACTCGGCCTCATCTATGCGCCGCATACGAGCGCTGGACGTCTGCCGACCGAGCTTGGCCTGCGTTTTTTCGTCGATTCCATGCTGCAGATCGGCGATGTCGAGGAGAACGAGCGCGCGCGCATCGCCGCCGAGGTCGAAGCGGCGTCCAAAGACCATGATTTTCCCGGCATCCTTGCGGAAGCGACGAGTCTGCTGTCGGGACTGACGCGCGTCGCCGGCGTCGTCGTCGCGTCCAAGGACAATGTTCGGTTGAAGCAGATCGATTTCGTGCGGCTTGAGCCGGAGCGGGCCCTGGTCATTCTCGTCGCCGACGACGGATCGGTCGAAAACCGCGTGATTCCGGTTGCGCGCGATCTTCCTGCCTCGGCGTTGACGGAAGCCGCCAATTATCTGAACGCGCGCGTCTCGGGCCGGACCATCGCCGAAGCCCGCGAGAACATCGAGGCCTCGCACCGCGCCGCGCAACGGGAGCTTGACGAACTCGCCGCGCGGATTGTCGAAGCCGGGCTGGCGACCTGGGCGGGCGCGATGGGCGAATCGCGGCAGCTGATCGTCCGCGGGCAGGCGTATCTTCTCGAGGATCTGACCGCCGCCGTCGACCTCGAACGCGTTCGGCTACTTTTCGCCGATTTGGAAACGAAGACGGAAGTCATCGATCTGCTGGAGCGCGCCGAGCAGGGCGAAGGGGTCCGCATCTTCATCGGCTCGGAGAACAAGCTGTTCTCGCTCTCAGGCTCATCGATGATCGCGGCGCCGCTGCGCGACAGCGAACGCCGGATCATCGGCGCGCTTGGCGTCATCGGCCCGACCCGGATCAACTACGCGCGAATCGTTCCAATGGTCGACTATACGGCCAAGGTCGTCGCGCGCGTCATCGGAGGGTAAAGCGCGCGCCGCTTTGCGTCTCCAATCCGTCAGCGACGGCTCTTTTTGGGAATCACGGCTGCAGGCTTACGAGAAATTTTGCGGGTCGACGTCGACCTGAACCCGAACGCCGCCGCGTTCCTTCGGTCCCTCCGCGAGCATGTCGCGCAAAAAGGCCTGCATGTCGGCGCTGCGCGGTCCTTTGGCGAGCAAGCGGAATCGGTAACGGCCGCGGATGAGCGCAATGGGCGCCTCGGCTGGACCAAGCAGGGCGATCTCGTTCTGCTCTGGCCAGGCGCCGGCCGAGGCGACTCTGTAACGCGGCGATGGCGGCAGTTCATGCGCCGCTCGTGCAAGGGCGCGCGCATGCGATTCCGCGGTGGCCGCGTCCTTGGCGGAAACGATCAGCGCGGCGAGACGGCCGAAGGGCGGAAGTCCCGCGCGCTCCCGCACCGCAATCTCCTGTTTGTAGAACTTCTCCGCGTCTCCAGAGAGAAGCGCCTCGATCACCGGATGTGAGGGGTGAAATGTCTGTATCAGCGCGTGGCCGGGCTTATCGCCGCGCCCGGCGCGCCCTGTGACCTGATTGAGCAGTTGAAACGTGCGCTCGGCGGCGCGCGGATCGCCGCTGCCCAGGCCCAGATCCGCATCGATGACGCCGACGAGCGTGAGGTAAGGAAAATTGTGGCCCTTGGCGACGAGTTGCGTGCCGATGACGATATCGAAGGCGCCCTTGGCGATCTCCTCCAGTTCGCGCCGCAACCGATCGGCGCCGCCTGGAAAATCCGACGAGAGGACGAGTAAGCGCGCATCTGGAAAGAGCGTCGCCGCTTCTTCGGCGAGTCGCTCGACCCCGGGTCCGCAAGCGGCGAGCGAGTCCTCGCTGCCGCACTCAGGGCACGCGTGCGGACGACGCTCGACATGGCCGCAATGGTGGCACATGAGCGCGCGCCGAAAACGATGCTCGACGAGCCACGCGTCGCAATGTTCGCAGCGGAAGCGATGACCGCATGTGCGGCAAACCGTCAGCGGCGCATAGCCCCGGCGATTGAGAAAGAGCAGCGCCTGTTCGCCGCGCGCGATCGCTTCGCCCACCGCCAAAGCAAGCCGCGGCGCGATCCATCGGCCGCGCGGAGGCCCTTCCTTGCGCATGTCGATCGCTTCGAGCGTTGGCATCAGCCGTGCGCGCGCCCGCGAATCGAGTCTCAAATAGCCGTAGCGGCCGCGCATGGCGTTGACGCGGGATTCGATGGATGGCGTCGCGGAGGCGAGAACGATCGTCGCCTCCTCCATCCGCGCGCGCACGACCGCCATGTCGCGCGCGTGATAACTCACGCCGTCATCTTGTTTGTAGGCGCCTTCATGCTCCTCATCGACGACGATCAGCCGCAAATCCGAGAAGGGCAGGAAAAGCGCCGAGCGCGCGCCGACCACCACGCGGACTTCGCCGATCGCGCAGCCGCGCCAAATGCGCGCGCGTTTGCGCGCCCCGACGCCGGAATGCCACTCGGCGGGCTTCTCGCCGAAACGGGCCGCGAAGCGCTCGAGAAATTGAGTCGTGAGCGCGATTTCGGGCATCATGACGAGCGCTTGTCCGCCTGCCTCCAGCGCCTGGGCGATCGCCTCGAAATAGACCTCGGTTTTGCCCGAGCCGGTGACGCCTTCGAGCAGAAAGGGCTTGAACGCCTGCGGCGCAAGCGACGCCTTCAGTGCGTCGGCGGCGTCCTTTTGCGCGGGCTCCAACGCGGGCGCCGCGAACAGCGGGTCGAGGGGCGGCGCGATCGGCTGCGCCGGCCCGGCGATCGCCTCCAGCGCGCCCTCGTCGACAAGCGCGTCGATGACGCCCGTCGAGCAGGCGGCGGCTTCGGCGAGCGCTTTCTTGGCGAATGCAACGCCGCCTTCCGCGGCTTTGAGGACGCGGGCGCGCGTTGGCGTCACGCGTTCGGGGGAGACGCCCGTCGCGCGATAGAGCGTGCGCGGCGCCTCGGGACCGGCGTCTTCCGCGGCGCGCGTGGCGAGCCGCAGCGCCATGCCGCGGGGCGTCAGCGTGTAGCGCGCTAGCCAGTCAATAAAGTTGCGCAGCTTATGCGAAAGCGGCGGCCGGTCGAGACGGGCGCTGACCGTCTTGAGATTTCCTCCCGGGCCGGAGTCGCCGTCGATGGACCAAACGACGCCATAAGCCTCCCGGCGCCCGAGCGGCGCCGTGACGCTGTCGCCGGGGCGCAGCCGCATCGCCGCCGGGGCGAGGTAGGAATAGGTCGAATCGACCGCGACGGGCGCCAAGATTTCGACGACTCGCGCTCCTTCATCCTCGTCCTGCGCCGCGCTCATGCCGAGGGCTTTAATCCATTTCCGATCCTTCGCGAAAATTTTCTGGAACGAAGCGGCGTGCGGCGGGGTTCGAGTATCTCAACGTCTCGACGGAGCCTTCGATGGAAAATTTGTCGCGCATCGGTCTGTCGGCGCTTGTCACGGGAAGCGTCGCAAGCGTCATCTCGACCGCCGCCCTGGCGGCGCTGGCGAAGCTCGAAGGCAGGGGCGCGCTCGAGCCCACCAGCCATTGGCTTTGGGGGCGCAAATCGCGCGGGCGGCGCGACGTCGACGCCGCACACACCGCCGTGGGCTATGCGACGCATCACGCATCGGCGGTCTTCTGGGCCTTGCCCTTCGAGGCCTGGCTCGCCATGCAGCCGCCGCGCTCAACGTTCGAACTGATCGGCGATGCGGCGATGATGTCGGGAATCGCCGCCACCGTCGATTATGGCGTCGCGCCCAAGCGAATCACGCCGGGCTGGGAGTTCGCCTTGTCGGACCGCTCGATGGTCGCGGCGTTCGCCGCCTTGGCGCTCGGTCTGGCCGCAGGGGCGATCGCGTCCCGCGCGCTTCTGGGGGAAGCGGAGACGGAGCTAAGCTAGCATCCGCTTTGCCGCATCCGCGCATTCCAGCTTAACGCGTAATCAGCCGCGCGCCCCGATTGCTCGTCAGATAGGTCGCGATCCAATTGATCGCGACAAGCATGCGAGTGCGCAAGTTCACCAGAAAATAAATGTGCACGACGCTCCAGAAGAGCCAACCTGTAACGCCGGTCAGCTCAAGTCGGCCGAATTTGACGATCGCCGAGTTGCGTCCGATCGTCGCCAGACTCCCATAGTCATGATAGCGGAAGGGCTTGAGCGGAGCGCGCCCTTTCAGACGGAGCCGGATGGCGCGTCCGGCGTATTTGCCCATTTGCTTGGCAGAAGCGGCGAGCGCCGGAACCGGCGCGCCATCTGGACCGATCAGCAGAGCGAGATCTCCGATTGCATAGACGTCGGGAAGGCCAGGAACCGTCAGGTCTCCGCCCACAGGAATGCGTCCGGCGCCATCGGCTTCAACGCCCAGCCAATTCGCCGCCGGAGACGCCCGCACGCCGGCGGCCCAGAGAATGACGCCTGCGGGAATCTCTCTTTCCCCGGCGACGATTCTGTCTTCGAAGACCTGATCGACAGGCATGTTTGTGCGCACTTCGACGCCATGCCTCTCCAGCGAATTGCGCGCATAGTCCGAAAGCCGCTTCGGAAAGCTTGCAAGAATGCGGGGCCCTGCCTCGAGCAGAATGATGCGCGCGTTCCTTGGATCGGCGCGCCGAAACTCCGGCGGAAGCGTTCGCCGGGCAAGTTCGGAAATTGCGCCGGCGAGTTCGACCCCTGTCGGACCGCCCCCGACAATGACGATGGTGAGCAATCTCTCGCGCTCGACCGGATCGACGCTCACCTCAGCGCGTTCGAAGGCGAGAAGCAGCCGACGGCGGATGAGCGTCGCGTCCGAGAGGGACTTCAGCCCCGGTGCCAAGCCTGCCCAGTTGTGACCGAAGTAGGAGTGGGTGGCCCCTGT
>DATBRI010000034.1:0-1917 GCA_036560365.1 Methylocystis sp.
GAAAAAGCACAGCCGCACGTCGAGCCGCTCGCCCGCGAACTCGAAGCCAGCATTACGGCGGCGCTCGACGTGTCCAAGCCGGGCGAACTCGAGGCCGTGTTCGAAAAGATCGAGAAAAAGTGGGGACGTCTCGACCTCCTAGTGCATTCGATCGCCTTCGCGCCCAAAGCCGATCTACAAGGCGGCCTCCTCGATTGCTCCGGGGAGGGGTTCGCCAAGGCGATGGACATTTCATGTCATTCATTCATTCGCATGGCGAGGCTCGCCGCGCCGCTCATGATCGACGGCGGCGCCATGTTCGCGATGAGTTACGTCGGCGCGAATAAGGTCGTGCCGAATTACAATGTGATGGGACCGGTGAAGGCGGCGCTGGAGGCCGCCTGCCGTTATTTGGCCTATGAACTGGGACCGAAAGGCGTCCGAGTGCACGCGATCTCTCCGGGGCCACTCAAAACGCGCGCCGCGTCTGGGATCAAGGACTTCGAGCTGCTGCTCAACGAAGCGGCGAGCAAGGCGCCGCTGGGGGAACTCGTCGACATCATGGATGTCGGCTGGACATGCGCCTATCTCGCAACCCCATTCGCGCAAAGACTGACGGGCGGCACGGTCTATGTCGACAGCGGCGCCAATATCATCGCCTGATTCGCCCGCGCTTTTTCGGAAAGCAACCATGTCATGCATAGCAGTCGTCAACGCCGGGTCATCGAGTCTTAAATTCGCCGTTTATCAGTCGGTGCCCGACCCGCTCCTGCTTATGAAAGGCCAGATTGAAGGGATAGGCGCGAAGCCGCGCGCGAGACTGTCCGACGCCCGAGGCGAAACGCTCGTGCGAGAGGAGTTGCCAGAAGAAGGATTCGATCACGCGGCCGCGACGCGGACGATGATGCGGATCGCCGCGCCGCGGCTGGAGGGGCGAGATATCTCAGCGGTCGGGCACCGCGTTGTTCATGGGGGCCCCGGCTATTCGGCGCCGGTGCTTTTGAACGATGAGATCATTGCCAAACTCGCCACGTTCATTCCGCTCGCGCCGCTGCACCAGCCACACAATCTCGCCGTTATCCGGGCGATCAGGGCGTCGCATCCGGAGCTGCCGCAAATTGCATGTTTCGACACGGCTTTCCACCACGGTCAACCTGCGCTGGCGCAAGCTTTCGCAATCCCACGAAAATATTCACAGGACGGGGTCCGGCGGTATGGTTTCCACGGCATTTCATATGAATATGTCTCGTCCCGGTTCAGAGAACTCGCTCCGGAACTCGCGACTGTTCGTCTCATCATCGCGCACCTTGGAAACGGCGCGAGCCTATGTGCGATAAAAGACGGTCGCAGCGTGGCGAGCACGATGGGATTTACGGCCGTCGATGGGCTGATGATGGGAACGCGTTGCGGCGCCCTCGATCCTGGCGTTCTCATTTATCTGATGGATCAATACGGATTCGGCGCGCGCGAACTTGAGGATTTCATTTACCGCAAATCGGGCCTGCTCGGCGTCTCCGGCCTTTCCTCCGACATGCGGACGCTGCGCGCGTCCTCGGAACGCGCGGCGAAAGAAGCGATTGAACTGTTCATTTATCGGATCGCGCGGGAGATCGGCTCTTTGGCGGCGGCGCTCGGCGGCCTCGATGCGTTGGTCTTCACGGGAGGTATTGGAGAGAACGACGCCGCGACGCGGAGGGAGGTGGCGAACGGCTGCTCTTGGCTCGGACTGACGCTCGACGCCGCGGCGAACGACAAAGGCGAAACGCGAATCAACGCGCGGGGATCGCGGGTCGCGGCGTTTGTCATCCCGACAAATGAAGAACTCGAAATCGCGAAGCGCGCATGGAAGCTCTCGGGCGGAATGTGACGAGCGCCAGGGCTCCCTTCGTGCTCGCTGTGTCTAAAATACAAAACGAAAACAATAGCAAAGACGCCGCT
>DATBRI010000035.1:0-14749 GCA_036560365.1 Methylocystis sp.
GCGCCCGCCGGCGCCGTGACGGTGTTGCTGCCGCTCTATCTGCATTTCTCGGTCTTGGAGCTGCCGGCGTCCAAAGCGATGACGCCGTTCTACATCATCTATGTGCTCGGCATCGCCTTCCTGATGGCGAGCCGCATTCCGCATTTCTCCGGCAAGCGCATCGGGCGCATACCGCGCGATCTCGTGATCCCGGTGCTTTTCGGCGTGGGCGTGACGGCGCTGCTGCTGGCGATCTATCCCATGGAGGTGCTCGCTGTGCTCAGCGTCGCGTTTCTGGCGGCCATTCCGCTCAGCGTGCGGCGCTACAACCGTCTCGCAAAAGCCGAGGCGGAAAAGGCCGCTCCAAAAGAGGCGTCGCAATAAGCAGTAAGCGCTGACGTCAAAAGCGATTACGTTCGCGGTAGTCTTTCCGCCCGGCTCCTTGCGCGATTCCCGCAAACTGATCGTGCTCAGGCGCGGGAATAAGCTGCACGCCAGATCCCTTGGGATAAAGGCGAACTCCTGATCACAAAAAAATCATAGCAGGCTACTGGCGCAAGCTCACCGCGCCGCGAGCGGCGCCAACGGCTGGGTTTCAATTTTTGGACTTGAGGAAGAAGCTGGCGGCGCCGCTTCAGAAGCCGCCTCGCTCCCGCGCGCATCGATCACGGCCTGAGTCTCGGCCTCCGCCGGGCGCGGGGCCGTCAATTGGGCGCCGATCTTTCGCACGACGTCGGGCGCTTCGGCGAAGGCGCCATGACCGACGAAATCCGTCGAGAAAGACGAGATATCGTGCACAGCGACGCCCAGTCGGTCGAGCTCCGACTTGTCTTCGGGATTGGTGGGATTCATCGCGCCAAGGCGCGGCCGGTCGCCGGCGATGCGCGACGAGAGCGACAGCGCGCGATCATTGTTGGCCACGAAGATCGACACATGCCGAGGATCGACGCGCGCTAGCTGCTGGCGAAAAACATTGAGATCGATGTCGGGCGCGGCCAGCATGACCTCGCCGAGTTTGCCGTCGAGATCCGGATGGCCGGACTGCGCAACGCCGCGCAGCGTCTCCATCGTCAGCCATGCGCCCATCGAATGGGCGAGCACATGGATCCGTCCGACGCCGGGCGTGCGCGCCAGTTCGACGAGGAGCTTCTCAAGCGCGTCGCGCGAGACCGTCGCCGCTTCCTTGTCGGACTCATAGTTGAACAGGCCGCCTCGGGAATTCCAGATAAAGAGCGCGGGAACGCCGGAGAAGCGGCCATCGGCGACAATCTGCGCCAGCCGAAAGCGCGACTCTTCGGCGTTGGTGTTGAAGCCATGGACGTAAAGCAGCACGTCGCGAGAATTGCCGACGCGACCGGAGACATGCGAAGCGACTTCGCCGTAGAATTCCCGCTCGTCCATGTTGCGCTTCGACAGCACCGTGAAGTGCCGGCCCCGATCGGCGCCGCCAAAGCTCGGACGCTCAACGCTTCCAGCGCGATGGTTGAGCGGAACGCCAATCGACGTCAGCGAAAAATGCGCGCGGCCGTCGTCTGTCGCGCCTTCGGAACGCCGCGTCGAAGCGACAAAAATGGCGACATCCGATGGCTCCCCCGGAGCTCCGGCGACGAGAGAAACAGCGTTGTTGACGTGGCCGTCGACCATGCGCATGCCGTCCGACACGCAGCCGGCAAGCGATGTCGCGATCAAGAGCGCGCATAAGCGCGTCAGCGTTTCTTTTCCACGAGTGCGCAAATTGATTGGCTCGATCCAGCGCCTGCTCGGAACTCGATCCTCAGCGGCGCGCTTCGACTGAGGCGCTTCGCCTCTCCGCATCTCTTCTGACGGAGGAAAGCGTCCAAAGCGGGGCGAGACGCCCGCGGCGATAGGGAAAAAGTCTCGACATTTCATGCAGGCCGCGCAAATCGGTCGCACTTGCGCGAATGCGGGCCGCCTGCGCATAGTGCAAAGAAAATAACGTCAGGGAGACCCCGACGCGGCGGCGCGCCCGCCATGTCGAAAACGCCAATGCGGATCAAGGTCTTGGGATCGGGCGCCGGCGGCGGCTTCCCGCAATGGAACTGCAACTGCGCCAATTGCCGGGCCGTCCGCGCGGGAACGCCGGGGTTCCTGCCGCGCACGCAATCGTCATTGGCTGTCAGCGTCAACGGCGCCGATTGGCTGCTGCTCAACGCCTCGCCAGATTTGCGCGAGCAAATCTCAGCCGCGCCCGAGCTTGCGCCCGCCCCCGATGACGGTCTGCGCGCGAGCCCGATCAAGGCGGTGGCGCTGACAAATGGCGACGTGGATCATGTCGCGGGTCTGCTCAACATGCGCGAAGCGCAGCCGTTCAGCCTCTTCGCGGCCGGCCGCGTTCTTGATGCGCTCGGCGCCAATCCGATTTTTACGATTCTGCAGACGCCGCTCGTGCCCCGCATCGAACTGCGCATGGAGGAAGCGACGCGCGTCTCCGGCGCGGGGCTTGATCTTGGACTCGCGATCCGCGCCTTTCCCGTAGCAGGCAAGATCGCGCTCTATCTCGAAAACGCCAATGCGCCGAATTTTGGAACAAGCGCCGGCGACACGCTGGGGCTTCAGATCATCGAAACTGAAACCGGCGACTCGTTTTTTTACATTCCTGGATGCGCAAAGGTTGACGGGGCCCTCGCCGATCGGCTTCGCGGCGCCAAGCTCGTGTTCTTTGACGGCACGCTTTTCCACGAAAACGAGATGATCGAGCAAGGCCTGCTCGGCAAAACCGGTTCTCGCATGGGCCATATCAATGTCAGCGGCGCCGACGGCTCCATCGCCGCGTTCGAGCCGCTCGACGTGACCCGCAAAATCTATGTGCACATCAACAATTCCAATCCTCTGCTCAACGAATTCTCGAACGAATATGCGATCGCCCAGGCGGCTGGCTGGGAGATCGGCGAGGATGGCATGGAGGTCGACCTGTGAACGAAATGGTAGCCATCGATTGGCGGGACGCCACGCCCCTCGCGCGCAGTGAATTCGAAGCGGCGATCCGCGCCGTCGGCGCCGAGCGCTATCACGACAAGCATGAGTTTCATAAGCTGCTGCACGGCGGCAAGCTCCAGAAGCAGCAGGTCGCCGCCTGGGCGCTGAACCGCTACTGCTACCAGGAGGCGGTGCCGCGCAAGGACGCCGCCTTTATGAGTCGCGTCCATGATCGCGAGCTGCGCCGCGAGTGGATACATCGCATCCATGATCATGACGGACTCGGCGAAGAAGGCGGCGGCATCGAGCGCTGGCTCGTGCTGACGGACGCGCTCGGCTTCTCGCGCGATTACGTGACCTCTCGGCGCGGCGCCCTGCCCGCGACAAAATTCGCCGTTGAAGCTTATGTGCGTTTCGTCGTCGAGCAGCCCCTCGTCATCGCCGTCGCGTCTTCGCTGACCGAGCTTTTCGCGCCGTCGATTCATCGCGAGCGCATCGTCGGAATGCTTGAAAGTTACGATTTCGTCGACGACCAGGTGATGGCCTATTTCAAACGCCGACTGACGCAGGCGCCGCGCGATTCCGAGTTTGCGCTCAGCTATGTGCTCGACAACGCCAAGACCCGCGCCGAACAGGAAGCCTGCGTCGGCGCCGTGCGGTTCAAATGCGACGTCTTGTGGGCGCAGCTGGACGCATTACATCACGCCTACGTCACGCCCGGGCTGATCCCGCCCGGCGCATGGCGGCCAGGAGAAACAAATGTCTGAGGCGCACGCGGCGCGGTTCGTGATTGGCCCCGACTCGCGTCCGGCCTTCACGCGCTACGCCCGGCTGCACGAAGACCGCGCACGGTCGCGAACGGTTATTCTGGCGCCCGAGCGCGCCTATGAACTCGATCCGATCGGGCTCATCGTGCTGCGCGCAATCGACGGCGCAACGCGCCTCGCCGATCTTTGCGCGCGGCTCGCGCAGCAATATGCCGCGCCGCTCGACATCATCACCCGCGACGTCACGGCGCTGCTGCAGGGGCTCGCCGACAAGCGGCTGCTGCGCGACGGCGCTGATGAATTTATGGCGCCGCCGCCGTCCGTCTTCGCTTCCTCGATTGCGCCGTTCGCGGGCGGACCCGCAGGGCTGCTCGCTGAGCTCACCCATCGCTGCCCGCTGCAATGTCCCTATTGCTCCAATCCGCTAGAACTCGAACGCTCGAACGTCGAGCTCACCGCCGACGAATGGGGCGAGGCCTTCCGTCAGGCGGCGTCGATCGGCGCGCTGCAGCTGCATCTTTCCGGCGGCGAACCGACGGTGCGACGCGACCTTGAAGAGATACTGGCGCATGCCGTCGACGCTGGCCTTTACACCAATCTCGTCACCTCCGCCGTGCTGCTGACGCGCGAGCGGTTGCAGCGTCTCGCCGACATCGGCCTCGATCATGTGCAGGTCTCCATCCAGGATGTCGTTCCCCAGAGCGCCGACCGAATTTCGGGCTATCAGGGCGGCGTCGCCAAGAAGCGCGACGTCGCGCGATGGACGCGCGAATTCGGCATGGGCTTGACGATCAATGCGCCGATGCACCGGCAGAACATCGCGCATTTGCCGCAGATCATCGACTTCGCCGTCGAGGTCGATGCACAGCGCATCGAGATCGCGCATATCCAATATTACGCCTGGGCGCAGATGAACCGGGCCGCGCTCATCCCGACGCGCGAAGCGTTCATGGAAACGGTCGGCATCGTGGACGCGGCGAAGAAGCGTCTCGCGGGCGTGCTCAATTTCGATTTCGTCATCCATGATCATTACGCGACGCGGCCGAAGGCCTGCACCGGCGGCTGGGGCCGATCGATCATAGCCGTGACGCCATCCGGCAAGGCCCTGCCCTGCCACGCCGCGCAGACCTTGCCGGGACTGACGTTCGACAATGTGCGCGAGCGGCCGCTCGCCGACATCTGGCGGCACGGCGCAGCGTTCAACGCGTTTCGCGGCACGGAGTGGATGAAAGAGCCCTGTCGCTCGTGCGAACGCCGCGAAATCGATTTTGGCGGTTGCCGCTGTCAGGCGTTCGCTATCGCCGGCGACGCCGCGGCGACGGACCCCGCCTGCCATCTGTCGCCAGACCATGCGCGCTTCGCCGCCTACGCCGAAGTCGAATCGCACGTCACTGCGCCCGACTTTATCTACCGCCGCTATGGCGGCGCCGCGGCGTCGACGGCGCGCGCCAAAGAACCAGCTTAGCGCTGCGGCGCGCGAGGATCGTCGCGCGGATCAAGATAGGTGATGTTCCAAGGGCCGACGCCACTGACTTGTATCACCGTGTCGTCTTCGAAATTGACCCAATGGCCGGCTTCCGCGGGCGAAGCCGCAAAGCCGCCGGCGGAAAGCGTCTTTTCGGCGTTTGGATCGAGCTTGGTTCCCTGTCCATAGCGAACGACGCCGGACAGCACCGTCATCGTTTCCATCCCGCTGTGCTTATGCGGGCCAATTTTATATCCCTTCGGCGCGCGCATCCGCAGGATATAAGGTCCACCCTGCATCGGATCGCCGAACAGCATGGCGACTTCCGCGCCTCTCGGCAGGTCCAGAGGGGCCGACTTCCATTCGAGTTTGTCTTGGGAAAAGACGAAACCCGGAGCCTCCGCCAAAGCGGCTGACGCCGCGAGGCTTATTGCGGCGCCCGCGACAAGAGCAATGAGATTTCGCATAGCTTGCGCCTCCTAATCGCGCCCCTCGCTTGAGATAGGGCGTTCCCAGAACGCAACCGCCGCAGTCTGTAAAAAAATCAAAGTCGGTAACAAAAGAGCAACTTCCGGCAGGCATATTAAGGCCTGTCTCGCGTAATTAAGGGTTTGTTTCACATAAAGTAGCGTGGCGTAACGGAGATTGTCGCATGAAGTCGCGGGATACGCTTGTCCGTCTCAAACGGTTCCAGGCCGAGGAAAAACGTCGGCGCGTCGTCCAATTGAATGCGATGATCGGCGAATTCACGCGCATGGCCAATGAGCTCGATCGTGAAATCGGTCAGGAAGAGCGCCGCGCCAATATCGACGATCCCAATCATTTCGCTTATCCGACCTATGCGCGGGCCGCGCGCGTCCGGCGCGACAACATCATCGCGTCGATCACGGAGCTACGCGGGCAGCTCGAAGAGGCTGAAGCGCAGTTCAAGGAAGCCAGCGAAGACTTCGCCAAAGCGCAAAGCCAGGAGGCGCGGGATCGCGGCGCCGAGCGGATGGTTGATGTCGTCGCCGAGCGGCGCCACGCCGAAATGCCGGAAGTTTTGCGCAGGGCTTAAGGCTGAAACAGCCGCCAGCGCAGCCTGCCTCCAGGCGCGCGCGCCCAAACGCCGAACGTTCTTTTGCCAATGGCGCTGATCTCTTCGCCTTTGGCGAAAGCGTCGACGATCGACGCGACATCGTATTCGAACCTTCGGAGAAGAAGCGCCGCGCCGGAACGTCCCGCCTCGATAAAGGCGAGTTCGAAACGCGCAAGATCGGCGCCCCAAAGCGGCTCCAATTCGCGCCGCATGGCGCGCATCTTGAGGAGCGCCGCAAGGGCCGCCGCGTCCCCCCGGTCTTTGCCATCTCCCGCAGGATCGCGGATCGCCTTGCGGAAGAGCGCATCGAATCGATCGCCCATTGCGCGCGCCGTCAACGGCAGCGCCCTGCGCGCATAGAGCGCGCGTTTGCCGATCAGGCTCTGCGCAAAGGCCTCCGTTTCGCGCCTGTCGATCATGGCGAGGCGCTGCGTGTCGTGCATGCTCAGTCCGAACCGAGTCGCCACGCCTATCGGCGAATCAAAGAATTCGCGGCGCAGCTCATCGTCGGTAAACAGTCGCGCCAGCAGCGCCTGCGTCTGCGCTAACGCCATCGCCCAAACTCCACGAGCGTTCGTCGGGCGCGCGCCACTTCGTCGAGGAGTTCGCCGAACGGCGGAATTTTTTCGTCGCGCTCGAGAACGACCGCCTTGACCGGCGCGCGGGCGATGACGCGATCATAGAGCCTCCAAACCGCATCGCTCGTCGCCGCGTCGTGGCTGTCGATCAGCACGCCGTCGCGTTCGCGACCGCCCGCGTAGTGTATTTGCACGAGCCTGTCCCAGGGCCAGCGCTCGAACCCGCTTTCAAGATCGACGCCGAAATTCGTCGCATTCACATGCATGTTGGCGACGTCGCACAACCAGCCGCAGCCGGTCGCTTCCAGCGTGCGCGTCAGAAATTCTGGCTCATCCATTTCGCCGCCTGGAATGCGCACGACGCAAGTGATGTTTTCCAGAATCAGCGGCGTCTTAATGCGCCTGCGCACAACGTCGACGTTGCGCGCGACGACGTCGATCGCTTCCCGCGTATAGGGGAGCGACGCAAGATGCCCAATGCTGATCCCGCCGGCGCGCGTAAAGCACAGATGCTCGCTCCACCAGGGCGGATCAATGCGCTCGATCAGCGCCGCGAGCTTATCGAGATAGCGCGAATCGAGGCCTTCAGCGCTACCAATCGAGAGATCAAGACCATGCGCGACGAGTGGGAAGTGCGAATTTAGAAGCTCGAGTTCAGCGCGCTTTTCGATCGATGCGTCGAGATAATGATCGGCGATGATCTCGAGGAAATCGACCTCGTCACGATGGGCGAAGAGATCGCCGCGAAACTGCGGGCGATACGACAGTCCAGACCCAAGCGCTGGCCCATCAATCGCCGCCACCGCTCGCTCCGCCGTCGCCGCAACTGCCGCCGCAGCTTGTTCCGCAATCGGCGCCGTCGCTGCCGGAGCCGCGACTGAATGCCTCTGTAAACATCGCCTCGGTCGTGCCCTTGAGCGGCGCGAACCCAAACAGAGCGATGAGAAACAGCGCCGCGCCGTGGAAGGCGCGCGCCTCGGGTCCAGGCGATCCGATGTGACCGACAGCCTCCTTCAGACGGCCGCCATAGGCAAGCCGCATCGCGTCAAGATAGGCGTGGCCGCGACGGCTCGCATGGGTTCTGGTCAGCACATAGGCCAGCGCGAAAAGCGCCGCGACGGAAGCGCCTGCGAGAAAGATCAGATAGGCGACATTCCCGGGACCCGTCGTCCATTCGACATAGATCTTGGCGAACGCCAGACCGACGATGATCAGCGTTCCACCGATCTGCGCGCGCCGGCGCCAGATCTTCACGGACTTAGGCTTGATCAGCTTCTCCGCGGCGAGTTTGGCGCGGACCGGCGCGAGCTGCTCCAACAAGCCCCGGCGGAGGCCGCGGGCTTCGAACAGCGCATGCGCCTTCGGCTTTGCCTGCACGGCGTCGAGCAAGCGCGATTCCATGGCGTTGAGTTCGCCTGGCTGCGGCAGCTTATCCGTGGGAACAACGTGATCCTCCGCGGCGAGCGCGACGAAACCGCGCTGCGCAAGATCGTAGATCAGGGTTCGAATGACTTGATTGACTCCGCCCTGCAGGAAGGCGACCTCCATCGCGTCAGGGTTCTGCGGAACGGGCGGCGGCGGGCGGCGATCGGTGCGATCCGCCAAGCGAATCGAGAGATAAGCCGCGCCCAGCACGAGGATGACGACGAGGCCGAAGACATTTAGAAATTCTGGCCCGGGAAGATTAAGGATCGCAATATTTTGCACGCCAGCCGCCTCAGTTCGTGATCACGTCTTGCACAAGACGTCGCGCCTGCAATGTCGCGACCGCCAACACCGCCATGCCGATCGCCTGATGCGCGAGCGCCAGCGCCAGATGCGCGTCGCCGGCGAAGGGCGGTTCGACGAGCACCAACGTCGCGATTCCCAGCGCGATCTGCATGAGCACATGGCCGAACAGGATCGTGGCGCCGCGCCGCGCGCGTCCTTCCGCGTTCATCCATGCGTCCACGAAATGCACGAGCGCCAAAGCGAAGATCAGATAGGCGATCATGCGGTGGAAGAATTGGACGGTGACGGGATTGTCGACGAGATTGGTCCAGACCGGCTCCAATCGCCACAAGACGTCGGCTGGGGGAATAAACACGCCGTCCATCAGCGGCCAAGTGTTGTCCACGAGCCCCGCGCGCAATCCGGCGACAAGCCCGCCGGCGAAAATCTGCAGAAAAACCACGGCGAGAATCGTCAGCGCGGTCCCTTTGAGCCGACCTGCGCCCTCGTGCACGAGAGAGACGGCGCGCGGTCCGAGGCCGCCAGCCACCCACAAACAGGCGGCGAAGATCAGCGCAGCCAGCAGCAGGTGGATCGCGAGGCGCTCCTGCGCCACCTCGATGCGGTTGACAAGGCCTGACGCAACCATCCACCAGCCGACGCCGCCCTGGAGCGCCCCAAGCGCGAGAATGCCGACGAGCTTCGGCTTCGCCGAACGCGGCAGGCGGCCGGTCGCCCAAAACCATATGAGCGGAACAGCGAAGACGACGCCGATCAGGCGCCCGAGAAGGCGATGCGCCCATTCCCAAGCGTAAATGTATTTGAACCCGCCGACGTCCATGTCCGGGAACAGTTCCCGATATTGCGGAATCTGCTTGTAGGCCTCGAACGCCTCCTGCCACTCCTGCTGAGACAGCGGCGGCAGCACGCCGGTGACGGGCTTCCACTGCACGATGGAGAGGCCTGATTCGGTCAAGCGGGTCGCGCCCCCGACCATGACCATCAGGAAGACCAGTCCCGCGACGAGGCACAGCCAGTTGCGCACCGCCCGGGCGTTCGCGTCAGTCGCATGGTGTCTGATCGCCGGAACCGGTTGGGGAAAGTGCAGCCAATCTTCCATGAGACGCCGAGGGTTGGGGGCGGATGACGGCGTCAGTTAAGGGATGCGGCCCACGCTTGTCCACACCCCGCGGCCGCCTCCGGGGGGCCGGCCCGATTTTGGCTGAAACCTACGCCGCTGCGAATGTTAGAGTAGCGCGGCTTGAGTCGAGGAATCACGTGTCGGGCAAGAGCGATGAAGCCATGCGCACGATCGGCGAGGTCGCGGCGAGCCTCGACCTTCCCGCGTATGTGCTGCGCTTTTGGGAAACCCGTTTCAAGCAGATCAGTCCTCTCAAGCGCGCAGGCGGGCGGCGATTCTACCGGGAGCGCGACATCGAACTCGTGATCGCGATCCGCCGCCTGCTCTATGACGAAGGCTATACGATCAAGGGCGTGCAGCGCATTCTCAAGGAAGACGGGGTGGAGGCGGTGCTCGCCGGCGCGGGGCGCCGCCAGTCGGAGCCGCCGCTAGGGGAAACGCCCCTTCCTCTCGGCCCAGGCGCGAGCGAGAGGCGTGTCCGGTCGACGCGAGACGAAGACGCGGAGACAGGCGAGGCAGCCGCGCGGCGCGCGCAAGATTCCGATTTCGCCGGACCAAAGGTCGGGGACGCGGCCCCGATCGTCGAAATGGACAAGCCTCTTGCGTCGACCGCGGCCGGCAATGAACCGCGCCCTCGCGCCGCGCCGGACGCGCGCATCCTGCGCGAGGTTCTGGCCGAGATCGAGGAATGCAAGCGCCTGCTCAGACTGACCAAGCGATAGCGACCCGGGCGTTGCCAGCGCCGCGCCGCCTCACTATAACGGCGCCAGTCGGAGTGTAGCGCAGCCCGGTTAGCGCACTTGTCTGGGGGACAAGGGGTCGTGGGTTCGAATCCCGCCACTCCGACCATTTTCTGAAATAAAAACAGCAGATTGCCGCGGTATAGAAACAAGGCATCTACCGCTTTTTGCAACTTGGGTCCATATTGGGTTCAAAGTCGCGGGGTCCGAGTTAATTGAGCCGCGCTTATAACCAGGCCCTTTTCAACGGCCTAGGAACGGCCCGGCGACAAAGGCCGGCGTAGCTCGCCCAGCGCCTCGGGCGTAAAACGGCGCCCGCGTCGAGGACACGGCACGGCGGAGGTCAGCGGCGTTCGGAGCGACTTCGAACCCGGGAGATAATCCATGCGCGTCGTGGTTCTTGTGAAAGCGACGCATGATAGCGAGGCCGGCCTCCTGCCGTCGACAGAGACTCCTGGAGGCGATGACGAGATTCAACGAGGAGCTTGTCAACGCCGGCGTCTTGCCCGCCGGCGAAGGCCTGCAGCTTTCCTGTAACGGTAAGCGCGTTGCATTCAACGACGCCGATCGCACCGTGTATGACGGGCCATTCGAAGAGACGGCCGAGCTAGTCGCCGGATTCTGGCTTTGGAAGGTGAAGGACATGGCCGAGGCGGTCGAGTGGGTGAGGCGACGCCCCAATCCGATGCCCGGCCGGAGCGAGATCGAAATTTGTCCGCTCTATGAAGCGGCCGACTTCGGCGACGCCATGACTCCCGAGATCGCTGAAGCCGAGGACCGGATCCGCAAAAAGCTGTCGGACGTTTAGCAGTCCGCCGCGTGTTCGCATCAAGCACCCTACCCCTCCGAAGATCGCCGATCTTCGCGCTGAAGGCGTCGCTGGTGCATGGGCTGGTGCACCGGGCCCCGCTGCACCCATCACCGCACGGACGCCATGCGGACTGCACCAGGCGACCCCCTTATTCGCTTTGGCGCGATCGCGCCGCTTAGTCGGTTTGACGTGCGGCTCGCGCGCCGTGCATCTGATGCCCGATAGGCCGCCGTATCGTGCGAGCACTTGTTAGTAGGTGGCTAAGGCGCGAGCGCCCGCCGCGGGAAGGCACCCGAATGCAATACAGTAGAAAGTCATTGATCAGTGTCATTGCCTGTATTCCCTTCGCTTATTTTACAATGAGCGCCATGGCGGCGCAGCAGCCTGAAATTTCAAAGCATGGCGCGTGGGAAACACAGTGCACACCATCATCGTCTGACGTCAGGACATGCGCGTTGGTCCAGAGGGTGATGTCGGAGGAACAGCCGAATGTCGGCCTCATGGTTGCCGTCAGAAAAGCCCCAGGCGTGCCTAACGGCGTAATGCAAATTTTTGCTCCGCCGAAAACGTTCTTATTGGAGGGCGTGGGGATAAAAATCGAACACGAATTCGGGAGGCTGCCATTCTTCAGATGCACGGAAATCACCTGTGCTGCTGAAGGTCCCATCAGGGACGATCTGATAAGCAAAATGCTCAACGGCAAAACTATGCTAGTAACGATCTACCTTAATCCCGGCGAGGGGGTTCGCCACATATTGACTCTCGTCGGATTTAAAGAGGGCTACGACGGGCTTCGAGAGTGAGAACTCAAAGGTATATGCAGTCGCTTCACGCAGCATCTCTCCTGATCCGCGCCCGACTCGGTCACCTATTTCGTCAGATGGACGTTGACGCCAAGATCCGACTTGCTCGGGCATCGGCAACGCCGATCCGACGCTGATTGAGCCGCAATGGAGCAATATTAATTACGGCCGCTAAATGCTGACCCGCCAGTTCCGTAAATCTGAAGGTTGGGCGCTACAAGATATCCAGCTCGTCCACGAACGGAACCGATGAAGCTCGGGCCACTACTACCCGTGCTCCAGCTATTTGTTTGCCCGGCGAGTCCTTGAATGTCAGTTTCAACGCCAACCACAACCCTATCCGTGAGCTGCCAACTGTAGCCTAACTGGCCGCCCCCGACGAGACCACCAACGCCGCTTTTCCACGCGATTCCCGTCTGAGGCACTGACGCGAAGCCAGATGGATAGATGAAGCTGCCTGGCGCAGCCAGACGAGACCAGTCGACGGACGCCGGGTCGTAAGTGTTGTTCCAAAAGCCTCCAGCATTTAATCCTGCGTAAAATCCTGTCCAAATCTGAGGAGGCGTGGATTTTGAAACCGCGGAGCCAACGGCTTCGTCGGCACTGGTAGAAAATGCGCGCAGGACGCTCAGAAATATAAGGGCCGCAACCAGCATCTTCATCTGATAATCCTCGGCGCCAACGCCCGGAGAAGTCAACGCGGGGCGACAATATCGAAACGAATCGATAAGTGCCATTCGCACGATTCGACCGTGGCGCAAGCGATCGCGCGGGCGCTGACGGCGGCGGCGAAGCGCTGATGTCGCGACCCCCCGCGACGTGGACGTCGGCGTGACAAAGCCCGGTCGGCGCCGGTCAGGCTGCGATGGGAGCTACAAGCCTCCGCGACGATCTTTTCGCCATTCCCAAGGCGGCTGCGTATGTCCCGCCCAGATCCCGCGACCATTGTTCTTGGCGTCTTTCTCGGCGCCGATGTAGTCCGACGAATAGCGTCGATACGCGAAGGCTTGGCCGCTCCTGACCAGCCAAAGTTCGATATCCTCGCCGCGCACCTGGCAGGAGGCGACGGTCCATCCGTAGCGGTCCACGTCCTTCTCCCGACACGAGACTGGCGACTGCCCAATAAACTCGTCCAACGCCATCGCGGCCCTGTGACCGCAGTTGTAAGGCTGGTCCGCGCCGTCGAAGCATGGCTGGCCCTTTTCGGGCGCATCGATCCCATGGAGCCTGATACGCTGTCCGTGAATTCGATCGTGTCACCGTCAATGACCGAGGCGTGGCCAACGATGTCGGCGAGCGCGGCGCTTGAAAGGACCGCTGCTACGATGGTGATGATGAACCGCTTTATCGGGGCAATCACTTCGGCGCGACGTCCTTTGGCTGCTTCGATTCGATCGCCTTCACCCCAAACTTGGCCGCCTCTGCGGCGCCCGCGTTCGGACCCTCTGGCGTGCAGCGAGTTTCCGGTGGACTCCCGCACTTGCGCCCGATATCGGCCCAGCCGACGCAGCGGCCGTCTGGCGCACGATAGCCCGGTCCTCCGCGGCATCCGCAGCCGCTGCAGGCCTCCGACTGCGGGATCGCGCCAGCGAAGGATAAGAGAACGGAAGCGATGAAGAGCGCCACGCGCATCTATCCGCCGCGCCAAAGTGCATAAGTGAAGGCCGCAAGAAAAATCACGAAGAGTGCTAGGCTCGGCCAGTCATAACGCTCGCGCAGCGGCAGCTTGCGCCACTCGCGCTCCGCGTCACGATCCCGATTGTCTTGTCCGCGCCAGCCCATGAGCGCAGGCTAAACGAGTTCCCGGAGCGCTGAAAGCGATGACTCCCCCGCCCTACGCCCTGCCCTTGCGTATCCGCCATACAGCCGAGGCCTTCGTTGTGGAAGATGCCGGCGGCTTCGCGCTTGCCTATATCCATTTCGAGGGAGATCCGAGCCGGCGCGGGCTCGTCAATCGGCTCTCTGGCGCCGGCGCCAAGGCTGTCGCGCAGACGATCGCGCGAGCACTGACGGTCGACTCAAAATCGAGCACCTGAATTTTAAGGAAGTTGCTGAACGATCGTTCCGGGCTGGTAGCGCCCAATGGGCGCAGCGTAAACGGAGTCGCCCATGCAACGCATTGTTTCCAGCTTTAGAATGTTCGCTGCATCGTCTGCGGTTCGTGTCCTTGGAGAGTTGCCGGCGCGTGTTCTCAGGCGCGTAAGGACTGCGCCCGAGGCATTTGTCGACGTGATAGAGCGTCTTGCGAAGCATTAGGCGACACGCGTTGAGGAACGGGAAACGCCCCAGTTCATCTGTGGTTGGGCGTTCTCCGGCCCCTCGCACACGAAAAGGCCCGGTCGTCGCCGGCCGGGCTGGAGGTGCGGTCGGAAGGACCGTCGCCGAGCACTTTTGGCTCGGTGCGGGCCTGAGCAAGCTTTCATCGACGTTCAACGCTCGCGCCGAGACGGTTGGGGCGAAGACGCTACTGCCGCACGACGAGCACTGAGCATTTTGCGTGGTATACGATGGCGCCGGCGTTCGAGCCAATGAGAAACCGATCCATTCCTGGCCGGTGGGAGCCTACGACGACGACTTCTGCGCCCCACTCCTCGGCCTCCGCCAGAACCTTTTGATAGACGGGACCGAACAGCACAACGGTCGAGATTCGACCGGTCGGATGAGCGATGCTAGCCGCTAAGGCGGCGATCTCCTTCTCGAGGCCTTGCTGAATATCCTTGTCGAAATTTCCCTTGACGTA
>DATBRI010000036.1:0-2505 GCA_036560365.1 Methylocystis sp.
CGAGCGCGCGAAAGCAACGCGCATGGGGACCATGACGCAACTTGTCGCTTTACCTGACGGCACGGAGCTTGCGGGCGATTACAAAATCGTGCGCGTTCTCGGTGCGGGCGGGTTCGGCGTCACCTATCTCGCCGAAGAACCTGAACTGTCGCGGCAAGTCAGCATCAAGGAGTATTTCCCGAGCGATTTCGCGTCGCGGTCGGCAAACCTCGAAGCCGCGCCCCGTTCGGAAGGCTGCACAAGCGATTACAACTGGGGCCTGGATCGCTTCGTCGACGAAGCGCAGACGCTTGCCAAATTCAATCACAGCAACATCGTCAAGGTGCATCGGGTATTTCGCGCCAACAGCACCGCGTACATGGTGCTGCACTTCGAAGAAGGCAAAAACCTCAAGACGTGGCTGAAGGACCTCGGCCGCGCGCCCCGGCAGAAAGAGCTCGATGCCATCGTCGGGCCGCTGCTCGACGCGCTCGAAGTGATCCACAAGGCCGACTTCCTGCATCGCGATATTGCGCCGGACAACATCATCATCCGCAGCGCCGGCGATCCGGTGTTGATCGATTTCGGCGCAGCGCGCAGCGATATCGCCGCGCATTCAAAAACCAAGACCGTCTCTGCGCTGGTGAAGCCCGGCTATAGCCCTTACGAGCAATACGCCGAGACAAGCCGCCAGCAGGGCCCGTGGACCGACATCTACGCGTTCGCGGCGACGCTCTATCACGCGGTGGCGGGCAAACGGCCGCCCGATACACCGTCGCGGATGCTGAAAGACGAGATGGTGCCCGTCCGCGACGCCGCTCTCGGCGGCTACCGCAGCACGTTTCTCGATGCCATCCAACAAGGTCTGGCGCTGGCCATCGACGGCCGCCCGAAATCGGTTGCGGCGTGGCGCAGCGCGTTGCTGGCGCCCGAGCCCGAGAAGCCCAACATCTTCCAGCGATTCAAGGACAAGACGGAAGTTCGCCGCCGCAAGGACGAAGAGCAGCGGGCCGCCGAAGCAGTCGTGAACACCGCCGTTCCGCCGCCACCCGACGCGCCGGGGCCGAAGGGTGGGTTGCTCGATTTCGTCGACGCGCTCAAGCAGCCTGCTGAAGCGAAGACTCCTCCGCCACCGCCTCCGATCGCGAAACCTGCTGCTTCCAAAAAGCAACCAGCAGCTGAAAAGGCCAAACCGGAAAAGGTAAAGCCCGAAAAGAAAGCGGCCGAGAAAATTCCCGCTCTTCCGCCGCCGGCTCGGGCGGCCGTGGAGAAGGCGCGTTCAAAACCGAAGCTGCGGCCGAAGCCGGATGTCGCACGGCGTCCGTTGACGCGCGGTCTGAAATCCAAGCTCATCATCGCGGCGGGCTTGGCTGCCATCGGCTTCGCCTTCCATGACCGCATCCCGCAACTTCTCAGGGTGCACGAGTCCGGCATCACCACCGGCGCGATATCGACCTCGGCGAACGCAGAGCCCGCGCTCAAGGAAACCGCCGAGATCAAGGCGCATGACGGCGCGATCGACGGTCTCGCGCTGAGTGGCGACGGCCGCTTGATCGTCACGGCCTCGCGCGAGCCGGAACTTAGGGTCTGGTCGTACGATTCACACAACGCGCGAGGCACCATCGCGCTCGAAGACGGACCAGCAACGTCGCTGGCGGTGCGCAACAATCGCGTCGCGACCGGACACGCAAATGGCGCCGTCGCGGTTTATGATCTCGACACGAAACGCCGACTTTACCGCTTCAAACGCAACGACGCGCGGATCTGGTCCGTCGCGTTTGTCGGCTCGGAAGATCGCATCGCGGCCGCCAGCCACGACTGGACGGTCGCCATCTGGGAAACGTCGTCCGAAAGCACGCCGGCGGCACTTCTCGAAGGCCATGAAAACGCGGTGCAGGCGCTGGCCGCCGATCCATCCGGTCAGTGGCTTGCGTCGGGCGGAGCCGACCGCACGGTCAGGATTTGGAATGTCGAAGCTCGCGACACGCGGCGCACCTATCGCAACAATTCCGATTTCATCTCGGCGCTCGCTTTTTCGCCCGACGGCTCGAATATCGCGACGGGCAGTCTCGACGGCACGGTCAAGGTTCTGTCGCTGAATTCGTATCGCATCCAGCGCACGCTCAGCGGCCACGGCAGGCGGATCACGTCGCTGGCCTTTTCAAGCTTCGATGATTTGCTGGCGTCGGCTTCGGAGGATGGCGTCGTGCGGCTCAGAAGCCTGAAGCGGTCGCGTCAGCTGCTGGCGCTTCCCGGCATCGGCTCCGGCGCCAAGACGGTCGCGTTTACCAACGACGGGCGGACCCTGCTGACGGGTGGCCAGGACGGCGTCGTCCGGTTGTGGACGCTCCCCGAACCGCAGTTGGCGCAAGGCAACTGAGTTCGGCCTCACGGCACTCTCATGAATCCTCGACGGCGTGAGCAGATGGCGGCATGATGCCGCCACAATCGAGTCGCCGGAGGACGCTTGCTCATGGACGTTGATGCCATCCTGCTGGCGCGTATCCAGTTCGCCTTCACGATAAC
>DATBRI010000037.1:0-2762 GCA_036560365.1 Methylocystis sp.
GAGGTTCGAAGAACCATAGAAGGTCATGAGATCGGAATGCTTCTCGATCAAACCTGTGGCCAGCACGATCGAGAAGTTTTTCGCGAAGCCATAGGCGAGCGTCACGGTCTGCGCCTCGATGAATTGATTTTGTGGAACGACACGCAGCAGCGACGCGAAAGGGTTCCAATACCACGGGGTCAACGTCACGATCTGCTGTGACGAAACCCCTCTCGTGCCGATGAGCGAATGAGAATTATTGGCGAATGTCGGAATGATGGAGAGCGTCGCTCTTCCGGGTTCTGGCATATTGTCGCCAAACACGGCAAGCGGAACGGGTGGCGGAGGGGACGAGGGCGCTTCACTGGGAGGATCGGGTTGCGCGGCGCAGGCGATAGGCGAAGTCGCGCCTTGTGCCAGAAGCAGTAGCGCCACAGCCGAGGCTCCGGTTTTCATGGCGCCAAAGTTGCTAATGCATATTTTTGTGATGCGAGCCACTTCACACCCTCCAGCCGCCCATATGCGACACGTAATATATATCGTTTATATAACGTAAGCTAAGCCTGTGCCGCAAGAGAATAATTGTCGGCTTACTCACTTGTTTTTGATTGTTGCCCGGCTGCAACATTAGTTGTTACGCAGGTATATCGGCCAGGGTTCAGACCCATAACCAATAGCTGACGGTCGCGGCAAGGCAGACGGCTGCGAGGAAGTTCGCCGCGAGTCGATCGTTTCTCGTTGCAATACGTCGGAAGGTAAGCGCTGTTTTCAGGCCACGTCTTTGAGTGCGACCGGCTGCGCGTAGGCCCAGGGCATGAGGTCGTCGAGTTTGCTGGCGAGATGGCCGTCGACGATCTTCGTGAGGACGTCGGCCATATAGGCTTGCGGATCGACGCCGTTGATCTTGCAGGTCTCGATGAGCGAGGCGACGATCGCCCAGTTCTCAGCCCCGCCGTCCGAGCCGGCGAAGAGAGCGTTCTTCCTATTGAGGGCAATGGGGCGGATGGCGCGCTCGACGATGTTAGAGTCGATCTCGATGCGCCCGTCGTCGACGAAGCGCGTCAGGCCGTCCCAGCGCGAGAGCGCGTAGCGGATCGCCTCGGCGAGCTTGGTCTTCTGGCTGATCAGCGCGAGCTTTTCACGCAGCCATGGCTCGAGGGCGTCGAGGATTGGGCGGGATTTTTCCTGTCGCGCCGCGCGCCGGTCATCCGGATTCTGACCCCGGATATCGCTCTCGATGGCGTAGAGGGCGCCGATGCGCGCCAGCGCCTCACTGGCGATCGGCGCAGGACCTGCCGCGGCGAGTTCGTAAAAGCGCCGGCGAACGTGAGACCAGCAGAAGGCGAGCGACACGCTGTTCTTCTGCGCCAGCGCGCGATAGCCGGCGTAACCGTCGACCTGCACGACGCCCGTGAAGCCAGCAAGATGCGTGAGCGGCTGCTCGGATTTTCGGTTTTGCGCATAGACATAGACGGCGATCGGCGGATCTGCGCCGCCGAAAGGCCGGTCGTCGCGCGCATAAGCCCAGAGCTGGCCGGTCTTGGTGCGCCCCCGTCCGGGGTCGAGCACCGGCGCCGTTGTCTCGTCGGCGAAGATTTTCGTCGACGACCTTATGTGTTCCAGAAGCCGCTCGTGCACGGGCCGCAAATGCCAGGCGGCGCGGCCAACCCAGTCGGCGAGCGTCGAACGGTCGAGCGCGATCCCCTGCCGGGCGTAGATCTGCGCCTGGCGATAGAGCGGCAAGTGATCGGCGTATTTGGAGACGAGCACATGGGCGACGGTCGCCTCGGTCGGCAGACCGCCTTCGATCAGCCGCGCTGGGGCCGGCGCCTGCACGACGGCGCCCTCGCAGGCGCGGCAGGCGTATTTGGGACGCCGCGTCACCAGCACGCGGAACTGCGCCGGCACGATATCGAGCCGCTCGGAGATGTCCTCGCCGATCCGATGCAACAAGCCCGCGCAGCAGGGACAGGTCTTGTCGTCGATATCGACGATCGTTTCGACGCGCGGCAGATGTGCCGGCAGTGCGCCACGGTTCGTGCGGCGCTTTCTGGCCGCCTTCTCACGTTCAGGCGCAGAGTTGGCTTCCCTCTCCGCCGCGACGCCGGCTTGCGTCTGCTCGACGTCTTCCAGCGCCAACAGCATCTGGTCTTCGGGAAGCGTCTCGGCGCGACGCCCGAAGCGATGGCGCTGCAACTCTTTGATGATCTGAACCAGCCGCTCGTTGCGGACGCGCTCGGCGAGGAGCATCGCCTTCAGTTCGTTCGGATTGTCGGGAAGCTTTTCGATCTCCTGCGCCATATCCGCAGGAGACCATATTTTCCGGCGCTTTTCGACGCTTTTCAACGAGCTGATTCACTGTGTCGCGCTCATCCTGGAAGCGTCGGCGCCGGCGTCTCTTTCGCTGGGTGGACGCGCTTCCAATCGAGCCCTTCGAGCAACGCCGAAAACTGCGCCGCCGACAGGCGCATCACGCCATCTTCGATCTTCGGCCAGCGGAACTGACCATCCTCCAGTCTTTTGGCGAACAGACACACGCCCGTGCCGTCCCAGAAAATCAGTTTGACGCGATCGGCGCGTTTGGCGCGGAATACATAAACGGCGCCGTCGAAGGGATTGGCCCGCATCGTCTCGCGCACCAGCGCCGCGAGACCTTCCGCTCCCTTGCGAAAGTCCACGGGCTTCGTCGCCACCATGACGCGGACCGCGCCCGTCGGGCCGATCATGAGCGCGCCTTCAAGGCGTCGATGATCGACGTGACCATGCCGACATCCGCCTCCCGC
>DATBRI010000038.1:0-43568 GCA_036560365.1 Methylocystis sp.
ACGCGCGCCGGCTCCAACTGGAGCTTATATTTCATATGCAGCGGCGAGGTGGAGATGAAGGTGTGGATGCGCGGGCGCTTCGCCTCCCGCAGCGCTTCGGCGCAGCGGTCGATGTCCTTCTCGGAAGCGCGCGCCAATCCGGCGACGGAGGCGTTCTTCACCCGCCGCGCCACTTCGCTGACGCTCTCGAAATCGCCGGGGCTGGCGATCGGGAAGCCGGCCTCGATAATATCGACGCCCAATTGGTCGAGGAGATCGGCGACCTCGAGCTTCTCTTCCAGGGTCATCGAGGCGCCGGGCGATTGCTCGCCGTCGCGCAGGGTGGTGTCGAAAATCAGGACGCGCGCGTCATTATCTGCGACGGCGCCGGGCTGTGACGTGTTGCTCATCGGTTTTGAAATCCTGCTTTGCCGCGCCCGCTGAGGGGCTCTTGTCGTCTGACTGCATGACATGTCCCCTGAAGGCCTGGGCGTGAGCCCGTCGGGCGCTCAGGGGCGACTAAGAAGCAGCAGGCCGAAAAGCGGCAGGGAACGCGGCCGAGCGAATCCGCGCGCGCGCGCTGGCGTCGCAGGGTCATTCGCAAAGGCGGTTGCGTGGGGCAACGATCTCGTCCCGTTCCGGCGGCGCTCGGCCGCAATCGCGGCAAGATTAGCGCAAGAGCGCCCCTCGCCGCAAGCGCCGCATCGCCGCCTGCCATCGCGCGCGGCTCGCGGGCCGTCTTAAAGTGAAACAGACCAATGACGCCAAACGCCCAAGCGTCTCGACGAGGAGAATTTTTGCGGCCGAAACGCTTATGGCTCTTGCCGAAACGAACCGATGAGACCTAACATTCAACTATGGTCAAAACCGCCTTCTCCATCCGCCATGCGCGTCCCGGAGACGCAGAGCAGATCACGCGCGTTCACGACGCCTCGTGGCGCTACGCCTATCGCGGCGTCATACCCGGCGCCGAGCTTGAGCGGATGATCGCCCGCCGCGGCCCCAACTGGTGGCATTCGGCGATCGTGCGCGGCACCGGTCTTCTCGTGCTCGACTTCGACGACGATATCGTCGGCTACTCGACCTATGGGCGCAACCGCGTGCCGTCGATGCCCTATTCCGGCGAGATCTTCGAGATCTATCTGGCGCCGGAGCAGCAGGGGCTTGGCTTGGGACGCCGGCTGTTCAACGCCACCCGGCGCGAACTCGCCGAGCACGGCTATCTCTCCACCATCGTCTGGGCGCTCGCCGATAATGAGAAGGCGCTCGCCTTCTATCGCAGTCTCGGCGGACAGACCGTCCGCCGCGCGGAGGAGCGGTTCGGCGCGGATATGCTGACGCGCGTCGCCTTCGGTTTCGTGTCAGCGCCGGTGCGGTAAATCATTTTTGGCGACATAAACGCGAAGCAATGTGAGGATACAGACCGCGCAGCGTCGCGATCCTCGCCGGGTTTGTTGCGCGACCTTCCTCAACACAACCCAATACTGCGCCGGCCGTTCAGGCTGCGCCATCTATCGCAATCGGAGCACTTGAATGCGTCTCGACGCCATTCCTATCGGCGCGAACCCGCCGCACGAAGTCAATGTCATCGTCGAGGTGCCGCTTGGCGGCGAGCCGATCAAATATGAGCTCGACAAGGCTTCCGGCACGCTCTTCGTCGATCGCTTCCTCTATACGGCGATGCGCTATCCCGGCAATTACGGCTTCATTCCGCATACGCTTTCGGACGACGGCGATCCCTGTGACGTGCTCGTCGCCAACACCCGTCCCGTGGCGCCGGGCGCGGTTATCGCGGTCAGGCCGATCGGCGTGCTGCGCATGACGGACGAGGCTGGCGGCGACGAAAAGATCGTCGCCGTGCCGTCGGCGCGGCTCACGCAACGCTATATCGACGTCAAGAATTACACCGACCTGCAGGAGATGACCTGGCGTCGGATCGAGCACTTCTTCTTACACTATAAGGATCTCGAGCCCGGGAAGTGGGCCAAGATCGCGGGCTGGGGCGACGCCGCCGAAGCGCGCGCGCTGATCAGCGAGGCGATCGAGCGGGCAAGAGCGGCGAAATAGCGTTAGAGCAGGCTCCAAAAAAAAGTTGACCGACTTTTTCGATCGGAACCTGCTCCAGCATTTTGATTTTGAGCGTTCCTTATCGATCACATGACTCGCTGTGATCGGGAAGCGCTCTAGCGAAGCGGCGGCGTGCGCGACACGACGCCCTTCTTGAAGCACGCCGGCCTGTCCTTCCAGGCGACGATGCCATTGTCCGTCGCGGCGAAGCTTTGCGCTGAATCGATCAGCTCGTCGATATGGACGCCGCCGTCGAGATCGCCGATCACATAAGTCCATTTGCCGCCGCCGGCGAAGGCGACGGTCGCCGGGCGCTTGCACACCGCGAGGCATTCCACCGGTTCGACGGCGATATCGAGATTGCGCTCGTCAAGGCGCGTGCGCAGCGCCTCCAGCAAAAGCGCGCCCGGACGCATGTCGGCGTCGCCGCCGTCCCGGCACGAGACGCAAACAAAGACCGTGACGCCCGGCGCCGCCATTTCAGAACTCCTGTCTATGGATGCGCCTTCTCGGCCAAAGTCACGCCAAAGACAAGGGTGCGGCGGCGCCTTTAGGGATTGAAGGCGCAGCGCGCGCCGCCGCCGGCCTTTTCGGCCACCTCATCGGCGTCGACGATGCAGTCGAGCGCCGTGATCGACGCATGCGAAGAGCCTGCCGCGCCTTCCGCCACGACGCCATTCTCGATCAAGGTCGCGTAAAGTTCATTCGCCTTGCGGCCGCTCAATTCGATCTTCTTCGCGCCGAAGGACAGTTCGCAGGCGCGCGACGTGATGTCGACATTGCCGGCGCGGCAGTCGATGGCGTCGGCCTTGACCGCGACGCGCTGGCCCTTGGCGTGCGGCGCTTCCGCGCGTCCGGCGAAATAGGCCGCGAGAAGCTTCTTGTTGGGGGCGCTCGTTTGAGGCGCCAGTTCGCCGACGATCGCCGCGAGCGCGAGCGCATTCGAGCCGTTGCTCGCCCCCGCTTGAGCGGCGGCCGGCGTCAGCACGGATAAGATAAGCAGCCCAATTGATCTATTGGCGATCATGGCGATGTCCTCAACAAATGCATTGCGCAATTGACCAAGAGCCGACGCCGAATTTGCGACGCAGGCGCGTTCAGTCGACGGCGACGAACATATCCGCCATTTGCGCGACCGTGAATGCGCATCTTAAAATTAGAGTCGCAGGCAGACCGTCTAGACCGTTCGAATTCCTGTGGCGGCCTTTATTGAACTGCGAAATTTTGGCCCGCACATGGAGCTCAGCACCCCTTACGGCGCTCCCACATTTGAAGCTGATTGACGCGGCTTTTCTCCCAACCGCTCAGCCGCCCGTAAGGCGGAAAACAGCCAGCTCCGAACTCGGCCCGCGCCCGGTCGGTATTGAAGCAATGGCCGTTACGCGCGTAGATTCGGTTGCGTGCGTGCCAGAGTTCCTCGCAAGACATGTAAGCTGCATCCTGCGCCGCGGCGGGGGTTGGCGCGGCGACCACCATCGATCCCGCGCCTATTGCGCCGATAAGGCTAAGCGCCGCGAAAATCTTCTGTGTTCTCATCGGAAATCCCTCCTGCAATTGGGATTACGTACGATCTACGCCAGTCTTTTCAATCACTGTGTTGTTTTTTCTCTTCGCTGCCTAGTGGCGCGTCAAACAATTCGGGCCGGTATTCGAAATGCATCGTGTCAAAATGCCCCCATTTACCGCCCCAGATGAACCCATGGCGTTCGAAAATCTCGACGATCTCGTAAGGAATCCGATTGCGGTAACCGCCCTTGCGCCAGAGCCAATAATCAGAGAAGGCGGTATTGAGATCAATCGCCGCGCCATAGGCGTGCATGCTGCGTTTGCCCGTGTCCTTCACAACGCGGCAATTGAAGGCGCCGGCGCTCGGATAAGCGTGACGCTTAATGTCCTGCGGCAGACGATCGATTTCCCTGGCGACCGCGCGCAACTTTTCGGCGACGCCATTGATCGTGGTGACTCGCACCTTGCCAGCGAACCAGGGAATATCGGTCAAATGCCTCTGCGTTTCGCCCTTGTCGCAATCCCCATACATTTTGTCGAAGAAGGCGATGTTGCGGAAGCGCCCCGGATCGTCCTGCGGTCCGGGGGGCTTCGTCAGCGCGCCCTTGGGATAGGGAAGGCTCAACTGATCCATGAGAGAGGCGTTTTTCAGTTTCTCGTCGAAGCTCTTGTCGGTCCTGCCGTCAGAGAGATTTTCTCTTGTTCCGTCGCGGAAAATGATCCCGGCGTCGTCGCGACCGGTGATTTGATCCGGATAGGCGCGTGTCAACGCGTCGGGCGAAATCGCCTGCCCACGCGCGGCGATGGAAAAGAAAAGCATCTCGATGCCGGCAAGGAGCAAGCCGATCTTTAAAGCGCGGTTCGCGAAAAAAGTGGAATTCGGTTTTTCGCGTCGAGCGCACTCTATGCTTTTGGAATCAATCAGTTTATTTGCATTTTGGCGATTCCGCCAAAATGCAGCGTCATCAAAAATCGGCGTTATCTTTTCATTCTTGCCGCCGTGAGAAGCCATTACGCGCCGCCAATATTTCGCCGAACGCCAAATTTTCCGACGCTGTCTTCGCGCCCGATGGCGAGCGGTCAAAGCATTTCCGCTCTGCGCACACTTCTACCGCCTCGGGCAAAGCCAGGGAATTCCCTTTCGGCGTCATAGCGCGCCTCGCGCGAAAATCCGGATTTCACTTTTTTCGCGAGCCGCGCTCTACGGAGCCTCGCGCCGCTTCTCGATTCTGGGCCGTCCGACAGATAGACCGGGCGGCCGACCCAGCCGGTCGCACTGATCGGCGAGCCGCGAGACGCTTTCGACATGCACGTTGCGCGTTTCCGTGCGGACGCCATGGGCGCGGAGTTTGGCGAAAGCGCGCGACAGCGTTTCCTGCTTGACGCCAAGACGCGCGGCGATCAGGCGCTTGTCATAGGGCAGGCGGAAGCGGCACCGATCTTCCCCGGGCGGGCAGAGGGCGAGCAGGAAATGCGCAAGGCGCTGATCGGCGTTCAGGCTCTTGAGCGTCTCGATCTCGTCGACGAGATCCGCGATGCGCTCCTTGGAGTTTTGCGCAACCGCGGCGCAGAGCGACGGCGACTCTTTGACGAAGCGGGCGAAGGGCATCGCGGGAAGCTTGAGCACGCGCGTCGCGCCAACCGCCTCGGCGGAGAGCGTATGCGCCTCATCGGCGTCAGTCGGCGCCTCGCCGATCATTTCGCCGACCGAGCGTATGGCGATGAGCGTTTTGCGTCCGGAAGACGAATGGCGCAGCAGCTTCACGTAGCCGCTCAAAACGAATGCGAGGTCATCGACCGCAGCGTCCTGATGGAAAAGCGGATCGCCGTCTTGGAGCGACTCGATTCTGGCGTCTGCCGATAGACGCGACACTGTCATTTCGTCGACCGCCGCGAAGAGCGAGGCGTTGCGCAATTCGCCCGGGCTCGCCGGCTGCGGCGCACGCGGACTGGCGCGTCTCTTTTGCGAGGCGCTGTCATAGCTTCGCGCGACGGGGCCGGTGTCGATTGTCAAGCTCGCGCCTCCTCCGAAGCGCGCCGAAATTGCGCGCGTCATCCAGGGATGACACGACGCAAGAAGCGGAGGCGCCGCCGCTCCCTCCTGCGCATGTTTGGCTTATGCCGCCAGCAGGAAGGCTAACGGCAACCGTCAACCTGCGAAAGGCGGCGAACGCGAGACAAACCGTCGCACGGGCGACTATCGCCGGCCGCCACGCTCCAGCAGAAACACAGCCTGTTCGCCGAAGAAATTCCAAACCCACCAGGGGGCGCTGAAGCGGATCGGCGCGCCGGCGCGATCGAAGGCGACTCCGCGCTCGATGTGCGCGCCGAGTTCGTCGACGATCTCGACGAAGTCGCGGATGGTGCAAAGATGAATGTTCGGCGTGTCATGCCAGTGATAGTCAAGCCGACCTGTCACCGGCATGCGGCCGCTAAAGGCGAGCTGCGCGCGTACGCGCCAGTAGCCGAAATTGGGAAATGAGATGATGGCGCGCCGACCGATGCGCAGCATATTGGCGAGCGCCGGGCGCGGGCGCCTTGTCGCCTGCAGCGTCTGGGAAAGAATGACATAGTCGAAGCCGTCGTCCGGGTAATCGGAGAGGTCCGTATCGGCGTCGCCTTGAATGACGGAAAGGCCTTTGGCCACGCACTCGTTGACGCCGCGCTGGGAGAGTTCGACGCCCCGGCCGTCGACGCCCTTCTTCTGCGCCAGGAGCTGCAGCAACGCGCCGTCGCCGCAGCCGACGTCGAGAACGCGCGCGCCGGGCGCGACCATCTCGGCGATGACGGCGAGATCGAGACGCGGCTGCTCGAGCGGCGGCGCGGGCCGCTCAGGCGCATCGGCCGCAGGCGTGAAGGTCATCTCGAATTTCCGATAGGCGCGAGGCCGCGCGCGTTGGCGGCCGAATCGAGAAAGCCGCGCGTCGTCGCAATGAACATCGGCTCGTGCAGCAGGAAGGCGTCGTGCCCCTTGTCGGATTCGATTTCGACGAAGGACACCGACGCGCCGCCGGCGTTGAGCGCGTGAACGATGGCGCGCGAATCCGAGGTCGGATAGAGCCAGTCCGACGTGAAGGAGACGACGCAAAACCGGGTCTTGGTGTCCTTGAAGGCCATGGCCAAGGAGCCGCCATAGTCGGCGGCGAGATCGAAATAGTCGCAGGCGCGGGTGACGTAGAGATAGGAATTCGCGTCGAAGCGCTCGACGAAGGCGAGGCCTTGGTAGCGCAGATAATTCTCGACTTGAAAATCCGCGTCGAAGGAGAAGGTCGGCGCGCTGCGGTCCTGCAGCTTGCGGCCGAACTTGCGCTGCAGCGCCGGCTCCGAGAGATAGGTGATATGCGCCGACATGCGCGCCACCGCGAGTCCCTTCTCGGGCCGCACGCCCTGCTCCTGATACCACCCCGCGCGCCAGTCCGGATCGGCCATCACCGCCTGTCGGCCGACTTCGTGGAAGGCGATGTTCTGCGCCGAATGTTTTGCGGCGGTGGCGATCGGCATGGCCGAAAAGACCCGCGCCGGATAGCTCGCCGCCCATTGCAGCACCTGCATGCCGCCCATCGAGCCGCCGGCGACGCAAAACAGCGTTTCGATCCCAAGATGATCGATGAGCATCGCCTGGGCGCGCACCATGTCGCGGATGGTGACGACGGGAAAGTCGACGCCGTAAGGCTTGCCGGTCGCCGGATTGATCGACGCCGGGCCGGTCGTGCCCATGCAGCCGCCCACGACATTCGAGCAGATCAGGAAATAGCGATCGGTGTCGAAAGGCTTGCCGGGGCCGACCATCGCCTCCCACCAGCCGTTCTTGCCGGTGACGGGATTTACGCCCGCGGCATATTGGTCGCCGGTCAGCGCATGGCACAGAAGGATGGCGTTGCTGCGCGCGGCGTTCAGCGCGCCGTAAGTCTCGTAAGCCACGGCGAGCGGCGCGATGCGGCCGCCGCCGTCTGTCGAAAGCGGTCGGTCCGGCTGAAAAAAGACGGTTTTCGGCGCAAAACCCTCGCCGCAGGCCGGCCGCGCTTCTGACAATACGGACAAGCGATCATCCTAGCGTTCGATATGCCGAACAATTCGTTCGGCAACATCGATGGGGCCGGCGGAGGTGTCAAGCGCCGCGCTGCCGCGCCAGGGCTCCATCCAGGTTCGCGAGGCGTCTCTCGCCGCGTCATGGCCGCGCTTGTCGCGGCCATCCACGCGACGAGGCGCGGGAAAGGTGAAACATGAGCCGGACATGCCGTCTCCGCGCAATGCGTTTCCGCAATGTCCCGGCGTCGATGCCCGGCACTAGGCCGGGCATGACGGCCGAAAGTAAGCTGAAATTGACCCGAGTTCGAAGCCCTGCCGCGGCTCTAGGCGCCTGGTTGCCGCCGGCGGCGGCGAAAAAGCTGCCCGGCTATCCCGTGCTGCCAGCCATGCTGATCGGCCGGCTCGCCGTCGCGACGAAAGCCTCCTCAATCGAACAGCGTCGGCGGCGGCTCGCCCGGGGGCGGGACGCTCATCGTCTCCACCGCGGCGGCGAGCTGCGCCAGATCTTCGGGCCGCGACAGCCGATGATCGCCGTCGGCGATAAAGGTCAGCGTCACCGGATCGGCGTTCAGATGCTCCACGATCGTCAGCGCATGGCGCCAGGGCACCGCTTCATCGCGCATGCCCTGCAGAATATGCACGCGGGCATAAGCGCGCATGAGGCCGCCGAGCAGCAGATGATGGCGCCCCTCTTCAATCAATCGCCGCGTGACCGCCCCGTGATCCGGCGCCTTGACGGGCAATACGCCTTTTTCCATGAGTTCGACGCGCGTCGCTTCGTCGAAGCCTTCCCACATCAGCGCCTCGGTGAAGTCCACCGCCGGCGCAAGCAGAATCAGTCCGGCGAGCCGGGCGCTCTCGCCTTTTTCGGCGAGCCGGCGCGCCAGCAGCAGCGCGATCCAGCCGCCCATCGAACTGCCGATGAGGATCTGCGGCCCTTGCGTCGAGCGCTCGAAAACGACGAGGCTCTGCTCAAGCCAGTCGCCGATGCAGCCGTCTTCGAAACGTCCGCCCGAGCGGCCATGGCCTGAATAATCGAAGCGCAGGAAGGCCCAGCCGAGCGCTTGCGCCCATGCGTCCAGAAAGCTCGCCTTGGTTCCGTCCATATCGGAGGCGAAGCCTCCGAGCCAGACGAGCCCCGGCGCGTTTCCGGCCTCGGCCGTCGCGGCGCGCCATCGCCGCGCGATGCGCCAGACGCCGCCCGCCGGATTGGGAATATCGAGGAAGTCGAGCGTGTCCGACAGAACGTTCACTTAAGGGTCAAAGAGGCGTCGCGATTGAAAATAGGCGGTCTGCACATGGTTGGTAAAGGATCTCGCAACAGAATGCGGCAGCCGGACGATTCTGTCCGGGGCTTGCGTTAGCCCAGCGATGTCGCAACACCCCGCCACGATGCCCGCCCCCGGCCAGCGACTCGCCGGACGAACGATCCTGCAGATCGTGCCCGATCTTCAGTCGGGCGGGGCGGAGCGCGCGACGGTGGACGTGGCCGAAGCCTTAAGCCGGGTCGGCGCCCGCTGTCTTGTCGCGTCCCGCGGCGGCCGCATGGTCAGCGAGTTGCAGTCGAAGGGCGGCGTCTGGGCGCCGTTTCCGGCGGCGACGAAAAATCCCTTCGCGATGGCGCTAAATTCGGTGCGGCTGGCGCGAATCATCCGCGACGAGGGCGTCGACATCGTGCATGCGCGCTCGCGCGCGCCCGCCTGGGTCGCCTTTTACGCGGCGCGTCAGACCGGCGCAAAGCTGGTCACCACCTATCACAGCGCCTATAGCGGCGCGTCGGCGATCAAGCAGCGCTACAACGCCATCATGTCGGCCGGCGACGCGGTGATCGCTATTTCGGAATTCGCCGCCCAGCGCATTCGGGATCTGCATCCGGAAAGCGCGGATCGCATCGTCGTCATTCCGCGCGGCGCGGATCTGCGCGCCTTCTCGCCCGCCGCCGTCGACCGACGCCGCGTCGAGCGCCTGCGCGCGGCGTGGGGCGTCGCGGCGCATGATCGCGTCGTGCTGCTGCCGTCGCGGCTTTCGGCGCGCAAGGGCCATTCGGTTCTGGTCGAGGCGACCAAGCGGCTGATCAGGCAAGGAATCTGCGATCTGCGCGTCATTTTCGTCGGCGACGCGCACAGCGATTCCACGCGCCGCGCCCTCGAAACGCAGATCGAGCACGCCGGCCTGAGCGACGTCGTGCGCAACGCCGGCTACTGCGAAGACATGCCGGCCGCCTATATGGCCGCGGCCGTCATTGTCGCGCCGGCGACGGAGCCGGAGGCGTTCGGGCGGATCGCCGTCGAAGCGCAGGCGATGGGCGCGCCGGTGATCATCTCCGATATCGGCGCCGCGCCGGAGATCGTCCTGGCGCCGCCGCAGACCCCGCGCCATCTTGCGACAGGCTGGCGGACGCCGCCCGGCGATCCGGTCGCCTTGGCGGACGCCATCGCCGAAGCGCTCAGCCTGCAGGCCTCGGCGCATGACGACTTGGCGCTGCGGGCGCGTCGAAACGTGCAGGAGCGCTTCTCGGTGGAGGAGATGCAGCGCGCGACGCTGCAGGTCTATGAGCGTCTGCTCGGGCTCTAGCGAGAGTTCGGCCATAGGCCTGGCTCGAGCGCGGCGGCTGAGAAAAAGCGCCGCATCCAAGGCGAATCAGACTAGAATTCCGCCGTCAATCGGACTGATCTCGCGAGCAGCGCCATCGTGGCGTCCGTCAGGCGGCGCACCCATGATGCGCCGCCTAGCGGCGCGACTCTTGCTGTCTTTATCGCCAATCGCCGCGCGACCCCATTTATCCTTCGCTAAGGACCAGCGCGAGCAACGAGGCGGCATGACAGGCTCCATCCATCTTGAATCCTATCGCGAGGCGCTGGTCTTTCTCGCCACGGCGGGGGTCGTCGTCCCGCTGTTTCATCGCATCAAGATTTCGCCGGTGCTCGGCTTTCTCTTCGCCGGCGTCGTGCTTGGGCCGTTCGGTCTGGGCAGCCTGGCCCAGGATCACGAATGGGCGCGCAATTTCACCATCAATGTCGAGGGCGTGTCCAATCTCGCCGAATTCGGGCTGGTGTTCCTGCTGTTCATGATCGGTCTTGAACTGTCCTGGGAGCGTCTTGCCCGCATGCGCCGGCTCGTTTTCGGACTGGGGCTCGCGCAGGTCGTGGTGTGCGCAAGCGTGCTGGCGGCGATCGGCTACTATTATTTCCGTGTCGAGCTGGGGCCCGCGATATTGATGGGCCTCGCGCTCGCGATGTCGTCGACCGCCGTGGTCCTGCCGGTGCTCGCCGAGGCGCGGCGCTTGAACAAGACCTCCGGCCGCGTGGCGTTCTCGGTGTTGTTGTTTCAGGACCTTGCCGTTGCGCCGGCGCTTTTTTTGGTTTCCGCGCTCGCCGAAGCCAAGAACGGCGGCTTCACGGGCGAACAGGCGGCGTGGGCGTTCGGGCGCGCCTTCCTCGCCATGGGCGCGCTGATCTTCATCGGTAGGCTGCTGCTGCGTCCGCTGTTTCGCATGGTCGCGGCCGTGCAATTGACCGAACTCTTCATGGCCGCCTGCCTTCTCGTCGTCATCGGCGAGGCGGCGCTTTCGGCGGCCGCCGGATTCTCCATGGGCCTTGGCGCCTTCATCGCCGGGCTGCTGCTGGCGGAGACGGAGTTCCGGCGCGAGGTCGAGGTGACGATCGAGCCGTTCAAGGGCCTGTTGCTCGGGCTCTTCTTCGTTTCGGTCGGCGCCGGTCTCGACATGGGCGCGGTCGCCGCGGATCCCCTGCCGATCTTGATCTACGCCGCCGGGCTGATCGCGGTTAAGGGCGTGATCATCTTCGTTCAGGCGCGGCTCTTTGGCGTCGACTGGCGTCCCTCAGCCGAAGCGACGCTGCTGCTCGCGCCCGGCGGCGAATTCGCCTTCGCGCTGCTGACCTCGGCGATGGCCGTTGGCGTGCTGCCCGGCCACAATGGCGCCGACGCGATGATCGTCGTCACGATCAGCATTTTCGCCATTCCCTTTCTTGGCCGTATCGGCGCCGCTCTTGTCCCGCCGGCGACGGAAGCGGCGGAGGAACAGCTTTATGCGGATCTCGCGCCGGCGGAGGACGTCGGCGAGGATCGCGTCGTGATCGTCGGCTATGGCAGGATCGGCAGCCTTGTCGGCGAAATGCTGAAGCGCCACGACATCCCGTTCGTCGCCGTTGAAAACGTCGTGTCGCTGGTGACCGCGGGGCGCGAGGACGGCGTTGAAATCTACTGGGGCAACGCGACGCGGCGCGAGTTCCTGATGCGTTGCGGCGTGGCGCAGGCGCGCGCGCTCGTCGTGACAATCGAAAATGTCGCCGCCGCCGGCGAGATCGTCCGTCTGGCGCATGAAATCCGCGGCGATCTCACCATCGTCGCGCGGGCCCGCGACGCCGACCACGCCACCGAGCTCTACAAGCTTGGCGCAACCGATGCGATTCCCGAAACGGTCGAAGCAAGCCTGCAGCTCGCCGAAACCGTGCTCGTCGATATCGGCGTGCCGATGGGCTTCGTCATCGCCTCGATCCACGAAAAGCGCGACGAGTTTCGCAAGCTGCTGCAGCCGTCCGACGTCAAGACGCGCGCCCGGCATGCGGAGCGCAATCGAAAGATCAGGCGCGAGCATACGCGCCGGCGCATCTCGGGACGCGCTTCGGAAGGAAGCGAGGAGGAGGCGTAAAGCTCCTCACAGCCTCCACAGACCCAGCGCAATCGTTGCGATTGTCAGCGGCGCGCCGACCTTGAAATAGGCCCAGAAGCCGATCGTCACGCCGAGCGCGCGCGCCCGCTCGACGACGATGAGATTGGCGATCGAGCCGACAAGCGTGAAATTGCCGGCGAGCGTCGAGGCCATGGCGACGATCAGCCAGGCGCGTTTCGGGTCGCTCAGCCCGACGACGAACGGCTTTAGCGCGAGAACGGCGGGCACGTTGCTGACGATATTGGACAGCACGGCGGAGACGAGCGCGAGCGCCGACGCGTCATCGAGTCGGAGCCGCCCGACGTCCGCGATCTCCCCGGGCGTCAGCACGACCTTGTCGAAGGCGCCGACGACGATGAAGAGTCCGGCGAACATCAAAAGCAGCGGCCAGTCGATTTCGCTGTAGATTTTCTTCGAGCCTATGCGCCGCGTGAGCAGCAGCAGCCCGCCGGCGACGATCGCCGCTTTGGCGGGCGGAACGCCGGCAAAAAAGAACCCGATCATCGCCGCGGTGATCAACAGGGCTTTTGACGCGAGCGCCGCATGAAAGGCGCGCGGCGCCGCGACCATCGGCGTCAGCTTTTCGCGCGAGAAGAATTCGCGCGGGAAGGCGAGCGCCACGAATAGGATCGTGAGCGCGACGCCGCTGAGCGCGATGGGCCAGAGCGCCTCCGCGAAGTCGCCGTAGGAAATGCCCGAGGCGGTGGCGATGATCATATTTTGCGGATTGCCGGTGATCGTCGCCACGCTGCCGACATTGGAGGCGAGCGGGATCGACAGCACATAGGGCGTCGGATCGCGCTTGAGCCGCCGCGCCAGATCGACGACCAGCGGCGGCATGACGAGACAGATCGCGTCATTGACGAGAAAGGCGGAAAACAGCCCCGTCGCCGCCGCGACCGCGATGAGCAGGAAGATCGGACGCCGGGCGACCTCCGCCAGCCAGTCGGCGGCGCGGCGGAAGAAGCCGGAAAGGCGCAGATTGGCGACGACGATCATCATGCCGAGCAGCAAAGTGATGGCGTCGAAATCGATGGCCCGATAGGCCTCGTCAAGCGTCAGAGCGCCAACGCCGATCATCAAGCTGGCGCCGAGCAGCGCGCCGCCGGCGCGGTCGAGTTGGTAATAGGGCAGCTTCCCGATCGCGAGCACGAGATAGGTCGCCGCGAAGATCGCGCCGACGGCCGCCACTTGCGGCGACGGCGTCGGCAGACGGCTCACGAGCGACAGAAATTCGCCGAGCCCCAGGATCGCGACAGCGGCCAAAGCCGCGCCCCCCGCGACAATGATGGTCACGAGAATCCCAAGCCAGAGTGTGAGGAAAGGGTGGCGCGGGCGATGGAGCGCGGGCTCTTTCGAGGAAGGCATGAGTCTGGGGAGTCTCGGCGAATGACGCGCGGCGTGGAGACGACGCAGGAAGAGGAGGTTATGCCGCTTGGCCCCCGCGCGCCAAGTCGACGCCGCAGATTTCCTATTGTGCGGGATGGTTAATAGATATATTCCTATCAACTAGGAAATTCTTCCGAACTGCGGCCAGCCATGTCCGATATTCTCACCCATGCTCAGATCTGGGCGGCGATCGACGCGCTCGGAGAGCGATATGGCATGAGCCCGTCGGGCCTGGCCCGAAAGGCCGGCCTCGATCCCACGACCTTCAATCGCTCGAAGCGCGAAACGGCGAGGGGGCGCCAGCGCTGGCCTTCGACCGAATCCATCGCAAAAGTGTTGCAGGCGACCGGCGCCGGGCTCGACGAATTCATGTCGCTGGTGATGGCGAACAGCGCCGCCGGCCGCTGGCGTCATACGCGGCCGCTGATCGGCCTGGCGCAGGCGGGGGTCGGCGGCTTTTTCGACGATGCGGGCTTCGCCACCGGCGCCGGCTGGGACGAGATCGACGTGCTCGCCGAGACCGACGAACATTCCTACGCGCTCGAAATTTCAGGCGACTCCATGGCGCCGCTGTATCGTGACGGCGATGTGGTGATCGTCTCGCCCGCCGCCCCGGTGCGGCGCGGCGATCGGGTCGTGGTGAAGACCACCTTAGGCGAGATCATGGCCAAGGAGCTGAAGCGCGAGACGGCGCGAACGATCGAATTGCGTTCGGTCAATCCGGCCTACCCGGACCGCACGATTCCGCGCGACGAGGTCAGCTGGATGGCCCGAATTCTCTGGGCCAGCCAATGACGTGTGACGCTTCGTCGCCGATCAACGCCTCTAGCCGCGGGCCGATGCGGCTGTGCTATAAGCTTCAACCTGTTGCGCCGCTTCCATCCGGGTGAAATCCGCCATGCGTCTTCCGTTGATCGCCTCTCTTGTCGCGCTCTTTGTCGGCGGCCCGGCTTTTGCCGACGTTGGCCTGAAGGACCGGGCGAAGGAGCTTTTCCAGCCGATTCCGTCAGCGCCCCCGGCGATTCCTGGAGAGACGGCGACGCCGGAAAAACTCTCGCTCGGCAAGATGCTGTATTTCGAGCCGCGGCTTTCCGGCAGCGGCGATATGAGCTGCGCCGCCTGTCACAATCTGAGCATGGGCGGCGTCGACGGCGGCGCCCTCTCGGGGGGCCACGATGCGCAGCTCGCGGGCCGCGAAGTGCTCACGGTGATGAACGCCATTTTCAACAAAGCCCAATATTGGGACGGGCGCGCCGCCGATCTTTCGGATCAGGTGGTCAATTCGGTGATGGCCAATCCCAAGGCGATGTTGAAAACCCGCGGCGGCCCGATGGCGATCAATCCGACGGAGCACGAGGTCGCAAAACAGCGCGCCGTTGAGCAATTCAAGAAGATCCCCGGCTATGTGGCGGCCTTCAAACAGGCCTTTCCAGAGCAGAGCGATCCGGTGACCTATGCCAACATCGGTCGCGCCATCGCGCTGTTCGAAGCGACGCTGATCACGCCGGACGCGCCGTTCGACCGCTGGCTCAAGGGCGATGATCAGGCTCTGTCCGACGCGCAGAAGGATGGGCTGAAGCTCTTCATCGATAAGGGCTGTTCGACCTGCCACAACGGCGTCAACGTCGGCGGCGGCATGTATGCGCGTTTCGGCCTCGTCAAACAGCCGGCGCCTGAGTTTCTGCCGCCGGACGACTTGGGCCGCTTCGCGGTCACCAAGGCGATCGCCGACAAATACGCCTTCAAGGTTCCCTCGCTCCGCAACGTCGAACTGACGGCGCCCTATTTCCACACCGGCGCGACCTTCGATCTCAAGAAGGCCGTGACGGTGATGGGCGAAAGTCAGCTTGGCGTCGAACTCAGCGCCGACGAGACCGACAAGATCGTCGCGTTCCTCGATTCGCTGACAGGGCGCCAGCCTGAGGTGGTTCTGCCGATTCTGCCGCCGCGCACCGGGCCGCCGGTCGGGCCGTGAGCTATGTTTCGATTGTCGAGGCGCGGCCACTCTGCATGCGCCTTTTGACTTGGCGTATTCCGGCGAGCTGACCCCGTAGCGCATCTATAGCGTCGCGCTCTTCCTGATTAGCGGGTTCGAAATTCTTTAGGAGGATTTCGAGCGCGTCGCCAATCCGGCCAATCTGACGTCCGTAGCTGCCAACTTCTTCGAGAATCTCCTGTTCGATGTCAGGGCGAGGCGTCTGGCCGAAATTGACGTTGATGACGCCAAACGACGCGCCCTGCTGAAAAAAGGTGAGAGGATTGATCGGCTGAAAAAGTCGTTCTGGAGCCAAGGAGATTTGAAACGGCTTCGACATGATAAGTTTCCTTCGATCTTGCTGTGAAGCGCTAAGCGGCAGCCTCTTTCTTCTCCCACCGCAGCACCGGCTTTCTCGCCGCCAGCGCTTCATCGACGCGTCGGCGCGGCGCCAATCGCGGCGCGGGGCCAAAGCGCGCGACCTCGCCAGCTTTGGCGCTCCGCGCCAGATCGCGCAGCGTCGCGATGAAGAGATCGAGCGAGGCTTTCGATTCCGATTCCGTCGGCTCGATGAGCATCGCGCCGTGGACGACGAGCGGAAAATAGATCGTCATCGGATGATAGCCTTCGTCGATCATCGCCTTGGCGAAGTCGAGCGTCGTCACGCCGGTTCCGCGCAGCCAGGCGTCGTCGAACAAGACTTCATGCATGCAAATGCGATCGCCGAACGGCTGGGTCATCACGTCGCGCAAGGACGCGCGGACATAGTTCGCCGACAGCACGGCGTCTTTCGAGGCCTGCGCAAGCCCATCGGCGCCATGCGCGAGCATATAGGCGAGCGCCCGCACGAACATGCCCATCTGCCCATGGAAGGCGGTGAGCCGGCCGAAGCTTTGCGCGCCATCGACCTCTTCGACGAGCTGCAACGAGTCGCCGTTGCGGCGAATAAACGGAACCGGCGCGAAGGGCGCAAGACGTTCTGAGAGAACGACCGGTCCGGCGCCCGGTCCGCCGCCGCCGTGCGGCGTCGAGAACGTCTTGTGCAGATTGATGTGCATGGCGTCGATGCCGAAGTCGCCCGGCCGCGCGACGCCGGCGATCGCGTTGAAATTCGCACCGTCGCAATAGAAATAGCCGCCCGCCTCATGCAGCGCCGCGGCGATATCGACGATCTCGCGCTCGAAGAGCCCGCAGGTGTTCGGGTTGGTCAGCATGATCGCCGCGACGTCCGGCGCGAGCGCGTCCTTGACGGCTTGCGCGCGCACGGTTCCGTCCGCCGCGGCCGGGACGACGCGCACCGAAAAGCCGAGCAGCGCCGCGGTCGCCGGATTGGTGCCGTGCGCGGACTGCGGAATAAGCACGACATTGCGCGTCGCGGCTTCGCCTCTCGCCGCAATCGCGGACTTGATCGCCATCATGCCGCAGAGCTCGCCATGCGCGCCGGCCTTCGGCGACATCGCGACAGCTTGCATGTTGGTGAGCGTCATCAGCCAGTCGGCGAGAATCTGCATCAGCTCCAGCGCGCCCTGCGCCGTCGATTGCGGCTGCAGCGGATGGAGATCCGCGAAGCCTTCATAGCGCGCGATCTTCTCATTGCTGCGTGGATTATGCTTCATCGTGCAGGAGCCGAGCGGATAGAGTCCGGCGTCGATCGAGTAATTCTTGCGGGACAGACGCACATAATGGCGCATCGTCTCCGGTTCGGTCAGGCCCGGAAGACCGATAGGCGCCGTGCGCTCGAGCGCGCCGAGCCGCGTCGCGACCGGCGATGGGTCGTCGATATCGATGCCGGTCGCGTCAACCCGGCCGATCTCGAAGATCAGCGGCTCTTCCTGATCGAGACCGCGATTGCCGGTGAAGGTCATGGGCGTTTTGTCGTCATCGAGCGGTTCGACGACTGCGGGTCTGTCGAGCATCAGAGCGACTCCTTAAGCGTCGCGACGAACGCGTCGCGATCTTCGTGCGTATTCACTTCGGTGGTGGCGACGAGGAGGAGATCGTCAAGGCCGGCCCGCGGCAGGAGCCGCGAGACGGGAACGCCGGCGAGAACGCCGTGCGCCGCCATTCTCTCGACGAGCGCGGCGGCGTCGCCTTCGACGCGAAGCGTAAACTCGTTGAAGAAGGTCTCGTTGAGAACCTCGACCTTTGGAACGTCGGCGAGCATCTCCGCGAGCAAGACCGCGTTGGCGTGATTGACGCGCGCGAGCCGCGTCAGCCCCGCATCGCCAAGCAAGGTCAGATGGATGGTGAAGGCGAGGGCGCAGAGACCCGAGTTGGTGCAGATATTGGACGTCGCCTTGTCGCGGCGGATGTGCTGTTCGCGTGTCGAAAGCGTCAGCACATAGGAGCGCCTGCCGTCGGCGTCGACGCTTTCGCCGGCGAGTCGGCCAGGCATCTGCCGCAGGAATTCATGCCGCGTGGCGAAGAGCCCGACATAGGGCCCGCCGAAATTGAGCGAATTGCCGATCGATTGTCCTTCGCCGACGACGATGTCGGCGCCCATCGCGCCCGGCGATTGAAGGAGACCGAGCGACACGGCTTCGGTGAACACGGCGATGAGAAGCGCGCCGTTCCGATGGCAGGCTTCGGCAATCTTCGTCAGATCGCGCAGATTGCCGAAGACGTCCGGCGTCTGCACGACGACGCAGGAGAGCGTGTCGTCAATACGTGCGACGAGATCTTCGACCGCGTTAACGTCCGGCGTCATTGTCTCGACTTCATCTTCGGCGAGCCGCGAGATGGTGCGCACGACTTCGGCGTAATGCGGATGCAGCCCGCCGGAGAGGAGCGCCTTACGCCGCTTGGTGAGGCGATGCGCCATGAGCACCGCTTCGGCGGTCGCCGTCGAGCCGTCGTACATCGAGGCGTTTGCGACGTCCATGCCTGTGAGCAGAGCGACCTGGGTCTGGAACTCAAAGAGATATTGCAGCGTGCCCTGTGAGATCTCTGGCTGGTAGGGCGTGTAGCTCGTCAAGAATTCCGAGCGTTGAATGAGATGGTCGACGCTCGCGGGGATGTGATGCTTATAGGCGCCGGCGCCGACGAAGAAGGCCGCGCGTGACGCAGGCATATTGCGGGCGGCAAGCCTTGCGAAGAAACGCTCGACGTCGAGCTCCGACTTGCCTTTCGGAAGATCGAGCGGCGTTTTTAGCAGCGTCTCGGGCGGCGCGTCGGCGTAAAGCGCTTCGATCGAGGGGACGCCGATCGTCGCGAGCATCGCGTTTCTGTCGGCCTCTGACAGCGGATGATAGCGCATCGCTTTTTCCTTGCGCTGAGAGCGCTTCCCGATCACGTCGACTCACGTGATCGATAGGAACCGCTCGAAACCAAAATGCTGGAGCAGATCCTCATCGAAAAAGCCGTCAACTTTTTCGATAACCTGCTCTAGATCGTCTTCAGGAAGCTCGAATAGGCGGCGTCGTCCATCAGGGCGGCGCATTCGCCAGGGTCGCTGACTCTCACCTTGATGAGCCACCCGCGTCCAAGCGGATCGTCGTTGACGAGCGCCGGCGCTTCGCCGAGCTCCGGATTGACTTCGACGACTTCGCCGCTCACCGGCGAATAGACTTCGCTCGCGGCTTTTACGCTCTCGATGACAGCGATCTCTTTGCCCTTTGCGACCTTCTTGCCTACTTCGGGCAGTTCGATGAAGACGATGTCCCCGAGCTGCGACTGCGCATAGTCCGAGATGCCCAGCGTCGCGAGATCGCCGTCGAGCGCGATATATTCATGATCCTTGGAGTAGCGAAGATCGGTCATCTCGCGTCCTTTCCAGCCGGCGTTTTGAAATAGCGATGCGGGACGAAGGGCAAAGCCGCCACTGTGACGTCGATGCGCTTGTCGCGCAGCGGCGCCGAAAGCGTCGCGCCGACGGTTGCGTCTTTGCTGGCGACATAGCCCATCGCGATCGGGCGCTGCAGCGTTGGCGAAAAGCCGCCCGACGTCACATGGCCGACAGCTTCGCCTTCGCGCGCTGAGAGCACCGCGCCTTCGCGCAGCGGCGCCTTTGACTGCGGCGCGAGCCCGACGCGCCTGCGCGCAGGGCCCTGCTCAAGCGCGATCCCAATGCGTTCATAGCCGGGGAACCCGCCTTCGGCGCGCCGGCGTTTGCCGATCGACCAGCCGAGTCCCGCCTCGACCGGATCGGTGGATTCATCGAGGTCGTGGCCATAGAGCGGCAGGCCGGCCTCGAGCCGCAAGGCGTCGCGCGCGCCGAGGCCCGCCGGCGCGACCTCCTCATACGACAGCAACAGGCGCGCGAGGTCTTCCGCGTGTTCGGCGCGCAACGACAGTTCAAATCCGTCTTCGCCCGTATAGCCGCTGCGCGACACGAAGAGCGGCGCGCCGCCGAAGTCGAAAGCGCGCCAGCCCATGAAAGGAAGGTCCTCGGCGCCGGGGAGGAGTGCGCCGAGGACCGCGGACGCGCGCGGGCCCTGAAGGGCGAGCAGCGCGCGGTCCAAAGGATTAAAGTCGAACTGGGGCAACGCGGCCGCGATAAGCGCGAAATCGGCTTGCTTGCGCGAGGCGTTGACGACCAGCAGCAGACGCTCCTCGACGCCCGGCAGACGGGTGACGAGAAGATCGTCGAGAATGCCGCCGTTCTCGTTGAGAAGCTGCGTGTAACGCGTGCGCTCGGGCGAAAGCGACGCCAAATCCGCCGGCGTCAGGCTTTCGAGCGCCCGTGCGGCGCGCGCGCCGGCAAGGATCGCCTGACCCATATGCGAGACGTCGAACAGGCTTGCGCCACGCCGCGTATGCAGCGTTTCGGCGACGATGCCCTGCTCATATTGCAGCGGCATATCGTAGCCGGCGAAAGGAGCCATGCGGGCGCCGAGGCGTCGATGAAGGGCATCGAGCGGCAGTTGAGCCAGCGCTGGAGACGCAGCGGTCGCGATGTCGAGATCGGTCACCATCAACTCCGACAGGACATGGTTGGCGCAGCAAAGCTGAACTTTACTACGCGCCCCCTCTGTCCGGTGACCTGAGAGATTTCCCCGCGCCGAAGCACAGGTTACGCCCGTCGGTGGGCGACACGCTCGCGCGCCTCGCCGCTTTCCAGAGTTTCTACTTCGTCGCGGTCCTTTGGCCTGAGCGTTTCCGGGGCGGTTTCGCCTTCGGCGCCGGCGCAAGCGCCGGTCTCTCCCGCGATGAAGTTCGACCTGCCATCAAAATGTGGCCGATTCGGGCGATCGTCAATCCCAGCGGCTGCGTGTTTTTTTGGCAGTGCGGCGTTTCGGCGATCGGAAGCGCGGCGGCTCAGTGGCGCTTAGGCGCCCGCATGCGGTAGACGCCATCGCCATCGCGCTCGAAGGTCTCGTCGACCTGGGGATGGCGCACCGGCCGGTTGGTGTTGTCGGGCAGCAGATTTTGCTCCGACACATAGGCGACGTATTCGGTTTCGGCGTTCTCGGCGAACAGGTGATAGAAAGGCTGATCCTTGTTCGGACGCAGCTCTTCCGGAATCGAAAGCCACCATTCTTCGGTATTGGCGAACACCGGATCAACGTCATAGATCACGCCGCGGAAGGGATAGCGGCGATGCTTGACCACTTGGCCAATAGCGAATTTAGCGATGTTCTCTCGCAGCATTCGAAAGCGCCTTTAACACGCTGTTTACTCGCCTTTTAGTAACGCAGCCGGGGCACAGCCGTCAATCGGCGGTCGCGCCACGGCCAGTTCTTTCAGAATCCGTAGAGCGTGGCGAGGTCGGCGTCTTTGGCGGCGACCTGCTTGGCCAGATCGACGACGACCTTGCACTGCTTCCAGGTGGCGTCGTCCTGCATTCGGCCGTCAATCATCACCGCGCCGGTCCCGTCCGGCATCGCGTCGAGCACGCGCTTGGCGAAGGCGACTTCTTGCGGATCGGGCGAGAAGACCTTCTTGGCGATGGCGATTTGCGACGGATGCAGCGACCAGGCCCCGGCGCAGCCGAGCAAAAAGGCGTTGCGAAACTGCGACTCGCAGGCCGGGGCGTCGGAGAAATCGCCGAAGGGGCCGTAGAAGGCCTTGATGCCGGCGGAAGCGCAGGCGTCGACCATTTTGGCGATCGTGTAATGCCAAAGATCCTGCTGGAACGAGGCGCGCTGGTCCTGGCCAGGCTCGGCGTCGGCGATCACTCTATAGTCAGGATGGCCGCCGCCGACGCGGGTGGTCTTCATGGCGCGAGAGGCGGCGAGATCGGCCGGACCGAGCGAAATGCCATGAATGCGCGGGGAAGCCGCAGCGATCGCGTCGACATTCTTGACGCCTTCCGCGGTCTCAAGAATGGCGTGAATGAGGATCGGCTTTTGCACGCTGTGCCGGGCTTCGAGCTGCGCCAGGAGCTGGTCGAGATAGGCGATGTCCCAGGGTCCCTCGACCTTGGGCAGCATGACGACGTCGAGCTTGCTTCCAACCGCGCCGACGATCTCGATCATATCGTCGAGCGCCCACGGGCTGTTCAACGAATTCATGCGCGTCCAGAGGCCGGTCGAGCCGAAGTCGGTCGCTTTGGCCATTTCAATAAAGCCGGCGCGCGCGGCTTCCTTGGCGTCGGCCGGAATCGCGTCTTCAAGATTGCCGAGCACGACGTCGACCTGTTTGACGAGCTCGGGAACCTTGGCGCGGAATTTTTCAAGATGCGGCGGCACGAAGTGGATCATCCGCTCGACCTTGACGGGCGGTTCGCGCAGCGGCGCCGGGGCGCCGATGGCGAGCGGACGGTAGAATTGATTGGGAAGTTTCATGTAGACGCAGCTCCAAAAAAACTGCGTCGAGTTAAGCCAGATGCGTCGGCTTGGCAATGATGAGCGGTAGACTGTCCGGCATGAAGGCGGGCGCGACGGCGCAAGCGGCTGTCGAGAACGCCGCATATGCGCCCAACGCGCTCAGCCGGCGACGGCGTCCCAGAGCAGTTTCAGGTTCAGTGCGATGATCGCCACGGCGATGAGCGCCGCAAGCGCGGTGGTGCGTCTGGGCGCGACGAGGTCGCCCATGACGCTCCGCTGCGCGGTGAAGGCGACGAGCGGCACGACGGCGAAGGGCAGCGTCACGCTCAGCGCGACCTGGCTCAGGACCAGCAACTGCGCCGTCGCCGACTCGCCCGCGTAGAGCGTCACGCCGATCGCCGGCGCGATCGCGATGCAGCGTGTGATGAACCGACGCGTCGCCGGCTTCATCCGCAGCCGCACGAACCCTTCCATGACGATCTGGCCCGTGAGGGTGGCGGTCACAGTCGAATTGAGCCCGCAGGCGATCAGCGCCACGGCGAAGAGCGTCGCCGCGACCGGTTGCCCGAGCAGCGGCGCGATCAGCCGATAGGCCTCGCCAAGCTCAGCGACTTCGGTGTGGCCGGTCGCATGGAACACCGCGGCCGCGAGAACGAGGATGGCGCCGTTGACGAACAGCGCGAGAAAAAGCGCCAGCGTGCTGTCGATCACCGCGAAGCGAATCGCCTCGCGTTTCTTATCGAGCGGCTCGGCGACGGCGCGGGTTTGCACGACGAAAGAATGCAGAAAGAGGTTATGCGGCATCACCGTCGCGCCGAGGATGCCCAGGCCGATGTAAAGCATTTCGGGATCGGTGAAAAAACGCCGCGTCGGAACCAGTCCTTGCGCGATCTGCGCCAGGTCGGGGCGCGCCATGATGAGCTGCGCGAGGAAGGAAAAGGCGATGAGCGCAAGCATCGCCACGACGAAAAGCTCGATCTTGCGAAAGCCGGCCCGCTCCAAAGCAAGGACCAGAAAGGTGTCGAGCACCGTGATGAGGATGCCGACGGCGAGCGGCAGGCCGAACAGCAATTGCAGGCCGATGGCGGTGCCGATGACTTCCGCGAGATCCGTGGCGAAAATGCCGACTTCCGCCAAGAGCCAGAGCCCGACCGCGGCCGGGAAGGGGTAATGCCGCCGGCAGGCCTGCGCCAGATCCAGCTCCGCGCCGACGCCGAGCCGCGCCGCGAGGGATTGCAGGACGATCGCCATCAGGCTCGACAGCACGGCGACGAAAAGCAGCGCCGTTCCGAATTTCGAGCCGCCGGCGAGCGCCGTCGCCCAATTGCCGGGGTCCATATAGCCGGTGGCGACGAGATAGCCCGGGCCGAGAAATACGAAGAGCCGCCGGAAAAATCTGCCGCCTTCGGGCACATGCACGGAGCGGCGCATATCGCCGCGTTGCGGAGCGGGCGCGTTGGCGGTCGTCGCTGGCGTCACATTTGTCTCCACGAGGCGCCGGCGACGGCCGGACAAAGTGTTTTTCGGCAAGGGCACGCTTCTCGGGGAGAAGTTTTCGCCTTAAGGCTCCCCTTTGTCACCCATGTAAATCGCGATGGCGGAATTTCACGCACAGCGACGCCAGTCGCTGCAGCTTTGGCTTGTCGCGCGCCGACCGAGCAGGCATGTTCGCAATCTGAGCCGTCGCGATTCAGGATCAGCCGACGCGCTTGTCATGCAACGAGCTCTTCGGCTTTGTCGTCTGCTTTAGCCGAGCGCGCGAAGCGGAACCACTGAGACGGCGATCGCCGTTTCGATTGCGATACACAGTCAGACAGCAGGGGCTGGTAATGTTCTCATTGACGATCCCGATCAGCTCGGAAGGCGGACATACGAGCTTCCATAACAATGTGCCCGATCCCGTGACCTCGGGCGCCGAGCTGCCGACGTTCAAGTTCGAGCTCGAAAAATCAGAAGGGCGTGTCGACGGCGCCAGCTATGGCAAGGAAGCGACCGTCGCTCAGCTGCCAATCTCCAAGGATATCGCCGGCGTATCGATGCGCATGGAGCAGGGCGTGATGCGCGAGCTGCACTGGCACGCGACCGCGGCCGAATGGGGTTTCGTCACCGAGGGGCGGTTGCGCACCACCGTCATCGATCCGGCCGGCTGCTCGGAGACGAATGACTTCGAGCCCGGCGATCTTTGGTATTTCCCGCGCGGCCATGGCCACGTCATCGAGACGCTGGGGAAGCAGCAGTGCCATTTCATTCTCGTCTTCGACAATGGCTATTTCTCGGAGTTCGGCACCTTCAGCATCAGCGACTGGATCGGCCACGCGCCCAAGGAGCTGCTGGCGAAGAATTTCGGCGTCCCGGCGTCGACCTTCGACAGTTTTCCCAAGCAGGAGGTCTATTTCGCGAGAGGAAATATCCCGCCCGAAATTCCGGAGCCGCCGCTGCAGGGGTGGAAGCCGCCGCCGCTTACCCACAAATACCGCCTCCTGTCGCAAAAACCCTATGAGACGTTTCCGGGCGGAATCGAATGGCGCGTCGACGGCTCGCAATTTCCGATTTCGACGACGATGACCGGCGTCGTTCTGGAGATGGAGCCGGGCGCGCTGCGCGAGCTGCACTGGCACCCGAACGCCTCTGAGTGGCAATATGTGCTGAGCGGCCAGCTTTGCGTCACGCTGTTTGGGTCAAAGGGCCGCTGGCGCCAGGAGACGTTCTCGAAGGGCGACGTCGGCTATATCCCGCAAGGCATGGGTCATTCGCTCGAAAATGTTGGGACCGATACGGTGCGCGTGCTCATCGTCTTCAACAACGCGCATTATCAGACCATCGATCTGTCGCAATGGATCGCCGGCAATCCGACCAACATTCTCGCGACGAATTTCGGTCAGGACCCGTCGGTCTTCGAGAAATTCCCGCGCAGCGACGTCTTCATGACGAAGTGAGTGATCACGAAATCCGGTTGAACGGCGCGGATGTCATTCCCGACGCGCGCAACGCGCGCGATCGGGAATCCAGAGCGACATCCTTACCCTACGTGGCTCTGGATTCCCGGTCGGGCCTTCGGCCTGCCGGGAATGACACTCCCCGAGCAAACTCAGCCGGATTGCATATAAGAGGCGCGCGAAAAGCGTCCCTCGATCTGGCCCCCTACTTGCTGACCTTGCGCAGCAGCGCTTCGAGCCCTTCGGGGAAAATCAGATCGTGCGAGACCGCGATCTCGTCCGCGCTCCACCAGCGCCAGCCCAGCACATGGATTTTTTCCTCCTCGGTCAGGTCGCGCGGCTCGATCGCGAAGCGTTCGGTGCGGATGAGATAGTAACGCTCCACCGCCAGACGCCAGTCGTCGCCGATCTCCATCGGAAATTCCCGCGTCGCAACGACCGGGCCGGGATCGAGAACGGTGAGGCCCGTTTCTTCATAAACCTCCCGACGCAGGGTCGACTGGAAGTCTTCGCCGTCCATGACCGCGCCGCCCGGCGTCGCCCAGAAGTGATGATGTCCAAGCGCCAGAAAATGCGGCGTGAGCCCGCCGGCGTAGCGCATCAACAGCACTTCGCCATCCTGATCGACGATCAACGCGCGCGCGGCCTCGCGGCGCGGCAGCGCGCGACCGTCCCATGGCGCGGCGATTTCGGCGCGTCCCTCCGGCGTCGCCCAGTCGACGAGCGACCATTTCCCATCCTCATAAGCGATCCAATTCGGCGTGGCGTTGAGCACCGGATGCTCGCGCTTTTCGTCGAGTCTTTTGCCGGCGGCGAGGCGCCAGGCGATGTCGAGCACGCCGGCATGGGCGACGACGAGCACGGTCTCGCCGGCGCTTTCCCTGGCGATCTGGGTCAAGGCCTTGCGCACCCGCTCTGCAAAATGTTCGAGGCTTTCGCCTTGCGGCGCGGCGAAATCGGGCCTGCGCGTCAGATAGTTTGGATAGATGTCGGCATGCGTCGCTTGCACTTCCGCATGCGTGTGGCCCTGCCAGACGCCATCATCCTTCTCGCGCAAGGCTGGGGTCTTGGCGACGTCGAGGCCGCGCGCGCCGGCGATCGGCGTCGCCGTGGCGAGCGCGCGGCGCAAGTCGCTCGAATAGACTCTGTCGAAATGCGCGCCCGCGAGCTCCTTCGCCAGGGCCGCCGCTTGCGCGCGTCCGCGCGCGTTCAGCGCAATGTCGAACTGGCCCTGAAAGCGCCGTTCGATGTTCCAGTTGGTCTCGCCGTGGCGTGCGAGACACAGAAGCGTGCGGGGCATGTCGTTTCGGATTTAAGGCGCAGGAGCCGCAGTGCAAAGTGCCGCCAAGCGCGGAAGCGTGCGGCGTTCTAGGGCCTTGCAGAGCAAAAGTCAGTCCGCATTCGTGGGGTCGCGGCGAATAACCGCAAGCGCGCCGAAGCGCGCCGCAACAGGCGGCGCCGGCCTTTCGGCGAGAATCTGCTCCAACATTTTGATTTTGAGCGATTCCTTCCCGACCACGATGTGATCGGGAAGCGCGCTAATGTCTCAGGCCGGTGGTGAATTCCCCCGCCCTCAGCCTTGCGGGCAGCGTTTCGGCGAAGGCGGCCACCGCGTCCTCGCCATAGGTCGCCACCAATTCGCGCAAGGCCGCGCAGAGAGCGGCATGCGCGAAGGAATCGCTTTCGATCCCCGCGAGTATCGCCTCGGCGAAGGCCTCGGTGACATAGGCAAGGGCCGCTCGGTGCTGGTCCCCGCCCAAATCATAGAGCGAGGCGACGTCCAATTCGTTCATGACGCCACTCTAGAGAAGCCGTCCGCGCGGCGCGAGGCGACGCTCGCCGAACGGTTAATTTCCAACATCGGCTTTAAGGGTTTCCGTAGCGATAGGTGATGTCGCGGGTCAGCCGCGAGGCCTCCGTCAGATAGCGGGAGATCACCGTCTTGGCGTTGGGCGTGCACGCGCGGTAGGTCAGCTCATAGCCGCGAAATCCGCGGTTGAACGACGCCATGAGCCTCTGGCGGCGCGATCCGCTGGGCGCGTCGGCGTCGAGCAGCGCCGCCATCTTGCCGCGCCATTCCTCGCCGTCGCCCGACCCGCAGAGGTCGCGCAAGAAGGCGAGCGCGCCGAGAACTTCGGAGAGCCGCGTGATTTGAGGATCGTAGGGCGGCGGCGGCCCTTCCGGACCGCTCGGCGCCGCCGGCGAGCCCTGCGTCGTGGCCGCCCCTGGCGCGCCGGGAGCCTGCTGATTTTTGCCCTTCGTCTGGGTCTGCGCGGCGCCGTCCCGCTTGCGCGGCGGCGGACGCTCGGATCGTCTCGGCCCGTTGGGCGCGCGGCGGGCGCGGTGGGGACCATCGTAGCCGCCAAAGAGGAAATCGAAAGGGTCCTGCGCGGCGGCCTCGGCCGAAAAAAGCGCCGCGGCCGCCACCGCAGCGAGCGCCGCCGTCGCGCGCTTTGCCTGCGCCGTCATCAGTGCCGTCATGGATAGAGACGCTCCTTTTGCCAATCTTGGCCAGGCTCGGCCCGGAAAAAACGGACGCGGTCATGGAGCCGGAAAGGCCGATCGGACCAGAATTCCATCGCGACCGGCGCAATACGAAAGCCGCGCCAATACGCCGGGCGAGGAATGCCGCCCACCGCATATTTCGCCGCGAAGACGGCGACGGACTTTTCGAGCGCGAACCGGCTTTCCAGCGGGCGCGACTGTTGGCTCGCCCAAGCGCCAATGCGGGAATCGCGCGGACGGCTGGCGAAATATTCGTCGGCTTCGGCGTCGCTGACCCGGCTGACGGGCCCGCGCAGCCGCACCTGCCGGCGAAGCGACTTCCAGTGAAAGAGCCCCGCCGCCTGCATATTGGCCTCGAGTTGGCGTCCCTTGGCGCTCTCGGCGTTGGTGTAGAATACGAAGCCCTCTGGCGTCCATTCCTTCAGGAGCACCATGCGCGCGTCGGGCAGGCCATGAGCGTCGGCCGTCGCCAAGACCATCGCCTCGGGATCGTTCAGCTCCTTTTGTTTCGCCGCCTGGAACCATTGGCCAAACAATGCGAAAGGTTCGGCGGCCTCGACAAAGTCACCCGACGTTAACGCGTTCAAGCGAGAATCCTTTCTCAAGCCGAGTCAAAGACCGGCGCTTAGAAGGTGGCGCTTTGCAATTCCAGTGCGTTAGACATACCGCCGCTTGCGTCATTGCTCAAATGTCGCGCGGCGCAAGGCTTATCGTCCTGTCGGCGACGGCCGGCGGCCTCGCCGGCTGCTCTATCGTCGTGCCGAGAGCCTCTGAGCCCTCCATGTGGAATTCAGAGAGCGTCGCGTCGGACGTCACGGGCGCGATTCCGAAACCCCCGCCAAAATTATCGCGCGCGCTCGATTCGGAAGATGATCGCCGAGCCATCGCAGCCCTTAGCACCGCGCTCGACCCTCAAGGAAGCGGGGCGAGCGTCAATTGGGACAATCCGCAGAGCGGCGCCAAGGGATCCTTTACGCCCGTCGGCCAGCCCTATCCGCTTGAAGGAAGAATCTGCCGCGCCTTTCATGGCGATCTCGTCGTCAACGAGACTGAGGAAAGTCTGCAGGGCGCGGCCTGTCGCGAAAAGACCGCCGAATGGGGGCTCACCGAGGTGAAGCGCTCCAGGAAAGGATGACAGGAAAAGGAACATGTCGGCGCCCTTCGGCAAACGACTCATTGTCGCGACCATCGCCGTCATCCTCGTGATTCCGGCGTTCTTTCTGCTTTCGCGCGCCATTACGGCATGGCGGCAGGGCTACGATTGGGCGGAAATGGATTGGGACGACACGGGCCATACGTCGATCGCGGATTTCCTGCGCGCCGCCGACGTCGGCAAGCGGCCGGTCGACGTCAATGGTCAGTCTTGCGTTGAATATTTCGTCTACAGAGACGGCATGACGGTGAAGATCGTCTGTCCGCGAGGCCGAAGCTAGAGCAGCACGCCCGGGTTGAGGATGCCGTTCGGATCGAGCGCCGCCTTGATGGCGCGCATCGCGTCGAGCGCCACCGGGTCTTTCGTCTGCCGCAAGAGATCGCGCTTCAGCCGTCCGATGCCGTGTTCGGCGGAAATCGAGCCGCCGAACTCGTGCACGACGCCGTGGACGATGGCGTTGACCTCCGCCCAGCGTGCGAGAAACTCCGCCTTGTCGGCGCCGACAGGTTGCGAGACGTTATAGTGGATGTTGCCGTCGCCCATGTGGCCGAAGGGGACCGGCCGCGCCTGCGGGAAAGCGGCGCGCAGCCGGCGTCCCGCTTCCTCGATGAAGCGTGGAATCGCGTTCACGGGAACGGCGATGTCGTGCTTGATCGAGCCGCCTTCGCGCTTCTGGGCTTCCGACATGCTTTCGCGCAGCTTCCACAGCGCGCCCGCCTGATCCAGCGATTGCGCGAGCGTTGCGTCCTGCGCCAAATCCGCCTCGATCGCCGCGGCGAGAATGTCGGCGGCGGCGCGCTCGGCTTCGCCGTCGGCGAAGGCGGCAAGCTCGATCAGCGCATACCAGTCATGCGGCTGCGCCAGAGGATCGCGCGTCCCGGGAATGTGCCGCAGAACGAGTTCGAGCCCCAGTCGTGACACGAGTTCAAAGGCGTGGAGCATCGGACCCGCGCGGGCCTTGACGAAGTTCAGGAGCAAAAGCGCCTGAGCGGGATCGCGAAGCCCGAGAAAGGCGACGGCGTGCGAGCGCGGGGAGGGGAAAAGCTTCAGCGTCGCGGCGGTGATCACGCCGAGCGTGCCTTCCGAGCCCACGAAAAGCCGCGTCAGATCGTAGCCGGTGTTGTCCTTGCGCAACGCGCCGAGGGTCGAGAGCAGCCGGCCGTCGGCAAGCGCGACTTCGACGCCCAGCACAAGGTCGCGCATCGCGCCATAGGCGAGGACATGCACGCCGCCGGCGTTGGTGGCGAGATTGCCGCCGATCGTGCAGCTGCCTTCGGACGCCAGCGAAAGCGGGAAATAGCGATCGGCGGCCCGCGCGGCGTCTTGCGCCTGCGACAGCGTGACGCCGGTCTCGACGGTCATCGCGTCAGATGTCGCGTCGACGGCGCGAATCTGGTTGAGCCGTTCGAGCGAAAGCACGACGGATGCGCCGCTTTGGTCAGGGGTCTGGCCGCCCACAAGTCCGGTATTGCCGCCCTGGGGCGTTACGGACGCGCCCGATTCATTGCAAAGCGCCAGGATTGCAGCGACGTCCTGCGCGGTTCTTGGCTTGAGAACGCAAAGCGCCCGGCCATGATAGAGGTCGCGAGGCTCAGCCAAGTAAGGGGACATCGCCGTCGCATCGATTACGACGGCCGCCTCGCCGACGATGGCCGCGAGACGAGAAAGCAAAAGAGGCGCGTCAGACCGATTGGCTGTCACAGTCAGTAGGATGCGCCCTTTTTGTCGCGCTGTCCTCAGCGATAAGGGCGGCGGCGATCATCTTTGCGGCGGGCGTAGACATAAGCGCGCGCGGCGACAGGCGCGCTCGCGAGGATGGCACTGCATAATGTCGCGACGATAAGCGCATTCATCATGACGTTCTCCTTCCAGATCACGGAAACCATTGGATTTCCGGCTACGTTGGATCACTCGCAAATCCTATGCCTGATTTGGGCGGGGGGCAACGCCGCTAGGCGAAAACCTGGCCGGTCCCCCGCGTTTCTTGACGGTCCTGTGACATTCTTGGCACGCAGGAGCGACGCCGGCGCCGATAATTTCATCCGAGCAGACGGCGTTTTGCGGATTTGCGTCCGCGCGTCTTCTCGAAAACCGCCACGATCTCGACATGCGCGGCATAGCGGAACTGATCGAGAGGCGAGATGTCCTGGATCACGTAACCGCCTTTGAGCAAAATTGCGGCGTCGCGGGCGAAACTTTGTGCATTGCAGGAGACCGCGACGACGACGGGAATGTCCGATCGCGCGATTTCAGCCGCTTGCGCAGCGGCGCCCGCGCGCGGGGGATCGAAAATGACGGCGTCAAACCTATTGAGCTCGCTGGCGCTTAGCGGATTCGCGAAGAGATCGCGGGCGACGCCTTCGAGCGCCCGCAGGCCTGGCGTCGCATCGGCTGCGGCGCGCATCGCCGCCAACGCGCCGGCGTCCGAATCATAGGCTTTCACTTGCGCCCGCCGCGCGAGCCGAAGCGCGAAGGCGCCGACGCCGCAGAAGAGATCGGCGACCGCCTGGGCTTTTTCCGTCGCTTTCAGGAGGCGCGCCGCGATCGTCTCTTCGCCCGCCTGCGTCGCCTGTAGGAAGGCGCCGGGCGGAAGCGTGAGCGTCACATCGCCGATTTTGACCTGTGGCGCCCTGCGCAGCGCGATCAGGCCGCCGTGATTCGTCAGCCGCGCGAGATCGCGGGCGTCAGCCGCGGCGAGCAGCGCACGGATTTCGAAATCGTCGAGCGGCCCGGCGCCGCGCAGCTCCACATCGAGGCCGCCGAGGGTGGCCGTGACGGCGATGTCGAGCGGCTTGCCGCGCGGCGCGAGAATCGCGGCGATCGCGCGGGCGGCGGGCAGCGCGCCGGCAAGTTCGGGCGCGAGCAAGGGGCAGGCCTCGATTTCGACGATGCGATGCGAGCGCGCCGCCATATAGCCGACCCGCGCCTTGCCTGCGTCAGATCGGGCGTGAAACGTCACGCGCCGCCGGCCGGCGCCATGCGCGTCGACCAGCGGACCAACATCGAGCGTCAGCCCCGCATTGATAAGCGCCGTTTCGACAAGGCTGCGCTTCCACTGCGCATAGGCGTCGGCGCGCAGCGTTTGAACGGCGCAGCCGCCACAATCGCTAAAGTAAGGACAGATCGGCGCGATGCGCTGCGGCGACGCTTCGACGATCTCGATAAGACGGGCGTGCTCGCCATCGACCTCCGCGGTCACGATTTCGCCGGCGAGCGCATAGGGAACGAACACGCGACGCGCGCCAAGCTGCGCAACGCCCTCGCCGCGATTGCCGAGTCGCTCGATGACGAGACGCTCAACGCTCATGATCGCGCCGCGTGAAGCAGGAATTCGCGATTGCCGTCGCCGCCCTCGATCGGCGATGGGATGACGCTCAAGACGCGCCAGCCGAGCGCTTCAATTTCCGCTTTCGTGCGCGCGCAAACTTGCGCGTGAATCTTTTCGTCGCGCACCAAGCCTTTCTTCACGGCGGCGCGTCCGACTTCGAACTGCGGCTTGATCAGCGCGACCAGGTCGGCGCTCGGCGCGGCGAGCGAAAGGATGTGCGACAGCAGGACGCTAAGCGAAATGAAGCTCGCGTCGATCACGATCAGGGCCGGCGCCTCGGTCAGATGCGCCGAGCTCAGCGTGCGCGCATCCTGCTTTTCGAGCGACGTTACGCGTCGATCCGCGCGCAGCCGCGCATGCAGCTGCCCGTGACCGACGTCCACGGCGACGACATGACGCGCGCCGCGCGTCAGCAGAACGTCGGTGAAGCCGCCGGTCGATGCGCCGACGTCGAGACAGAAGCGCCCGTGCGGAGCGACGCCGAACTGTTCGAGCCCATGCGCGAGCTTCACGCCGCCGCGCGACACCCAGGGATACGCCGCGCGCGCGACAATATCCGCGTCGGCGGCGATCGGCTCGGAGGGTTTTTTGACGACGCGGCCGTCGACGCTCACGAGACCGGCTTCGATCGCCTCACGCGCCTTGGCGCGGCTCTCGAAAAGGCCTCGCGCATGGAGCGCCGCGTCGGCGCGGTTCGCGACCATCGTCATTCTCCCGTCTGCAGCAGCGTGCCGGCGCGACGCGCGCTCTGCAACAAACGGCCAAACGCCGCCGATGCGGCCGCGAACAGAAAAACGTCGATCGCGAAGCCCTGCGCCAGCAGATCCCAGCGGATGACGTGATCGATCAACACGCCGCGCAGCCCTTCGAAGACATAAGTCGGCGGCAGCATCCAGGAGATCGGCTGCAGCCAGTTGGGCAGCGTGCTCACCGGATAATAGACGGCGCCGAGCGGCTGCACGAAGAACATCAGCGACCAGACGAGGTTTTCCGCGCCAAGTCCATAACGCAGGAGAATGCCGGAGACGAAGAGGCCGATGCTCCAGACAAAGAGCATCAGCACGACGAAGAAGGCGGCGAACGCGATCCCGAGCGCCCAGAGATTGAAGCCGAAGAACAGGATCGCAAAAATCGTGACCGGAAGCACGCCGACAGCCAGTCGAATGAGGCTCAGGGCGACAAGCGCGCTGACGAACTCCGCCGGTCGCAGCGGGCTCATCAGAATGTTGGGGAGATTGCGCGACCACAATTCCTCGATGAAGGAGAAGCAGAATCCTTGTTGTCCGCGCAGCAGAATGTCCCACAGAAGAATGGCGCCGATCAGCGTGCCGGCGGCCTGAGCCGCCCCGCCGGGGGCCGCCAGCGCGCCGGCGCGCACGAGATAGGTCTGCAGAAATCCCCAGGTGAGGAGCTGGACGGTCGGCCAATAGATGATGTCGAGCACGCGCGTGTAGGACGCGCGTAAGAGATACGCGTAGCGCAGCACCATCGCGCCGATGCGCTTGACGGAAACATTCATGCCGAGGCTCCGTCGACGCGGCCCCGGGCGACGTCGAGAAAAACTTCTTCGAGCGTGTCGCGGCCATAGCGGGCCAGGAGGCTTGCGGGCGAATCGTCGTCGACGAGCGTCCCGTCCTTCAACATCAGCACGCGGTCGCACAGACGCTCGACTTCGCTCATGTTGTGGGACGCGAGCAGAATGGCGCAATTATGCGTGCGGCGATGCGCCTCTAACCGCGCGCGCACCCAGTCCGCCGTGTCGGGGTCGAGCGACGCCGTCGGTTCGTCCAGCAGCAAGAGCTGCGGGTCGTTGATCAGCGATTTGGCGATGGCGACGCGCGTCTTCTGGCCTGCGGAAAGCCGTCCGGTCTGGCGGTCGAGAAAATCGCCAAGCGCCAGATCCTTCGCAAGCTGCTCGATCTTCGCGTTAAGATCCTCGACATTGTAGAGCATGCCGAAGACGCGCAGGTTTTGCCGCACGGTCAGGCGATGCGGCATGTCGACATAGGGGCTTTCGAAGTTCATCCGACCGAGCGCGCCGTATCGATCGCGCGACATGTCGCAGCCAAAAGCGTGGACCGAACCTTGCGTCGGTTCGATCAGCCCCATCACCATCCCGATCGTCGTGGTCTTGCCGGCGCCATTGCCGCCGAGCAGCCCGGTGACGGAGCCTGCCTCGAGCGAGAAATCGAGCGGGCCGACCACTCTGCGATCGCCATAGGTCTTGGAGAGGCCGTGGACCGCGAGAGCGGGATGCAAGAGAGCCATGGCGCACACTTATCATCCAGCTTCCGCGAAACAACTTCAAATAACCGCTGCCGCTGTGTCGTCAGTGAAATTGGAAGGTTTGACCCGCGAGCGCATAAGGTCCAGGCGGCGGCCGCAGGCGCGACGACTTCAGGATGCGAAGGGCCATTTCGGCGTGCGCGGGGCTTGATCCGGAATATCGAACGAAGGCGAACGCGCCAGATGCGAGGATTTTAAACTCCACGTGGGCCACGCCTTCTCCCAAATTCGTCGCTTGCGGCGTCTGCGAGCGCAGCGCTTGACTGAGATAGGCGATATAGGCAGCGCAAGCCGGAACGTCTTGGGTTCCGGCCCGGCAGGGCGGCGCGCTGTAAGCGCGGCTCTTGGCGAGGGCGACATTCAACACGACGAGCAGGGAAAGGATAGCGAGGGTCAGCGAAAGCCACATTTTTCCTTCTCCAATCAGGGAGTGACGCAATTTCGATAAAATCTATTTTTGGCACGCGGGACAATAGAATGTCGAACGGCCCGATTGTACGACGCGCGCGATCGTTCCCTTGCAGCCCGGCGTCGGGCAGGCCGCGCCTTCGCGGCCGTAGACGCGGAAACTATGCTGGAAATAGCCAAGCGAGCCGTCGATCTGGCGATGATCGCGCAGCGACGAGCCTCCCGCCTTCAACGCATCCGTCAAGACGTCCTTGATCGCTTGCGGCAGCCGCGCCAGCGCCGCCGTTGGCCGGCCGCTGGTTAGAACAAGCGATCCCGCGGCGCGCAGCGGCGAGATATGGGCGCGATGCAGCGCCTCGCACACGTAGATATTGCCGAGCCCGGCGATGAGACGCTGGTCGAGCAGCAGCGCCTTCGCCGGCGCCGCGCGTCCGTGAAAGGCGCGGGCAAGGAACGCGGCGTCGAGCCCGCCGCTCAACGGCTCGACGCCGAGGCCGCGAAATAGCTTGTCCTCGTCGATCGCGTGCGTGGCGATGAGCAGCATATAGCCGAAGCGGCGCGGATCGTTGTAGACGACGCGCCGCGCATGATCGAGATGCAGGACGACATGGTCATGCGCGGCGTTTTTGTCGCGCTTGTGGTGAAACGCGCCTGGCGTGTCGTCGTCGATACGAAACGAGCCGCTCATGCCAAGATGCATGATCAGCGAATGGCCGTCGTCGAGATCGGCGAGGAGATATTTCGCCCGGCGGCGCAGGTCGAGAACGCGCCTGTCCTGAAGGCGCGCGGCGAAGCGTTCAGGGAAGGGAAAGCGCAGATCGGGGCGGCGAATCTCCACGCGCTCGATCGTCGCGCCCACAAGCGCGGGCGCCAATCCCCGTCGCACGGTTTCGACTTCGGGCAGCTCTGGCATAACTGGGTTGACCCCGTCAAACTGCCGGCGCGCCGGGGCGGCGCGGGCGTAGCCACCGGCTCGGCGACAGGCTATACCGTCCCCTTCCTTCCTCGTCACCCGAGCGCCTGATGATTGATCGAACTTCCGAGCGAGAGGGCTCGACCCACTTCGGCTATTCCGAGGTCCCCTTGAACGAGAAACAGGGCCTCGTCGACGACGTCTTCCACAAGGTTGCGCGGCGCTACGACATCATGAACGACCTCATGTCGGGCGGCATGCACCGGCTGTGGAAGGACACGCTCGTCGCCAAGGTCAATGCGCGCGGGCGGAAGGGCTTTCGCCATCTCGACGTCGCGGGCGGCACCGGCGACGTCGCCTTTCGCATCGCCGCCACCGCCGCGCATGACGCCGAAATCGTCGTGCTCGACATCAACGGCGACATGCTTGAAGTGGGCCGCGATCGCGCGCGCGAGCGCAGCCTTTCCGGCGTCGAATTCGTGCAGGCGAACGCCGAATCGCTGCCTTTTCCCGACGCGCATTTCGATAGCTACACGGTCGCTTTCGGCATCCGCAACGTGCCGCGCATCGACGTCGCCCTTGCTGAAGCCCATCGCGTGCTAAAGCCTGGCGGCCGTTTCCTGTGCCTTGAGTTTTCGCAGGTCGCCGTTCCGGGCCTGGACAAGCTGTATGAAGCCTATTCGTTCAACGTCATTCCGACGATCGGCAAGTTTGTCGCTGGAGATTCCGAGCCCTACCGCTATCTCGTCGAATCGATCCGCAAATTCCCGAGCGTGGAAGAATTCGAACGGATGATCCGCAAGGCGGGCTTTCGCCGCACCGGCTTCGAGCGATTGATGGGCGGCGTGGTCGCGATCCATTCCGGCTGGAAGAGCTGATCTCTCACGAGCGCGCTGCAAAAAACCGGGACCCGGTTTTTCGCGTGACGCGCGCTCTAATCTTTGGCGTCGATCACATTATTTGCGTTTGGGGCGTTCCGCCCACATGCAGCGTGATCTGAAGGGGCGGCGGCATACGTGATCCTTGGCGTCGGTCATTTTTATCGTCTGGCGCGCGCCGGCTACATCATGGCGCGCGAAGGCGTCTTTGCGCTTCTCGATCCCGCGCTGCTGCCGCCGGCAGCGGCGCCGCTGGTGCGCTTCGCCAATCTCTTCGCTGGCGGCAAACGCGACGGCGCCGGGAGGGCGCTGGTGCGCGCGCTGGCGCAGATCGGCCCCTCCTATGTGAAGCTCGGGCAGTTTCTGGCGACGCGCCCCGACATCGTCGGGGGCGAGATCGCCGATGCGCTGACCGCGCTCCAAGACCGCATGGAGCCGTTCGGCCGAGAAAAAGCCGTCGCGATCGTCGAAAAGGCGCTGGGCCGAAGCATCGACGAGCTGTTTGTGTCGTTCGGCGAGCCTGTCGCCGCCGCGTCCGTCGCGCAGGTGCATGTCGCCCAAGCGCAATATAAGGAGGGCGTGCGCAAGGTCGCGGTGAAAGTGCTGCGGCCGGGCATCGAAGGCCGATTCGCGCTCGATCTGCGCGACATGTATCGCGTGGCGCGATTCGCCGAGCGCTATTCCTCCGAGGCGCGCCGGCTGCGTATGATCGAGGTCGTCGATACGCTGGCGCGCACCGTCAGGCTTGAAACCGACTTTCGTCTCGAGGCGGCGGCCGCCTCCGAATTCGCCGATAATGTCGCCGGCGATCCGGAGATTCACGTGCCCAGCGTCGATTGGAGCCGCACGGATCGCGAAGTGCTGACGCTCGAATGGGTCGACGGCGTTCCTCTCTCGGATATCGAGCGCGTTGCGGCCGAGGGCTATGACCTCAAGGCGATCGGCCGCAATGTGCTGCAGTCATTCCTGCGCCACGCCATGCGCGACGGCTTCTTTCACGCCGACATGCATCAGGGCAATCTCTTCGTCGACAAGAGGGGTCGGCTCGTCGCCATCGACTTCGGCATCATGGGCCGGCTGGGCCTGAAGGAGCGTCGGTTCCTCGCCGAAATCCTCTACGGCTTCATCATTCGCGACTATAAGCGCGTCGCCGAGGTGCATTTCGAGGCGGGCTATGTGCCGGCGAGCCATTCCATCGAAGAGTTCGCGCAAGCGCTGCGCGCGATCGGCGAGCCGATGCATACGATCAACGCCGCCGATATTTCGATGGCGCGGCTGCTGACTCTGCTCTTCGAAGTGACGGCGCTCTTCGACATGCGCACGCGCACCGAACTGGTGCTGCTGCAAAAGACCATGGTCGTCGCCGAGGGCGTCGCCCGCGCCTATGACCCAACGCTCGATATATGGAAGACCTGCGATCCCGTGGTGCGCTCGTGGATCGAGGAAAATCTCGGCGTGAAGGCGAAGATCGAGGACGCCAGCCGGAGCCTCACGGAGCTGGCGAAGCTCGCGACGCATCTGCCACGAACGCTGGCGGAGGCCGAGTTCGCCGTCCACCGCCTTTCGAAGATGGCTGACGAAGGCGTCGAACTGTCGGACCGCTCACTTAGCGCGCTTGAGGGGATGAGACGCCGGTCCGACCGCTGGTTCGTTCTGGCCCTGATCGCTGTGGCGCTTATAGCGATCTGGCTACTTTAAAGAGGCGAGTTTTAGCGATCGACCGCGAACAGCGGGACGAAGGCGGATAGTTCCTCGAACGAATCCTGAAAGAGACCGTTGCGCGACTTGGCCTGACGCGAATGCCGCTCGACTGAGAACTCTCAGCTCGACATAGGAGACGCCATGAACGGTCAAACAATGGAAATCGCCGAAAGCTGCCTGCGCGGGGCCGAAAGCAACAGCATGAGCTTTCCCGAAATCGTCGGAAAGCTGATGCAGGCGGGCTTTGAGAGCTACGCAATCGATTTCCGCCGCGCAACGGCGACTTATTACCTGACGGATGGCGAAAGCGTGGTTTTTCCCACGCATCGGCTCGAAGCGCCGATCGCTCCGACGCTCGATGCAAACATTGTGCGGACCGCCATTAGGGAAGCCCAACAATCTGCGCCCGGCTACACATATTTGGGATTCTGCGCCAAGGTCATGGCGGGCGGTTGCGCAGGATATGTTGTGTCGTTCTCCGGTCGCCGCGCTGTATATTTTGGCCGCACGGCCGAGACGCATATCGAGCACTTCCCTCGGTAGCCTGTCATGACGCCGGCGGCTCAGATTTCCGACGCTGCAATCGGCTCCTATTGACCAGGGCCATCGACGCGCCGCCTCGGCCGCATGTTGCAGGCGCGGCGGCGCGTTATTCGATCGGCATCGCAAACGCGGCTTTTATTTCACCCCGACCAGCTCCACGTCGAAGATCAGCCAGGCGTTGGGCGGAATGACGCCGCCGGCGCCGCGCGCGCCATAGCCGAGGTCGGGCGGAATGACCAGCGTGCGCTTGCCGCCGACCTTCATGCCTTCGACGCCTTCGTCCCAGCCTTTGATCACCTGACCTTGGCCCAGCCGGAATTCGAACGGTTGGCCGCGATCATGCGACGAGTCGAACTTCTTGCCCTTCTCGCCATTGTTGTAGAGCCAGCCGGTGTAATGCATCACCGCGGTCTGGCCGATCTTGGGGGTCGCGCCGGTCCCGACCTTCGCGTCCTTGTACTGAAGGCCGGTCACGCTTTTCGTCATTTCCGCTTCCGCGCGCGCGTCAACTGTGAGCGCGAGGCTCGCGACGGCGGCGACGGCGGCCAGCAGTGTTTTGGAGACAAGGCGCATCTTTCGTTCCTCCAGCTTGTTTGAATCGCCGCTCAGGCTCCTCAGCTCAAGAAGCCCGAACTTTATTGCAGCACGCCAGTGTCGCGGGCGAGTTGCAGCAGATCCTTCTGCGGCCGCGCGCCGACGTGAGAGATGATCTCGGCCGCGGCAAGCGCGCCGAGCATCGCGCTGCGTTCATGCGGCAACTCTTGCGTGTAGCCGGCGAGAAAGCCGGCGGCGAAGAGGTCGCCGGCGCCGGTCGTGTCGACGACCGCCTCGACAGAACAGGCCGGCGCAGCGAGGGCGCTCGCGCCATTGACGACGACGCAGCCCTTTTCGGACCGCGTGACGACGCCAAGAAGTCCGTCTTCGGCGCGCAGCGCCCCGAGGGCCGTCTCGAAATCGCCGGTTTGATAGAGCGCGTGCAATTCGCTTTCATTGGCGAAAACGATGTCGACCACCCGATCGCGGATCAGCGAGAGAAATTCGCCGCGATAGCGATCGACGCAGAAACTGTCGGAAAGGGTGATCGCCACCTTGCGTCCGTTGGCCCGCGAGATCTTCGCCGCCTTCAGGAAAGCTTCCTTCGCGCCGGGCGGATCCCAGAGATAGCCCTCCATGTAGAGAACTTTCGCGCGCGCGACTGTCGCCTCGTCGATGTCCGTCGGGGCGAGCGCCTGACAGGCGCCGAGGAAAGTGTTCATCGTGCGCTGGCCGTCAGGCGTCACGAAAATCAAGCAGCGCGCGGTCGCGGCGCCGTCGGCGGCCGCCGGCGTGTCGAAGGCGACGCCGGCCTTGCGGATGTCGTGCGCGAACTCGCGCCCCGCGTCATCCTCCTTGACCTTGCCGACGAATCCGGCGGCGCGCCCCAGGCTGGCAAGGCCCGCCATGGTGTTGGCGGCCGAGCCGCCGGAAATAACCGTCGTCGGGCCCATCGCTGTATAAAGTTCAGCGGCCCGCGCTTCGTCGATAAGCGTCATCGAGCCTTTGTGCAGTCCGGCCTGCAGCAAATCGTCGTCCTCGGCGCGCGCGATCGTGTCGACGATGGCGTTGCCGATGCCCAGCACGTCAAATGATGAGGTCATGAGAGTCGTTAATCCGTTTGGGGAAGGCAATCGGGCGCCTGCGCGGCGCCTTCGCGCTGTTTAGCATTGCGGCGGCGTCCCGTCGATCACATGGGAGGCGTTCGCGCAATCCGCGAATGAAGGCGGCCGAACGCCGCTTCTTCCGAATATGGATTTGCCGCTATCGGCAAATCGGCGACAGGATCACTTCGATGACGATGACGAACAGCGCCGCCGCGAGGAAGGCCGGCGCCGGGCGCAGCGACACGTGCCGGAACACGAAGGCGTACATAAACACCATCCAAATCAGAATCGGAAAGAGCAGAAAGCGCAGCAGCTTTTCCGTCGGCAAGGGCGGCGGCAGGGCGATGCCGAACAGGAGGTGCAGGACAGTATAGACCAGCGCCGCAAGCCCGCTCATGATGGCGAGCGCCGTGACGGTGCGCTGAAACTTTGCGTCCTCTTTCAGAACGCGCAGCAGGCCGTAAGTTCCGCCGTAGAGAAGGACCACGCTCATCGCGCCGTAGATCAGGCTCCCGAGCAGGGAATGGCTGAACGACTGCGCGATCGCCTGAAGCACGCCATAGCCGCCTAAAGCGCCCCACATCAATTCGCGCGAATCCGGCAGCGAGAGCTGCGACGCTTCGAGATTGATCATCTTGAGCACGGTCTGCGGCGTCTGTTGATTGAGAAGCGGAATATTGATCGGCATGGAGAGCGTTTCCGTTTTGGCGCGGAGAAGGCGAAAGCCCTACCTGCATTGAAAGCGAAAAGCCGTGCGGCCCAGAGCGCCGCAAGAGCGCTGGCCGAGCCGCATGGCCAATTGGCGCCTCTCTACCACGCTTTGGCGGAGCGCGGAAATCAGGCGATTCTCATGCTGCAACGCAAACGACAGGCTACGGCAGGCGCCGGCTCCAGTCCTCGCGCGCGACCACCTCGGCGATGCGCCGGGCAGCGTCGCGCCAGGCGACGCGCAACACCTTGTCGGGGTCGGCGACGCGGCGGCCGTCGAGAAAATCGGTGATCGTCTCCGCCAGCGCCTTGGGGTCATTGACGCGAAAATAGAGCGCGCCGGCCCCTGCGACCTCGCGAAAGACCGGGATGTCGCTGCAGATCACCGGGCGGCCGCGGCGCGCCGCCTCGACGATCGGCAGGCCGAACCCTTCCGCATAGGACGGGAAGATCAGCGCCGCCGCCTGATCGTAGAGATACGAAAGCTCGTCGTCGTCCGCGTCATCGAACCAGAACAGCCGCCGGCCGAATTCCTGATGTTCGAGAATTTCGCTCACCACCGCTTCTTCAAACCAGCCGCGTCGACCGACGAAGACGAGCCGGACGTCGCGGCCTTGCGCCCAGAGTTCGTCAAGAGCGCGAAGGGCGACGCGCTGACCCTTGCGCGGTTCGATCGTGCCCACGGCAAGAACGACCGGCGCATCGCCGGCGACCGCCGCTCTGACCTTGTCGCGCGGCGCGGCGTCTGCGCGCAGCGCAAGATCGGAGCCGCAGTGAAACCAGCCGATCTTGAGGCCGGGCCGATGCGGCAGCCCTCGCGCCGCGACATAGTCGGCGAGTTCGTCGGCGACCGTTCGCGAAATCGCCAGGAAACTGTCGCTCTCGATCAGCGCCTTGCGCAGCCAGGCGCGATAGCGCGGCACCGTCACTTCGTGGCAGGCGTGCGGATAAAGCTCCGGAATGAGATCGAAGATGCAGGTGACGACCTCGCCGCCCTCATCACGAATTTTCGCAAATGTCGGCGCGAGTTCGTCGAAAGCGTTCCAGCTGTCGGAGAGCATCAAAAAGCGGTCGCCGCCGGCGATGGCGATCTCCGAGTCGGGCGCGGCGTTCCCGCCGACAAGCTCGGCGACGAAGCCGTTGGCGGTCAGCAGCCGGCCGCCTTCGCAGCGAACCGCCAAAGCCGGCAGGTCGAAGCTGTCGCCGCCATAGAGGCCGCGCGTCACTTCCTTGACGACGCGCTGAATGCCGGTGCCGGCGTCGCGCTTGATCGTTCCCGTCACGTCGACCAGCAGCCGTCGCGCCGGCAGCGGCGCGCCTTCGACGGACGGCCCCCCGCCGGGCTCGAACGCCACCGGCCCCGGCGACTCGGACGGGGCGCGAAAGCGCGCTCGAAACGCCTCCACGGCGTTCGCGATGAACGCTTCGATCGGCCGGAGAAACCGGTAGACATGGCCGGAGACCGAGTAGATCAGCCGGTAGCGCTCATGGGTCAGATGCAGGAGTTCGGCGCGCAAATGGTCGAGCTGAAATTCCAGCAGGCGGATGCGTTCGCGGTCCCGCTCGGGCTCTTGGTTTTGCCGCTCGCTCATCACCGCGCGCTCATGACGACGCCTTTGCGGCCTGCGTTTCCGCCGCGCGGGCGTCGTCGAGAAGCGCCTGCAGCATGTCGTCAATGTCGTGGCGGGGACGCCAGCCGGTCGCTTCGGTCAGTCTCGTCGCGTCGCAGGCGACGCTGGCGATGTCGCTGCCGCCGGGTCGCAGCAGCGCCGGATCGACCTCGATCGCAAATTGCGCCTTGGCCCGCCCCCGCAACCGCTCGAGCAGCGCTTCCAGGCGATGCGCCGTTCCGGAGGCGATGTTGAAGATCGAGACGGAGGCGGGCAGATCCCGCGCTTTTTCGATCAGCCGCATATAGGCGTCGACGACGTCGCGCACGTCGAGGAAATCGCGGGCCTTGGAGAGATCGCCGACCAGGAGTCGCGGCTCGGCGCGGCCGGTCTCGATCGCCGCGATCTGCGCGGCGAAGGAGGCGAGAGCGAAGTTGCGATTGCGCTGGCCGGGTCCTGAATGATTGACCGGCCGCGCCACAATGAGTCGCCCTTTGGCAGCCAGCAGATCGGAAAGCGCGCTTTCGGCGGCGACCTTCGAGCGGCTGTAGACGTCCATCGGCTGCAATGGGGCGTCCTCGTTCAGGACCCCGTCGCGAAAGCTCGCGCCATAG
>DATBRI010000039.1:0-6968 GCA_036560365.1 Methylocystis sp.
ATCGGCGATTGGGTGAGGTCAAGTTTTTCCGCGAGTACGCGATGCGCCGCTGATTGAGCGGCCGTCGGCGCGGTCCCGAGCGTCGCGAGGATCAGACATGTTGCGATCGAGCACATTGCAAACCTCCCGAGAGAATTTGCAGGGGACCGGGCCTCGACCCGGCGGCGCGTCAAGGCCGCGCGATGCGCGCCCGCAACGTCACCTTGACGAGCAACTGCCGGTCGGGGCCAACCCGAACCTCGATGGGTTTGCGTTTGCGGCTCGTCGCGCATGTTCGCTCCTTCGTGATGTTGTTCACGATACATAGTTTAGCGAAGCATATGCGAAGGCCGGAATCGGCACAAGTCGGGCTTGGCGGCACGCCTACCCACGAAAATTGGCCTCTACGTCGGCCCTATCATTAAGCTAGCGCTTTGGTTTCGACGAAGATTTAGCGAACATCGGTGAGGTCGCGCGCCGGCTTCGCGCCTGCGCCCTCGCGCTGCCGAGCTTCTGAAAAGTCGTTCATGCCGCCTCCCGGCGTCGCAATTGAGACGTCGAGGGCCGGGCGCGCTTCCCTGAATTTCTCCGCGTAGAGCAGACCGGGGGCGTCATCGTCGGCGAAGATCGTCACGCGTTTGACCTCGGTCGGGAACAAGACCTTCAAATATCGTTTGTTTCCAAGCGCCGCCCAAACGGGCATGTCGTGCATGAGTTGCGCCGCCCATGCCGTCTCGAAGCCCTCAGATAGGCCGATATGTTCCGCGACCGGCGCGAGGCGCAGTGCGCCGGCGCCGAGCAGGCCGATGGCGCGGCGCGGCTCGGGAACATCGGCTTTGCGTTGTCCGCCCGGGTGAAGAAAGGTCAGCTGCACGGCGACGAATTCGCGCGTCGGGGCCTGAACGGCGGCGATCATACAGGCGAAGGATTTCCGGCTCGAATAGGGATAGCGCGACAGAAACCGGATCGTCGCGGGCGGCGGCTCGGTGAAGCCGCGCGCGCGAAGATAGGTTTCGACGGGAGTGCCGGCGACGGGCTGTGCTGCGCGCCAGAGGTCGAGGGCGGCGGCTGTCGTCGTCATTCGCTTTGCGCGCGCCGGCGCGGGGGACGCGACGAGGCGCGGCGCCGCGTTCACATCGAGCTTGTCGATTGCGGCGCGAACGTCGCGGGGGTCGCACCCCGCAAAGCAATTGTAGATCAGGGCGCGGTCGCCATCGCGGACGGCGAGCGACGGGCGCAAATCTCCCCTACCCTTGCCGTGGCTCGGCACCGGGCACCGACACAGAAATCCCCCGCCTGCGGCATGGCCTCCCAAGAGTCGCGCAAGGGCCTTCGCTTCGATCTGCATGGTTCAACATTTCTGCATAGGACGTAGGGGAAAGGAAAGCCGCCCGCGCCCTGGGAGAGCCTTGCGCGGGAAGCGGATGCTTGGGGCGTCGGGGATGGATGGCCGGCGGCGAGGGGTGGGGAGGGGTCGAGGGGAACGCGGCGCGGGGTTCCCCCAGGCGAGCGCCTGAGCTCGCCTCCCCCTTACAGCAGCAAAGCCATTTGCTCGCCGGGCTGCATCGCCGGCGGTGCATAGGCGTCGAGGCGCCGCCTTTCCTGCGCCTCGCGCTCGCGCGCCGCCTCGAAGTCGATGCAAACGATCTCGCAGAGGGGCGCGCCGTCCTTCCAATCGTCGCGGTGAAAGTGGGTGTCGACGCCCGCGCCGATGTCCATAAAAGCGCCTGTCGCGCGCTCGAAATCGACGCCACGCCCGGAAGTGCGGCGGTCGAAACATTGGCGCCCCGAATAGCGGAAACTCGCGGACTCCTGCGGCACGATGAACGCGCCGCGCTCCGCGAATTCGCGGGCGATGTCCATGACATGAAACTCGAACTCGGGGCCGCGATAGCGCGGCGCATCGCTCGGACGCTTGATGCGACCGAACGGCGGATTGGCAATCGCCACGTCATATCGGCCAAGATCGAACCTGCGCCAGTCGAAAACATCGGCGTTGATCCAACGCGCCTGCGGCAAGAGTTTTTGTCCGACCGCGACATAGCGCGGATTGATCTCGACGCAGGTGATCTCGGCGAGTCGTTCGCCCCATTTGCTGCGGTGGTGGATGATGTAGGACAGAATGCCGATGCCGGCGCAAAGGTCGATGACGCGCCGTCCTGCCCCGTCGAGCGCGAAGTCGCAAGCGAGGCCAAACGGCGTGAAGAACGCCCCCGCCGCGCCGTTCTCATGCGTCGCGCCTTCGTGCCAGTTCTGAAAAACGAAGTCCCGCTCGTCGTCGGTGATGCGGTCCTTGGTCAAGATCGCCTCGGCCTCGGCATGGGCCTTGCGCTGCTGTTTGGTGAGTTTCGCCATGGCTGCAATCCTTCGGTCTTGGAAATGGGGGCCGCGCGCAAGGCGCGACCCTGTGCGGTCTATTCGGCAGCTTCCGTCAATTCGCTGGCGTCGCCCGGGCCGTAAACGCTCCCAAGCGCTCCCGCCTCGTCGTGGCCATCATCGGCAAATTCGCCGGGCCCCTCCCCCTCCGGATCGGCGGCGGGCGTCTCGTCCTCGAAAGCCTCGTCGTCCTCGATGACAGCGGCGGCGGTCGGTGCGAGGGGGTTGCGCAAGACAGGCGGAAGCCATGCGCGGTCCTTCATCGCCTCCAGAGCGATGGTGACGGCTTCGGCTTTCGAGCCGGCGCCAATCGCCTTGAGGGCGTCTTCCGAGCATCCGGCCTCGCGCGCCGCCGCCGCGATCGTCTTCTTACTGACGCGCGACAGGAAGCCCTGCGAGACCCGCCAATGCGCCGCCATGTCAAAATTCATGGCGAGGGCCATCTGATCGGCATGAGCAATCGCCCCGCCGCGATGATCGCGGTAGCTCGCCTCGATCTGGAAGGCCACGCAAAAGGCCAGCAAGTCGAGCAAGGTCTTCTCGTCCTGCAGGATGAGCCAAGCCCAGAGGTCGGCGTAGCGGTTCGGCAGCCGCGAGGCCAAAACGACATAGCGCTCGTCGAAAGCCGTGAACGCCGCATGATTGTCCTCGTCCGGCGCCGCCTGCCGCTTGTCGTGAGATTGCGCGGTGATCAACAAACAAGAGCCGCCGGCCGTATAGTCGTAGGGCTTGCCACTGCCGCCGCGATAAAAGACGGGCTCCGCCAGCTTATGAATAATGACGTGAAGCGCGACATTGGGGCGCCGGCTCAATTCGAGGGCGAGCGCCTTGGTGCGCAGGATGGTCAAATCCTCGATGACGGCTTGGCTGTAGCCCTCGGCCTCGATTTCGGCGCTGGCGGCGGGGGTGTGAACGGCGCACGGCGAAGCCCCCTCGCCCGGCCCTTCCCGTTCGCCGGGCTCCTCCCCGGTCCCTTCCCCAAGTCCCGCCGCTTCATTCGCCGCGCGCGCCGCCGCCTGACGGGCGCGCTGCAAGGCGGCGAGGTCGTGGGCTTCTTCCTTGCGATAGAGCCCGCGCTTGATCGACACCTCGCCCGCATAATTGAGGGAGACGATGATCCCGGCGAGCGGGATTTCTTCCGCGTCGAACACGAAGCAAGAATTGGTGATGGCGTCGTGGCGCTCGCTCTTGGCGTCGAACTCCTTGACCTCCTCCTCCGTCATCTGGCCGCTGTCATAGGCCGCCTCGTGCTCGTCGATATAGGCCGCGAGCGCGAAAAGCTCCTCGCGCTCCTCCGCCGCTTGTTCGCGCTCATGGGTCGCCAGCCGCGAATAGCCGCTGCGGCTCTCGTGCTCGGCGAGATAGACCTCGAACCATTTCCAGCCCTCTTGTCTACGGGTCTCTTCGGCGATGGTCTCAAGCTTCGCCGTCGCCAGTCTGACGACAAGCGGCTTGTCGTCGAGGAAGATCGCGTCTTCGTCGTCTTCCGAGAACAAATCCCGGGTGATCGTCCCGCCCGCTTGGCTGTAGGCCTCCACCCCGACGAATTGCGCTAGGCGGTGGCTGGCGGCGATCTTTTCGTTTGCGAGCCGTGCGCGGATCGCCTCCGGCGTGCGGTTGTATTCGGGCAGGCCGTCAAAAGTCGCCTCCTGCGCCTTGTGGTCGTCGGACAGCGCGAAGGCCTCCAGATGCTGCAAGGTCACTTCCCCGGCCCGGAAAGCCTCCATGATGCGCGGCGACACCTTCGCCAGCTTCACCCGTCGCCTGACGGTCATGGGAGATTTGCCGAAACGATCCCCCACCTGTTCGGGGGTCATACGATCGTCTTCGATCAGCTTGCGGAAGGCCTCCACCTCGTCGGCGGTGTGCATGTTCTCGCGGATGATGTTTTCGGACAGCGAAAGCTCGGTCGCGTTGTGCTCCGCGCCCTTCACCAAAACCGGGACGAGATAGTCGAGGGTCACCTTGACGCCTTCGGGCTCGATGACGGCGCCGCGCTTCGCCAGCTCCTTCAAGGCGCGCAGGCGTCGCGCGCCCGCCTCGATCTCATATTTGCCCTTGGCGGCCTTCCTCCCGGTCAGGTTCTGCAACAGGCCCAACGCCGAGATATTGGCGCAAAGCTCCTCGATCCCGGCCTCGCTGGCGAAACGGCGCACATTGTCTTTGGAGGGCGCGAGCGAACGCAGCGGCAGCATCAGCCGCTCGTCGGCCTTGGCGGTCGCGGCGGGCGCCGGCGCTGTCCTCGTCTCGCGTGGGCTCAAAGCCCTTTTGGCGGCGGCGCGGGGATTTGCGGTCTTCTTGGCGGGCTGTCTCTTGATGGTCATTTTCTTTCTCCTGATCTGATTGAGGTTTTTGGAATGCGACGGGCCAAGCGCTCGGCCCGCCAGGGGCTCAAGCGTCGAACATCGCGATCAATCCGTGAGTGGTGATGTGTTCGGCGGCGTCTTCGAGATCGCAACGGAACAGGTCGCCCAGCCGCGACTGCGGCCATTTCGCCATGCTCGCGAGAAGGTTCGCGACGGCGTTCAACTGGAAGTCTTCGGCCTTCATCCCGGAGATTGCGATCTGGTCGCAAAGCTCAATTGCGGCGGCGAGATTGATGGGTTTGTCACCCTCGCTCTCAAGGCGCGCGATATGAAGGCGCAGCGCCTTCAACGCGATTTCTTCGGCTCGTGCATCGTCCATGTGGGTGTTTCCCCTATCGGCAAGGCGCGTATGGCCTCGCCATACCGCTTGCCCGGTGGCGAACCGGGGATAGGGGGGTGCAAACGAAAAATCGGGAGGGGGATCGCCCACCCCTTGGGGCGCCGCAGTTCCGCGCCGCGCGCGGATCTTCGGCGGTCTGCACAAGCGCCGCGAGGCGGCGCGCGGAAGACTGGGGAGACCCGATTTTTCGTTTGCTGGGGGCGTAAGGGGAACCCCTTCGGCCCCCTACAGACTGCGCCGGTCACGGCGCGCCAAAATTCGGCCCGTGCAACGGGCGTCAGCGATCGTCACCGATCAACGGCGAAGACGCCGCGGCGGCTTCGTGAGCGCCCGCGGGGCGCGAGTAGAGCGCGATCCGAAGGAGACGCAATGACGGCGAAGGCCATTATTTACACGTCAAGATTGCTTCATTGCATCATGCGCCATTATATCTTTAGCTTCTGTTTTGAATCATAGGTCCGACTGGGACAAGGCGATCAACGTTCGCGCGTTCGATGCCTATCCGGCCTAAACCCTAGGGATAACGGCTCGCATTTGACCCGCGACGCCGCGGCGCTGGATCGTCATTTCGAAGCCATGTGGGCGCCGCAGGACAATTTCGACGGAAAAACCGCCCGAAACCAGGGATGCTGTGCGCTAACCACTAGACTTTGTTTTTTGTAAGATTTATCTTTGGAATCACCATAGCGGCGACTGAAATGGAAATCGTCGCGAGTCGAACGGCGATGAAATGCGCGGCGGCGCCGTCGCATGGGATGAGGAGGCGGAACGGAGAAGACCATGGGGACGCAAAAGGAAGGTGAGGCCAGGCAAACCGCCATCGGAACGATCTTTAGCGCAATGCTACAACGCAAATCGAGAGAGTTCCCGAGCTTGGAAGAGTTTCTCAAAACCATCGGCATGTCGTTCGCGACCTATTCTCAGCTGCTGCGAGGTCTTGGGAATCCTACGGCTCACACGATAACCCGCACCGGCGAGGCTTTGGGACTGTCGGGTTGGGAAATGCTGGGTCTCGACGAAAAGATCGTGCGGGGCTGGCTCGCCGGTCAAGACATCGATCTTGGGCAAGTGAACACACTCGTGGCGCATCAAAGGGCGAGCACGATCAGGGTCGATTCGAACAAATTCTCGATGCAAAGCTTAGAGCCCAAGGCGCCGCAAGCGGCGGCCGCGGAACCTGCCGAGAAAAAAGAAGAGCCTAAAAAGGCCGCGCCTCCGCCAAAAGCCCCTTTGAGGACAAAGAAGAAGGTCGGAGCAACCGCGGGCAAAAAGCGATAGCGGCCCTGCGCCCGCGAACGCGTTTCAAAAAACATCACACTTTTCAACGCATGCCGGAACGGGCTTATGACGCGCGCCACAAGGTGGGCGGCGTCATAAGCCGCATTGCTCGGTTGCGATAGCCGCTCTCGGGGAAGCTCCGCCTCCCCTGGTGCTGCAAGTCCCGCCTTGACCTCGGGGTAAGGCAAGTCGGTCGCGCGGCGCGGCGCAACCGCGTTGCGCATGTCGAGGCGAACGTCGCCCGGCCTTGCGGGCGCCGCCGCGCCGGGGCTTGCTCAACCCCCACCGCCGCTGCGCGCGAGCTCGAAGGCGATTGACGTGCGATCGCCCGTGGAATGTACACTTAGCCGCCTGATAAATGACCCATTGTCGACTTCTTTAGAACAAAGGTATGAAGCCAAAATTAAGCTACTCCGGAGTGCGGGGATGAGGCTTGATAACCTCGAAGTGACGGCCTCCTATCCTCCGGGTGACGTTGGCTATTGCCAAGACGCGCGAATTAACGCGCGCGCTGCACTTCGACGTTATCGACACCCGGCCGACACGGCGGGTGGCGTTGATGATTGGAGGCCGTGATGGTTGATGAAAGACATTTGATTAGCGGGAAACAACGCATCAAAAGAACCGCG
>DATBRI010000040.1:0-5363 GCA_036560365.1 Methylocystis sp.
GCCAGCGACAATCCAAACCGGCGGCCGTCCGCGCACAACCTATTCCGTCAATCCCCTCATTTTCCATGGGAACCCGCCGGAGGGCTGGAAGTCCGCGCCCCCTCCACAACCTGCGAGTTTCAATGGCGGCTATCGGCGCCGTGAAGGCGCGATTTAGGAGGACTCGGATGACCAACTATCTTGCGCGACTCAAGGCAATCGTTTCTGAAAAGGGGATACCCCACGAACTGCCAAAACTGCCAAAAGCCCCCGCCGAACTGCCAAAACCCCCTTTTGGCAGTTTTGGCAGTGACAGGGGTGGGCATGTTTTAAAATTGGATGTGGGGGCCAAAAATCCCGGTGACGATCTTTCGACACCTAGCGCCGCTCCCGTCGTGGTTGTCCTTCCCGCCGACGCCCGCGCATCCGTCGATCGGCTGCTCGCTGCCATGGCCGCCGAGAACGGGCGCCGCCGGGATTGGCACACAAAACCCGTAGAAGGCTGGCGCGAAGGGCGGCTGGAATGGCGCAGCATCGTCACAGGCGAGCGCGCAATCATCCAACTGCCGAAAGGACGAAAAGTTTCCCGCCGGCCGCCCATCGACGCCGGAGGCTGAATGATGACCCACTCCCTCGCCGATCCCGTCTCCGGGATTCTCGCCCGGCTTCCGCCAGATGAGGCGGCCTTGCTTCGAGAGGCGCTTGCCGAAGCCGCCGCTCCCCGCTGGCGAAGTCGCGGCGCCAGGCTGGACAAACGCGACGCCGCGATAAGGGACGCGCTGGGGAGCTTCTACACAGGCCTCCCGCCATCGACGGCGGCGAAGGCGCTGGAGCGCGACTTTTGCGCATATCTGTCGGGCGGCTGGTTGCGAGAGCGCGTTATTTTGGAGCTTGCGCCCGCCGCTGACGCGAAGCGCCGCGCCCTTCATCGCATCGCCCGACTGTCGGATGGCGGCTCGCTGGGCTGGCGGCAAATCGTCAACATCAACGAGGGCGCTCGCGGCGGATGACTTTGCAATTTTCATCGCTGGAAATTGCAAACGCCACGATGGCAAAAAGGCATGAGCCAACTTACGCCCACATCTTGAAGGAGCGACACATTGCATCCGAGCCAAATGGACATTGGGGGTTGCGTCAAAGCGCTGGTGAATGTTCTTTCCGCCGCCGCGACGGTCGAAGTCGACGGCGCCGCCATTGAGCTTGTCGGCCAGAATTATGATTATTCGAGCGGCGTCCTGCTCGTCGGCGTCGGCACTCCCACTGGAACGCCGACAAGCTTCTCCGTCGCCGCCAATATTCAGGACAGCCCCGACGGCTTGACCGGCTGGGCCGATGTTTCCGGCACGTCGATCGCCGCCATCACCGCCAATGGCGGGCAGGCCAGCGTCAAAATGATCCTGCGCGGCACGCGCGGCTATATCCGCGCCAAGGTTGTTCCGACGTTCGTCGGCGGCTCCAGCCCCGCAATCCCGATCGCCGCCGCTTTCACGCTCGGCGGAACGCTCGAAAATCCGGCCGTCTGACAAGCGCGGCGCCCTTCGCGCCGACTCGTTCCTTCCATTCGTAACACCCGAGAGAACCCATGCGCATTGTCCGCTTCATCAAAAACGACCTGCCCTACCTCAAAGACGAAATCGCCGGATTCCAGGATCATGTCGCGGAAAAGCTGATCGCGAAGGGATTTGTCGTTTTACATGGCGACGGCAAGCCGAAACAGGTCGGCTCCAGAATTCCCGATCCACTCGAATTTGGCTACGAGCAGCATCCACCGCGCAAAATCGGCCCCAATTGAGGAGACCGCGATGGCTTTTCTCGACCGATTTTTCAAGCCCGCCAAAAGGGGCGCCGCAGCGCTGTCACCCGAGAACGCCATCGCAGCGTTGCAGGAAGTGCACGCAAAAATTCAGCAAGAGCGCGAGGAAAAACACGCGATTATCCTCGCGCACGCCGAGAAACGCCGCGAGCTTTTGCTTGCGGACGCGCCGACGGAGCAGATTCTTCGGCATGACGTCGAAACCGATCGCGCGAGAATCGATCTTGAGCGCCTCGACGAAGCTGAGACCGAGATTGTCGCGCGAATCGAATTCGAAGATTCCGTCATCGCAGACGGAAAATGGCGCGAGTTTTATGACCAATGGCGCCGCCTCGCCGTCGATTATCTCGAGGCGCTGCAAGCGGCGCACGGGGCTCAGCAAGCATTCCTGGCGCACCATGAGACCGCAACGGGAGAGTTCGCTCGGGCGCTACAGCTTGGCCGAGTGCCCGCGGTCCATCCTGGCGGGCTCGCGGCGCTTGATCATATTCATGCGAATGAAATGGCGCGGCGCGGACGCATGGACAGATATATCGACCATATGCGCGCGAAAGCGGATGCATGATGATGGCGCGCTGTCTCCCCTACGCCGCGGCGATGGCCACCGACGAGCCGCAGATAGAGCATCGCAATGGCTTCTTTATCGAAGCGCTCGGAGCCAAATCCGTCGCCGCGCATCACGAAGCAGGGCACCTCCTCGCGGCCAAAGCGTTCGGTGAGCACGCGCCGGATACCGTGCTTCGCGTGGTCTTCGTGCGCGGCAACCATGGCGATGTTTTCGCGGACCATCACGGTTATTGCGGCGAATGGAGGAGGGGTGGTTATGACCTCGCCATCCGGGAGCGCCCAAAAATCCCAGACATTCCGCCAGGAAAAAACGGGTTTGTCGCTCCCGCAGGAATAAAACTCAAGCCCGCGATCATCACGTGCGCCGGACCCGCAGCCGAATGGCGGTTTTGCGCGACGCGCGGGTTTCCACAGCGATTGAAATATTCCGCCGAGTCGGATCGGCGCACACTCGAAAGCTACGCGCAAATCGAGAAAAACGCTTGCGGCTCCGACAAGGAAGAATTTGTTGAGCGAGCATGGCGCACCGCGCAATCATTCCTCGACGATCCTGTCCAATGGGCCGCCGTCGAAGCAATCGCAGGCGAATTGATCACCGGCCTTGGCAAGGCGACGCCGGAAACGCCGAAGGCCGGCGACGAGGCGGAGTTTGTTCTTTCCTTTGCGCAGGCCGAAGAGATCCTTCAGGCGGCCGGCCTTCTCCGCGGCGCGTTCGCCCTACGGCGGCAAGAGCGCGAGGGCTTGAGATGTGCGGCATAAAGAATCGACGGCGCGGTTTTCATCCTTTGGTCGCGTCGGCGATAGGCGGAGGGCATCTGGCGAGCGGAGCCCTCCGCTACCCCCCAACTAGGCCGGGAAAAAGGAATGCAAAATGTCATTGACGCATCAGACAGCCCTTCCGCCGCCTGGAATACTTGACGGGCCGCTTGGCATCGTCATTGGGCCCAGCGGCGTCATCAGCGAAGAAGACAAAAAGAGGCTCCTGCAGGAAGTTCGCCGCCGTCAAGACCTTGCCTCGGCGCGCCGAAGCGTCATCTCGAAAGGAAAGACTCATGCCTAAGACAATTGCCCTCTCGCAACCTATCAAGGGGCCGGGCGGCAAGTCGATCAGCGCGATCACGCTACGCGAGCCGAAATATCGCGATTACATGGAGCTTGATCTTCCGGTCATTTACGTTCGGCTCGAAAATGGCGGCGGCTTTCAGCAGGAAACGCCGAGCGCCATGCGCGTCTGGGTCGAGCGCCTCGCCGATTGCGATCCGAACTTGATGGAAGGGCTTTGCCTCGCCGACACGATCGCTCTGCGTGACGCCGTTAACGATTTTTTTCTGGAGGCGCGGACGCCGCCGAAATTGCAGCCGTCCACAAATTCGCCCGATACCTCGTCTTCGAGCGAGGACAATCAATTCGAACCGTCCACAATCTGACGCTCCACGAATTGAATTTCTGGGCGACGCAATTCGGCGCCTTCGTTAAAGATCGAGAGGGGAAATAGCCGTGGCGGTAAAATCGATCGAGACGCGTGCCGTCATTTCGGCCCAAGATCAAACCGGCCAAACATTCGCGGCGGTTGCTGCCAAACTTCGCTCAATGGAGGGCGCTGCGCAGCGCGCCAATGGCCGCATCAATTCCGTAAATTCCAGTGTCAAAAGCGTTGGCGTGGCCGCGAGCGCCGCAGTTGGCGCCGCCGCTGGCATGCTGGCCGAGCGCGGCATCGAGAGGGCGACTGAGCTGGTTCGACGATCCGCCGAAACTTTCAAACAATATGACCTGCTGGTGCGAAATCAGCGCGCCATCGCGGGTATTACGGAAGCGCAGCAAAAGCCGCTTATCGATCAAGCGATCGGCCTCGGAGGGTCGACGCCGTTCAATGATATCCAGGTTCTCGAGGCCCAGCGCGATCTAATCAAGCGCGGCATCAAGGTCGATCTTGTCGAGCCGATCATCAAGTTCGCCTCGGGGTTCGGCCAAGCAATGGACGTGGACCTCCCGACAGCGGCGAAAACGCTTGAGACGGCGATTTTCTCGACGGCGCAGAATATGGAGACCGCCGCCGACGCGATGAAAAATGCGCAGCGAACGACCGACATCATGGTCAAAACCGCCAAGATCAGCGGCATGAGCGCCGATGAAGAGGCCCAGTTCTATAAATTCGGAGGCGCGGCCGCGCATGCCGCTGGTATGTCGATTGAGACCATGAGCGCGTTAGGCGCGATGATGCGTCGCGGCGGCATTCCAGGCGACGAGGCCGGCGTGGCCATTCGCTCGATTTCCGGCTCGCTGATATCCCCAACGCAAAAGGGTATGATGGCGCTCAGCGCGCTCGGCATAGATTACAACAAATACACGACGATGCCCGGCGGCTTGAGCGGCGAAAATCTTTCCGGGGCTATCAGGCGTGACTTCGGTAAGAAGCTGTCTCCCGCGCAAATCAATGCATTGAATAGCATAAATGAACAGACTTATATTGATGACAGCGGGAAGGAATCGCCAGTTGTTACGAGCCGGGAAGAATATACGCAACGCGCCTTTGACAGTATAAAGGGTGCGTTCGGCCATCTATCGGCTAAGGACGCCAAGGAAGTCGCGAAGGAAATCGGCAGCTTCTACAAAATGTCGGTCCAGGGCGTGGACGTTGAAGGACTGCTTCGCGCTATTATCGCCGCCAATCCGAACGCGGCGCAAGCCAACGCCTTTTTCACCAAGCAGCAGGGCGGTCGATTCCAGACCGCGGCGCAGCGCGGGATAGCGGAATTCGACAATTTTCGCAGCCAGATCGACCATGTCGAGCCAGGATTCGCCGATTTCATCGGGGCGCAGAATATGGCCGGATTCGCCGGCGCCGTGGCGCGGTATGATGGCGCGACAAAAAACCTCGAAACCGCGATCGGCCGCGCGAACGAATCTTGGGTGACGCCGCTTATCAACACGGCTGCGGAGATCAAGCAAGGGTTCGTGGAGTCGGGCGACAAGAGCATCGCGCTGGCCACGCAACTCGGCATCG
>DATBRI010000041.1:0-1868 GCA_036560365.1 Methylocystis sp.
GGGCGGCCGCGCGATGGGCTTTGGCAAATCGAAAGCGAAGTTGCTGACGGAGACGCAAGGGCGCGTCACCTTCGAGGACGTCGCCGGCGTCGACGAAGCCAAGGAGGATTTGCAGGAGATCGTCGAATTCCTGCGCGATCCGCAGAAATTCCAGCGGCTCGGCGGGCGCATTCCGCGCGGCGTGTTGCTGGTTGGACCGCCCGGCACCGGCAAGACGCTGCTGGCGCGCGCCATCGCCGGCGAGGCGGGCGTGCCGTTCTTCTCGATCTCGGGCTCTGACTTCGTCGAAATGTTCGTCGGCGTCGGCGCCTCGCGCGTGCGCGACATGTTCGAACAGGCGAAGAAGAACGCGCCCTGCATCATCTTCGTCGACGAGATCGACGCGGTCGGTCGTCATCGCGGCGCCGGCCTTGGCGGCGGCAATGACGAGCGCGAGCAGACGCTGAACCAGCTGCTCGTCGAGATGGACGGCTTCGAGGCGAATGAGGGCATCATCCTAATCGCCGCGACCAACCGTCCGGACGTGCTCGATCCGGCGCTGATGCGTCCGGGCCGGTTCGACCGGCAGATCCAGGTGCCGAACCCGGATTTCATCGGCCGCGAAAAGATCCTCAAGGTCCACGCCCGCAAGGTGCCTTTGGCGCCGGACGTGGATCTGAAGATCGTCGCGCGCGGCACGCCGGGATTCTCGGGCGCCGATCTGATGAATCTTGTCAACGAGGCGGCGCTGCTCGCGGCGCGGCGCTCGAAGCGGATCGTCACGAAACAGGAGTTCGAGGACGCCCGCGACAAGATCATGATGGGCGCCGAGCGGCGCACGCTGGTGATGACGGACGAGGAGAAGAAGCTCACCGCCTATCACGAGGGCGGCCATGCGCTGGTGCAGCTCTCGGTTCCTGGCGCGATGCCCATCCACAAGGCCACGATCATTCCGCGCGGCAGAGCGCTCGGCATGGTGCAAGGCCTCCCCGAGCGCGACCAGATCTCGCAGAGCTTCGAGCAGCTCGTGGCGATGCTGGCCATCGCGATGGGCGGTCGCGTCGCCGAGGAAATGGTTTTTGGCCATGACAAGGTGACGTCGGGAGCGGCGTCGGACATCCAGCAATGCACCCGTGTGGCGCGTGCGATGGTCACCCAGCTCGGCTTCTCGGACAAGCTCGGCACCGTCGCCTACGCCAATCCTGAGCAGGAGCAGTTCCTCGGATATTCTCTCGGGCGTCAGCAGACGATTTCCGAGGCGACGCAGCAGACGATCGACGCTGAAGTGCGCCGATTGGTGCAGGAGGCCTATGACGAGGCGATGCGCATTTTGACCGAAAAGCGCAGTCAACTCGACACGCTCGCCAACGGGCTTCTCGAATTCGAGACGCTGTCTGGCGACGAGATGAAGGGCCTGCTTGTCGGCAAGCGGCCGGTGCGTGAAGAGTCGTCGCCAACGCCGCCGCCGCGCGGCTCGGCGGTGCCGACGACGGGGCAGAAGCCAGAAGAGCCCGACGTCGACGGCCTGGAGCCCCAGCCGGTCTAAACTCCGGCGATCGAAAACAAAGCCCGGCGCCCGCGCCGGGCTTTTTTTTGCGTCCTCAATCGCGGTTTCGAGTTCCTCCGCATGGCGGGTTCTGCGCCATATTTGGCGACAAAGTCACTGTTTCGACGCGCGATAACACGCAAAATGCGTCAGCCTCGAAGAGCGTCTCTTCGAGCAAAATTCTACGGAGGAGTAATTCACAATGAGCTCAACGACTGACACAGCAGCCCGCGCTGCTGCTGGCACGGAAGCTGTAGTAGACCTGAAGGGCATGTGGATCGGCTTGGCCGTTCTGAACGGGTTCTATCTGGTCGTTCGCATTTACGAGCAGATTTTTGGCTGG
>DATBRI010000042.1:0-3120 GCA_036560365.1 Methylocystis sp.
ACTGCCGCGCGTTCCTGGCGTGCGATATGTCGCCTTCGTCGATCCTGCTGGCGGCTCCGGCGGCGACGCCATGACGCTGGCCATTGCACACCAGGAAAAGAACATCGCCATTCTCGACGCCTTGCGCGAGGTTAAGCCGCCGTTCTCGCCGGACGCCGTAGTTGCCGACTTCATTGCAGTTTTGAAGGGTTACGGCGTCACGTCGCTAACCGGCGATCGTTGGGGCGGCGAATTTGTGCGGGAGAAATTCAAAACCGCTGGCCTCAAGTACGAAATCTCAGAGCGCGTGAAGTCAGACATATACAAAGAACTGTTGCCGCTCATGAACAGCGGCCGCGTCGAATTGCTCGATATTCCGCGGCTTACGACACAGCTTTGCAATCTTGAACGCCGCACGGCGCGCGGCGGCAAAGACTCAATCGACCATGCGCCCGGCGCGCACGATGACGCTGCAAACGCGGTTGCTGGCGCGATTGTTCTCGCGCTCGCTGGCAATCAGCCCATGGTCATAAGCTCCGAATTCCTCGCCATGACGCGCAGGCTATCAGGCGCGAGAACGTCTAATCTTCCCAATCACTTCCAAACACGATGAAAGGAACACACAATGCCTTGGCCCCTCTCTCTTCCTGCCCGCAAGAACGGCCGCCGCCTCGCACGGGACGAATCTCCCGAAAGCGGCAACAATGACATCCATGTCATGTGCGCTTGGGCGATAGAAAGCTTGACGCGCTCTGAAATTGGCCGCGTGATCGCGATGCTGCAAGCTCATCTTGACAAGCCCGACGAGGCGGACGCGCTGCCAAAAAACGCCCTAGGGGAAGACGCGCGCCGTCGCGCCCGGCTGCTTGCGCATGATGAGGCCGCCACTGCGACCAAATCGTTTTATGAGCGCTTCCCGGAAGCCCGTCGCATCAAGCAGGCGATGTAGGAGCACACGATGAAAGCAACGCCCCTAAAACTTGTGGCGGAGCGATCGCCGGCGCGTGTGGCGCTGGCGACTGCGCTCGCCGAACACGCGAACGCCGAGCGCGACCACCGGGCCGCGCGTGAAGCTGTAGAGAAGGCGCGGGAACGTGCATGGTCGGCCCAGGACCGGCTCGCGGCCTTGCAGGAGCGCCCCGCCGAAGCGACGGCCAATCCGGCAACGGTGTTTCTCGCAGCGATACAGGCCGGCCGAGAGCCGTCCATAGCCGAATTGGAAGGGCCGGCGAACACCCGCGCAGCCGAAGAGGCTTCGATCCAGGCGGAGATTACGGCGCTGTCGAAGACGCGCGCGGCGCTCGATGCCGCCGTGACCGAACGCGAAGGCGCGATCGCTTATGCAAAGGGCAAAATCAGGGACGCGGTAGCGGAAGTGCTGCGCGTCGAGACCGACGTTGCGGGATTGCTCCGGGAAGCCGAGGCGGTTGCGGCGGATATCGTGGCGCGGCGCGCGATGCTTATGCAGTTGCGGTCGTTGCTGCCCGTCGGCGCGGAAAAATCGGCCATCGATTCCTTTATCGCGAGGCCCTGGCTCATTCACGAACTTCACGGCGGCTATGTCTCGCACGCGGCGGCGCAATCCGTGAGCCGCGCGCACGACGCGCTGTTGCGCGATGCCGATGCGGCTTTGGGAGAGTGAGCCCTATGAGCGCGCTTGCCATCCGATCCGCGCCGATTGTCGCGCCCGGCGCCGGCGGCGACATTGCCGACAAATATGCCTCGCGCCTTGTTGGTCAGTGGCTCGATGCGCTCTATGCGGAATCGCACAGCGCCGCAAAAGCCTTGCACAAACATTTTCTGACGCGCGAGGGCCGCATTGGTGGCAACCCCATTGCACAGCGTCGCTGGGCGGCACGCGTCGAACGAATGTTCGGAAGTCGCCTACTCGCCTCGCGCCTAGAAACGGGGTCGCGCGCGCGGTTCCATTTGCAGTTGGACGTGCTGCTCCCGACGAACTGGCGTGGCCTAGCGGCTACCCCTGGCGAGTTAGCTTGGTTGGCCGGCTTTCGGATGGACGTGAGCCGCGCGGGCGCGGAGTCGCATCCTGCGCAATACCTTGATTTCGTCGCGGCGATTAGCAAACACGCCCTAGTGCGTATGGTGCAGCGGTGCGGGTGCGAGACCGCCGCCGACTTACACGCCGCATTTCGCGCCGCATGGCCTGTGCTATCCCGCGCCGAGGAAATGACACGCGAGCAACGCCAGGCGGAGCCGTCCTTAGTCTGGCGCATACCGGTTAATCTTCCGACAATGGCCGAGCCTGCCATCTTCGTTATGGCCGGCCCGTCGCCTGACGATGATCCGCGCGTCTTCTTCGTGAAGACCGCGTTCCCGATCTCATTCTTGGGCCCACGCGAGCGTGCCGACGCGCTGGCGACCGGGGCGGCTCTAATTAGGAGCACGACACAATGACCAAAGGGCTTGAGCTGCTTATCGAAACGACGCCGCCATCTGGCAAGACCGTGCGTGTCTTCCGCGATCGTGAGGCCGACAAATTGGTGGTGACGTTTGGCGGCGACGTGCCGAAGGTTAGCGCGCTCGAAAGCGATAAACCGAAGTCGGTTATGCAGGCGTTCGCCGATGTATTCGCGTCGCTCAAGAATTTGAATGATTGCGCGCGCGAGATGGGGATGAGCGACCTGGACCGCGCAAGACTTTCGATCGACATGCTCTCGATTCTGAAAAAAGGCCCGGCAGAATGAGCGCGGATGTTATCAAGGAATTTTTGGTCAGTTTGTCTTTTTCCAAGGACGAATCCGGCTACCGTAAAACTATGGATTCCATCGAATCCTTGTCGAAACAGGCGCTCGCATTAGGCGTTGCGCTAGAGGCCGCCGCGATCACCTCGATCGGCGTGGTTCATAGAATAGCGTCCGGTTTCGAGAGCCTTTATTACGCATCGTCGCGGGTTAATGCCAGCGCCGCCAACATCAATGCGTTCAAATACGCCATTGCAAATTTGGGTGGCACCGCCGAAGGGGCGTTGTCGTCGCTTGAGAATTTCTCGCGCAAGCTACGCGAGGCGCCCGGCAACGAGGCTTTGTTGCGTCAGTGGGGCGTTCAGACGCGCGACGCGCAAGGGCGTATGCGCGACTCCACCGAGATGATGAAAGACCTCGCGCATTCGCAGAGGTTCAA
>DATBRI010000043.1:0-13543 GCA_036560365.1 Methylocystis sp.
ATGACCGTAAGAACTTGAGGGAAATAGGTGTTGGTCGCCGTTCTCGTCAGCAATTTCAAATCCTGATCGCAGCCGTCCGGATCGCGATCAAGGAGCCAGGGACGTTCGCCAACGCATTTGCCGAGCCGCCCTTTCTGGAACAGGTCTTGAAGGGAAAGACGCTTGCCGCAGCCGCACACGACGGAGGTGTCAGCGGGATCCGCGCTGGTTCCTTTTTCCGCAAGCCACATTGTCTCACGGCAAGCCGCCGCGCCATGCACGACCCATCGCCAGTTGATGTCCTGCAAATGGCCTTTCTCGCAGGCGCAAACGAAGCGGATTGGCGTCACGTCGCTCTTCTTGCCGTCGTCGAACGCGTATTTCCGGCGCCCCTTGAGGTCGAGGTCCTGCCAAGGAACGAGCCTACGGCGCCGATCGGACGGAGTCGGGCCGTCCTCGACGCGCTCGCAGACGAACCAACGTGGAAAAGACGGGGAGAGAACGCCCGGCGGCTCCTTGGTTCCATAGCCGTCGCCTACTGGCGGCGTGCGAAGCGAGAGGCTTTTTTCTGGCGCGAGCCGGTGTTGATCCTTGAGGAGGCGTTCGAGCCGCTGGCTCAATCGCGCTTCCGAAATCGATTGGAAGGAGTTTGGCCGCATTTCCCAATAATCGAGTCCGGCGACGATCACGGACCGTATCGGGAGGTCAACCATCGCGCCCGGGCCGAAAGTCGAGACGAGCTGGCTCTGTCTTTGCGTGTTTTTCGTCATTGGAGATCGTCCGCGTTCGCGATGGGTGATCCGTTAGGATCGCGGACCTTGAGCAAGACGCCGACTTCCACGTCACGCATCGAGCGACCACAGAGAAAGTGTCGCTGCGCGGGGAGGAGGTTGTCGACGCCAGCCTCCAGTGGTTGATGAAGCAACCGATGCGGGGATTTTGCGGCGGAATAGCAGAATGCGCCACCGCCCGCCGTTTGGACATCGGCGGTTTCCAGCCAAGCGTCGATCAGCGAGTCGATTTGAGCCGCGAGGGCTGTCGCGCCGCCGGCGATCGCGTCGGAGGGCGCCCGGCTAACAATCGCGTCGCGAACCTGCGCGCGGACGCCAGGATGGTCGTTCAATGTCGCGACCGCCTGTTCCGGCGTCATTTCCGGGTCCACATGCCGGATCGCGGAGACCACCGTCGCGGCAAGAGCCCTGTCGAGCGCCCGCGCCGCCCATGGCGTGACGCTGGTCGCCTCGACGGCGCGATAGAAGGTCCGGTGGAAATTGCCGAACTGCTCGAAATGCATCCTGTCGCGCGGCTTATGGACGTTGAGGACCGCGACCACCAGGCCCGGCCGGGAATGGTCGCGACCTACGCGGCTCGTCGCCTGAATGTATTCGGCGGCAGTCTTGGGCTGCCCTTGCACCAGCATTAGCCCGAGGCGCGAGATGTCGAGGCCCACCGAAATCATGTTCGTCGCCAAGGCGACATCGATCGGATTGCCTGAGCCGCCGAAGGAGGCCTCCAGTCGCTGCTTCGCTTCGGCCACCTTGTCGGTCGACTCGCGCGACGTGAGTTCCATCGGCTCCATGATCTGACGATCGCCGAATGGCGTATCCTTTGGATCGAGCCGGCGACGCTGGGAGCCATAACGATGAGCCCGCTCGCGAACCTCGTCTTCGACAATCCGACGCGCGCCGCCAAGTTCCCGTAGCGCGTTGAAGTAACAAAGCGCGGTCATGTAGGGATCGGCGGGATTGGGGTCGAGTCCGGCCTTCTTCGCCACGTCGAATTCGGCCTGTGCGGCGGCGAGGAGCGTCGTCAGGGCGCGAAGGAAGACCAGCTTGGGCCCTCGCCCTTGCGCCGCGATGCCGAGGTACCATCGCGCTGGATCGACGGAAGACGACACTGTCCGGGCGAAAAAACTGTCGGCGCGGTCGATGCCCGGAGGTGGAAAGATGCTCGTCGCCGGGCGGTCGAAGAGCGCCTTGATTTGCGCCTCTGCCCGACGGACGGTCGCGGTCGAGGCGACTATCTTTGGCCGAATACGTTGCTCGCCAACGGTTCGCGAGGCGAGTTGATCGATCGCGGCTTCATAGAGGCCCGCGACGGTGCCGAGAGGACCGGAAATCAGATGCAGTTCGTCCTGGATGATTAGGTCGGGCGGGTCGAGCCTCCAGCCGTTGCCGAGTGGGCGTCCCTGACCGGGCTCGGCGGCGCCGTAGAAGCCGACATCTTTCTCGAAACGATCGACATGGCCGAAGAACGCTCCCGTCTCGCCGACCCAAGGGAGGCTCGCGAATTTGTCCACAGTGGCGATGAGGAACGCCGGGAGCCGCCGATAGATAGGTTGATCCACGGTCAGGATCGGTAGTGGCCTGTCACCTTTGAAGTCGCACGCCGTATTGACGCAGCGGATTTCCATGTTCCGCGGCGCGATATCCGTCGGTACGCAGGCGAAAGATTGCGTGGTGAATGGCGTGCCGCACCACGGACAAGTCTTCAAGGGCGCTGGCGCGCGTTTGTCCATGCCGGTCTTGTAGCGCCGCACACGCCCGACGGCAGTGGTTTGATCGGCGTCGCCCTTTTTGCCTAACCTGTTTGGCGAAGCGTCCGAGCCCACCCACAACCCGATTTCGATTGGCCAGTCGCCGAGAAGGCGTCGCCCCTTTTCATCGACGTTCGTAGCGTCCTGGCGCATCAATTCCAGCGCACAGACGACACCGGCGGCGCGTCCAAGCTGGTCGAGGGTGAGAAGTCGCAGGGTGTAACGCATGATGACCGCGACGCCGGCGCCAAGGAGGCCTGGCCCCTTGATGCGTCGGTGGGCAATGACGAAGGCGGCGAGGCCAAGATAGGCTTCCGTCTTACCGCCGCCGGTCGGGAAAAACAGCAAATCCGCGATCTCTCGATCCGCGTGGCGGCGATCGGCGAGACCGGAGAGGTTCAGCAGGATAAAGGCGAGCTGGAAAGGACGCCAAGCGGGAGCCTTTTGCGCCGCTGGATCGGCTTTGGCGCCAGCATTGCGGTGACGAGCGGCGCGGGCGATCGCTTCGTTCATCAACCGGAAGGCGGTGCGGGCGATTTCGTCCCTCGCCAAAAGATCCACGCCAGCGGCGATCCGCGCTTTTGCGGCTTCCATATTGGCGATCAGCGCCTTGGCCGTGTCCTGGCGCGCCGACGCATCGATCGTTGCAAATTTTGCGTGTTCGCCGCCAATCCAGATCCCGTAGAGGTCGGCCAAGCCAGCGAGTTTCGCCTCCAGTTGAGGCCCGCCTTGCCGGGCAAGTTCGGCAAGGGCCTCCATCCCGAATTCAACCTTCGAACTGATCGACGCATCCTCGTTGGGCGCGACCCGCTCCACCTCCGCGCATGGCAGAGGATTGGTCCACACGCTTGTCACCTTGCCGGCGGCTTCTTCCTCGGGGTCCCAGTCAGCGGCAATGTTCCGTCCGACCGCATATTCGCAAACGTCACGATAGTGCAGATCGGCGGCCCGCTGGTCGGGATCGTCCGACGCGACGCCTGATAGATCGTGCCGAGCGCGGAAGGCCGCCTTGCAAATGAGTTCAATGCGGGCCTGAAACACATAGGTCACGTCGGCATAGGATCGCTGGACGCCCTTGCCCTTGCGCTTGTTCACGAGAAAGACGGTGAGGGCGCGAACAGTCTCGGTGGAGCCATCTGGTCGCTTGAAGGAGAACAATCGGGCATGCGTTTCGATTTGGAGGCCGCCGCCGCGACGTTGTTCGGCCGCGCTTTCTGGCACGATGACTGAAGGACCGCGGCCATCGCGAACGGATAGAACGACGGTTCGTTCCTTGGGCGCCCGCACCCAATCGACCGACGGGCGCTTCTTTTTCTTGGTGTTGCCGTCTTCGTCGATTTCTTCGAGCTGGTCCTCGCCGGTCAGGATGCCTTCGGGCAGCGGCGGTTCTGTCCGATAGTCGCCCCATGAAATCTTGGCTTCGATCTCCGTGACATCCGGCCCCAGAAGGACGGTGAGGCCGATCGAGGAAGGAAGAAACCGCCGGGATGTGCTAGGCGTCTCGGGAGTTTCCTGATCGCCTGCGGCACCGCCGGCTCCTTCGCCATCGGCCTCGCCGGCTTCGATCTCTAATTCCTCCTGCGCGGCCGGGTCGTCTTCCGCAGCGTTGGGCGAGTCGAGAACGAGGGGGTCGTCGGCGGGCGCCAAAAACCCCGACAGATACCAGCGCGATGGATTTTCGTTGAGCCGTTCCCTCGCCAGGTCGGCGTCGTTGGGGCCAGGGCCAACGAGATCACGGCGAAAGGTTTTAACGATATGGGTGCGAACGTCGACCGAAGTCGTCATCTTTTGTTCCCCTCCGCCAACGCGAATTCGCCGAGCTTCATCATGCCACGTCCTCCTCGTCGAGACCTTCCTCATCCTCCGGCGTTACGGTGAGGCCCGCCGCGCGTTCGGCGGCGGCGCGGGCCGCATTGAGGGCGGACGGGCGAGGACGTGATCTTTGAACTCCCCCGGCCAATCGAACCGAGTCTTGGGTGTCTTGCCCTCGTCGGCCTCCTGCTCGATGAATTCAGGTGCCGCTCGGAAGGCGAGATCGTCCCAGCCATAGGCATGCAGCACGGCGACATCCATTTCGGCGTGGAGTTCACGCAGGTGGGCGATGTCGGCCGCGTTCTCGCCTCTCGCGTGAAAACGGTTGTAGGTCTTGGTCAGACCTTCGTTGCGATTGATCATCAGCTGGGCGCGGAAGGCGTGACAGGCCGAGCCGACGGCTTCGAGAGTGGGATTGGTTTCGAAGTTGTCTGGGAAGGGAAAATTACGAAAGCTATGAGCCGGACTATAGCCGTTTCGGTCTTCAAGTGTATAGCCAAAAAATCGAGCCCAAACCTCATGCGCGAATGATTGAAGCATTGCAAATGCAGCATAGCTCGAAAGAGTGAATACATTCAATCGGTGGGCAAACACGAAGTTTGACGACAAGAATTCGAAACAGTGATGGGCTGAAATTTGCGATGTCACCAAAACGCGCTCCAGTGAAGCAATCGCTGAGTACAGGCCGCCCCTGCGTTCGGCATAGCGCCACCACTTCTTGCGATATGCGTCGCGCTTATCGGTCATTCTTATGGGTCGCACGCGTCTCTCGACGATTTCCAATAGCTGTGGCCAATCTTTAGCGACAAAATCTGGGTAATCATTAGGAACAACAAATTCGCGCAACCAAGACACGCGTTGCACTTCGCTTGCTGTTGCCCAACTTGGGAGAGACGCGTCTCGTTCCAATGGAAATTCGGCGAAGTCGATCACATATCGATGGTGCGACTGACGTGGATCAGTGTTGACCTCTTCGCCACCGATGTACGGAAAAATCCGCTCAGCGTTGCGCGAGTCCTTTTTGATCAAAGCGCGCATTGTCTCTATACTTTCGGCCTCGCCCTTCAACGCCGCAACGTCGTCGAAAGTGAAGCCCATGCCGAGCACGATCGAGCCCTGAAACGCCTTTCTTGCATTGGCGGCAAGCGGCTCCGGTGAAGTATCGAGATCGCCTTCCACCAGATAGGCCGAAATGCGACGAACCTGCCGACCATCAAGAACTGGCGAGGCCACCTCGCCTTTCATCACATGCACGACGCTAACAACCACTGCCGCCTCGCCCGGCCATTTCAACCGCCGCGTGGCGCGCAAAATTGCGCCGCCGTTCGAAAGGATCGTCGTCAGCCCGGACGCGCGGGTATCGCCCTGGCCGATAGTGTTGGTGGCGATCAACCCGAACACACCCTCCTGCCGCAGCAGGCCAAAGGCGCGGCGGAAGAAATGCGAAACAAGATCGGCATTGCCGTGGGCGCCTTCGTGAAGTGTTTGCAACCAAGGCAGGTAGTTCCTTCTACTACCAGCGATAATCGTGTTCTTCCCGGCGAAGGGCGGATTGCCGACGATCGCGTCGAAGCCGCCATTGGCTCGCGTGAAGACTTCTGGAAATTCGATCTCCCAATGGAAGGGCGCCAGTGAATGTTCGCCGTGCCGTAACGTCGCTCTAACAAGCTCGATCGCGGCTTCCCATCCGGTTCGGCCCAGATGGCTCTGAACGTCCTTCTGAAGCGCGACCAATTGTGCAATGCGCCTGCCGGACTTTTCTTCCAAGAAAAAGCACGCTAGGACCGCATCCCCGATGATGCGCCCGACATCGGTTTTTGCGTCTACCGCGTGAAGTCGTCCGCGTAATTCCCGTTCGCTCTCGGCTTCGGCATGTTCTCGTATTTCGGCGCGACCCGCCTCCGCCGCCCGCAAATGGTCGGAGACGAGCTTGCCGACAAATGTTGGCGGCTTCGACGAATCCCAGTGCATCGCCGCGATCTGTGCCTGTGTTAATCCGACAAGGCTGTCGCCAGATTTCAGCGCGTGATCGAGGAAGGTGAATTCGTGGTCGCGCGCCAGGGTCGCCAGCCACAACGACAGTTTGGCGAGATCGGTCGCCAGCGGGTTCTTGTCGACGCCATAGAGACAACGCTGCGCCACGAGTCTCCGGGCGTGCAATTCCTCGTCCTCGTCGGCGGGGATGACGGGTCGCATTTCGCGCCAGCGTCCCCAACTTTCGACGAGCCGTGCTGCCAAGGCGCGACAGGCCTCGACAAGAAACGCGCCCGAGCCCATGGCCGGATCGCAAACCTTAAGATCGAGGATCTGTTCCGGCGTCGCGTTCGGCCCCAATCGTTCGAAAGCCGGTTCTAAGGCGTAGCGGACAATCGGCTCGGTGAGACTGCGCGGCGTATAATGGCTACCCGTGCGTCGCCGTTCGTCGGTAGGTTGGAGGATCGGCGCGCCGGACGCGGCGACCTGTTTTCGTGGGCTCCCGCGCTCATCGACGATAGAGTCGAGCGCCGCGGCGAGGTCCTCGACTGTAGACGCCGCTTCAATGGGTTTGGCTTGGCTCGCGGTGAGGGTACGTCCCGCTTGCTCTTTAAGGAATTTGATGCGGTCCTTGGCCTTCTGGGCGAGCAACTTCTCAAGCGCGACGAAAACCGGCGTCTTATTGTTCTTCCCGGCCTTAATGGCGAGCGAACGACCCTGCGTCGTTTCGATGGTAAATCCCATGACCGTCTCATAGACCGAGCCGATCTGCTCAACGTCGAGCGTTCGGTATGAGAGTCGTTCCCGACCGGCGCCCTTCTCCCCTTTGAGAGTCATCAGCCCTTCGAGAATACGCAGGACGCAACCGTCGGACACGTTCAGCACCTGAGCCTTGTCGTCCGCCGCCTCGCGGCCTTCGAGGAAGGGGAAGGCGTCAGGATCGAAAAGCTTGCCGCCGCGCGCCTGGACGAAATGCGATGGGTGGCCCTTGTGGATCAGCCGAAATAGAGCAAGCAACCGGCCCCAGCCACCATGCCGTTCGTCCATCGTGTCTGGATAGAGCGCGAAGTCCTCGACCAGTTTTCCAAAGAGGCCACGCACGGAATAGCCGTTCTCGTAGACCTCCTTCGCGCGTGCATCGGTCAATGACGGCAGAAGGTCGCGATCCTCGGCATAAAGGATGAAGACCAACCGCAGCAGGACCGTGAGCAAACCCTCATAGAGATGGCCGGGGTTCTCGGTGGCAAGAGCGCGGATGTGATCCGGATCCGCGGCGTCGATCCCGCGTAGGAGTTCGTGCAGTGCGCCGAGCACCTGTTCCGCGAGCGCGGTCGAGACCGCAGCCTGCTCGAGGCGACTTCGCCGCAAGAGCGCCGGGAGACGGCGGTCGGTGGCGTCGGTGAACAGGCGCACGCTGTCGAGCAACAATTTCAGCCCACCGAGCAAAGGCCGGCCGGCGACGGTCGCAAGTTCGCGGACGGGGAAGCTCAACCAACCAGAAGTTTCACCGCGTGGGGCGTAGACGATGCGCAACTGTTGGTCCGCGATCATTAAGCCCGCGAAGACCTGGGTTTCGCGCAACAACCGTTCGAAGCGTTGATGCGGCGTCGCCTCCCAGCCGCCGAGTGAACCGCGCTTGTCGAGATCGACGCCCGCTGGCTCGATGCTGACAAGAAGCTGGAAAGGCCGGCCCGCTCCATCGAGTTCCCTGACCGCCCATGTTGGGGCAAGTGTCGTATCGTGCTCGGGCAAGCGAACGAGAAGTTCATCCGGGACAGGTGGCCCGCCGGGGCTACCCGCGACATGAAGCGCCTCCCAGCCAAGGACGGCGGCAACAAAAGCCCATGGATCAGGAAGGGCCGGCTTGTCGGTATCCGCCTCGATCAGCACCTTGACCTCGGTGGTATGCACCTGTGTCTGGCGCTCAGGGACGAGGCCGAGGGTCTTGAGTAGATTCTTTCCGACGACGAGGCCGGTAGGCTGAACCATGTCCAGCCATTCGAAATCGGGATCGCGGAAAATTTCAACGGCCATAGATCAACCGGAAACGGGCCAGAGATAAACGATTCCCACGGGCTCCAGCCGATGGGCGCGGACTTCATAGGACGCGCGGACGCGCGCCGGTTCTTCGACCATTTCCTTTTGCAGGCGTTCGAGCCGCGTCGCCCAGTGGCGACGATCTGACGCCCGCTCGCGGCGTTCCTCGTCGATGACGCCAGGCAGCGCGAACTGGTTTGGATCGTCCTTGTCGGCGTCGGTCGACGCTTTGGCAATGCGGGCGCGTTGGTTTTCGAGAAGGCTCGCCAGCGATTTCGCTTCCTCCTCGCCACGTTTAGCGAGTTGATTCCTGGCGTCGGCAAGTTGTTCCGCGGCATTCTTTTCAAGCGTCGGCAACAGGTCGGCGATGTCCTTTTCGATCAACGCGGCGATACGCGCCTGTGCTACTTCGGGAGCGGCCCGTGATTCACGTAAGGCCCGCTCAAGCTGATCCAGCGTTTTCGTCTCGCTGACCTCGCCATGCACGCGCAATGGCTTGTGGTCGCGGTTGGCCTCCGTCCAGTCGGCGGTCACCGTGATGATTTCTTCGTGTAGTCGCGCCGCCGCCGGTCCATAGACCGCCAGTCGCGCCATCATGACGATGCGAGATTGCGCGCCGGGTCCCTGAATCACGGCGACGCGCGACAGGTTCGACTGGAATCCTTGCGACAGGAACCGCGTGAGGAGCCGGCGGACGAGGCGATGTTCGAGGTGGACCTGAACCGTATCGTCGGCGTCGCGTCCGTCCGCGAGGATGGGCGGTTCGAAGGCGATTTTGCGGATCGGAACGTCCCTGCGCCAATCGCCCAGCCGCTCGCCACGCTTGCGGGGACGGGAACGAAGGTCGTCGAAAATATCATCCCAGCCGGCGTCCCTGGTGAACGCCGCGGCATGGGGATCGAAACTGAAGGTGTGGACGGCGCCGACCGGGTCGGATTCCGAGGCCTCCAAATCGTAGCCGGCGCGGGTCAGGGCCGTCCCGACAACATGGCGTAGGTCGAGTGAATCGACGCCGACTCGCTCGCGAGAGCGTTCAAGAATCTTGCTGAGATCAGCCTGCTCCTTGAGCAACCGTTCATGGCGGACGCGCTCGTCGTCGTCCATCTCGGCGCGAGCGCGGGCAAGGCGGTCGAAATCGTTCTCGTCTTCTATGGCTCGGGCCAAATCTACGGCGGCGCCCCGCGCGATACCATTCTCGACCAGGCGTTTCGCAACGCGCTCCTCGATGACCTGACCGATCGCGCCGAGCTGTTCCCGAATTCTCTCGGTCTTTCGCATCAAGGCTTCGAGGACGATGTCGGTTTCGCGTTGTGCATAGCGGAAATAGCGACAGGTGATGCACTTCGCCGGCTGAAGCTTACGGTCAATGCGGCCGTTGCGTTGTTCGATCCGCGAAGGGTTCCATGGTAGGTCGAAATGGATGAGGTCCGAGCAGCAGGTTTGCAGGTTGATGCCTTCGCGCGCCGCGTCGGTGCAGATCAGAATTCGTAGCGGTTCCTTGGCCGGGTCGGAATTGAAGGCATGTTTGACCTGCTCCCGGCGGTCAAGGCCCGTGGCGCCGGTGAAGACGCCGATGCGGTCCTCCGCGAGGTCGGTGTGTTCGATAGCCTCCCTGAGGCGACGCTCCAGCCAGCGGCGCGTGTCCTCATATTCGGTGAAAACTATGAGCCGGCGGTTGTTCCAAACGCGACCAGAGACAAAGTTATCGCCTATCCAGCGGATCAGCCATTTGACGCGCTCATCGGGCCGTGAGGCGTTGGGTTCGGCGAGCTTCAGCATCTCGTCGACCATGGCGAGCTCGGCGAGCAGATCGCCTGTCGTGGCGCCTTGCGTTCCCGCGACGGAAGCGGCTTCGATCGCCGCGTCGTCGTCCGCTCTCATAGCCTCTTCAGCCGCCTCGTCTTCGAGACCGAGTTCCGCCTGCATATCCGCGCCGGTCGACGCGATGAAGACGGGCGCCGCGACCGCTTCATCCGCCGACAGTTCCGCATTTACCAAGCGTTCTAGGCTCTTTCGGTGAACCCGCAACGTGCGAGCAAAGGCCGCGGTCGAGGAGAGTAGGCGCTGTTGGAGACCGATAAACGCCATTTTGGCGAAGGCGGCCTTTTGTGCCGGCAAGGCGCGTATGCGCTTCATGCGCCGGTCGCCATAGTCCGCGAGGCGGCGGGCGAGTTCGAGTTCCAACGTGTCCGCCGGTAAGCCATCGATCACGATCGCCTCGACCAGCCTTTCCGGGAAGTCGGCTCCCATCCGCCGCAGGTCGGATTTCAGTCGTCGCACCATGATTGGCTCAAGGTCTTTCGGTCGGACCTCGACGCCGCGCGTGAAACGCTGAGGATCGAGCATTTCGAGCATGGCGGAGAAGGAATTCGAATGACCATTGTGCGGCGTCGCCGACAGGAACAGCCGATGTTCGAACCGTTCCGACAAGTCGCGGATGGCCTTGGTGAACTGGCTCGAAATCGCGTAGCGCGACCCGCCCGCCGGAGCAGCGTGGTGCGCCTCGTCGAGAATCAACAGCGCGCGAGATCGGAATTCCCCGAGGACATCGCGTAACCCGGCCGCGTAGCTCTCGTCGGAAAGGAGGCTGTGAGAGACGATGAACCGCGAACCTGTGCGCCAAGCATTGTAGGTGAATCCGCGCGTGCGGCGAATTTCGGCGACTCGTTCCCTGTCGATCACCGTGAACGCCAGACCGAACTTGGATTCGAGTTCGTCCTTCCATTGCAGTGTCATCGATGGCGGGGCGGCCACCACGACAAAATCAATGCGACGGCGCAGGAGTAGCTCCCGGATGATCAACGCCGCCTCGACAGTTTTGCCCAGGCCAACATCGTCGGCGATCAGCAAGTTCACCCGCGGGAGGCGGAGAGCCTTGCGAAGTGGAAGAAGCTGATAGGATTCGATCCGGATGCCGGCGCGAAACGGCGCCTGGAAAAGATCGCGTTCGGCGGCGGTCGCGGAGTTCCAGCGCACCGCCCGAAGATGCGCCGCGAGCACCTCTGGAGTATCCGGCGCGCCATGGCCGATACGCGCCCAACCACTATCGCTGAGCACTTCCGGCTCTAACTCGGCGTCCCATAGGACCTCCAAGGGTTCGCCCTGCGCGTCGTCGGAAATGCAGGATAACCGAACGAAGTTGAGCGGACCGCCGTCCGCCTCGACGCCTTCTACCAACCAGCGGCGGCCTCGGAGGCCCACAAAACTCCCGGGTTGTAGTTTCACGATGCAAGCACCCTTAGCTATTTCACAGACCAAGTGGATAACATGGCCTTAGCTTGTTCCGGTGAATAATTCAGCAAAATCGATTGCTGGCGTTTCCATACACGGAAAGTTTGCTTCAGGAGCGTTTGGCCGGTTGTGTCGTCCGTGGGCGTTGACCCGCGAACGGCGATCGGCTTGATTCGACCGCCGTGGAGGCTTGGCGACGACTACGGTGCGCCGCAAGTGAGCCTAACGCGGACACTTCGCGACAGAATGTTTTTCGGCGTCAGAAGACCAAGGGGATTTTGCGTCCGCACCGTCCGCATCGTCCGCGCCCTTTGCCAAACCCAATCAGGCCAACGGCTTCACGGCGCAATTCGTGCACAGGGTCGGGGACGGCGCGGACCGTATCGACCAAACAGCCCCTTCTATCGTCCGCGCCGACCCGCTGAAATCGCGGACGCGGCCGACGGCGCGGACGCAAAATTTCCTTCTTCTTCTGACGCCGAAAAGCACTATACCCCTCAACCAAACATATGCGGCGCGTGTACAAGGCGCCGCATGTGCTAACAGGGAGCGGGCCGACGCCGCCACGAAACGGCGGGGCATAAACCGCGCGGCGTGAATACACCGAGGCGAGACGCCAGCTCGTCGCCTTCCCGGGCACAGTCGAGCAGGCAACAGCCAAAGCGCGCCTCGAAGAGACGACGGCAATTAAATGCCGAGCTTCGGCAACCAGTTGGGCGCACCTTCCAGCAGACCGATGCGGAAGACGGCCTCGATGCTTGCCCGTGATCGCGCCACATGTCGGTCGACGGAGAATTCCTACCGAGGTAATGTCCGATGTCCGTGGAATCGGCGCAGGCGGCTTTGCGTCCGTTTTTCAAGGAAACGGGGGCAGAAGTCGAGTGCGCCCGCGGGAAGACCCGAGAGACGTCGTGAGCACAAGGAGACGGGAACGTTGTCGACGGTAAGAGTTCTCCACTTGGCAGAGAGGACGGCACCCGGCGCGGTCGAGGTGTCGCCGCTCTCGCAGGAGCTCGTAATCGCTGTAGTCGGTTATGCTGGTGCTGGGTGCTCGACCGCGACCGGGCGACTGGAGATTTTGCTGGAGGAGGCCGGCTACGAAGTCGAGCTCATCAAGCTTAGCAGCCTGATTGCGCGCCGATTCGGCCACGACGGCGCGCCTGTCGCCGCTCACGGGATCAAGGCGGGGCCCGCCAGATTCGAGAGGGCCTGCAAGCTTCAAGATCGTGGCGACGAGTTGCGTGGCACGTATCAGCATCATGCCGTCGCTGCTCTCGCGATCGCCGAGATCATGGCACGCCGCGGTTCCGAGGGCCCCGGCACACGCAAGCGCGCTTTCATCCTGGACTCACTCAAGCACTCCGCCGAAGTCGACCTCCTCAGGAAAGTCTACGACCAGTCCTTCAGGCTTGTCGCTATACACTGCGAGCGTCCGACTCGGGAGCGTCGGCTGATTGGGGTGAACCGTTCAGCGGCGAAATACGCTGGGGTGCTGGAAAAGGACGTCCTCGGCTACATTGAGCGAGACGAGAAGGACCAAGGCCGTAAGCACGGCCAGCAGGTGCGCGACGCGTTTTACCTTGCTGACTTTTTCATCGACAACAACGGCGGCACCCAAAGCGGCGAGAACATGAACAGCGACCTATCGCGCTTCGTTAGCCTGCTCCTAGGATCGGGGCTGGTCCGGCCAACCAAGGGCGAGCGCGCAATGTACCACGCCCACGCCGCCGCCCTTCAATCCTCCTGCCTCTCACGTCAGGTCGGCGCAGCGCTCGTCGCGGCAGATGGCACAGTCGTCGCAACTGGGACCAACGACGTGCCGAAGTTCGGAGGCGGCGTCTACGACGAGGACAGCGACCCCGACCACCGCTGCTTTGCTTGGGAGTGGACGGACGGCGAGATCAAGTTTACGGGCTGCCACAACCAGCGCAAGAAGAACCATCTCCGTCAGGAGATTGGGGCCTTTTTGGCTGA
>DATBRI010000044.1:0-2206 GCA_036560365.1 Methylocystis sp.
CGCCTTCATATCGCGCGCCTTGAGAGCGAGGGCGACAAACCCCTCAATCTCGCCGCCGCAATCGAGCTTTGCGACCAGATCGCAATCTCCGGAATGAAGGCCGAAGACTTCCAGTTGAACGCCGCCGCGAACCTTCTCGCGAGCATGGCGAAATGGCCGCAATCGCGGCTGGGCGATTTGTTCCGTTGCGATCTCGAAGACGCCGCCGAGCACATCACCACTCACGGACTGATGGCGATGTTCGACGCTTGAGCCCCCGGCGGGCCGAGCGCTTGGCCCGTCGCATCCCAAGAAACCTCAGACATTTGTGGAGAATGAAAATGACCGCCAAGAGACAGCCCGCCCAGAAGACCGCCAAACCCCGCGCCGCCGCCAAAAAGGCTTTGAGCCCGCGCGAGACGAGGACCGCGCCGGCGCCTGCCGCGACCGCCAAAGCCGACGAGCGGCTGATGTTGCCGCTGCGTTCGCTGACGCCCTCAAAAGACAATGTGCGCCGTTTCGCCAGCGAGGCCGGTATCTCGGAGCTTTGCGCCAATATCGCGGCGTTGGGGCTGTTGCAGAACCTGACGGGCAGGAAGACCGCCAAGGGCAAATACGAGATTGAGGCGGGCGCGCGGCGCCTGCGCGCCTTGAAGGAGCTTGCCAAGCGCGGCGCCGTCATCGAGCCCGAGGGCGTCAAGGTGACCCTCGACTATCTCGTCCCGGTTTTGGTGAAGGGTGCGGAGCACAACGCAACCGAGCTTTCGCTGTCCGAAAACATCATCCGCGAGAACATGCACACCGCCGACGAAGTGGAGGCCTTCCGCAAGCTGATCGAAGACGATCGTATGACCCCCGAACAGGTCGGGGATCGTTTCGGCAAATCTTCCATGACCGTCAGGCGGCGCGTGAAGCTGGCGAAGGTGTCGCCGCGCATCATGGAGGCCTTTCGCGCGGGCGACGTGACCTTGCAGCATATGGAGGCCTTCGCGCTTTCCGACGACCACAAGGCGCAGGAGGCGACGCTCATTGGCCTGCCCGAATACAACCGCACGCCGGAGGCCATTCGCGCGCGGCTCGCAAATGAGAAGATCGCCGCCAGCCATCGCCTCGCGCAATTCGTCGGCATGGAGGCCTATAGCCAAGCGGGCGGGACCATCACCCGCGACTTGTTCTCGGAAGACGACGAAGACGCGATCTTTTTCGACGATAAACCGCTTGTCGTTAGACTGGCGACGGAGAAACTTGAGGCCGTCGCCGAAGAAACCCGCAGCGATGAGGGCTGGAAATGGTTCGAGGTCTATCTCGCCGAGCACGAAAGCCGCAGCGGCTATTCGCGGCTCGCGACCCATGAGCGCGAACAGACGGACGCCGAGCGCGACGAGCTATTAGCGCTTGCGGCCTATATCGACGAGCACGAGGCGGCCTATGACAGCGGCGACATGACCGAGGAGGAGGTCAAGGAGTTCGACGCCAAGACCGAGCGCCAAGACGCCATCACCAATGCTTGCATCGTGTTCGACGCCGAAGAAATCCCGTTGGCCGGGATCATCGTCTCCCTGAACTATGCGGGCGAGGTTTCGATCAAACGCGGCCTCTATCGCAAGGAAGAGGCCCACGACCTCGCCGCCTTGCAGCGCGCCCGTCAGGCGGCGGCGCGCGCGGCGAACGAGGCGGCGGGACTTGGGGAAGGGACTGACGACGAAACGGGCGAACAAGAAGGGCAGGGCGAGGCGGCGGAGCAGGGCGCCGTTCACACACCCGCCGCGCCGGTCGAAATCGAGGCCGAGGGCTACAGCCAAGCCGTCACCGAGGATTTGACGATCCTGCGCACCAAGGCGCTCGCCGTCGAATTGAGCCAGCGCCCCAATGTCGCGCTTCACGTCATCATTCACAAGCTGGCGGAGGTCGTCTTTTATCGCGGCGGCAACGGCAAGCCCTACGACTACACGGCGGGCGGTTCTTGCTTGCTGATCACCGCGCAATCTCACGAGAAGCGGCAGGCGGCGCCGGACGAGGACAATCACGCGGCGTTCACGGCTTTCGACGAGCGCCATGTCGTTTTGGCCTCTCGGCTTCCGAACCGATACGCCGACCTCTGGGATTGGCTCATCCTGCAGGACGAGAAGAGCTTGCTCGACGTGCTGGCCTTTTGCGTCGCCTTCCAGATCGAGGCGAGCTACCGCGATCATCGCGGCGCGGCGATTGGCCATGCCGACCAGATCGC
>DATBRI010000045.1:0-9423 GCA_036560365.1 Methylocystis sp.
AGAACCAGCAGCGGCACTGAAAGGTTTTTCAATTTTTATAGTAGAAGGCGGGAGGCTTGAACGTCGATGGAAATTACTTAAGACCACGAAGAATGGTCTTTATCTAGTATCAAGCATGGAATACACTGTCTCGGTTGGAGCAGAAACCCGTCGGTTTGTTACTGCAGGCTGCACCTACCCAGTTAAGGTCGATGTCTCAGAATTTCGTACGAATGAAAAAGTCGGCAACAAAATAATAAAACCGCACGGTAATGTGTGGGGTGTTTTTGATGTAGATGACAACAAATGGGATTCTACACAGCTTAGCTTTTTAACCCAGGACGAAGAATATTATTACTTTACAGAGGATCAGATCGAAAACAATAAAGTTGTTGGGCAAAACATTCATAGAATTAGCTTTCAGGGCGGGCGTTGGCAATTTAAGCACTACGACGACCCGGCTGGGGCGGGTTTTAAGAATTTGTCCGGAGTAATATCTGCGTTTTGAGGAATCGACGAGGAAGATTTACAGCAATGCACACTCGGCCTGGAATCAAAAACGGGGTTCAATTGTCAGATTTTACCAATTTATTTCTTCAGCAAACGTTATTTCCGCAGTCCTCCCCGCAGCTACGACAGTAATAACAGCCGCAACTTGCGTTTTGTCTCATGCAGCGTGCATTGCCGTAATTGCTGCAGGGCTCACAACCGCTATTACCGGCCCAACCGCCACAACCACTATCTGCGTGTGCTTGGAAGGGGAATGCAACAGAAATAGCCGCCCCACTAATTAATGCCACTCCGAATCGAATGGCCAAACGTCGCGATTTGTTCTGAGGGTCGTAAGATGGAGTTGACCGCGCGGCGTATCGGAGGATATGCGCCAGCCATAAGAGCGTAAAAAAGACAGACCCCGCAGATACCTGCATCGTCGCCTTAGTATCAAAGGCCACAGAGGCAAGAACGCTAACCCATGATAATAACATTGTCATGAACGAAATACGCATACACGTTGCGCATGTGCCAACATGCCTTATGTCAAATATCCTAAATGCGGTTTCTATATAGATCATTGCACCATTGCGCTTCCACAATAAGCGCTTTGAAAGAACGTCGAGAAGTCGTTTCATTGCACGTCTCCCATTTCATATGGGTGTCAAGTTGGTATTCTCTGCATCCAAGTTAACTACATAACCTTAAATTAACTACATTCGCTTGCAGGTGCGCAAAAGCAACGACCGCCTTCGTCACAAATAGGCCTTCGTTGGGGACTATATCGATCACAGTACCATTCGGTGCCGCAAATATCCCGTACATACTGACCGCAAGCACCCTTCCAATGGACGTTTCCATTCCACTGACAGCCTTGTGCGAGCTGGAACCTTGGACTCTGGCTAGAATAAGTTTCAGCCGCGCTCGTTGATAGGCCATAGCAGAATGCCGCGATGAAAAGCGTGATGAGAATTTGCATCCGCGCAGCCATCTTTGTCTCCAGCGGCTATCAATCTTCAGTCCACACACGTGGGGTCAGCGGGACGGACAACATATCACTCTAGGTCACGGATGCGCACAGGCAAGACCTCGCTCACCATATGGCGTTGAACCGGTGGACCCACCTTCGGCCATCTTGGCCCTGTCGCATAGTCGTGTTTTATGCAAAGCGGTTGTATCGCCTAATTATTTCGTTCGCCAAAGGGATAAATGCGCGCTTTGCCCACGTGTCGCGGGCGTTTCCACGTGTTCCAAAATTCTTGATTTTTTGCAGCATTCCCGAGGCCGCTACCATGATCGGCAAACGCCCATGGTCGCTCGCCAACAAATGGCTGGGATCACGAAATATTCCCACCATGTGCATCTGTCTTGAAACTCAGTGACGCGGGGCCACGAAAACATGCCAAACCCAATCATCCGCCTGCTCAACCGTTTCAAGATTTGGCGGATGCAACGACGCGGCGACGCCCTGGTCGACGTCAAGCCGTTCTTCGATACGATGATCGACCTTGCCGACGAGATCGTCCAAGAACCGCAGTCGGAAATCCCCCGGGACCTCTTCATCATGCTCGCCTATGTTTTTACGGCGAAGGAGGGACAGGGCGAGTCGAACGGCCATTTCGAGATATTGCGTCACATCCACGATCGGGCCTGGCTCGGCTACAAAGACGCCCCGGCGCTTGGCGCGTTGATCGTCAGCGAACTGCCGCGCTCGGAGGGCGCGGTTCGAATGAAGCGCTATTTCGAGGAAATCGCGGCGAAGCGCGCGTCGTTTCTGTTTCTGCCGGCGGTCTTCGGCGTCGATCGCCACCAAGGTGCTCTGCTCCCCAATCCGCTGCTGATCGATGGCGTTTTCGACGAACTCGGTCATATGAAGGCGGCGGAACTGGTGAGGGACGCCTTCGCTCATCATCCGAATGCGGACCGCGCCCGTAGCGCCTTTCTGGCCGCCTTGTGCATCAACGGTTGGGGTAGAGGAATGGCTGCGGCGGGACCCGCCAGCGCCATCCCGAAGATCGCTGCGACCACTCTTCGCGCGCTTTACGACAATCCGACCGAGGCGCTCGCCGCCGTGAAGGCCGATATGGGCGATCATCCGGGCGCGACGATGCTGGTGAGAATGGCCGAGCAAGTCTCGGCGCATTGTCCGTGGCTATGGCTGCAAGCGCTGTTCATCGCCGAAAGCTGGTGCGTCGGCGCATTGTGGTTCGACACCGCCTTCGAAATCGAAGGCGGCAGTCCCGAAGACATTCTCGCCGAGAAATCGCAGCCGATCCGCTCAGGGTTTTAGCCGCGCGCCCTGTGTCGCCCTTTCGGCGACGCGCTCTGCTTGAGCGACCTTCTCGACCGCCCGCTCGCCGCTTTTGACCGCCGCCATGGCGCGTCCAGCCTCGGCCGCCGCCTGACGCTCTGCCGGCGCGACCGACGCGCCGCCCTCGAAGGCCTTCCCGCCAACCTGCTCGGCTCGCACCATGGCGCGCACGCCGTCTTCTCCGAACCTTTTCTCCATTGCCGCCGCGAAGGCCTTCAGCTCGCCGGCGACGGCCTTGTCGCTCGTCGTCGCCGTCCACGCCTCGGCGCGCTCCCTGTCGGTTTTGGCCGCCCCCGCCACGTCGATCGCCGCCTGCGCGCGCTCGGATAAGTTTGGAATCCCGGTCGCATCGGCCTGCAACTGCTTCTCGACGCCTGCGCGATAATCGCGCGCTGTGGACGCCTCCGCCTCGCCGAGTCGCGCGAGCCCCGGCCCGATCGCCTCCGCGACGCGCAAGGCGTTGGCCCGCACCTCTTTCGCGGCGCCGCCGGCGAACAGCCCGGTCTTGCCGGCGTAGTCGCCGAGCTGCGCCGGATCGCGCTCGATGCGACGCGCGGCGCTGGCGAACCCGTCGCGCGCCACAAGCGCGTCGAGCCGCTTCGTCGCCTCGCTCGGATCGCGATAGGCGGTTTGCAACCAGGTCGAAAGCGCCTGCCGCTCGCGCTGAACGGCCTTGTCGTTCGAAACGAAGGCCGAAACGCTTTGCGCGTCCAGCCCGCGCCCAAGACTGTCGCGCCCGTCCGGCGACACGCGCGGCGCAATCAGCCAATCGGGCTGTTCACGCGGCGCCGACTTTTCCGCGCGCGGCTCTTTGAGCGCGCGGTCCCGGCCCGGGATGCTTCCCTCGCCGACGCCCGCCTGTCGCTCAACCCGCGCCCGCGCGGCCGTCGCGGGCTCCGCCGTCCGACCCGCCTCGCTCGGCGACACGCGCGCCGCCTTCACCACCGCGTCCGTCATCGGCTTTTCCCCCGCCCTTGCCTCCGCCGCTTCGGCCTTGGGGCGCAACGCCGGCGCCAGCTCGTCGCGCGTCGCCCAGGCCAGAGACGCGGATTTCACCTCGCCGCGCGCCATCTGCCACGCGAGCTGTTTTGGATTGCGCGCGGTCTCCCGCGCGACAAAGATGGTCGCGGACTCGCGCTGGCGCGTCAACGCGACATAGCTCGCCGCCTGTCGCCAATGCTCGGTGTGATAGAGATAGGTGTGGTCGAGCGTCTTGCCCTGGCCTTTGTAAATCGTGCCGGCATAGCCGTGCCTGAAGCCGTCAAACTCCGACGCCGACCAGACGACCTCGCGCCCCGGCGCGCCTTGGGGTCCATCGAGTCTGGCGTGGAAAAGCCCGGTGCGCGCGTCGAGCCCGGTGATCGTCCCGACATTGCCGTTGTAAATCTTCGCGCCCTTCCGCGTATCCGTGAACTGCACCCGGTCGCCGACCGCGAACATTGCGGCGCCATGCTTGGTCTCGAAGCGCACGTCCTCGCCCGATAGCTCGCCTCTCTCCCGCCGCGCCGCGCGCAATTCGGCGTTGAGCGCGTTCACGTCCTTGTTGGTGTAGGCGAAGACGAAGCGCGTCGCCTGAGGGTCGCGCGCCGTGTCCTGCCGCCACCGCTCCACAAGCGCCTCTCGCGCGCCGTCCTGCTTCTCGGTCCAGTGGATCGCGCCGTTCTTCGCGAAGGCGGACACGGCCTCAGCAAAATTTCCCTCGGCCAAGTCGCGCGCCGCCCGCCGCTGCCAATCGACTTTTTGCCGGGTGACCTCGGTGATCTCAGAAGAGCCGTGCCGCTGCTTCATCTCCGAAAACAGCCCGCCGCGCTCGATCGACGCCAGCTGCCGATCATCGCCCGCGAGAATGAGCTTGGCCCCGCTGCGCCGCGCCTCGACCAAAAGCTCGCGCGTGACGCGCGTATCGAGCATCGCCGACTCGTCGACGATGACGACCGTGCTCTTGTCCCAAACCGCCCGGCCGTTCTTGAGGCGGAACAATTCGGCATGCACGGTCGAAGCGCGAGCAAAGCCGTCCGCCTTCAAATCTTCCGCGACGCTGTTGGTCGGCGCGAGGCCGATGACGCTTCGCCCCTGCTCCTGGTGCGCGTCGCGGATAGCGGCGAGGGTAAAACTCTTTCCCGTGCCGGCGCGCCCCTCGACGATCTTCAGCCCGCCCTCGGCCGTGGCGTACTCGAACGCCGTCCGCTGATCGTCGCGCAGAGATTTTCCCGCCAGCGCGCGAGCCTTGGCCGACTCCGGCGCGGACTTATGATGGCGCGCGTCGGCGAGCGCCCGCGCTTCCTGCAAAGCCTCGCGCTCCTCGGCCCGCACTGTCCGCGTCGCAAAGCGCCCGCTCGCCTCGCCGGTCTCGCGCTCGAACAGGGGAAGCGTCTCCTCGGCCCCGAGCACTTTCCCCCTAACACTCAACCTCTCCGCCTCAATGACAATGTGCTTGGCGAGATAGCGATCGAGGTCGCGCTCCGAGAACGTCGCATTGTTGCGGGTCAGCGCCTCCAGCACTTTAGAAGGATCGCGCGCCGCCTCGGCATTGGCGCGCGCGATGTCCTTCGCCCGCTCGTTCGCCTCGCTTGTCGCCGCCCGCATGCGCAACGGCCCGATATGTTCCTGCGCATGCGTCGCCGTGGCGTCGACCCGCACATTGATCCCATGCGCCAGAAAATACCTGTCCTGATGCTCGCGCCAGAGCTTGCCCCACTCTTCGCCCTCCGCGACAAAGCTCCGCGCGCCCGCCTGCCGAACGTCCGGCGCAAGATCGCGCGCCTTCGTCGCGGACAGACGATCGCCCTCGATACGCCGGGTCGTGATCAGAAGATGCGCGTGCCAATTGGCGCGCTCGCTCTCCAAATCGCCGCCGTGCGGCGCGTGAATGTCGAGCTGAACGCCAAGCCCCTTGGCGACGAAATGCTCCCGCGCGAAGGAGCGCGCCAGTTCGATCCGGTCCTCGTTAGAAACCTCGGCGTTCGCCGGCAATGCCATGACGATTTCGCGAGCGACTTGTGAATCCTTGCGACGCTCCGCCGCCTCCGCCGCGTTCCACAGAGTCGCGGCGTCGCCAAATTTCTCATCCGCGCCGTCCGGCAACAGTACTTCATGGTGCTCGGGCGCATCGCGATGCTTGAAGTAGAAAACCTCGCCCGTGCGCTCGTCCCCGATCTCGGCGCGGGCGTTGTAGGCGGCCGACCGCGCCGCCGAACCGCCGGTCTTTCGAGAGATGTAGCGGGCGCGGGCGAATGCGATGGCCATCTCGGCAAAATGGCACAGCTCCCGCCATATGACAAGCAGCGTTGCACCGCAACGCATATTGCGTCTGCACTCCTTTGCTCCGCTCGTCGTCGCAGAACCCGCTGCGCGGTTTTGAGATGTAGCTACGATTGGTGATGCGCTGTGGGAAAGGCCTAAAAGCAACGCTCACGCCAAACAAAAAACATATTCCCAGAAGAAACAAAGGACATGCAGCGCTCGTCAGCAGCGAAGTCGTTCTTTCGGAACTTGACCAAATCGATGCGAAAGGAACGTGTTTTGAACCAACCAATTGCTAAGTCAGCCAAAAAAGCCGCCAACGCCAAAACCTCTCTCGCCGAACGCCTGCACCGCCTCGAACAACAAAAGGCCAAGCTGCAACTCGCCGAGAGCAAAATCAAAGACGATGAACGCAAGGCGCGTACCCGCCGCCTCATCGAAATCGGCGCGCTCGTCGAAAAGGCCGGCCTCGCCGCCCTTCCCGCCAATGCCATCTATGGCGCGCTGATGGAAACGGCGAAGAAAGCTTCTGACGCCAGCGAGGTCGCGCGGTGGGAGACGATTGGCGGCCGAGCCTTCGCCCAAGAAGCCAAAGCCCGCGACGCCGATAAGGAGCCGCTCGTCCTCTCGCTTCCCTTCTCGCAGCCCGCCCCGGTCGCCACGGCGCTGCGCGCCGCCGGCATGCGCTGGAACAAGGTCCTGCGCCATTGGGAAGGCCTCGCCCGCTATGACGAGGTTTTGACGCTGGCGAATGAACATGGCGGCTCGGTGCGCCGCGTCTCGGCTCCGGCCGCTGCGCCAGCCCCGCAACCTTCGCCGTCGGCGTCGCCTCCGTCCTTGGTGGGTGGCCTTTCCGGAAAGAGTGACGCCAAAATCGACAACAAGAGCGACACAGCGGCGGTCTCGTGATCTCTCGCATTGGCTATGATCTCGTCCGCGCGAGTCTGCGACTCGTCATCGCGCTCTGGCCGCTGTGGCTGTTCTGGTTCGCCTGGCGCGGCTCGAATATCGCCTGGCGCGAAGTGCTGCTGACTTTTCATGGCGCCACCGATCCGGGCTATCTCCTCGCCTATCGCGCCTGGCCCTCCGTAGCCCTCGCCGGCCCGGTCGCTCTGATGATCGCGGCGCTCGTCGCCTATCGCATGCAACTCGCCGGACGCGTCATGGCCTATGCCGGCGGCGTCGGCGTTGCAATCGCCACGGGTCTGACCGTCTGGCCGGAAGTCGAGCGGCTCGCTCCCTATGTGCGGCAGATATCGCTCAAACATCTCGCCACGGGCGTCACCCCGTTCGCGGTGATCAACGCCATCGATCCCGGCGTCGTCGCCGCCTTTTGCTTTGGCGGACTCGCCTTGGCAATCGGCGCGGGACTCTTGCGCGGCGACATGCTTGGCAAGCCGACCAAGGGACTGACCCGCGCCTCGTCCGACAATCACGGCCATGCCGATTGGCTGTCGATGAAGGAAGCCAAAAAGCTCTTTCCCGGACCGGACCCGGAATTTGGCGGTATCGTCGTCGGCGAAGCTTACCGCGTCGATCAGGACCGCGTCGCGTCGCGCCCCTTCGATCCGTCGAACGAGCGTTCCTGGGGTGAGGGCGGCTCCGCGCCGCTGTTGATCGATCCCTGCCGCTCTGGGTCGACGCATGCGCTCGTCATCGCGGGCTCCGGCGGCTTCAAGACGACTTCGGTCGGCGTGCCGACGATGCTGACCTGGACCGGAGCCGCCGTCGTGCTCGATCCCTCGCGTGAGATTGGGCCAATGGTGCACAAGGCGCGCGAGCGCATGGGTCACCGCGTCGTGACGCTCGATCCAAACGACGCGAGCGCCGGCGCCTTCAATGTTCTCGACTGGATCGATACCGGCTCGCCCCTCGCCGAATCCAATGTCGAGGCCGTCGTCGGCTGGATCGCCGGCGAAAGCGCACAGCGCGAGCGCGCGGCCTCCGGCGCGCATTTCTTCAAGGACAGCGGCAAGGCGCTGATCGCCTGCGTCCTCGCCGACACGCTCTGGGACGAGACCCTTTCTCCCCGGGAGAAATCTCTAAGGCGCCTGCGGCAAATCCTGATCACGCCCGAAGACGGGCTGCGCGAAGTCCTTCAGCGCATAAATGCGACTTCTTCGTCCGCCATGGCCCGCGATCTGGCCGGAACGTTGATGGGCCTCGTCGCGGAAACTTTTTCCGGCGTCTACGCCAACGCCGCCCGCGACACACGCTGGCTGTCGACGCCGGCCTATGCCGATCTCGTCTCCGGCGACACGTTCGAGGCCTGTGAGATTACCGGCGGCAAGCTGACTGTCTTCGTTCAAATCCCACTGAAAACCTTGCAGGCGACGCCGGCTCTCGGCCGCGTCATCATCGGCGCGCTGCTCAACGCCGCTTATGAAGCGGACGGCGCCGTGAAGGGCCGCGTCCTGTTCCTGCTCGATGAGGTTTCTCGCCTTGGCTACATGGGCGTGCTCGAACAGGCCCGCGACGCCGGCCGCAAATATGGCATTACCCTGCTGCTGCTCTATCAATCGCTCGGGCAGCTGGTCGAGCAATGGGGGCGCGAGGGCAAGCAGGCCTGGTACGACTCGACCTCCTGGCGACTGTTCGCCGCCATCCAGGACCCCGAAACCGCGCGCGAACTCTCAAGCATGTGCGGCGAGCATGGCGTCATGGCGACGAGTCTGGGCGATAGCGTCAACGCCTCGGGGCGTGTCGGCGGCGCCTACGCCTCCAACTCTTCCGGCCGCAGCGAAAACCGTTCGGAAATCCGCCGGGCCTTGATCAAGCCGGATGAACTGATCCAGGACGCCCGCGCCGACGAAGCCTTTGTCGTCCTGCGGGGCGCGAAGCCCCTGCGCTGCGGCCGGGCGATTTATTTTCGCCGGCCGGACATGCGCGGACAAGTCCAGGCGAGCCGGTTTCATAAAGCCCCGGTCGAAAGCGCATGACCGGGGACGGCGCGGTCGAACGCTTACTCGGGGGGGTGTTCGGCCTCGCGATTGCTCTTGTCCTCCTCGGCGGTCTGCTATTGCTGTTTCAGGCCTATGCTGGCGTTGTCTTGATCGGCTGCGTCGGCGTTGCCGGGTGGCGGTTGTGGCGGGCTGAAGCCAAGGGCGCCGGGCTCCGAGCGTCGAACGTTCAAAGCGCGGCGGCTGTCCGGCCGTTGACGGATGTTCTTGCCGAACTCGACGCGCTGGTCGGACTCGCCGATGTGAAGACGGAAGTGAAGAAGCTGATGGATGTGCTGGAGGCCGATCGCGCGCGCCGCCGGCATGGGCTGGTTTCGACGCCGCCCGCCCTTCACTGCGTCTTCCTCGGCAATCCCGGCACGGGAAAGACGACCGTCGCCCGGCTCATGGGCGAGATTCTCGCCGGCCTCGGCTATCTCGAAAAAGGCCATCTCGTCG
>DATBRI010000046.1:0-10004 GCA_036560365.1 Methylocystis sp.
GGCCAGCGACGGGTTTGCGCGCTGTTCCGGCGTCGCGTCATCTGGAACGTTTGGGTCGGTGGTGAAGTCCCCCGCGTACCAATTGAAGTACATGCGCGGATCGTCGCCGCGCTTGCCCATTTGCAGAAAGTCGTAAAGCGGGATGCCCGGCGCGTGGCGAATCGTGTTGTAGCTCGTGATCCACACGAGCGCGTCGTGGCGCGTCGGATCGGGCGCCAGCGCCTCGAACAGGTCATGGTCGCGATAGCCGTGGATTTCGTCGTAGCCGATGAAGCAGAAGCTCTTGCCGTGCGCGCCCATCGCGTCCCTGGCCGGAAGGATGCGCAAGCTACCGGCGCCGTCCCTGCGGATGATTTCCTTTATGTGGATCACCACCTCGCGCTCGAGCAGCGGGTTCGCCTTGATGAGCTTCTTCATGAGCGAGAGATCGTCGCCGGCTTGCTGTTCGTCGTTCGCCAGGATGAAGCAGTCGTTTCCCTTTCGCGACGGCCACGGCAGGAACCGATAGAGCGCGGCGAGCACGAGATCGGATGTCTTCCAGTTTTTCTTCGCCCGGCCGGCGAGCGCGAAGTTATAACGCGGCAGGCCGTCGTCATCGAAGGTGTCGAGAACGTCATGGAAGATCGCGCGGCGATAGGGCTCGATCGTGTCGAGCAGCGGCCGGCCGTCGAGCCATTTGAGCGCGCTGAAGAACTCGAGCGATGTCGGAGGGCGCGTTTGTCGCATCACGCGGGCCTTTCATCGGGCGACCAGGCTTCGAGCGCCTGGCGCACCCACCGCATCGCCATGTTGCGCCGATAGCGCCACAACCACCGTTGACGCAGCTTCTCTCGATCTAGTGGATGGCCACCGCGCCAAACGCCAATGCCGAACGCCTTCGTGAAGTCAGCGCAAACAACTTGCCAGTGGTCGGCCTCGGCGGACGCTTCGATGTAGGATGCCACGGCCTGATCAAGCGTCATCGTCGCCCCCATCGCCCTCGATGGCGTCGCTATCCCGCGCGCGAGGCTCGCTGACGCGCTTAACGGGTCTTGAAGCACCGATCCTACGTCCGGATGGTCGGAGCTCACCCAACGCCTTGTTATCAACGGCCGGATTCATGATGCGCTCATGCAGCGGCCGCATGTCCTTCACCACCGGCGCGGCCAAGGCGCGCGTGCGCAGCTCGCTCTCTCTCCTCGCTATCAAATTGCTAAGTCTAACCAGGTCTTCCCTGGCGCTGGCGTTGCCGCTCACGGCCTCGGCCTGCGTCAGTTCCATGACGATGCGCAAGCTTGCCAGCTCGCGAAGACGCATCAGGTCATGCTGGCCATACTCGGCGATCAAGGCGGTGATGACGGTTTTGAAGCGCTGCCCCTCGGTAGTCCGCAGGCTCAGTCCGGGCGGCACGAGATGCGCGGCGCGCAAAGGCGTCGCCGGCCGTCCCTCGTAGCGCTTGTATTTTCGCCGCGGCTCGGTCGAAAGCGTGTCGCTCACGGAGCTTACCTCGAGTTGCGTCACCGTTGCTGTTCTTTTGAACGTGGTTCAACTTTGTGTTTTGTCAAGGTTTTCCGTCCAAGCGCCGCCGGAAAGTAAGACGGAAAGTAAGATCGCCAGACAGCTCGCCGCCGATGGCTCGCGTGATCAAGATGTTGCGCCGATGGATGGCGGAGAGGATGTCCGCCATGGTGGCGAGATCGGCGTGTGGGCGATAGACGGTTGCCGCGACAAAAACAGCGCGCGAGTATTTCCGCCGCATCATCTTAACCACTCATGCTTCCGCTCGTCCGGCCGCCGCGTGGTGACGACGGACGCGTCGCTTCCCCACTCACATCCATGCCTTTTATCAATCCACCGCGCTCGGCTTGATCAAAATCAAATGCTGCGCTGCAACTGCGTCTGGCCCTCGGAGAGCAAACTTTCGCAAACCTTCGCAAAACCTTCGCAGCATGGCCTTTGCGGCGCAACGCTATATTTCTCTGTGGTTCACTGGCGAACTTTCGCAACTTTCGCAATTTTCGCAGGATGTTTATACCCCATCCCACCGCATCCCCCAGTACCCGTAATTGTTAAGTATTAGTTAGTTAGTTAGTTATATGAGGAGATACAAGGCTGAGTCAGTGTTCGAGGTGGATCAACTTTTAATAGTCAAGCCATCGCCGGCCCGTGCCATGCTGCGCCGCACTATGTGTAAGTGCTTTTGTTTTGCAGGTATCCCAAAAGCTGCGAAAGTTGCGAAAGTTGCGAAAGTTTGTTTAAGGTGTTGATATATTTAAATTAGAGTTTCGCAAACACCTTGCGAAACTCTTGCGAAGGTTTGCGAAAGTTCTATCTGTTACAACCGGCCGGCGGTCTTCGCGAAAAACGCGTCCATCATCTTTTCGTGGCGGCTCGCCGGCTCACGGCTGGCGCGATCCACCCAGCGCCACGCCTCGGCGTTGCTCATGCCGGCGGCCAGCACCACCCCCGCCGCGCTCGTCACCATCCACATCCCATCGTCGGCGCGCGCCACGCGCATTTCGTCGTCGGCCATGGCCTTCATTGTCGGCGTTCCTCTAGTTTTTCGCATAAGGGTTGCGCCAATCGGCGCGCGTCACGCGGTCGAAAACGCGCTCGGCTTCCGTCGCGGCGTGCTCGGGTCCAAGCGCGCGCACCACGTCGACGCCAAGCCACCACGCCAGGCCGCCGGGTGAGAAAATATCCTCGAGACTCCATCCGAACACGCTGGCGAGCTCCGACCATTCCTTCAAAAACAATCCGGCCGCCGCCACGGCTTGGCCATGGCGCGCCGCGTCTGTTCCTAGCGGCGGATTTTGTTTAAATCTGATGTAGCCCGTGGCGTAAGGACCGCCGGGCGCGGTATCGCCGGCGTGGCATTCCTTGAATTGCGTCGTGGCGCTCGCGGCGGGCGTGGGGGCGGATGCGGTCGGCGACGGGTAGAATTTCCGGTAACTCATGACGCCGCGACCTCGATAATGCAGGGTCTCTTCGAGACGACGCTCACCCAGCGGTGCTCGGTTAGAATTTTCAAAGCCTCGTCGGCTTGCTTTTTTGTGCGCGTGGTGTCCGGGCCAAGGCGCAGGATGTGGCTGACATGGACCTTTTTATCCGGCTGAGCCTGTAGCCACTTCAGCAACGCCGCCGCGCGCCGCAATTCGCTGGTGATCAGCACATCATGATCCAGGCGGCACGCTTCGCCGAGATACCAATCGATTAGCGTGATGGCGTTTTTCATCGCGTCGGCGCCGATCTCCATCGCCTTGATGTTTTCGATCACGGTGATGACCGCGGCGATTCTCGCCGCGTGCTCGGCGGCTTTGTTGGCGAAGGCCTTGATGGGGAAAAGCTCGCCCTTGCATTGACGCTCGACGTGATCGTGAAACTTGATCCACGCCTCGGTCGCGTCGCTACTCAAGGGTAGCGCCAGCGGCGCGAGTTCATTACGCCTATTGTTTGCGAGCGCCGGCTCCGCCTCCAATATCGACAGCAGCCGCGCGCCATAGGCGTTGATCGCCGCGTCGTCATCCGGCGATGGCGCCCTGTAGAGCCGCGTGCCGGCCAGGCTGTCGGGCTGCGCTAGCAGGAAGCGCGACAATAGTCCTTGATCCTTAAGCCGCTCACTGGACAGAAACGCCGCCGCCACGCCGGGTTGGACCATCAAATGCAGCGAAAGCCGGCGGCCATATAACCATGATGGCCTATCGTCGCAGGCCCTGATCCGTTTCATCGGAACGCCGTCCCACAGCTCCGACAGCCCTCCGGCGGTCCTCGCGCGGTTTTCGTCCTTCATGCCATGACCGGCGGTGAAGGTTCCCCCTTCGGTCGAGAACACGCCGAACGCCGCTGGCAGATATGGCCAGTGCTTCGCCAGTCCTTCGATCGTCGGATCGGTGCTGGTCAGGATGGGTTCGAGCGGCCGCTCCGGCTCCTTGCCGAGCCCTTGCAACGCCATCTGTCGCTGCTGGTAGGAAAGCTTGCCGCTGCCCGCGATCTTGCGTTTCTGCGCCTCCCAGGCCGCGTGGGCGACTTTATAGTCGCGCATCGCCTCGACGTATTGCTCTCGCAGCGCTTCTTCGCGCTTGCGCAACGGCCACAAGGCCTCTTTATCGGCTGTCGACTTGCGGTCGCCGCTCTCCGCGATAGTGAGGCAGAACAGCGATATCGGCTGCTTATGGCCAAACGGCAGTTTGACATCGGCGTGCGCGCTGGCCGCCAGCGACGCCGCCGCCAGCACGGATTGCGCGGCCATCGCCAAGGGAAGCTGACATTTGCTGGCGATGGCGGTCGCCGCGCGCGAGAGCGTCGACCCGAGCGCTTCGACGGGGTAAGGCTCGGCGTCGGAATGCGGCGGAAAAAGCGGCAAGGGGCCGTCCGCGGCGTCATCACCTTCGAGGTCCGGCGTGGGTTGCTTCGCGGCCCATTCATCAAATAATGGCGCGGCGCTTGCTAGATCATATAGCGCCTCGGCGCTTCCGCCCGCGGCCAAAAAGTCGCTCACGTCGCCCTTCTCTGGCAGATCGGGCGGTTCGAGCACCCGCAGCCGCCGCGCGACGCCGCGCAAGCTTGATCCAATCAGCGCGGCATGCTCGCGGCCGGCTTTGTCGTTGTCTGGAATCAATATTAAGTCGGCGCCCTTGAAACAGGCCGCGATTTCCGCGGGGAATTTTCCGGCGCCCATGGCGTTACAAGACGCTGGGATGCTCAATTTCGCGAGGTTGTCCACGTCCTTCTCGCCCTCGCAAAAAAACACCGTGCCGCCGTCCTCGATGGCCGCGAGCAGCTCCGGCAGCCGATAAGGAACCTGGCGCGCGCCCTTCACGCTCCAGACCCACCCGCGCTTGATCGACTCGGGCGCGTCCGTCGTCGTGGGCTTGCGACGTTGCAGAAACTTCTTCGGCTCGAAACGCACGACTTCGAAAAGCAGTTGGTCGTTTTCGTCGACATAAGCGTAGGTCGCGACGATGCGGGGTGGCGCGTCCGGCGTTTGCTCGGCGCTCGCGCTCGTGCCGTTGCCCTTATTGGCTTTTTTGAATTTAACATCGCGGTTCGCGAACGGATCGACGCCATTGCCGCCATTGCCGCACGCGCCATTTCCATGTTTCGCGCCGCCGTCACCAGCTCCAACGCCGAGTTGTTGCTCGGCCCATTGGAACGCGGCGGCGATATTGCAAAGGCTTTTGTTGATCATGACGAGATCGAGCAAGCCGTTGCCTTCCTTGGCCTCATTATCGTAGTAGCGGTTTCCATCGAGATCGATCGACAGACTTCCGTTTTTTCCAAAGCGCAGTTCGCCCGGGCTCGACATCCGCTCATTGAGCGGACCCAGGTCGAGTCCGTCCACGATTGTCCTGGCCTCGGCTCTGGTGTAATTGGTCATCGCCTCAACTCACTACAAAGAGACAAAGACGACGGCCGAAGGCGTTGGAGCGCGCTTTGGCCGCCGTTTGGCGTGAAGGTCTAGAACGGGATGGAGTCGTCCGGATCTTCGGACAGCCGCCGCCCGGACTCCCGGAATTGCGGGCCCGACGTGACGATCGGCGCCGGTTTCGCGGCCCGGCCCGCCAACTCGTCGATCGGCTCGGGCGCCGGTTTCGCCGGCGCGGCCAACGCGGCCTGATCCTCGACCGGCTCGCCGATCAGTTCCCGGAAATGGCCGCGCGCCGACCACCCGACGATCTTGAACACTGGAGCGAAGTTGTGATGCACGTCGCCGCGCTTCTCTTGGCTTTCGAGCGTGACGATCGGAAACGCCGACCGGTTCTTCCGCCGCCATGGATTGATCAATTTGTCGAAGGCGCGGCGGCCGCCCCAGGACGCGGATCGGAAGGTGTAGAGACGGCCGAAATGCTCTTCGTCGGCGCCCACCGCCAACACCGACGTGGATGGCGACCATCCCTCGTCGAGCGGAAACGGCGCCGCGTCGAAGCCGTCGATCAGCCGCCCGAGGCGGCGTCCGGTGACGGTTCGATCCTCGAAGTAGATTTCACCCACGACGCCGGTGTCCATGATCATCGCGATTTTCAATCCGTCTTCGCCGACCTCGATAGGCTGTCCGTCGAGCGAGAACACTCCGGTCTTCCCGTTGTGTTGCAGCACTTCCCCTTCAGCATCCGATGACGCGTCGCCGCGCCGGTCGAAGCCGTCGGTCCGACGTGTCGTCATGTTCATGTTCGTGCTCATTTTTCAATGTCCCGTGTTCGAGGTTCGCGATCCTGATTGCTGTCTTTCGCCGCGCGCGTTGGATCGATCACGCGTTCCGCGAGCCACTTACGCACCCCATCGACCGGGTGCAGAATTTCTCTCGCGACGATCAAATACGGCGGCCCGTCGCCGCCCTGACGCCAGGTGCGCGCCGTGCGCGTCGTGATGCCGAGCTGGCGGCAGAATTCGCGCTCGCTGATGAAGCCTGTCAGAATTTCAGGCGCCGTCGTGTCGGAGCTGTTCGATGTTTGCATCTTTCATTTCCAGTGACGTTCAATGGAAGATCACGGGTGATCAGAGCACATCTAAGTGCTTGTTTCTACTTGTCATTTATTGAATAAATGCCGGAAATTATTTATCGGCATTTTCCGACACTTCCAGCAGCGCGGTTTTCCGCGCTTTCTCACAGGTTTCACGGCTCGCGCCGAATTGCACGGCGAGACTTTTTCCTGGCATTTTCGACAACCGTTTCGGCGTCAGCTTCCCTTGCGCGAGCGCCTCGCGCATTTCGCGCGTGACGCGTCGAGACGCATCGTTGGGACGGCCGCGTCGCCGCGTGGTCTTGTCGATGACGGTGGCTGCCGCTGCTGCTGCCGGTGCTGCTGGTGGTGGTGGCGGCGCGGGTGTCGCGGCGCGTTGCTCGGATTCGAGGAAGTCCTTCAGCGACGGCGGCACGAGATGCGCCCACGGCGACGACAGCAGCCACAGCGCGGCGTCGCGCGGATGGACACGCATCGACGCCAGCACGACGCGTCGGTCATAGGTTAAAAGCGGATCGTGGAATATCCAGCTTGCGCCATTGCGCTTGCCTTCCACGACGGCGTGCTCGATCACCTGGCGCTTAATTTTGTGCTTCGCGTGCGACTCGGTGGGATCGATCGAAAACGTGAGCAGCAATTCGGTGAATTTCAACGCTCGGCAAGGGACGGCCAGCAGCGCGCGCCAATAGGCGCCGGCATTGGGATAGAGGCCGCTCAAGGCGAGAATCTCGTCGACGCCTCGGGTGTCGCCGATATTGCGCGCCGCGGCGATCGCCTGTGTCGCGAAATTCAGCCGCTCCTGCTCGTTCGCGGGCGGCGGCGGCGGCGGAAATATGGTAAGGTCGCTACCGTCTTCGGCCATGACTCGTACTCTTGGCTGTGGGAAAGGTCCCCGGCCGGGCGCTCGGAACGCTCGGCCGGTTCGCGTTGTCAGTTTCCGCGCAACAGCATCCCGCGCGCCCATGCCTCGCGGCCCGATGGCACGCTCCTCAAGAATTCCTCGATCTCGTCCTCGTCCGGCTCGAGCCGCAATTGCCTTGTGTCCCGCGGCTCTAGCGGCACGTCGCGGGTGAGCTCGATCAGGCTTTTCGCCAGTTCGCATTGCGCCGCCTTGACGCGCGGCATCGGCTTGCGATGCTCCGGCGCGAGATCGACACTGACATCGGCGTTCGACTCGACGACGGCGCGATTCGGATCGAGCGGCTTGGGGATGGCGATAGGCTTCATGGGCGCCGGCGCGGTGGTCTTGGTGGGTAGATGCAGCGTGCCGGGTCGCGCGCCGTCGCGGGTCGTCGTATTGGTCATGGTCATGATGTTTTGTCCTTTCCCTGTTGGCATGGTGGCGATTCGTCGCGGCTTTCATCGTCGGCGTTACTTTCCGGGCTCGGTAACGTTACGTCCGGCTTGCGTAACGCCTTTTGCCGTTCGCGGAAGCGCTGCTGCCGTAACGCGTTCGAACTCACCAATCGCTCGGCGACTGGCGGATCGGCTTTGCCGGCGACCTCGGCGAAGGACAATTGAGGCATGAGGGATTCGATCGGCGGCAGGCGCTCGACGAAGCCGCGCGCGGCGTCCGAGCTAAGCCCGGTCATCGCTAATTCCGTTTGAGCCTCGAGCGAAGACCTGACGATCTGGGTTAGCGCCTCGGCTTCCATCGCCGCGATCTTTGTTGTCGCCATCTTGCGCAGTTCGACGCGACGCGACGTCACGGCGTTCTCGCCTCGCGACCACCAGCAAATGTCCATTCCCGGCGCGAAACGCTCCGGGATTCCAAGTTCGCGGCAACGCGCGGCGACCGCCTTTTCCGCCTTCGCGACTTCGCGCTTGGCCGCCTCTTTCGCGGCTTTCCAAACTTCATCCTGATCGAAGCTGTATATTTGCCCCATCTGATTTTCGAAGTCGGCCAGCAACTCGGCTGATCGCTGCTTCGCCGCCAACTTGAGTAACTTTTCGCGTTGGCGGACGAGGCGTTGCAAATCCTCGCGCTCGGCGCGGGTCATTGTGGTCATGATTCTTCAGCCTCTTCGGTGAGCATCTCGACAACCGCGTCTACCGCGTCATCGACCTCGACCAGTCGATCGTCCGCTTCCTCGGCCTGATCGAGAGCGGCGTTGGCGCGGTTCTTCGCGTCGGCGAGCAATAATTCGATGTCGCTCAGGCTCCATCCGGTCCGCTGGCGAATGACGTTGGCTACATCATCGAAGATGCGGTCAACCGCTTCGGCGACGTTAGGATTGGAGAACGAGATCGAGTGGAAGGGGATGGCTTCCCACACGCGCTCACGAAGGTCGGAGTTGTCGTCGCTCATGTCCACGCCTCCCTCGATGCGAGTCGGGCGAATGCCTTCACCTCTCGGTCGCGAGCGCATTGGGCTGAAAAAATGACAACCTCGTCCTCCTTGCGCTCGGTTTGCACGATGGCAATGTCAGCCTTCCGAATCGTCGCGCTGACGACGACCGGTTCTTTCACGCGAATGCCGCGATGTCCGCGCGCGAAATCTTCGGCGGTTGCGCGATTCGTTGTCCAAGAAAGACCAACTGGTCCATTGGATTGCCCACGAAAAACTTGCGGTTTCTCGGGCAAGATCGCGTAGGCGGCGCGATCTTGCGGCAAAAGAAATTCGGGGCTCCAGGTCGCCCGATGCCGCTTGAAGAATCTGGCGAAGCTCCGATGCGGAATCCGGTCGAAGCCTGTCCAATGCCGTGCGATCGCGCGCCAAAAGAAAGGACCATCGGCGATGGAAATCAGGTACAAAAAGAAATGCGGGCGATGCTCGGATTCGTAAAAAATGAGGTGTTTGTCTAGTAAGTCGAGCGCGCGCTCGCGGTCTCCGCTTGCATAGGCTTTATAAAAAGATTGTTCGCTATCGAATTGCTCGCGCAGCTCGTCCGCGTCGAAGCCGGATTTGGTGGCTCGCGTCATCGCCACCTCGCGAAATGCAAGGCTGGCGACGACGCTGGCCATCGATGGCGCGAGAGAAAAGCGCCGGGCGAGCCATTGCGCGCGGCGGTCTTGAAGTTGAGATGGCGGTGAGATAGATGTCGGGGTGTTTTCAGCCGCTACGCATGAAAATGAGCCCCGAGGCCCGCCGCCGCGAACGGCGGGCTTCTTCGCGAGGATCATCCCCGCGCGATGCCTTCGGACAGAATCCGCTGAAGCTCGGTCGTTGGCACGAGAACGCGCTTGCCGATGTTGATCGTGCGAATCTTGCCGAGCCGGTGATACTTCCAAAATGTGCTATGGCCGATGCCGAGACGCTGGCAAAATTTCGGCACGGTGAACGCCATTGGCGCTTCGTTTGTCGTCTTCGTGGACACGGGACCGCCTCTTGTTTGGGCGGCTGATCTCAAGCCGCCTTTTGCTAGTGCGGTCTCTCTATTGGCGCCATGCTCCGAGCTTGTGTAGGCGCCGTGCGGCACTTTCCCACGACTTCGTGCATCTTCCCACGACTTCGTGCGTCGCGCTTCTCAAGCTCGCGTCACGCGCGACATGCTCATCGCAGGCGCACGACGTTGTTCGCCGCCGTCGCAGGCTCGCAATAGGCCGCCCAAGCGTCCATCAACG
>DATBRI010000047.1:0-2924 GCA_036560365.1 Methylocystis sp.
GTGATCAACCCGGTGCTCCTGCACCATCCGAACCGCCCGCGCCCGGATCTCATGTGAAAATTTGTTCGACGGCTTCTTGTTCATTTCCATGGCCCCATCCTCTCAAGAGTTGGGGCCTCCGGCAAACCCGGCGCGGTTCAACCGTTCTCGTAAACCTCCTTGGCGCGTGCATCGGTCAATGACGGCAGAAGGTCACGATCCTCGGCATAGAGGATAAAGACCAGCCGCAGCAGGACCGTGAGCAGACCCTCATAGAGATGGCCGGGGTTCTGGGCGGCAAGAGCGCGGATGCGGATCGGGTCGGCGGCGTCGAGACCGCGTAGGAGTTCGTGCAGTGCGCCAAGCACCTGTTCCGCGAGCGCGGTCGAGACCGCGGCCTGTTCGAGGCGACTTCGCCGCAAGAGCGCCGGGAGACGGCGGTCGGCGGCGTCGGTGAATAGGCGCACGCTGTCGAGCAGCAGCTTCGACCCGCCGAGCATGGGCCGACCGGCGACGGTCGCCAATTCGCGGATGGGGAAGCTCAACCAACCAGAAGTCTCGCCGCGTGGGGCATAGACGACGCGCAACTGTTGGTCGGCGATCATCACGCCGGCGAAGACCTGCGTTTCGCGCAACAACCGTTCGAAGCGTTGATGCGGCGTCGCCTCCCAGCCACCGAGTGAACCACGTTTGTCGGGATCGACGCCCGCCGGCTCGATGCTGACGAGAAGTTGGAAAGGCTTGTCCGCCCCGTCGATTTCCCTGACTGCCCAAGTAGGGGCAAGCGTCGTATCGTGTTCGGGCAAGCGAACAAGGAGATCATCCGGGACAGGCGGCCCGCCGGAGCTCCCAGCGACGTGAAGCGCCTCCCAGCCAAGGACGGCGGCGACGAAAGCCCATGGATCAGGAAGGGCCGGCTTGTCGGTATCCGCCTCGATCAACGCCGCGACCTCGGCGGTATGCACCTGCGTCTGGCGCTCGGGAACCAGGCCGAGGGTCCTGAGTAGGTTCTTGCCGACGACGAGGCCGGTAGGCTGAACCATGTCCAGCCATTCGAAATCGGGATCGCGGAAAATTTCAACGGCCATAGATCAACCGGAAACGGGCCAGAGATAAACGATTCCCACGGGCTCGAGCCGATGGGCGCGGACTTCATAGGACGCGCGGACGCGCGCCGGTTCTTCGTCCATTTCCTTTTGCAGGCGTTCGAGCCGCGTCGCCCAGTGGCGACGATCTGACGCCCGCTCGCGGCGTTCCTCGTCGATGACGCCAGGCAGCGCGAACTAGTTCGGATCGTCCTTGTCGGCGTCGGTCGACGCTTTGGCAATTCGGGCGCGTTGGTTTTCGAGGAGGCTCGCCAGCGATTTCGCTTCCTCCTCCCCGCGTTTCGCGAGTTGCTTCCTGGCGTCGGCGAGTTGTCCGGCGGCATTCTTTTCAAGCGTCGGTAACAGGTCGGCGTTGTCTTTTTCGATCAACGCGGCGATACGCGCCTGTGCTACTTCGGGAGCGGCGCGTGATTCACGCAGGGCCCGCTCCAGCTGATCGAGCGTTTTCGTCTCGCTGACCTCGCCATGCACGCGCAATGGCTTGTGGTCGCGGTTGGCCTCCGTCCAGTCGGCGGTGACGGTGATGATTTCTTCGTGTAGTCGCGCCGCCGCCGGTCCGTAGACCGCCAGTCGCGCCATCATGACGATGCGGGCTTGCGCGCCGGGTCCCTGAATCACGGCGACACGCGACAGGTTCGATTGGAATCCTTGCGACAGGAACCGCGTGAGGAGCCGGCGGACGAGCCGATGTTCGAGGTGGACCTGAACCGTGTCGTCAGCGTCGCGTCCGTCCGCGAGAATGGGCGGTTCGAAGGCGATTTTGCGGATCGGAACGTCCCTGCGCCAATCGCCCCCCAGCCGCTCGCCACGCTTGCGGGGACGGGAACGAAGGTCGTCGAAAATATCATCCCAGCCGGCGTCCCTGGTGAACGCCGCGGCATGGGGATCGAAACTGAAGGTGTGGACGGCGCCGACCGGGTCGGATTCGGAGGCTTCAAGATCGTAGCCGGCGCGGGTGAGGGCCGTCCCGACAACGTGGCGCAAGTCGAGTGAATCGACGCCGACCCGTTCGCGAGAGTGTTCAAGAATCTTGCTGAGGTCAGCCTGCTCCTTGAGCAACCGTTCATGGCGGACGCGCTCGTCATCGTCCATCTCGGCGCGAGCGCGGGCAAGGCGTTCAAAATCATTCTCGTCTTCTATGGCTCGGGCCAAATCAGCGGCGGCGCCCCGTGCGATGCCATTCTCGACCAAGCGTTTCGCAACGCGCTCCTCGATGACCTGACCGATCGCGCCGAGCTGTTCCCGAATTCTCTCGGTCTTTCGCATCAAGGCTTCAAGAACGATGTCGGTTTCGCGCTGTGCGTAACGGAAATAGCGACAGGTGATGCGCTTCGCCGGCTGAAGCTTCCGGTCAATGCGGCCATTGCGTTGTTCGATCCGCGAAGGGTTCCACGGGAGGTCGAAATGGATGAGGTCCGAGCAGCAGGTTTGGAGGTTGATGCCTTCGCGCCGCGTCGGTGCAGATCAAAATGCGTAGCGGTTCCTTGGCCGGGTCGGAATTGAAGGCGTGTTTGACCTGCTCCCGGCGGTCCAGGACCGTGGCGCCGGTGAAGACGCCGATGCGATCCTCGGCGAGATCGGTGTGTTCGAGCACCTCCCGAAGGCGACGCTCAAGCCATCGGCGCGTGTCCTCATATTCGGTGAAAATTATGAGCCGGCGGTTGTTCCAGACGCGACCAGAGACAAGGTTATCGCCTATCCAGCGGATCAGCCATTTGACGCGCTCATCGGGCCGCGAGGCGTTGGGTTCGGCGAGCTTCAACATCTCGTCGACCATGGCGAGTTCGGTGAGCAGATCGCCTGTCGTGGCGCCTTGCGTTCCCGCGACGGACGCGGCTT
>DATBRI010000048.1:0-60241 GCA_036560365.1 Methylocystis sp.
AGCAGGATGAGGCCGGAGACGAAATTGTTGACGATCGATTGCAGGCCAAAGCCGATGCCGACCGAGAGGGCGCCGGCGACGATCGCGAGTTTCTCGAACCCGAGCCCGACATAAGACAGTGCGAGCGCCGCCGCGAAAATAAAGCCGGCATAGCCAAGCGTCGCGCTGATAGAGTTGCGCAAACCAAGATCGAGCCGGGTGAGCGGCAGAAAACGCGTGTCGAGCCAGCGCCGCAGCCCCTGAGTCGCGGCAAGCGCGGCAGCAAAGAGCAGCATCGCCACGAGCGCGCTCGAAGGCGAGATCGTGACGTCGCCGATTTTGAAGGAAACAAACGCCGAGCGAATATTGCCCAGGAAATCGCCCGACTCATAGCCGAGCGGCGCGAGCGCCACCAACGCCGCGGCGAGGAAACAGAGCAGCGTGACAATGCCGGAAAGCAGCACGGCGATCGGCGCGAGCTGCTCACGGCGCACGCCAAGACCGCTGATCGTTTTGCGGCCGAGGAAACTCGTCGGCGCAAGCGCCGCCTCGATGCCGCCGCGCGAAAGGGTGACGACGATATAGAGGATGGCCAGCACCGCCGCCGTCCAGCCGATTTGCACGATGACGAAATTGGCGAAAGTGACATAGCCGGCCGCGCAGGCTCCCAGGAGCACCAGCACGATAAGCCCGCCAAAGAAACGCGCGGCGCTCATCCAGTCGCGGCCCTCGGGGGTGGCGACGGCGGCGCCCTCTTCGACGTCGACTCGGCTTGGCAGATTGAAGATCGCGACGGCGATGAGCGCCGTGACGATCATAACGCCGAGGCCGCGCGTCACGATCACCAGAGAAAGGCCGCCCTGCACGGACTCTTCCAGTTGTTCCAGGAGACGCGCCGCGGAAAGAGTTAGGGCAGCCAGCGTCACGAGTTGCGTAAGACGTCTCGCAAGCCGATCGCCAGGATCAATCAACCGCCAGTTCGGGTGCGCTGGAGCGAAAACCGCGCGGGCGATGGCGTAGGCGAAGGCGACGCGCGCCGCGCCCTCGACAACGCGTCGCCAGATCGGTTCGAGCGCCGCATCGATAAGATCGTAGGCGTCGAAGGCGAGGCTTAACGCGCCGACCGCCGCGACCGGCGCGGCCACGATGACGAGCGCCGTCCATCCGGCGGCGGCGGCCTTGCGCAAAGGCGTCGGCGCGGACTCGGCCTCCGAACGCCGGGCGACGCGTCGCGCCATGAAGAGCGCCAAGGCCACGCTCGCTGCGATCGCAAATATTACGGCGAAAAAATGCGCACGTCGGCCATTGTTGACGCGATCGACGACATTCGTCGTTCGGTCGGAAAGAAAGCTCGCGGAATCGCTGATTACGGCGGGGGCGCCGTCGAGCGCGGCGCGCCACAGCGAGGGTGAGAACAGACCATTCGTGCGCAGAAACAGATTCTTCGTAAAGAGTCCGCGCTGGCGGGCGACAATCGTGACGGCGACCTGCCGCGTCTCGAGCAACATGGCGCGGGCCCGTTTCAGCGTCGCGTCGACCGCGTCGTAAAGGCGGCGCTGCTCTTCGAGTTCGGCGTCGGCGCTGACCCGTGCCGCCGCGTCGGGCGATGCGGCTTCGCTGGGCGGCGTCTCCGCCACAGGCGCCGGGGCCGGCGGCCCTCTCGCCGGCGGCGGCTTCGCGGCGCCGTTCTTTACAGGGGGTTTGCCCGTCGGCTTGGGCTCCGCCGGCTTGTCTGGCGCTTTGGGGGCTTCTTTTGGCGGCTCCTGCGGTTTTGCGACGGCGGGCGCAAGCTCCTTGAGCCGCGCATCGATCGCGGCAAGACGCGGCGTCAGCTTCTCGATCGTTTCTTCCAGCTCATGCGGCAAGGGTTCGATACGCGCGCGCAGATTGCGCAGCGCGGGGTCGGAGAGGTCTGGCTGCTCCAGCGTCTTCTGCACTTCGTCCAGCGTGCCGCGCGCGCGATCAAGACGCGCGTTGAACTGTTCGATCGAGCCGGGCGCCTCGTCGGCGCGCGTTCCGGGCGCGGCGAGCATCGCAACCAGGATGGCGATCAGGAGCGTCAGTTTGCGCACATGCGTTCCTTAAGTGGCGATCCGATGGAACTTCGTTTCAGCGCGACGACAGGTCAGTCGTTCGGCGGCTCGGGTTCATCGCGGTAAGACCGTTTGTCGCCGTTCCGGTCGACGATGGTCCAGCCTCCCTGTCCGTCCGGTTCGGCGGCGCCCTCGGCGACGCGCGCCTTGCCGAAGCCGCCGGGAATGTCGAGCACATAGGCCGGCAGCGCAACGCTGGTCACGCGGCGCGAAAGCTCCGCGTAGATCCGTCTGCCCGCCCCGAGGCCGAGTCGAAAATGCGCGGTTCCGGGCGCGAGATCTGGATGATGCAGATAATAGGGCCGAACCCCCAAACCCGCCAAATCGCGCATCAGCCGCTCCAAGACGTCGGCGTCGTCATTGACGCCTTTGAGCAGCACCGTCTGGGCAAGAAGGACTGCGCCAGCCGCGCGCAACCGCGCGATCGCCGCGCGCGCTGGTTCGGTCAATTCGCGCGCATGATTGACATGCAAGGCGACGAACAGCGTCTTGCCGCCTTCGCGGAGCGCGGCGAGTCGATCGCTGGTCACGAGATCTGGCGCGACCGTCGGCGCACGCGTGTGGACGCGCAACAGGCGTACGTGCGGGATATCGGCGAGCCGGCGAGACATGGCGCCAAGCCGCCGCGCCGACAGCATCAAGGGATCGCCGCCAGTGAGGATCGCTTCGAAAATCTGCGGCCGCGCCGCGACATAGTCGAGCGCCGCCGCGACGTCACGCTCGGGCAGCAGATCGCCTTTGCCGCGCCCCACCGTCTCGCGCCGGAAACAAAAACGGCAGTAGACGGGACAGACGGACAGCAGCTTCAAGAGCACGCGGTCGGGATAGCGATGCACGAGCCCTGGCAGCGGCGAATGGACATCGTCGCCGATCGGATCGGCGCGTTCCTGCGGCGTCGTCGCGGCCTCGCGGAGGTCGGGGACAAACTGTCGCGCAATCGGATCATTCGGATCGTCGCGGTCGATCAGCGCCACGATCTCCGGCGTAACGGCGATGCTGTAGCGCTCCGCGACCTGATCGAGACCGTTGACCTCGTTGATGAGGCGCGCGTCAACCAGATCCGCAAGCGAGGTAAGCGTGCGCGACGGCGCGCGAATTAGCGCAGCTGCGTCTTGATCTAGCGGCAAGCGTTTCTCCGCCGCGCAATCTCCCTCTCTCCCGCGTAGCAAGGGAGAGTTGGAGACGGGGCGATACAGTTTGCGCTCGGCTCGAATTGTGCCCCCTCCCTCACCCTCCCCCGCTGCGCGGGAGAGGGAGGCGTCACGCGCCCCGCGAAAAAATCAAACGCGCGCGGTCCGTTATTGCTTCGCCCCGCGCGCGGCGCGCTTGGCCAGCGTGCGCAGCCGCAAGGCGTTGAGCTTGATGAAGCCTTCGGCGTCGCGCTGATCGTAGGCGCCGCCTTCCTCGAAGGTGACGAGGTCCTGATCGTAGAGCGACCAGGGGCTTTCACGGCCGACAAGCGTCGCCGAGCCCTTGTAGAGCTTGATGCGCACGCGGCCGGTGACATGCTGCTGGCTGTTGTCGATCGCCGCCTGCAGCATTTCCCGCTCCGGCGCGAACCAGAAGCCGTTATAGATCAGTTCGGCGTAACGCGGCATCAGCTCGTCTTTGAGGTGCGCGGCGCCGCGGTCGAGCGTAAGACTCTCGATTCCGCGATGCGCGACGAGCAGAATCGCGCCGCCCGGCGTCTCATACATGCCGCGCGATTTCATGCCGACGAAGCGGTTTTCGACGAGATCGAGCCGGCCGACGCCGTGCAGGCGTCCCAGGTCATTAAGTTTTGCGAGAAGCGCCGCGGGCGAAAGCGTGACGCCATCCACGGCGACCGCGTCGCCCTTCTCGAAGTCGATCGTGACATATTGCGGCGCGTCTGGCGCATCCTCGGGATTGCCAGTGCGCGAATAGACGTAATCGGGCGTCTCCTGAGTCGGATCTTCGAGCACCTTCCCTTCCGAAGAAGTGTGCAGAAGATTGGCGTCGGTCGAGAATGGCGCTTCGCCGCGCTTGTCCTTGGCGATCGGGATCTGGTTCTTTTCGGCGAAGGCGATGAGATCGGCGCGCGAGACGAAGTCCCATTCGCGCCAGGGCGCGATCACGGTGATGTCGGGTTCGAGCGCGTAATAGCCGAGTTCGAACCGCACCTGGTCGTTGCCCTTGCCGGTCGCGCCATGACAGACCGCGTCGGCGCCCATTTTGCGCGCGATCTCGATCTGCTTCTTGGCGATCAGCGGGCGCGCGATCGAGGTGCCCAGCAGATAAAGCCCCTCATATTGAGCGTTGGCGCGGAACATCGGGAAGACGTAATCGCGGACGAATTCTTCGCGCAAATCTTCGATGAAGATGTTTTCAGGCTTCACGCCCAGAAGCAGCGCCTTCTCGCGCGCGGGCTCGAGCTCCTCGCCCTGACCGAGATCGGCGGTGAAGGTGATGACTTCCGCGCCATAGGTCGTCTGCAGCCATTTCAGGATGATGGAGGTGTCGAGCCCTCCAGAATAGGCGAGGACGATGCGTTTGATTTCTTTTTTCGGGCGGTTCATTTTGGCTCTGGCTCGGCGGGAGGCGATTGCGCGCGGACTATAGGCGCCGCGCGCCCGAGCGCAAGGCGGCGCGACGCGGCCCACGTCGGCGCAGGGAGAAACAGCGTGCAACGAACATTCGCCCTTGCGGGCGTCCTTTCTTTTCTGGGGCTATCGGGTCTTTGCGCGCAGACCGAGCGCGTTTGGACGCTTGGCGGACTGGAGGAGAAAAACGCCGACAGCATCTATCTTGGCTATGGGGTGCCGGAGAGCGACGACAGCCTTGGGAGCTTCACCTGCACGCCAGGGGGCGGCGTGGTCAAAATCTGGATCGCCGAAACCAGCGCCAAGCTTAAAGCGGGAGGCAAGGCGACGGCGATCCTATCCGTCGGCGAAAAGACCGCGAAGGTCGACGGCAAGCTCGTGCCCAATGAAGAGGCCGGCGTGCCGAGCTTCGAGGGAAGGCTGCCGGCAAAAGACCCGATCTTCGCTGCGGCGGCGGGCGGGGAAACGCTCGACATCGCCATTGGCGGAGCAAAGCGCACCGCGCCCCTCGCCAACGCTGCGGAGAAATTCAGGAAGTTCGCCGCCGCCTGCGCCAAACGCTAAAGCCTCGTTTTTTACGTCGGAGCCCCCTAAATTGGCGCAATGAGCAGCCGTTCCGCAAAAAGCCCCACACGGCCTAAGATCGCCGGTCTGACGCCGGCGCGCCGACGCGCGCTCGACATTCTCACCGAAGCGAACCGACCCGTCGGCGCTTATGAGATGATCGACCTCATGGCCGATGAGGAGGGCAAGCGCCCCGCGCCCGTCTCCGTCTATCGCGCGCTCGGCTATCTTATGGACAACGGCCTCGCGCATCGGCTCGCGTCAAAAAACGCCTATATCGTCTGCGGCCATGCGCATGAGGCCGAGGAGCCCGTCGTTTTTATCATCTGCGAGCAGTGCGGCGAGGTGAAAGAGGCGACCTCTCCGGGATTTGCCCGCGAACTTGCGGCGCTGATCAGGGCGACGAATTTCAGCGCCCGCACCCGCGTCGTGGAAATCGCCGGGCGTTGCGCCCGGTGCGAAGGCAAATAGCGATGCGCGGCGCCGCGCGCTGGCTTGCGCCGCTCTTTTTTCTTATCGCTTCGCTGGCCTTTGCGGCGGTGAATTATCCGCCGCTGACCGGTCGAGTGGTCGATCAAGCCAACATCATCGCCCCCTCAACGAAAAGCGCGATCGAGACGAAGCTCAAGGATCTCGAAGAGAAATCCGGCATTCAGCTCGTCGTCGCGTCGGTCGATTCGCTGGACGGCCTGGACGTCGAAACCTACGCCAATGGCCTGTTTCGCGCGTGGAAGCTCGGCGAGGCAAAAAAGAACAATGGCGTTCTGTTCCTGGTCGCGCCGAACGAGCGCAAAATGCGCATCGAAGTCGGCTATGGCCTGGAAGGAACGCTCACCGACGCGCTGTCGAAGATCATTTTGACGAGCGCCGTGGCGCCGCGATTCAAAGCGCGAGACTATGGCGCGGGGATTGAACGCGGCGTCGAGGGGATCATCGAGGTGCTCTCCGGCGATTCCGCCGAATGGACCAAACGCGCGCGGGGGCCCCAGTCCACGACCTTCGATGAGCTTTCCCCGCTGATTTTTTTCGCGCTGTTTCTGTTCATCATGGTCTGGATGGCGCGTAGCGCGCGCGGCGGCCGGCCGACCAGCTACCGGCGCGACAGGCGCGGCGGACCGCCGATCATCGTGCTGCCCCCGAGCGGCGGCTTCTGGGGCGGCGATTCCTGGGGCGGCGGAGGCGGCGGCTGGAGCGACGGCGGAGGATTCTCGGGCGGCGGCGGCTCGTCCGGCGGCGGCGGCGCTTCAGGGGATTGGTGATGCAGATCACCCCGCAAGACTTCGAGCGCATCGCGCAAACGATCCGACGCGTTGAACAAACGACGTCCGGCGAGATCGTCTGCGTGCTGGCGCGCCGCTCTTCCGATTACGCTTATGTCCCGCCCCTCTGGGGCGCGTTCGCGGCGCTGGCGTCGCCTTGGCCGATGCTGCTTTTCACCGACCTTTCGACGCGCGAGATTTTCGCGGCGCAGATCGCGATTTTCGTCGTCGCGACGCTCTTCGTGTCCTGGGGGCCCGTGCGCTATCTGTTGACGCCGCGCGCGGTCAAGCGCGCCCGCGCCGCGCGCGAAGCCATCGAACAATTCTTCTCGCGCGGCGTCGCGTCGACCAAGGGACGCACTGGCGTGCTGATCTTCGTCTCTTGCGCCGAGCGCTATGCGCGCATCGTCGCTGACGACGCGATCGCCGCTAAGATCGCCAACGACCAGTGGCAGGGCGCGCTCGATCTGCTGCTTCAGGACATGCGACGGGAAAGGGTCGCCGACGGCTTTGTCGCAGCGATCGAGGAATGCGCGCGCCTCTTGGCGCAACATGCGCCGCCGGGCGGCGACGACGAACTGCCCGACAAGATTTACGTGATCTGACTGCCTTGGTTGGAAAGACCCGCAGCGTTCAGGCGCGCTGTCGTTCGCGCGCGACCTCCCGCCAGCCGATGTCGCGGCGGCAAAAGCCGCCGGGCCAATCGATGAGGTCGACCGCCGCGTAAGCGCGCGTTTGGGCTTCCGCGACGCTTTCGCCTAACGCCGTGACATTTAGCACGCGGCCCCCGGCGGCGAGGAGTCGGCCGCCTTCTTCACGCGTGCCGGCGTGGGTGATGATGGCCGCCTCGACGGACTGAGCGCTTTCGATATTGCGGATTTCCGATCCGGTCATCGGCGTTCCCGGATAGTTTTTTGCCGCCAGCACCACCGTCAAAGCGGCATGGGGCGAAAACCGCGGAGGCTGCTGAGGCAAATCGCCTCGCGCGGCGGCAAGCATCAGTTCTAGAAGATCGCCCTCGAAACGGGGCAAAATGACCTGCGCCTCGGGATCGCCGAAACGGCAATTATATTCGATCAGCTTGGGCCCGTCCTGCGTCAGCATCAGTCCGGCGTAGAGCACGCCCTTGTAGGGCGCGCCCCTGTCGCGCATGGCGCGCATCGTCGGCGCAATGATCTCGGTCATAACGCGCGCTTCAATTTCCGGCGTCACGACGGAAGCCGGCGAATAGGCGCCCATGCCGCCGGTGTTCGGCCCCGTGTCGCCATCGCCAACCCGCTTGTGATCCTGAGCGGCGGCGAACGGCAGCGCGTGAACGCCGTCGCAGATCGCAAAGAACGACGCCTCTTCGCCTTCGAGACATTCTTCGATGACGACCTCCGCGCCCGAGAGGCCGAAAGCGCCAGCGAACATCGCCTGCGCGGCGCGTTCCGCTTCCTCGAGCGTCTGGGCGACGACGACGCCTTTGCCGGCGGCGAGCCCGTCGGCCTTGACGACGATCGGCGCGCCGTTTTCGCGCAGATAGCGTAGCGCCGGCTCAAGCGCGGCGAACCGCGCATAGCTCGCGGTCGGAATCCCGTAGTCGCGACACAAGTCCTTGGTGAAGCCCTTGGATCCTTCAAGCTGGGCCGCCGCCTGCGTGGGCCCGAAGGCGAGGATCCCGTGCTTTTCCAGTTCGTCGACGAGACCGCCGATCAGCGGCTGCTCCGGCCCGACGACGACGAGCGCAATTCCCGTCTCCCGACAAAAGTCGATCACGGCGGGGTGGTTGGCGACGTCGAGATCCACGTTATCTCCAACGCGCGCCGTCCCCGGATTGCCTGGCGCGATAAAGAGCCGCGTCAGCAATGGGCTTTTCCTTAACGCATTGGAGAGCGCATGCTCGCGGCCGCCAGATCCGATCAGAAGAACATTCATAACGCTCGCTCGGTTGCCTCGTTTCCGCTTCTAGAGCGCGCGGGCGCCAAAAGGCAATCCGCTGCTTAAATGCCAGGCTTGCCCGTTGCATAAGCGCCGCTAGCTATCCGACCGGGGGCCAGCGGCTGGAGTGTCCCAATGTCCATTACTCGAGAAATCTCAACGCATGAAAATGCGGTCGCCTATGGTGGCCTCATCGACGCCATAGGCGGCGTCGCCACGATCGTTCTTGTCATTTGCGGTCTGGTTGGAATCGCGCCCCCCATGATGGTTGCGATCGCGACCATCGTATTTGGCGTCGCCTTGTTAATTCAAGGCGGAGCTATGCTGTCGGAATATACGCAAGTCGTGTTTCCCGGCGGCGTTCGATCCTCTTCCGTCGACCAGATGGGCGGCAACAGCCTCGCGCTTGTCTTTCTCGTCGGCGCTGGCGGCATCGTGCTTGGCGTTCTATCGCTCCTTGGAATCAGCGCGGCGATTCTGACGCCGGTCGCCGTGATCGGCTATGGCACCGCGCTTCTTCTGAGCAGCAACGCCGTTTGGCGCCTCTATGTGCTGCGGCGGGCCTCCGCTCAGATGGAGACATCGGTCGGACAGTCGCAACATATCGGCGCCGAGATGCTCGCGAGCGAAATGGCGTCGGGTTCAGCGGGCATTCAGGCGCTCGCAGGATTGGCGGCGATCGTCCTCGGCATTCTGGCGCTTGCCGGCAATACCGCCGATTTGACGCTGAACCTGGTCGCCCTGCTCGCTCTCGGCTCCACCATTGTGCTCACGGGCAGCACCCTTAGCGCCACGGTTCTGAGCTTTATGCGAACCTGAGCGCAGCGCCAGAGCAATAAAATGCCCCCGGTCGACGCCGGGGGTATTTTTTTCTGCCCAGCCGATGTCCCAAACGGCTTCCCTCCCGGAGTGAAAATGCTCTAAAGACAGCGCAATCTCTCTTTGCGAGGCGAAATGGCGCGGCAGTTCATCTATCACATGCAGGGCCTCAGCAAGACCTATCCGGGCGGCAAAAAGGTCTTGGAGAACATCCACCTTTCCTTTTATCCCGACGCGAAGATCGGCGTTCTGGGCGTCAACGGCTCCGGCAAATCGACGCTGCTGCGCATCATGGCGGGGATCGACAAAGAATATTCTGGCGAGGGCTTCGTCGCCGAGGGCGCACGGGTCGGCTATCTGCCGCAGGAGCCGCAGCTCGACCCCGAACTCGATGTGCGCGGCAATGTCATGCTCGGCGTCGCCGAGAAGAAGGCCGTTCTCGATCGCTACAACGATCTCGCCATGAATTATTCGGACGAGACCGCCGACGAGATGACGAAGCTCCAGGACGAGATCGAGGCGAAAGGTCTTTGGGACTTGGACAGCCAGGTCGATCAGGCGATGGACGCGCTCGGCTGCCCGCCGGACGACGCTGACGTGACCAAGCTTTCGGGCGGCGAGCGGCGTCGCGTGGCGCTGTGCAAACTGTTGCTCGAACAGCCGGAAATGCTGCTCCTCGACGAACCGACGAACCATCTCGACGCTGAAACCGTCAACTGGCTCGAAGGACATCTGCGCCAATATCCCGGCGCTATCCTGATCGTCACCCACGATCGCTATTTCTTGGACAATGTCACCGGCTGGATATTGGAGCTCGATCGCGGCCGCGGCATTCCCTACGAGGGCAATTACACCAACTGGCTGAAGCAAAAGCAGAAGCGCCTTTCTCAGGAATCTTCCGAGGACAAGGCGCGCCAGCGCGCCCTCGAAGCCGAGAGCGAGTGGATCGCCGCTTCGCCGAAGGCGCGGCAGGCGAAAAGCAAGGCCCGCATTCAGCGCTATGAGGAGCTCGTCGCCAAGCAGAACGACAAGGCTCCGACCACCGCGCAGATCGTCATTCCGGTGGCCGAGCGGCTCGGCGACAATGTCATTGAGTTCGACCATCTGTCGAAAGGCTATGGCGACACGCTCTTAATCGACGATCTCTCCTTCAAGCTGCCGCCCGGCGGCATCGTCGGCGTGATCGGCCCCAACGGCGCCGGCAAGACGACGCTTTTCCGCATGATCACCGGACAGGAAAAGCCAGACAACGGAACGATCCAGATCGGCGATAGCGTGCAGCTTGGCTATGTCGACCAGTCGCGCGACGCGCTTCACGCCAACAAGTCCGTCTGGGAAGAAGTCTCGGACGGCAACGAGATGATTTATCTCGGCAAGCGCGAGATCAACTCGCGCGCCTATTGCTCGGCCTTCAACTTCAAAGGCGCCGATCAGCAAAAGAAGGTGGGGCAGCTCTCAGGCGGCGAACGCAACCGCGTTCACCTCGCCAAGATGCTGAAGAGCGGCGCCAATGTGCTGCTGCTCGACGAGCCGACGAATGATCTCGACGTCGACACGCTGCGCGCGCTCGAAGAGGCGCTCGTGGATTTCGCCGGCTGCGCCGTCATCATCTCGCATGACCGCTTTTTCCTGGACCGGATCGCGACGCATATTCTCGCCTACGAAGGCGACAGCCATGTCGAATGGTTCGAAGGCAACTTCGCCGAATACGAGGAAGACAAGAAGCGGCGCCTGGGAATCGACAGCATCATTCCGCACCGGCTGAAATATAAGAAATTTGCGCGGTGAGGTAGAAATCACTTCTATCTCCGACGAGGATCACTCCTCGCCTCGCGTGAGCTTCATGACGTCTTCAGTCGAGAAGCCCTTACACGGCCTTCGGCGCGCCATTGCTGTTAGCGTGCGACGAAAGTCGCGTCGTTCTCGTGCATGGGCTTCGCGCTCCACCAATACGCCGCTTCCGGCCCTGCGCGCACGCTCACCTGTCGCCGGGACGGTTCCCGGATATACCCGAGCGAAAGAGCGTCAATCTGCAGTCAAAGCGCTTAACCGGCCGTCCGTCCGAACGCCTTCCGCAACTCGTCCTTCGCGTCGTCCAGCACTTTCCGACGTTCCTTGGGCAGGTCTTTGCCAGCTCGGTTGATGTAGAACGTCAGCATCGACATCGCGGAGCGATAGGGGTCCGACTTGCGCCGCTCGCTCGCCTCCGCGGATTTTTTCAGGGAGCGGGCGATCTTCGCCGGATCGTCCCACGTAAATACACCCGCATCGAGATCAAGCGCGTTGCTGTGGCGCGTGACGTCGCCCGACCAGTAGCCCGTTGCGGCGTTTGAGCTTTTTGCCGCCTGACGGTTCTTCGATTCTTTTTTCGCCATGGCCAGTCTCGTTTGCCGATGGGTGGGGAACTAGTCGATCGCCTCCGGAAATCAACCTGGCCCAAGCGTGGCCGCCACGAATTCGCCATTTGCGCGGGCCCATATCGAGCTGGGAAACGTGCGGGCCAAAGAGGGTTTGGAGCGATGAGATCATTCGGCTGGACTGGCGCATGCGCCGCTTTGGGCGCTCTGACGCTTGCGGGCTGCGGGCCGCAGGAATCGCCTGTCGCTTCAGCCCCCGCCGCCTATGAAGAGTCGGCGAAGGCCACCGAACTCACCGGCCAGGACGCGCTGCATGCGCGAATCTCGCATTACGCCCGCGTCTACGACATTCCCGAATCGCTCATTCATCGCTCGATCCGCCGTGAGAGCAATTACAATCCGGCGGCCCGCCACGGTCCCTATTGGGGGTTGATGCAGATCCGCCACGACACGGCGCGGCACATGGGCTATCAGGGCCCCCCGAGCGGCCTGCTCAACGCCGACACCAATCTTGCTTTCGCGGTGCCCTATCTCGCCAACGCCTACAAGGTCAGCGGCGGCGACGAAGGCCGGGCGATCAGGCTCTATGCCGGCGGCTACTACTATGAGGCGAAGCGCAAGCACCTGCTCGACGAACTGGTGACGTCAGTCACGCACTGAATTCGATAAATCTCTATTGGTTTTTCGGCGTGAAGGTGCTGCGCACCCTCCCCCCCTGCGCCGCGGCGCCCTGCACGGTCGCCATGCCGGTCGCCACGTCATAGACGAGCTTGTCGCCTTTCACGATATTCTCCGCCTGGGTGAGCGTCACGTTGCCGACGAGATAGACCTTGTTTTCAGCCTTGTCGTAGCTGCCGCGATCGCCGGTCCCGATCTGGTCCTTTGAAACAAGCGTCACCGGCCCTTCGGCGTCGATATGTTTGACGCGGTCGTTGCTCGTCCCGGCGGGTTGTCCGACACCCTTTCCGTCTAGAAAAATAATGAGGCGCGAGGCCTTGAGCGTCGACGGTCCATTCGTGACGATGACGCTGCCAGAGTAGATGAGCTTCTGCTCCTTCTCGAAATAATCGAGCTTGCCCGCGTCGATGTTGAGCGGATCCTTGGCGGAGGCGCCCGGCAGAATGCCGCCCGAGCGGCCTGCGGCGCCGGCCGGCGTCGCCGCGACGAGCGCAGCAAGGAGAAGAGCGAAGAGGTGGGGGCGCATTTAGTCCTTGGACGCCGCGCCCGAAGTTTGCGAAGGCGCATCGCCCTCACCGTATAGCACCGAATGGACGCCGCCCGCGAAGGACGCGTGACGCTCCTTCTGGGAAAATTCAACAGACTGCGCGGTGACCTCGCCGCCGTCGATCTTCAAGAGCACGGGCTTGTCGGACGTCATCACGCTGGCCTTGAAGTCCATGACTGCCGATTCGAGCCGCATGTCGAAGTTGTTGTCTTCGCGGATGTTGACGCCGCCGGTCATATCGGCCAGATCGGCTTTCCTGTTGTAGAGACCCTTCGCCGCCGACAGGACAATGGAATTGTCCTTGGTGTTCTCGACCCGGACCTCGAGCTGCTCGAGCTCGAAGACGTCAGGGTTGGCCAGATCTTGAATGCCCACGACCGCGCGCACCTCATAGGGGCGCCCATCCTTGCGATAGCCAACGAGCTTGGGGCTCTCGATGACGATGCGGGAGCCCTTGAGCGCGACGCGCGCCAGGCTCAAATCTGCCGGCAGAAAGCGCAGCGAGCTGATCAGCAGGCCGAGGCCGACGATTCCAACGACCCCGCCCGCCCCCCAAAGGATCCAGCGGCGCAGGCGCGCAACGCGCACAGTATGGCGCAGCGCCTCGGGAAAGGCGCTCTTGCGCGGAACGCCAAAGTCGCCCAAGCGATCGCGCGCGCGGGGCGCCGGCAAAACGTCGGTCATGCTTTGATCATGAGGCATGCAGGTGGGATCATGAGGCAAGCAGGTGGCGAATTCGAGGCGAAGCCAAAGCCTTACGCGCCTTGGCCTTACTCATGGGCGAAAATATCGGTTTCCGGCCAGCCGGCGAGGTCGAGCCGGGCGCGAGCGGGAAGGAAATCGAAACAGGCCTGCGCCAGTTCCGCGCGGCCCTCGCGGGCAAGCATGGCGTCGAGCTTGTCCTTGAGCTGATGCAGGTAGAGGACGTCCGACGCCGCATAGGCCTGCTGCGCGTCGGAAAGGACAGGCGCGCCCCAGTCGGACGACTGCTGCTGCTTGGAAATCTCGACGCCAAGCAGCTCGCGCACGAGATCCTTGAGGCCATGCCGGTCCGTATAGGTGCGGGCAAGCTTGGAGGCGATCTTGGTGCAATAGACCGGCGCCGGAACGAAGCCAAAGGTCTTGGCCAATATGCCGATGTCGAAGCGGGCGAAGTGAAAGAGCTTCAAAATGGCCGGATCGGCAAGCAGGCGCTCCAGATTGGGGGCGCGCGTCTGACCGCGCGCGAACTGGACAAGCTCGGCGTCGCCGTCTCCGAAGGAAAGCTGCGCCAGGCACAGCCGGTCTCGATGCGGATTGAGGCCAAGAGTCTCGGTGTCGATCGCGACAATGGCGCCAGCGCCGATCCCCTCGGGGAGATCGCCCTGGTGGAGGCGGATGGTCATGCGGCTCGAATCTTTCGATGTGGAGCGGACAGTCTATCGCAGAATGCGTCAGGCTTGTCGAAGCGCGGTCGTGGGCCGCCGGACTCGCTCGCCAGCGCGGCGAATTGTGCTACCTAATGGCTGGGCCCTGGTCGATAGACCTCCTGATTTAGGGAGCAACCCCATGCGTTACATTCTTGCGTTGATTCTCGCGTGCGCAATTGCTGCGCCGCCCGCCTCCGCGGCGTCCTCGAAATCCAGCGGCAAATCTTCTTCGGCCTCGAATTCGGATCAGGCGACAAAGTCCGGCAAGCGCAGTCGCCAGAACGCCGATCACAGCGGCGCTGGCGGCATCCATCCGCTGGTTGGAAGCGGCGGCTATTAGGGCCGTCTGAACCCGCAAGGCTTCGGCTGACGTCCGGGGCGGCGGCGCGCCAGAGTTCGCCCGATAGCGCGCGCATCCTCTTGTCAGACGCCTACCAGTTCTTCACTCTATTGCGATGCAAAAGTTGCGGGATGGCGAGAGAACGCCGGTGAACGATCAGACCAACGGCCTCAACGGCTCCGACCGCCGCTTCAACGCGCTGGTCATTGAACTGGCGATCCGCCTGTTCGTGATCGGCGTGCTGATCTACTGGACCTTCATCATCGTCCTGCCCTTCGCGGCGATTATTCTTTGGAGCGTCGTGCTCGCCGTGGCGCTCTATCCGATCTTCCGCGTGGTCGCCGAAATCTTGGGCGGCCGGCCGATCGCCGCCGCCGTTTTGATGACGATCGCCGGCCTCGTGCTGATCATCGGGCCCGTCACCTGGATGGCGGTCGGCGCGATTGACCCCATCAAGGCGCTGATGGGGGGCATTGAAACCGGCGATATCGCCGTCCCGCCGCCGCCCGCCTCGATCAAGGATTGGCCGTTCATCGGCGAGCAGCTCTATTCCTTCTGGCTGCTGGCCTCGACCAATCTGCGCAGCGCCTTCACCCAAGTTTTGCCGCAGCTGAAGCCCGCCGGAGAATTTCTGCTGGACATGGCGAAGAGCGCCGGGGCCGGCACGCTCAAATTCCTGGTTTCCGTCCTGCTTATGGGGTTCATTCTCGCCGCCGCGCAGCGGCTGCTCGCTGGCGCCCGGGCCCTGTCACGGCGCATTGATCCGACAAGCGGCGAGAAATTCGTCGATCTCGCCGGCGCGACGATCAACGCTGTTTCGCGCGGCGTCATGGGCCTGTCGCTGATGCAGGCGGCGATCGGCGGAATCGGCATGTATCTCGCCGACGTGCCGGGCGCGAGCCTTTTGACTCTCGCCATTCTCGTGCTCGGCATTATTCAGATCGGGCCGTTGCTCGTCGTCGCGCCCGTCATTTTCTGGGGGTGGACGACGTTAGCGACCGGGCCGGCGCTGGCGCTGACGGTTTGCATGCTCAGCGTCAATTACGTGGACAATGTGCTGAAGCCGTTCATTTTCGCGCATGGGCTGTCGACGCCGATTCCGGTGATTTTCGTCGGCGTGATCGGCGGCGTTCTCGCGCATGGCATCGCCGGCCTGTTCGCCGGTCCGGTCGTGCTCGCCGTCGTCTGGGAGCTGACCAAGGCCTGGATCGCCGACGACCTCAAATTGGTCAACGAAACGGACGCCGAACCCGATTTCAACGTCGAGACGTCGCCGGTCCTACCGTCCGCGCAAGGCGTTGAGAACCTTTAGGCCGGCGCGGCCATCGCGCTGCAAGCCAGCGCGCGACTGGTAATCGGCGATCGCCTCTTTTGTCTTCGTGCCGATGACCCCGTCGGAATCGCCGACGTCATAGCCGCTGCGGGTCAGAAGCGCTTGCAGTTCGCGGCGCTCGGCGCGCGACAGGCCTGGATCGTCGGTCGGCCAGGGCGTCTGAATGCCCGGCCGGCCCCGCAGCCTATCGGACAAGACGCAGATCGCCAGCGCGTAAGATTCGGAGGCGTTATAGGCGTAGACCGCGTCGAAATTTTTCGTCACCAGGAATGCGGGTCCGTTGCGCCCCGCCGGCAGCAGCAGCGCCGCGGTTCCCTCGCCGAGGCCGCCGCCGTCGAGGCGCGTCACGCCGCGCGACTGCCAGAAGTTCATGGCTTGGCGGCCCTTGCGACCGGAAGGTCCGGAATAGCTTTCAGGCAGACGCACCTCGAAGCCCCAGGGCGTTCCGGAACGCCAGCCGCTCTTATGGAGATAATTCGCCGTCGAGCCGAGCGAGTCAGCCGCCGAGCTGGCGATATTGCGCCGTCCGTCGCCGTCGAGATCGACCGCCATGCCGAGAAAGGTCGACGGCATGAATTGCGTGTGGCCGAAGGCGCCCGCCCAGGAGCCGTAGAACTCCTCCGGCGCGATATCGCCGTGGTCGAGGATTTTGAGCGAAGCGATGAATTCCTTGCGCCAATAGTCGTTGCGGCGCGGCGCTTCGCAGGCGAGCGTCGCGAGGCTCTGCACCACGGGACGCTTGCCGAAGCTCTTGCCGAAGTCGGACTCGACGCCCCAGACGGCGACGACGGTCGGGGCGTCGACGCCGTAGCGGCTTTCCGCAGCGTGCAGCGCCCGCGCATGCTGATGCAGCATCACGCGCCCTTCGTCGACGCGCTCCTCGTCGACGAGCCCGGCGACATAATCCCAGACGGGCGTCGTGAATTCGGGCTGCTTGTCCATGAAGCTGACGGCGTCGTTTGGGGCCAGCCCATTCGTCGCCGACGCGATCGTCTGCTGGCTGACGCCTGCGCCAGCCGCCGCGGCCCGCAAACCGGAGAGGCAGGTCGACCATTCGGCGCGCGCCGGCGCGGCCGTGAACGACAGGGCGGCCAGCGCCGCCAGAAGATGATTTGCCTTCATGCGGCGAATTCTAGCGTAAGGACGCGGCTTTTTCATGAGCCACATCGCCCGTGACACGAACGCCTCACTCACAGACGCGGCGGGGACGCGTGCCGATCACCTCGCCATATTCGTCGAAGACTGGACGGCGCTCGACCCAGCACACCGGCGGCGCGACATAAACGGGCGCAGGCGCATAGACGACGGGCGGCCCGGAATTGGCGAGCGCCCCGCCGGCAATGGCGCCAAGCGCAAAACCGCCGATGCCTGCGGCAATGGCGGGGCCAGCGGAATCGGCCCGCGCCGGCGTAACCGGCGCCATAGCTGCGGCGCCGAGAGCCAAAGCTGCTGAAAGCGTCGCGATCGTTCTGCGCATCGTAATCTCCCCAACGAGCGAGCCAAATGTCCGCGCGCGCGGCGCCAGGAGCTCGCTTGAGCGGACAATAGGAGCGATCCCGTAGACGAATCGTTAATCGCCTGCGAATTGACGCTTCAGAGCTGCGAGACCCGGGGCTTGCCGGAAGGCGTGGGCGTCGGCTTAACCGGGGCCGGTTGTTTTCTTGCCCCCTCGCCGCCGCGCGTCCTGAACGCCGGCGCGTCATTCGCCTCGGGCGCCGGCGCTATGGGGCGGAACGCCGCGGCGAGCGCCTTGGCCGCGGCAAGCTCCTTGGAATCCAGCCGGGCGCCGATCTCGTCGCGCTTTTTGGCCGCGTCGCCGTCGCCTTGGTCGGCGGCGGCGGAGAACCAGGCATAGGATTGCTGCAAATTGCGGCTGACGCCGAGGCCACGGACGTAGAGGATGGCGAGGTTGAACTGACTGTCCCGGACGCCGTATTCGGCCGCCCGTTGGAACCAATCCGCAGCGGCGGCGTAATCCGGCTTGCCATCGCCGCCCTCGGCGAGCAGCACGGCGACATTATGCATGGCGCGGGCGTTGCCGGCCTCGGCCGCGCGCTCGTACCACAGCCTGGCGCTGGCGTAGTCGCGCGCGACGCCGACGCCCCTCTCATACATCGAACCCAGCCGGAACTGTGCGGAGGCCAGCCCCATTTCAGCGGCCTTTTCGAACCAGCGGGCGGCGGCCTTGGCGTCGCGCGCGGCGCCGCGTCCCTCGACAAGACGCGCGCCCATTTCATATTGGGCGGCCGGATTGCCCTCGGCGGCGAGGCGCTCGATTGTCGCCAAGGCGTCGCCGGGCGACAGCGGCGGCGCCTCGATCGTCCCTGTGGGCGTCGGATCAATGTCTTGCGCGACGGGCCGTTCGGCGGGGACCGCCTGCGCCGTCTCGGAAGCGTGCTCTTTGGGACGTGGCGTCGCCGGACCCCCGGCGACCTTCAATGATGGGACGCTATACGCCGCCAGCGGTTTTTCTGGCGACAAGGCCGGCCGAACCGCCTTGGCCGGCGCCTTCGCCTCCTGCTGCCTCAGCGCGGGCGCAATATTCAAGCCGCCCTGCCCCTCCATGCGCGCAATCTGATAGGCGCCGATCAGCAGCATGACCGCGGCAAGGCCCAAGAGCAGCGGCCGCTTGCGGTCGGCAACGAGGGCAGTGAATTTGACCACGGCGGCGCCCTGCGCCTTTTCCTGAGCCTCTCCGGCATGGCGCGCCGCTTCGGCCGACTGGGCGTCGGCCTCAGCCGAAGGCGGTTGCGCGGCGCGGCGCGCTGCGGCGATGAACCCCGACTGGATCGAGCCGCGATGCGCGGCGGCTTGGTCCGCCTCCAGTCCTGGCGGCGCAATGAAGGGCTCGCGCCGTTCGGCGACTCCATCGCCCACCGGCAGCAGAAACTCCATCGGATCAACCGGCGCCAAGGCTACGCTTTCCGCATCTTGGGCGTCAGCGGCGGCCGGCGCATCCTCGGCCCCCGCACGCTCGCCAATGTCCTCGCCAATTACATCGCCCCCGGCGCCGCGCGGCGCGGCGCGGCGCCCCTCACGCAATTCGCTCTCGAACAGGGCAAGACGATCGACGACGCGCTCGAGCGTTTGATTGACCGCCGTCAGCGTCTCATTCGTGCGCTGACCGCTTGCGTCCTGCGTCTTGCGGACATCGTTCAATTCGCGCTGCACAGCGACGCGCACGACCCCCTGCTGAACGCCCGCGGCATCGCGGAAAACCTCCGTGGCGGCGCGGCGAACCGCCGCCTCCGCCGCTTGCGTCGTTGCGGACCGCGTGTCCTCCAGGCGCGCGAAAAGATCGCTGATCTTCGACTCAAAGCCGACGAGCGCGCCGCTCCCTGCGTCGATCCGTTCGAGCCGCTGCGCCAGCGCGCCAATCTGAGTTTCAAGCGATTTGAGCGCGCCGCCATCGGTCGTGGGATCAACCGACTGCTTCATGCGGTCGGCGAGCGACCCGACGAGAGCCGCCAACTCGCCTTCTCGTTGCTCGACGCGCGCGCCGTCTTCGGCGCGCTGCGCGAATGCGGCGTATATGCCATCCAGTCGCTCGACGATTTCATCGAGCCGAGCGTTCTGTTCGCCAAATCTCGGCGCTGAGAATGGATCGTCGAGGCGGTCGATCTTGAACGAGAGCTGCGCGAGCTGCCGCTCGACGGCCTGCAGATCGAGATCCCGCGCATCGGCGGCGAACGCGGCGTCCATTTTTCTGTCGAGGCCGCGAACCAAATTCTCGAGAGCGGCGAAATGTTCCGTGTCGCGGGCGCCCGAGGGGTTTTCCAACCGCACGGCGATCGTCTGTCGAAGCTCGTCGATGCGCTGCGCGAGATCGGCGAACTGACGTTCGGCGTTCTGTTCGGCCAGCATGGCCTCGATGCGGGCGAGCGATTCCGTCGGCGCGCTGTCAGCGACGCGGGACTCGAACCGATCGAACCTGCGGCCGATCTCCTCGAACGCCGACGCGTGAGCGTCGCCGTCCAGCGCCGTATCGATTTTCTTGGCGAGCGTTGTGAGGAGCGCTTCGAGGGGGGCGACATTCGCGGCGCCGCGATCGATCCGCTGCGTCAGCGTCTTGCCGAGTTCGTCGATACGCTCGCCGATCTGATCGAATCGCGCGGCCGACGTTTGTTCGGCGACGACGTCAAGCTTGCGTGCGAGCCGTTCGAGCCGCTTGTTGAAGGTCTCCAGTCCCTTGCCTGTCTCCGTCGCGACGATGGAGCGGATCGCCTTGACCACTTCGCCAAGGTCCGCGCCGGATGCGCCATGTGAAAGCGCCAGCGCGTCGACTCGTTGCGTGACGTCGATAATGCGCGTTTCGATCCTCTCAAGCGGCAGCGGGCGCGCCACGAGCGCCGTCAGCTGTTCCTTGATGTCATGCGTTTCGCGCGCAAGGTCGCGAACAGCCGAAGCATTCGCAACGTCCCCGGACTGCAGCTTCTCCAGCCTGATGCCGATCGTTTCGACGTCGGCCCGGAGATTGCGCACGATGGGAGTCGGATCGAGATCTTCGATCACCGCGCGCAATTCGCCGATCATTCTTTCGGCGGGCGCGAGCGTCTCGTCTGGAACGCCGCGGCCGCGTTGCGACTCGATGCCCTGGCGGAGATCGCCCATCGCCGTTTCGATGGCGGCGACGGACGCCCGCGGCGCGAGTTCGCCGATCGCTTGCGCCATATCCTGGAGTTCGCGACGGACGTTTTCGATTTGTCGCATCATCACGAGCTGCTGGTCGCCGCGCTCGGCGGCGTCCTCGCGAAAACTGTCTAAGCCCTGCGTGATCGAATCGATCGAGCGCTGCAGCGTCTCAAAGCGCGATTCAGCTGCGGCGTCCGATGTCGCCGCTGGCTTTGCTACGCGCCCGCGCGCGGCATTGTCCTCCAGGCGTCCTGCAATTTCGGCGAGATGCTGATCCAGACCGCGCAACGTCTTCTCGACGTCGCCGCCGCGATGTTCGCCAGACAACCGCGCGAGCCGCGATTCGAGCTCCGCGAGCGCGCTGCGAATCGGCCGAGCGTTCGCGGAAGGCTGCTCGCCGAGCTGGCCCTCGTTGCGGCTTTTGGAGAGCGCGACGATCGACCGCCAGATGGAGTCTTCGCCGACGCCACGATTCTCGTCGCGCGGCTCTTCCGCGTTGGAAAGTTTTTCCCCCCGATGCCCGGACTCGCGCTTATCTTTGGGCGACTCGGAATCTGGACGACCCTGATCAGGAAATTGCGCCTTGGTCATGTGGCTGTCCGGCGGGACGGACCCGTGGAAATTGGGGCAAAACGCGGTGGAACCGACGCTGCGCGCGAATCGCGCGATACTGTCGGCGCGGGCCGCCGACCGCCGTGACTTTCCGTCGATCGAAGTAAAGAAGCCGTTAAGAAATGGCTTCGAAAAGCCGTCGCGGTGACGATTGTCGCGCAGCGGCTCGCTTGCGCCCGCGCCGGCGCCTCTCTACCTATGACGCAGCCCGAGAATCGCGGCGCGAACGGCGCGGCCCTAAGCGCCGGCGTGCAAGGAGGCGTTTGATGCCGAGCTACAAGGCGCCTGTAGACGACACCCTCTTCCTGCTCAATGATGTCTTGAATTTTCAACGTTTCGGCAATCTGCCAGGCTTCGCGGACGTCACCCCGGACCTCTTGTCGCAAATCCTTCTTGAAGGGGGGAAACTCTGCGAGGAGGCGCTCGCGCCGCTCAACCAGATTGGCGACGAGGGCTGCAAGCGCCACGACGACGCCTCCGTCTCCACCCCGCCCGGCTTCAAGGACGCGCATAACGCTTTCGCTGAAGGAGGCTGGATCAGTCTCGCCGTGCCCGAGGAATATGGCGGACAAGGCCTGCCCTATACGCTCTCCATGGCGATGAACGAATTCGCCTCCTCGGCCAATATGGCCTTCGCCATGTATCCGGGTCTGACCCAAGGCGCGCTCGCCGCTCTGCTCCGCCATGGCGACGAGGCGCAGAAGAAGCTTTATGTGCCGAAGATGGCCGAGGGTCGCTGGTCAGGCACGATGAATCTGACCGAGCCGCAATGCGGCACCGATCTCGGACTGCTGACGACCAAGGCGACGCCGCGCGGCGACGGCTCCTATTCGATCACCGGGCAAAAGATCTTCATCTCCGCCGGCGAGCATGATCTGACCGAAAACATTGTGCATCTCGTGCTCGCGCGCATCGAGGGCGCGCCCGCCGGCGTGAAAGGCATCTCGCTCTTTGTCGTGCCGAAGTTCCTGGTCGACGGCGACGGCGCGCTTGGCGCCCGCAACGGCGTCAGCTGCGGCTCCATCGAAAAAAAGATGGGCATCCACGGCAACGCCACCTGCGTGATGAATTACGACGGCGCGCAAGGCTTTCTCGTCGGCGAAGCCAATCGCGGACTGAACGCCATGTTCGTGATGATGAACGAGGCCCGGCTCGGCGTGGCCATGCAGGGCCTCGCCCAGTCCGAGGTCGCCTACCAGAACGCGGCGCAATACGCCAAGGAGCGTCTGCAAGGCCGCGCGCTTTCGGGGCCGAAGACTCCGGGCAAGCCGGCCGATCCCATCATCGTGCATCCGGACGTGCGGCGGATGCTGCTCGAAATGAAGGCTTTCAACGAAGCTGCGCGCGGCTTCGCGCTGTCGGCCGCGCTCGACAGCGACATCGCGCACCGATCGGACGACGCGGCCACCCGCCAGGCGGCGGAAGACCGGCTCGGCCTGCTGACGCCCGTGCTCAAGGGCGTGCTCACCGACGTCGGCTTCGAAAACACCGTAAAGGCGCAGCAGGTGTTTGGCGGACACGGCTATATTCGCGAATGGGGCATGGAGCAATTCGTCCGCGATTCGCGCATCTGCATGATCTACGAGGGCGCCAATGGCATCCAGGCGCTCGACCTCGTCGGCCGCAAGCTGCCGCGCGACGGCGGCCGGGCGATCATGGCCTATTTCAAGGATACGACGGAGCTGTTGACGCCGCTTGCATCGGACGAAGCGATGAAGTCCTTCGCGAACCCGGTGAAGGCTGCACTCGACGATCTGCAGAAGGCGACGATGTGGCTGATGCAGAACGCCATGGCGAAGCCCGACAATGCGGGCGCCGCCTCCCACGACTATATGCATCTCTTCGGCCGCGTCGCGCTCGGCGTGATTTGGGTGAAGATCGCTCAAGCAGCGATGGAGAAGAAGGCGAGAGAGCCGCATGAAGCGGCGCGCATGGACGCCAAGCTTCTCACGGCGCGCTTCTACATGGAGCGCATGCTGCCCGAAACGCGCCTGCGCCTGACGCGCATTTCAACCGGCGCCGACACGATGATGTCGCTCCCCGAGGAGATGTTTTAGGGGCGTCATCCTTCTCCCGCTCGCGGAAGAGGGACGCGCTGGAAAGATTCGAGAAGAGGAACTCTTCATGCCCGACGCTTTTATCTATGACGCCGTTCGCACCCCGCGCGGTCGCGGCAAGCCCGACGGCTCGCTGCATGAGGTCTCCTCGCTCGGCCTCGCGGTCACGGCGCTGCAAGCCATCAGGGAGCGCAACAAGCTCGAAGGGCCCGAAATCGACGACGTCATCCTCGGCTGCGTCGATCCGGTGGGCGAAGCCGGCGGCGACATCGCCCGCGCGGCGGCGATTTCATCGGGCTATTCCTACAAAGTCCCTGGCGTGCAGATCAACCGCTTCTGCGCCTCCGGATTGGATTCGGTGAATTTCGCCGCGGGCGAAATCATGTCCGGCCAGCATGACCTCGCGATCGGCGGCGGCGTCGAGAGCATGAGCCGCGTCGGCATCGGCGCGTCCGGCGGCGCCTGGCCTGTCGATCCGACGATCGCCATTCCCTCCTATTTCATGCCGCAGGGCGTGTCCGCCGATCTCATCGCCACCAAATACGGTTTCTCGCGCGACGACGTCGACGCCTACGCGGTTGAATCGCAAAAGCGCGCGGCGAAGGCCTGGGAAGAAGGCCGCTTCAAACATTCGATCGTGCCGGTGAAGGACGTCAACGGCATTACGTTGCTCGACCGCGACGAACATATGCGGCCGGGAACCGACATGCAGTCGCTCGCCGCGTTGAAGCCGTCCTTCGCCTTTTACGCCGAACAGGGCGGCTTCGACGCCGTGGCGATTCAGGCGCATCCCGAAGTCGAGAAATTGAATTACGTGCATCACGCCGGCAATTCGTCGGGCATCGTCGACGGCGCGGCGGCGGTGCTCGTCGGCTCGAAAGAGGCGGGCGAGAAGCACGGCATGAAACCTCGCGCGAAGATTCGCGCTTACGCCAATATCGGCTCGGACCCAGCGCTGATGCTGACCGGCCCCGTCGACGTGACCAAAAAAGTGCTTCACCGCGCCGGCATGACCGTCGACGACATTGACCTCTTTGAGGTGAACGAAGCCTTCGCCGCGGTCGTATTGCGCTACCTCGAAGCCTTCGAGCTCGACCCCGCGAAGGTCAACGTCAATGGCGGCGCGATCGCCATGGGGCATCCGCTCGGCGCCACCGGCGCCATGCTGATGGGCATCGCGATCGACGAATTAGAGCGCACGGGGAAGTCCACCGCGCTCGTGACGCTCTGCATCGGCGCCGGCATGGGCACGGCGACGATTGTGGAGCGGGTGTGAGGGTCAAACGTTTCCTCGCCCGTCGAGACGCGAGCTTCGCTCGCTCCTCAAGGTGAGGCAATGTTATGAACCTCATCCTGAGGAGCCCGCCAGCGGGCGTCTCGAAGGACGAGGTTCAATACAGCGCAAAATCTTTCGGAGACGAAACAATGAACCTCGTCAATTTCCGCTTCGAAACCGGCCCGGACGGCGTCGCGATTGCGACCTGGGACATGCCCGAGCGCTCGATGAACGTCATTACGCCGGAGGTGATGGACGAACTGGAGACGATCATCGACACGGTGGTCGCCGACCCCGAGGTCAAGGGGTGCGTGATCGCCTCGGGCAAGAGCGCCTTCTCCGGCGGCGCCGATCTTTCCATGCTGCAGCATGGCGCCGCCCAATACGCCAAGGCGCTGAAGGAGCACGGCGAAGACGCGGCGAATAAGCAGTTCTTCGAGTTTTCGCGCCGACTCTCGCTGCTCTACCGCAAGCTGGAAACCTGCGGCAAGCCTTTCGCCGTCGCCATTCACGGCGTCTGTCTTGGCGGCGCCTTCGAACTTGCGCTCGCCTGTCACTACCGCGTCATGGCCGATGACGAGAAAACCAAGGTCGGCCTGCCGGAGATCAAGGTCGGGCTGTTTCCGGGCGCCGGGGGCACGCAGCGCGTGTCACGCATCATGCAGACCGGCGACGCGCTGCAATTCCTGTTCAAGGGCGATCAGATCAAGCCCAGAGCCGCGCTCGGCGCCAAGCTCGTGCATGAGATCGCGCCGAAAGCCGAGATCGTCGATCGCGCCCGCGCCTTCATCGTCAACGGCGGCAAGGCGCAGGCGCCTTGGGACGCTAAGGAGTTCAAGAATCCGTCCGGCAGGGTGTTCTCGCCGACCGGCATGATGGTCTGGCCCGCCGCCAACGCGATCTATCGGCGCGAGACCTATGACAATTATCCCGCAGCCAAGGCCATTCTGCACGCCGTCTACGAAGGGCTGCAATTGCCGATGGACCAGGCGCTGACCGTCGAGGCGCGCTGGTTCGCGCATATTCTGCGCTCCAAGGAAGCGGCGGCGATGATCCGCTCGCTGTTTCTCTCGAAAAACGAGTTGGACAAGGGCGCGCATCGACCAAAGGACGTCGGCCCCACCAATCTCAAGAAGATCGGCATTATCGGCGCGGGCTTCATGGGCGCGGGCGTCGGCTATATCAGCGCCTTGAACGGCCTCGTCGTGGTGCTGATCGACCGCGATCAGGAGAGCGCCGACAAGGGCGTCGCGACAATCGACAAACTCATCTCGAGTTCTGTCAGCAAGGGCCGCGCCAGCGCCGCCGACAAGGACGCGCTGATGGCGCGCGTCGTCGCCACCGCCGATTATGACGCGCTCAAAGGCTGCGATCTGGTGCTCGAAGCCGTATTCGAAGACCGCGCCGTCAAGGCCGACGTGACGAAGCGCGCCCAGGAGGTCGTGGGCGCCGATGTGATCTTCGCCTCGAACACGTCGACTCTGCCGATCACCTCGCTCGCGGAAACCACGCAGAAGCCCGAGAACTTCATCGGCATTCATTTCTTCTCGCCCGTCGAGAAGATGCTGCTCGTCGAAGTGATCATGGGCGAGAAAACCAGCGACCGCGCGCTGGCGACGGCGCTCGACTTCGTTCGCACCATCAAGAAGACGCCGATCGTCGTCAACGACTCGCGCGGATTCTTCGCCAATCGCTGCGTGCTCAATTATGTTCGTGAAGGGCAGATCATGCTTGTCGACGGCGTGCCGCCGGCGATGATCGAGAATGTCGCCCGCATGGCCGGCATGCCGGTTGGGCCGTTGTCGCTCAATGACGAAGTCGCGCTCGATCTCGGATGGAAAATCCTGCAGGCGACGAAGAAGGACCTCGGCGAAGGCTCGGTCGATCCCGCGCAGGAGCGCGTGCTGCGCTTCATGGTCGAGGAAAACGGCCGCTTCGGGCGCAAGAACGGCAAGGGCTTCTACGACTACCACGCCAATGGAGCCAAAAGCCTTTGGCCCGGTCTGTCGGCCCTGATGCAGACTGAACTCGATCCCGATACGCTTAACGTCGCCGAAATGAAGCAGCGCTTTCTCGTCACGCAGGCGGTCGAGGCGGCGCGCGCCATGGCCGAGGGCGTCGTCACCGATCCGCGCGAGGCCGACGTCGGCTCCATTCTCGGCTTCGGCTTCGCGCCCTTCACCGGCGGCGTCATCTCCTACATCGACGGCATGGGCGCGAAGGCCTTTGTCGCGCTGTGCGACAAGCTCGCCGCGACATATGGCAAGCGTTTCGAGCCGCCGCAATTGCTGCGCGACATGGCGGCGAAGGGCGAAAGCTTCTACGGACGCTTCATGCCTCAGAAATTGGCGGCGTGATCTGCGTCTCGCGCGCGTTTTGAAGCGGTTCAGACCGGACATGACATCCGTCATGCCGGCGGGTAAAAGACAGTCTGGGCGTGTGGGTTTGAAACGCGCGCCCGCGCCCGGACCTGGTTAATGCCGATTTTCGTGCTTCCCTTTCCAGTGATCGATCCTGTCGCCGTCAACATCGGGCCCGTGCCGTTGCGGTGGTATGCGCTCGCTTATATCGGCGGCTTCATCTTCGGCTGGCTCGGCTTGCGCGCGCTCGCCGCCAACGACGCGCTCTGGAGGCGCGGCCAACCGCGACCAAGCCGAGAGTCTCTCGATGATCTTCTCGTCTTCGTCGCCTTCGGCGTCGTCATCGGCGGACGACTGGGGCATGTGCTGATCTATGATCCGGCGTTCTATTTCGCGCATCCGCTGGAAATTTTTCAGACCTGGAAGGGCGGCATGGCCTTCCACGGCGGGCTCGTCGGCGCGATGATCGGCATGGTACTTTACGCCCGCCGCAGCGGCGTGCCGCTCCTGACCGTGAGCGACATTTGCGCGGCGGTGGCGCCTATCGGCATTTTCTTCGGTCGTCTCGCCAATTTCATCAAGCCGGAGATGTGGGGGCGCGAAGCCGACGTTCCCTGGGCGATGGTGTTTCCCGGCGCAGGCGACGTCCTCCGCCATCCCAGCCAGCTTTATGAGGCGGGGCTCGAAGGCGTGGCCCTGGGCCTGCTCTTGTGGTTCGCCGCGCGCCACGGCGCGCTCAAACACCCGGGCCTCGTCACCGGTCTCTTCGGCGCCGGCTATGGTTTGGCGCGGATTTTCTGCGAGTTTTTTCGCGAACCCGATCCGGTTCAGGAAGCGCTGCCCCATGGATTGACCATGGGCATGGTCCTTTCTGCGCCGCTTGTTTTAATTGGCGCGGCGGCGATCCTGTTCGCGCTACGCCCCAGGAGCGCGACGGCATGAGCGCCTTAAAGAGAGAGATCGTCGAGACGATCGCTCATGACGGGCCGATGACGCTCGAGCGCTACATGTCGCTCTGTCTGACGCATCCGCGCTACGGCTATTACATGACGCGCGACCCTTTCGGCGCGGGCGGCGATTTCGTCACCGCGCCGGAGATCAGTCAGATGTTCGGCGAATTGCTCGGCGTCTGGGTCACCGAAGCCTGGCGCGCGGCGGGCGCGCCGAATGCGGCGAGGCTCATCGAGCTCGGACCCGGACGCGGCACGCTGATGTCGGACGTGCTGCGTGTGACGCCGATCGCGCCCAACTTCTTTTCCGCGGTCAGCGTGCATCTCGTCGAAACCAGTCCGGTTCTGCGCGAGACTCAACGCCAAACGCTGACCAGGGCCGCAAAGCCGGCGCAGTGGCATTTGGATTTCGCCGAAACCCCGCCCGGTCCCGCCTTCATCCTCGCCAATGAGTTCTTCGACGCCTTGCCCGTCAGGCACTTCGTCAAGACCGCCGGCGGCTGGCGCGAACAACTTGTCGGGCTCAACGCTGAAGGCGAACTCGTCTTTGGACTGTCCGATCAGATCGAGCCGACGCTCAACGTTCCGGCGCGCGAAGGATCGATCATCGAAGTGAGCGCGGCGAGTCAAAAGCTTATCGGCGACATCGCGACGCGGCTTGTCGCGGAGGGCGGCGCGCTGCTGCTCATTGACTATGGCTATGAACAGACGTCGCTTGGCGAAAGTCTGCAGGCGGTGTCACGCCACGCCTATGTCGATCCGCTCGCCAACCCGGGAGATGCGGATCTGACCACTCACGTCGATTTCGCGGCTCTGGCGCGCGCCGCCCGTGCGCGCGGCGCCAAAGTGATGGGCCCGGTCACGCAAGCGCAATTTCTGCTGCAGCTTGGCATCGAACGTCGCGCCGAGACCTTGTCGAAAAAGGCGACGCCCGAACAGGCGCAATCGATCATCGACGCTTTCGAACGTCTCACCGGCGTCGACGATGCGCGCCATCAGATGGGCGGACTGTTCAAAGTGATGGCGGTGACCCATCCCGACATGCCCGACCTGCCGGGATTTTTCGTGTAACATTGACGCGATGACGTTCGAACCGCCTGCGCTGACCGCGCGAAATCTCACCCTGCCCGGCCTGCGCCACGCTTTTTTCACCCGCGACGGCGGCGTTTCCGAAGGCGTCTACGCATCGCTCAATGGCGGCGTCGGCTCACGCGACGCGCCGCCGCATGTCGAGGAGAATCGCGCCCGCATGGCGGCGCGGCTCGGAGTCGAGGCCGAGCGCCTGCTGGTGCCATTCCAGATCCATTCCGCGGAGGCGCGCGCCGTGCGCGAACCGTGGAGCGCTGACGCGCGGCCGCGATGCGACGGCGTGGTGACGGCGGAAGTCTCGCTGGCGCTCGGCGTCACCGGCGCCGACTGCGGCATGCTGCTGTTCGCCGACGTGAAGGCGGCCGTCATCGGCGCCTGCCACGCCGGCTGGAAGGGCGCGCTCGGCGGCGTCATCGAAGCGACCGTCCGTGAGATGGAGGCGCATGGCGCGCGCCGCGCCGACGTCCATGTCGCGCTCGGCCCGGCGATCGGCGCGACGAGCTATGAAGTGGGGCCGGAATTCATCGATCAGTTTCGCGACGCCGACGCGTCCTTCTCGCGCTTCTTTACGCCGACGGCCCGCGAGGGCCATGCGACCTTCGATCTGCCGGGCTTCATCGCCTCACGCGTCGAGGCGCTGGACGTCGCCTCCTTTGAAGACCTCGGCGTCGACACTTATGCCGATGAGGCGCGCTGTTTCAGCTTCCGCCGCAGCGTCCACCGCCGCGAGCCGGACTATGGGCGGCTCGTTTCGGCCATCGCGCTCGTGTAGGCGGCCAGCCTGAACCCACGCGCTATTTCGTCGCGTAGCTGAACAGCATCGAATGCGGCAGGCCGCGGGGCGGCGCTGGGAAAGGCGCGGCGCGGCGCACGGCGGCGAGCGCCGCGGCGTCGAGATCGGGCGCGCCGCTCGGTTGCTGCACAGCCTGATGGGTGAGATTGCCCATCTCGTCGATATAGAAGACGACCGCGCCCCTGCCGATCGCGCCGCTCCCGCGCACGCGCGCCGGAATATGCATGTGCGGCATGATGAGCCCATAGAGGATCGTCAGATAGGTCGTCTTCGCGTGGCCGCCGCCGACCGGCGAGAACTTTCGCGGCGCGGCGAGCGTATAGTCGGGGATCGGCGCAAGCGCCGCCAGCTGATCGGCGATCGAGTTGGCCTCGCCCTTCTTCACCGACCCTTTCTCATTGGGATCGGGCTTCTCCTGCGGCTTCTTTTCGGGCGCGGCCTGCTCAACGATCTCCGCGTCGCTCTTGTCCTCGATCGGCGTGTCTTTGGTTTCTTCCGGCGCCTTGGCCTTACCCTCTTCGTCCTCCGCGTCCTTCATGCCCTGAGGCTTCTCGTCCTTGGGCGTGATATTCTGCTTCTCCGCCTCGTTCTTCGGCGTTTTGAGCTCATTCTCCTCAGGCGCGTTGACGTCGGATTTGGTCTTGCTCTCGGCCTCCGGCGCGTCGAACGCGGGCTTTTCCTCTACCACGGGCGGCGGCGGCGGCTTCTGCTGCTGTTTTTGCTGCTCCGGCGGTTTTTCCGGCTCCGGCGGCGGCGGCTCTTCCTGCTTCGGCGCGGGCGGTTCGGTGATCACCTCGACGGGAGTTTCCTCGACGATGGGCGCCGCTTCGCGGGCGGAGCGCCAGTCCTCCAAGAGCAGGAATGCGAGAACGCAGAGATGCGCCAGCAGGCACAGCAGGAGAAAGATGAGGAATCGTGGGCGCACGACAAGCGCGCGGCGCCGCCGAAGGGCGTCCACGGCTAAGGTCGCGTTAAAGGCGCGCGGTCCGCTGCTGTCGTTCATTGCGATGGAAAGCCGCGCTCCAGCGCCGCCGCTGCTTGCATGGTCGATTTAGTCGGTATCGCAGGGCAAGCCACTATAAATTTATAGCCGCCTTTGGGCAAAAACGCGCTCCCGGAAAAAGCATGACGCCTTTTGCCGCAGTTATCAATGCGCCGAGACCGCATATATAAGAAGGAGCTAATTTAAGTGGCGCTCGAACGCCGCTTGGGGGGATGCATGAAACGCTTTAAACCCTTGTCGCGCCGGGGATTTCTCATCGGCGCGGGCGCAGCGGCGACGATCCGCGCCCCGGCCTACGGCCAGGGTCATGCGACGCGCCGGATCGCGCCCAACCAGGCGTCCGACGCCTTCACGCCGGACGTCGAACTCGAACTGATCTGCAAGCGCGACGAGACGCCGATTTTGACCGGCAAGCCGACGCGCGTGTGGCGCTACGTCGGCAATCTGATCAAAGGCCCGCCAAACGCGCTGACGACGCTGCCTGACGCTTACCTCGGCCCCCTGCTGCGTTTCACCAAGGGACAAAAAATCCGCATTCGGCTTCGCAACGAATTGCCGGAGGAGACCATCACGCATTGGCACGGGCTGCATGTGCCGATGCTCATGGACGGCCATCCGACGGCGGCGATCGATCCGGGCGAGACCTATGTCTATGAGTTCGAGATCCGCAATCGCGCCGGGATGTATTTCTATCATCCCCACACGCACGAGAAGACGGCGACGCAGGTCTATCGCGGCCTTGCCGGCGCGATCATCGTCGAAGATGAGGAGGAGCGCGGGCTCGGCCTGCCGTCCGGCGCGTTCGAAATTCCGCTCGTCATTCAGGATCGCTCCTTCGACGACGACAATCAGCTCGCCTACGGCGGCGACATGCATACGAGCATGTTCGGATTTTATGGCGACCGCGCGCTCGTCAATGGACGAAGCGACTTCAAGCTCGACGTCGCGAGCCGCGCCTATCGCCTGCGCATCCTCAACGGCTCGAACGCGCGCATCTACAAACTGTGCTGGGATGACCGGACGCCGCTGACCGTGATCGGCGTCGACGGCGGACTTCTCGAGAAGGCGGAAAAGCGTCCCTATGTGATGCTCGCGCCCGCCGAGCGCGTCGATCTCATCGTCGATTTCAGCGGCCGCCCACAAGGCGCGAAGCTGACCATGCTGAGCGGAGAATTCTACGGTCTGATTCCGCCGATGGCGCAGCGCATGATGGGAAGCACTCTGGCCATGGGCGAGGCATTCCCCTTGTTTACGGCCAGGGTGACGCAAGCTTCAACCGATTCATGGACGGTTCCGGAGAAGCTCTCAACCATCAGGCGCTTCCGCAAGGAAGAGGTCGCCAATACCGGCGACCCGATCCCGATCGCGATCACCATGGCCCACATGGCGATGTTCCTCAACGGCCGGCCCTATGGCCACGACGACATCCAGCCCCGCGAACGCATTCCGGTCGACACCACGCAGCTTGTTGAGATTTTCCATGACCACGGCGGCATGGGCGGAATGGGAATGGGAATGGGAATGGGCGGCATGATGCGCGGCCGCATGGGCGGCATGGGGATGGGCGGCATGGGCATGATGGGAATGATGTCGATGGCGCATCCCATCCATCTGCACGGCCAGCCCTTCGAGATTATCGAGCGGAGCTTCGAAGGCGACGAGGACGCCTACGCCTCGATCCGCGACGGCTTTATCGACAGCGGTCTAAAAGACACGGTGCTCGTCGCGCCGGGCGAGCGCCTGCGGATCGTCAAGCCCTTTGGCGATTTCAAGGGCCGCTTCATGTACCACTGCCACAACCTCGAGCACGAGGACGCGGGTATGATGCGCGAATTCTCGGTGGAGTAGAGCGGCTCGAAACGCTGAAACGCAGTTCGTTTAAATGCATTCCCGGCCGGACCTGCTGCCCGCCGGGAATGATTTTTTCGCGGGTTAGTGCTGCATGCCGCCCATGCCGCCGCTCATGCCGCCGCTCATGCCGCCCATGCCGCCGCCCATCATGCCGCCGCCCATGCCGCCCATCATATCGCCCATGGACATGCCGACCTTCATGATGCCGCTCAGCGTCTCATTTGCGGTCTTCTTCTGCTCATCGCTCAAATTGGTGAAGAGCGACTCGATCGCAGCCTTCTGCGCGCGCACCGCCTCAAGATGGTCGACCATATGGTTCTCCATCATCGTGAGCTTATTCAACACTTCCGGTTTTGAATGGTCCATGCGCATATCGGCGGCGTCGCATTTTTGCTTCGCCTTTTGGGCCGCGGCGCGCCACGCCTCGTCGAAAGCCTTCCAGGCGCCAGTTTGCGCGTCGGTGAGTTTCAACTCGGCCTTGAAATAGGCGAGCCGCCCTTCGACATGTTCGGCGAAGCCGCAGACCATTTTGTTCATCATCCCGCCGCCGGCATGCGACATGCCGCTCATGCCGTCGCCGCCCTTGCCGCCATCCTTGCCGCCGCCGTGGCTCATGCCCGACATGCCGCCCATCATCCCGCCCATGCCGCCGCCCATGCCGCCACTCATGCCGCCGCCCATGCCGCCGTCCTTGCCGCCGCCATGATCCATGCCAGACATCCCGCCCATCGAGCCGCCGCCCTGGCCCATGCCCGACATCCCGTGATGGCCTGCATGATCGTCGTCGGCCTTGCCCGCTTCGCTCTTGTGCTCATCGGCCTTGCCGGATTCAGCGGCGCCCGATTGCGCCTTGCCGGGGTCCGCCCATTGCGCCGTGGCGTTGGCGCCGTGCTCCATGGCGCCATGGTCCATCTTGTTATGATCCATGCCGCCATGTTCGGCGCCCTGCTGCGCCTGCGCCATTGAGAGTCCAGCTGCGAGGAGCAAAGCGGCGGCGCTCGCCGCAAGCAATTTTCCCCGCGAGCCTTGTTTCCGCGTCGTCATGGCGCCCTCCCTTGTGATGTTTGTCGCGATCGCTCCGCTCGTCGCTGGCGCGACGAATCATTTGTGGAGTTTCGCGCATGTTGAGCGCCTAACGAGCATCAGACGCCGATGAACGTCTGCAACTTTGTCACAGATCAAGCCGTGAGGCGATGGGCGAATCGTCACGCAGACGCATGAATTTTGAAAGCCGTCTCTGCTGTTTTTGAACAGATCTCGCGATGCAAAAACCCGTAGGCGCAAGCCGATCGCCCGTCTTTCCGTCGGCCATGGCGGTTGCGCGGCGCGCCTCTATAAAATGCGAGTTTTGATGTCGCATCTTTTCTTCGCACAAGCGAAATACCGTCGCCGGGGTGCGGCGCAAAAAGTTATGCGGCCTTCTTTTCCGCGATCTCGACAAGCGCGCGCAGAATTCGGCGCGTGCCGGCGAGGCGCTGTTTCGTGTTCTCGAATTCGCGGATGAACACCACGCGCATGTCGGGACGCACCTTGGCGCGCGTCCGCTGCTCGGCGACATAACGCACGAGCCCGGCGGGATTTGCGAATTTGTCTTCGCGGAACGCGACGATGACGCCCTTCGGCCCAGCGTCGATCTTCTCGACATGCGCGCGCCGGCAGAGCGCCTTGATCGCGACGATCTCAAGCAACTGTTCCACTTCCGGCGGGATGGGGCCGAAACGGTCGATCATCTCGGCGGCGAAAGCTTCGATGTCTTGATCCGTTTCGAGCGTCGACAGACGGCGATAGAGCTGCAGGCGCAGCGTGAGGTCGGCGACGTAGTCTTCCGGTATCGTCACCGGCGCGCCGATCGCGATCGTCGGCGACCAGACTTCCTCCTGCGGCTCCTCGACTCCAGCCTTCAGCAGCGCGATCGCGTCGGCGAGCATCTGCTGATACAGCTCGTAGCCCACCTCCCTGATATGTCCCGACTGCTCCTCGCCAAGCAGATTGCCGGCGCCGCGAATGTCGAGATCGTGACTTGCAAGTTGGAAGCCCGCGCCAAGCGTATCGAGGGACTGCAGCACTTCGAGACGCTTTTGCGCCTGAGGCGTCATCGTGCGGTTGGCAGGCGTCGTGAACAGCGCATAAGCGCGCAATTTGGCGCGACCGACGCGGCCACGCAGCTGATAGAGCTGCGCGAGGCCGAACATATCGGCGCGCCAGACAATCAGCGTGTTGGCGCGTGGGATGTCCAGACCCGACTCGACGATCGTCGTCGACAGCAGAATGTCGAATTTGCCATCGCAGAAGGCCGACATCTTGTCCTCGAGTTCGCTCGCGTTCATCTGCCCATGCGCCATGACGAATTTCGACTCAGGCACGTTTTCGCGCAGAAACGCCACAGCGTCCTCGAGGTCCTCGATGCGCGGACAAACGAAGAAGGCCTGGCCGCCGCGATAGCGCTCGCGCAGCAGCGCTTCACGCACGATAAGCGGGTCGAAGGGCGAGATGAAGCTGCGCACCGCAAGCCGGTCGATCGGCGGCGTGGCGATGATCGACAGCTCGCGCACGCCGGTCATGGCGAGTTGCAGCGTGCGCGGTATCGGCGTCGCCGAGAGCGTCAGAACATGCACCTCGGCGCGCAACTCCTTCAGTCGCTCCTTATGGCCGACGCCGAAATGCTGCTCCTCGTCGATGATGACGAGGCCCAGATCCTTGAAGCTCACCGTTTTGCCAAGCACGGCATGCGTGCCGATCAAGATTTCGATTCGGCCCTCGGCGAGATCCTTCTTCGTCTCGCGCGTTTCCACGGCGCCCACCATGCGCGACAAGCGTCCGATGCGCACCGGCAGACCCGCGAAGCGCTCGCTGAAGGTCTTGTGATGCTGGCGCGCAAGCAAAGTTGTCGGCGCGACGACGGCCACCTGCATGCCATTGATGGCGGCGCAGAAGGCCGCGCGCAGCGCGACCTCGGTCTTGCCAAAGCCAACGTCGCCGCAAACCAGTCGATCCATCGGCCGGCCGGCGGCGAGATCATCGATGGTCGCATCGATCGCGGCAAGCTGATCCTCGGTTTCGTCATAAGGAAAGCGCGCGCAGAATTCGTCGTAGAGTCCCTCCGGCGGCAGGAGCTTGGGCGCCTCGCGCAGATGCCGCTGCGCCGCAATCTCGATGAGCCCTTTGGCCATTTCGCGGATGCGCTTCTTCATCCGCGACTTGCGCGACTGCCACCCGGCGCCGCCAAGGCGATCAAGCTGCGCTTGGGCGTCCTCGTCGCCGTAGCGCGTCAGAAGCTCGATATTCTCGACCGGCAGATAGAGCTTGTCGCCGCCAGCGTAGTGGAGCTCCAGGCAATCATGCGGCGCGCCGGCGGCGGAGATCGTTTCAAGACCGATGAAACGGCCGATGCCGTGATCGACATGCACGACAAGATCGCCGGCGGCGAGCGCGGCGACTTCGCCAAGAAGATTTTCGTTCGGCTTGCGTTTGCGACGGCGGCGAACGAAGCGATCGCCGAGAATGTCCTGCTCGCCCAGAACCGCGTAAGCATCCGTCTCGAAGCCGTGCTCGATCCCGAGAACAGCGACGGAGACGGCGTTTGACAACGCCTGTGGCAGCGAGGCGACGCGGGGCAGGTCGGGCAAGCCGTGCTCCGCGAGCACATGGCCGAGCCGCTCGCAGGAGCCCTCGGACCAGCCGGTGACGATGACCGTTCGGCCGGCGTCGCGCAGCGCCTCGACATGGTCCGCGGCAGCCTGGAACACATTGACGTCCGGCGTATTGCGCTCGGGCGCGAAGTCGCGGCCGGGACGCGCGCCGCAGTCGATGGCTTTCTCGTCCTCATGCGCCGCGAAGGGAGAGAATTGCGCCGCCGCGCGGCCCTCTATCGCGCCGCGCCATTCGTCGAGCGACAGATAGAGCGCGCGCGGTTCAAGCGGCTTGTAGTTTGAGGCGGCGGGATCGAGATCATGTGCATGTTTGCGCGCGTCGTAATAATCCTCGATCTGCTTGACGCGCTCCGCCGCGGCGTCCTCGACAAGCGGATCGAGTACGACAGGGGCCTCGCCCAGATAATCGAAAAGCGTATCCATCCGCTCGTAGAAGAGCGGCAGCCAATGCTCCATGCCGTGGAAACGTCGGCCTTCGCTGATAGCCTCATAAAGCGCGTCGCCGCGGGTCTGCCCGCCAAAGCGCGCGGCGTAGGACTGCCGGAAGCGGCGCATCGTCTCGCTCGTCAGCCGCAATTCGCTCATGGGCGTCAGGTCGAGCGAACGCAGCTGCCCCGTGGCGCGTTGCGTATCGGGATCGAACGAGCGGATCGACTCGAGCGTTTCTCCAAAGAAATCGAGACGGATCGGGGCCGGCAGCCCCGGCGGATAAAGATCGACGATGCCGCCGCGCTGCGCATATTCGCCGGTCTCTCGCACCGTGCTGGCGCGCAGATAGCCGTTCGACTCGAGCCAAAGCGCCAATTCGTCGAGCTTCACGACATTGCCGGGCGCGGCCGCGAAGCTTTCAGCGGCGACCATTTTCTGCGGCGGAACGCGCTGCAGCAGGCAGTCGACGGTGGTCGTGACGACGCGCGGGCGTTCGGACGAGGATTTTGCGCGCGTGAGACGCGAAAGCGCGGTCATGCGCCGCGCCACGACGCCGGCGTGCGGCGACACCCGATCGTAGGGCTGGCAGTCCCATCCTGGAATGTCGAGGATTTCGACGTCGGGATTGGCGAAACGCAGCGCGGCGCGAAAGGCCGACGACCGCGCGGCGTCGCGCGCCACATGCACGAAGACCGCCGCCTGCCCTTCCGCCTCGCGCGCGAGCGCACGCGCCAGATCGGCGCTGACGAAGGCGTCGAAGCCGTCCGGCGCATGGGCGAATATCAGCCTTTCGCCTTTGACGAGGCCGCGACGCGCGGCTTCGAGACCCGCCGCCGCTTTCTTGAGCTTTGTCGCGGCAGCGCTCAATGGATCGGCCCGTCATGTCTGTGAAAGGCGATGATCTGCCGCAGAAGCGGCGTTTCACGCTCGGCGGGGGGCTGTTCCGCCCCCGACAGCCACCGAAACACCGCGGCGTCCGGCAGATCGAGCAGAGTCTCGAGCTCGTCGAGCGCCTCGGCCGGAAGCGTCTCGACGCGCGCGTCCACGAAGCTTCCCATCAGGATGTCCATCTCGCGCATGCCTCGCCGCCAGGCGCGCACCCGGATGCGCCGCCTGCGCATGTCGTCGTCCAACATCTGTCTCCTTATATGGCGCGAGGCTTAATGCAGGCGGGAAGGAAAGGCAAAGGAAGGACGGGAAGACCCCGATTACCGCGGCGCTCGCACGGATTGGCCCGCCTGGCGACGCCTCGTCCGGGGCGCCGCGATCGCGAAGTTCCTTGACCTCAAGATGCGGCTGCGCTATCTGGCGCCTCTCGCGTGCACGCGCTCGCGGGGGAGTAGCTCAGTTGGTTAGAGCGCCGGCCTGTCACGCCGGAGGTCGCGGGTTCAAGTCCCGTCTCTCTCGCCATTTCATAGCATAGAGAAATCTCGCACATCGCCGGTCCGGCGCTTTTGCGATCGTTTCAAATCAACGCGCTTTGTCCTGACTGATCGCTCACGCAGCGCACCGTCACGGGCCGTTCGAATCTGCGCGATTCCACATTCACTTGCGCCAGGCGCCGAGATTTACGCGCAAGCAGCAAGCTTTGATGAGCGCGACGGAATTCGTGCGATTTTTTCCTTGCGAGCGCTGAAAGAGCAGTGCGAAAGCCTCGGCCTCTGCAGGATAAAGGTTTTCCTACCCATCCTCGCGCCGGAACAAGAGAAGTGGTGTCGCGTTAGGCGTGCTCGGGGGGCTCCTCACCTGAGGACCTGGAGATTTTGGAATGAAAAACTCACGCAAACTACTCACGACAGCGCTCGCCGCCACCATGCTCCTCGGCGCGGTGTCGGTCGCGACCCCGGCCTCCGCGTGGAGCCGTTGGGGTGGGGGCGGATGGGGCGGAGGTGGATGGGGCCGCCACTGGGGTTACGGCGGCGGTTGGGGCCGCGGGGGCTATTGGGGTTCAGGCGCCGGGCTGGGGCTCGGCGTGGCGGGCCTGGCCACCGGCCTGGCGCTCGGCGCAGCGACGAGCCCGTACGGCTACGGCTATTATGGATCTGGATATCCGGGCTACTACGGCGCGGCCGCGCCCGCTTATTACGGCTACGGCGGCGGCTGCACCTGCTGGTGATGGCCGCCGGTCCAGACTTGGCTAAGTTGACGTCTGGACAGTAAGACAGCGCAACCGCGCCATGCGCGGTTGCGCTGTAGCCGCCGCCCTTTTCAACCCTCGCCATGGGCCACGGTTACGCAGTCGCCCGAGATTCTGCGCGCTTTTCTCGTAGGCGAGACAGACGACCTTCCCATCAGCGAACACGCTGGGGTGGAAATAGCGATCCTCTTTCAAGCGTTCTACGCCAATCGCGTGAACGTCGCCGTGCTTCATGCCGTGCGCGCGCTATTTCCGTCTGAAGCTTCGTTGCGGCGCTTCAGAGAGAACGGGCATGCAAAGCAAGTGGGCGTGGCGGCTGTCCCATTTCTTCCAGCAATTATGGGTGCGGGTCACGCTTTATGCGATCGTCGCCTGCGTCACAGCCTTCGCCGCCTTCCTGTTGCGCACTTACGTGCCGGAATGGATCGACCAGGAACTCGGCGCTGACGCCCTCGAAAGCGTGCTGACCATACTGGCTTCCTCAATGCTGGCGGTGTCGACCTTCTCGCTCGGCATTATGGCGACCGCAATCGCCAGCGCCGCATCGAACGCGACGCCACGCGCAACGCAGCTTCTGCTTGAAGAGCAGACCTCTCAAAAGGTCATCGCGACCTTTCTCGGCGCCTTCGTCTTCAGCCTTGTCGGAATCGTCACGCTCAAAATGGGGATGTACGGCGGCGCTGGACGGCTTCTGCTGTTCTCCGTCACGCTTATGGTCATCGCGCTGATGTTTTGGAATTTCATTCGCTGGATTGATCTGCTGCGGGTCTTCGGCCGCTTTTCAGACCTGCTGCCGCGGGTCGAAAGCGCAACCGCCGAAGCGTTGGAGGAGCGCCTCGAATCGCCATATCTCGGATGCAAACCCCTGGCCGCGCCGCCGCCCGAGAACGCGACGCCCATTCATGCCGAGCGGCCGGGCTATGTCCTGCACATGGACCTCGAAGCCGCGCAGGAAGCGGCGGAAGAGGCAGACGCGACCTTGTGGATAGAGGTCAATCCCGGATCTTTCGCGCATCGCACCAAGCCATTGTGTTACGTTTTATGTCCGCAAATTGAACACGAGCTTCTCAAGGAGCTGACGGAGACTTTGCGAGGCGTTTTTTCTGTCGGCGACAATCGAACCTTCGAGCAGGATCCCCGGTTCGGCTTGATCGTCCTTGGCGAAATCGCTTCGCGCGCGCTCTCCCCGGCGATTAACGATCCTGGCACGGCGATCGACGTGCTCACGCGCGGCGCGCGCCTTCTCGCTCTGTGGGAGACCCGCAGCGCGGCGGAAGTGACCTTTCCCAACATCTATCTGCCGCCGCTCGACGTCGGGGACATGTTCGAGGATTTCTTTCGCCCCATCGCCCGCGACGGCGCCGCGATGGTCGAAGTTCAGATCTGGCTGCAGAAAATCTTGCTCGGTCTGACGCGCGATGACGCGATGACATTCGGCAAGGCCGCCCTCCGCCAGTCCGCGGACGCCCTGGCCCGCGCCGAGGCGAAACTCACTCTCGAGTCGGAAAAGCAGCAGATAAGGGCGTTTGCCGCCGAGATCGCCGAAGTCGCCTGCATCGTCGAGCCGCCGACGATCTGACCGCCTCAGCGAACGTTGATCTCGCTTTCGACGACGTGATTGAGAGGCGTTCCTTCCGCCGTCAGCGTCATGCGCAGCTTCAACCGGTCGCCTGAAGCCTTGTGTTCGCGCACGACGCGCTCGATCTCGCGCTGCGAGGTGACGCCCACTTCCTTGAGAAACTTCCGAATGGCCATATTGAAAGCGTCTTCGTCCATCGCCGGCTCCCTTCGCCGACCAAATTATATAGTGCAATGCCCGAATGCGTCATGCCCGCGCTTGGCGCGGGCCTCCACACCAGGACCTGCGGCGGATTTTGTGGATGGCCGGGACAAACCCGGCCATGATCGCGAGAGCGTAGAAGCTACCCCGCCTTCGCCACTTCGCGCTGCGCGAAGCCCAGACGGATATTCAGCTCGTACAGCAACTTCTCCGCCGCCAGCGGAATGTTGGTGCCGGGCGGGAAAATCGCCGCCGCTCCAGAATCATACAACGCCTGAAAATCATCGGGCGGGATGACGCCGCCGACGACCATCATGATGTCGCCGCGTCCGGCGCGCTTCAGCGCGTCGCGCAGTTCCGGCGTCAGGGTCAGATGGCCGGCGGTCATCGTCGAAACGCCGACGATATGCACGTCGGCTTCCGCCGCTTTCCTGGCGACTTCGTCGGGCGTCGCGAAGAGATCGCCGATGACGACGTCGAAGCCCATGTCGGCGAAGGCCGAGGCGATGACCTTCTGGCCGCGATCATGGCCGTCCTGCCCCATCTTGGCGACGAGGATGCGCGGCTTGCGGCCGACGTTGTCCTCGAAATCGCGCGTCATGCCGATGACGCGGCCGAGATGCTGACTGTCCTTGCCGGCTTCCTTCGCATAGACGCCGGAGATGACATTGGCTTTCGGCTGATGGCGCGAGAACACTTTTTCGAGCGCGAAAGAGATCTCGCCGACGCTGGCCTTCGCCCGCGCCGCCTTGACCGCGAGATCGAGAAGATTGGCGCCCGACGTGGCGCCGTCGGTCAGCGCATCGAGCGCTGCTTGCGTCTTCGCTTCATCGCGTTCTTCACGTAGCCGCTTGAGCTTATCGAGCTGCGCGGCGCGCACGGCGGCGTTGTCGACCTTGAGCACATTCGGCTTGGCGTCGTTCACCGGCTGATATTTGTTCACGCCGACGACCACCTGCGTGCCGCTGTCGATGCGCGCCTGCGTCTTCGCGGCCGCCTCTTCGATGCGCTGCTTGGGCACGCCAGCGGCGATCGCTTTCGCCATGCCGCCCAGCGTCTCGATTTCCTCGATATGCGCCCAGGCCCCCTTGGCGAGCTCCGCGGTCAAGCGCTCGACATAGTAAGAGCCGCCCCACGGATCGATGATGCGCGTCGTGCCGCTTTCCTCCTGCAGAACGATCTGCGTGTTGCGCGCGATGCGGGCGGAGAAGTCGGTCGGCAGCGCGAGCGCCTCGTCGAGCGCATTTGTGTGCAGCGATTGCGTATGCCCCTGAGTCGCCGCCATCGCCTCGACGCAGGTGCGGATGGCGTTGACGTAAACATCCTGCGCCGTCAGCGACCAACCGGAGGTCTGGCAATGCGTGCGCAGGGTCATGCTCTTCTCGGACTTGGCCCCGAGATCCTTCATCAGCCGCGCCCACAGCAGACGCGCGGCGCGCAGCTTCGCGACCTCCATGAAGAAATTCATGCCGATGGCGAAGAAGAAGGAAAGGCGCGGCGCGAAGGCGTCGATATCGAGGCCCGCCGCGACGCCGGCGCGCACATATTCGACGCCGTCGGCGAGCGTATAACCCAATTCGAGATCAGCCGAGGCGCCGGCCTCCTGCATGTGATAGCCGGAAATCGAGATCGAGTTGAATTTCGGCATATGCTTGGAGGTATAGGCGAAAATATCCGACACGATGCGCATCGAAGGGTCGGGCGGATAGATGTAGGTGTTGCGCACCATGAATTCTTTGAGGATGTCGTTCTGGATCGTGCCGGTCAGCTTTTCGGCCGGCACGCCCTGCTCTTCCGCCGCGACGATGAAGAGCGCGAGAATGGGCAGCACCGCGCCGTTCATGGTCATCGACACCGACATCTGATCGAGCGGAATGCCGTCGAACAGCGTGCGCATGTCGTAGATCGAGTCGATCGCGACGCCCGCCATGCCGACGTCGCCCGAGACGCGCGGATGGTCGGAATCATAGCCGCGATGGGTCGCGAGATCGAAGGCGACGGAGAGGCCCTTCTGTCCGGCGGCGAGGTTGCGCCGGTAGAAGGCGTTCGAGTCCTCGGCCGTGGAGAAGCCCGCATATTGGCGGATCGTCCAGGGCTGGGCGACATACATCGTCGGATAGGGTCCGCGCATGTAAGGCGCGACGCCTGGATAGCCGTCGACGAAGGCGAGGCCCTCGATATCCTGGGGGCCATAGGCGTTCTTCACCTTGATCCCTTCCGGCGTCAGCCAGCGGCGGGGCTTCGCCTCCTGCTCAGGCGCGACGGACGCAAAGGGAATCGATGCAAAGTTCGGTATTGCGGACATTCTTTCCTCGGCTATTTCGCCGTTTTCTCATAGACCAGAGCGGCCTGTCTCGCAAAGCCGTGGCCGCAAGGGGGTGAGCGCGGCTATTTGAAGCGCGGCGGGTCAGCCCGACCTCTACTCTCCGCCCGCGCTCGCCCTCTTGCCCTGATCGTGGCAGGCGGGTCACAATCAGCCTCTCGGCCGTTCGCTTCGTCTCACCCCAACACAGGAAAACTACATGCGCCATTCCCTAAGCCTGTTGCTGATCGCCGTCTTCGCCAGCGTGGCGCCCATGCAGGCCATGGCGGGAAATGATATTCCCGACGACGTGAAGGTAAGATGCAAGGCCGATTATTCGAGGCTGTGCAGCGGCGTCATGCCTGGCGGCGGGCGCATCCTCGCCTGTTTTCAGGCGCATAAGGGTGAAGTCTCGCCGGACTGCGCCGATGCGCTCTCGCAAATGAAGAAATAACGCGCCGTCTCCGCGCTTCCCCCGACTGACGGCGGGAGCGCGCCTCGCGGGCGAGCTCAGCCCTCCACGCCGTCCGACGCGTTAGAGGAAAATCGCGCCGAGGCGTAGCGGATCGTGAGGACGGCGAGCGAGAGAATGAGCGTGGCGCTCGCCAGGATTAGTATGCCGACGTCCGGGAGCGTTTCCGTCTGCACATAGCCGATCATGTGACGGGTCAGTGCCGTGATGCCGACATAGAGCAGGAAGCGCACCGGCATGTGGTTGGTGCGGAAATAGATGCCGACCATCGAGCCAATTTCGAGATAGATGAAGAGCAGCAACAGGTCTTCGATCGAAGCGTGACCCTTAGTCGCCATTTCGAGAAATGCTTTCGCCGCCGCCCAGACCGTCGCGCCGCCAATCGCGAACAGTCCCAGAAGGTGGAAGAGTTCGGTGAGCAGGTAGCCGATCGGGTCCATCCGATCGAGCAATCGACGCACCGCCGGATGTTGCTTCCTGTCCAAGTCTTTCATCGCCTGCCCAAGTCTTTCATCGGGGCTCACTCTGCGGCGAGTTTCACCGCAGTTGGCTGGCGATATTCGGCCATGAGCCGCTCGCGCTCAGCGTCCGCCGCCGCGATGTGGCGCGCCTTGATGTGGCCAAACCCGCGGATGTATTCCGGCACGCGTGCGAGCGCCACCGCGCTCGCATGATTATCCCGCGTCAGTGATGCGGCGAATTCGTCAAGCAGCGCTTCGTAAGCCTGAAGCAACCTGCCCTCGACCACGCGGTCATGGTCGAAGCGGAAGACGTCGAACCAGGTGTTGCGCAGTTTTTTCATGCCCGCCAACACGCGCAGCACCTTGAACATCCAGGGACCAAAGGTGATCTTGCGCGAGCCGCCGAAGTCGGTCTTGCGCTGCAGGGAGGGAAAGTTGGGCGCAAGATGCAGTTCGAGGCGCAGATCGCCCTCGAAACTTTCCGCGAGCTGGCGCTGGAAAGCGCCGTCCGTGTAGAGCCGCGCAACCTCATAATAGTCTTTCGCCGCCATCAGCTTGAACAAATAGCGGGCGACCGCTTCGGTGAGTTCGCGCGAACCCGGCGCGCGCGCGGCCTCAAGTCGCGCGATCTTCTCGAGGCGGCTGCGGTAGCGCGCAGCATAGGCTTCGTTCTGGTAATCGGCCAGAAAGGCCGCGCGACGTTCAATGATCTCCTCAAGCGTCTTCGATTTCTCGCGACTGCGATTGGGCTGGCCCAGCGACTTTACGGTGGCGAGCACGCTGCTCAGATCATGCGCGGCGCGCCGGCCCCACAAGAAGGCCGATTGATTCATCGGCACGGATTCGCCGTTCAGTTCGATGGCGCGCAGGATCGCCGCCTCCGAGAGCGGCAGATAGCCCCTCTGCCAAGCGTAGCCGAGAATGAAGATATTCGCGGCGATCGAGTCGCCGAGCAGCGCCTGCGCGAGCGCCGTGGTGTCGATGAAGGTCGATTCAGGCCCGCCGGCGCGGCGGATCGCCTGCTTGATCTCTTCCGACGGCAGCACGAAATCGGGATTGCGCTCGATGTCGCCGGGGAACACTTCGGCGCAGTTGACGAGCACCGCCGTCTTGCCCTGCTCGACGGCGGCGAGCACCTGCTTCGCGCCGGCGACGACGAGGTCGCAGCCCAGCATCAGATCGGCTTCGCCCGCAGCGATGCGGATGGCGTGAACGTCGGCCGGCGTTTGGCCGATCTTTACATGGCAATAGACCGCCCCGCCCTTCTGGGCGAGGCCGGCCATGTCGATCACGCCAACGCCTTTGCCCTCGAGATGCGCGGCCATACCAAGGATGGCTGAAACCGTGACGACGCCGGTGCCGCCAAGCCCCGCGATGAGGACGCCGTAGGGCACGGCGCCGATCTTTGCAAGGTGGGGCTCGGGCAACGCCGGCAGGCCGCTGTCGTCCTCCATCGAGGGCAGCGGCGCCTTCTTCATGCGCCCGCCATGTACGGTGACGAAGCTGGGGCAGAACCCCTCCAGGCAGGAAAAGTCCTTGTTGCAGGCCGACTGGTCGATGCGCCGCTTGCGGCCGAATTCAGTTTCGACAGGCTGCACCGCGACGCAGTTCGAGGCCGTGCCGCAGTCGCCACAGCCTTCGCAGACGAGTTCATTGATGATGACACGCGAATCGGGGTCGTTCATCAGCCCGCGCTTGCGCAGGCGCCGCTTTTCCGTGGCGCAGGTCTGATCGTAGATGAGTATGGTGACGCCATCCGTCTGCGCCAGATCGCGCTGCACCTCATTGAGCACATTGCGGTGGTGAATCGTCACGCCGGGCGGCCAGCTGATCGTCGGCGCATATTTGCCGGGTTCGTCGGTGACGACCGCAATTTTCCTCACGCCTTCGGCGGCGACTTGGCGTGCGATCGTTTCGACCGTCAGTTCGCCTTCATGCTTCTGGCCGCCGGTCATGGCGACGACGCCGTTGAAAAGAATTTTGAAGGTGATGTTGGTGTTGGTCGCGACCGCGAAGCGGATGGCGAGCGACCCCGAATGATTATAGGTGCCGTCGCCGAGATTTTGGAACATATGCTTGCGCGTCGAGAACGGCGCCTCGCCGATCCAATTCGCGCCTTCGCCGCCCATATGGGTGTAGCCCTCCGTCGAGCGGTCCATCCATTGCGCCATATAATGGCAGCCGATGCCGGTATAGGCGCGCGAGCCCTCGGGCACATGGGTCGACGTCGAATGCGGACAGCCGGCGCAAAAATGCGGCACGCGAACGGTGACGTCGGTCATCGTGCGGCGGCGATCCTGCAGCTTTTCGAGCCGGCGCACGCGCGCCTCCAGCTCATCGAGCGAATGATATTTCAAAAGCCGCCTGCCGATGGCGATGGCGACGTCATTGGAGTCGAGCGCGCCCTTGACAGGGAACAGCCAGTCGCCGCGCTCGTCCTTCTTGCCGATGCAGAGCGGCTGATGCGGCGCGCCGTACAGTTCCTCGCGCAGCTGCACTTCGATGAGCGAGCGCTTCTCCTCCACGACAATGATGAGGTCGAGCCCGCGGGCGAATTCACGCAGACCCTGCGGCTCCAGCGGCCATGGCGCGGCGATCTTGTAAAGGCGCAGTCCGAGATCGTTGGCCTTCACCTCATCCAGGCCAAGATCGTCCATCGCCTGGCGAACGTCGAGATAGGATTTGCCGACGGTGATGACGCCGATCTTCGGATTGGCGCCGCCGGACGTGATGATGCGGTTCAATCGATTGGCGCGGATGAAGGCGAGGATCGCGTCGCGCTTGCTCTCCTGCATGCGCGCTTCCTGCGCGAGAACCGGATCGCCGGGGCGAATATTGAGGCCGCCCGGCGGCATGAAGAAGTCCGGCGGCGCAATCGGGCGAATGCGTCCGAGCGATCCGTCGATCGAGGCGGTTGACTCGACCGTATCCTTGAGGAGCTTCAGGCCGACCCACACGCCCGCGAAGCGCGACAGGGCGAAACCATAGAGCCCGTAATCGAGAATTTCCTGAACGCCGGCGGGCGACAGGATCGGGATCATCACATCGACAAAATGGTAATCCGACTGATGCGCGGTGGTGGAGGATTCCGCGGTGTGATCATCGCCCATGAGCGCCAGCGCGCCGCCATAGCGCGAGGCGCCGGCGAGATTGACGTGCCGAAAGGCGTCGCCGCTGCGGTCGACGCCTGGACCTTTGCCGTACCAGAGCGAGAAGACGCCGTCATATTTGCCTTCGCCGCGCATCTCCGCCTGCTGCGCGCCCCAGACGGCGGTCGCGGCGAGATCCTCGTTGAGCCCGGGCATGTAGAGAATATTATTGGCGTCGAAGAGCGCCTTTGCCTTATGCATCTGCGCATCGACGCCGCCGAGCGGCGAGCCGCGATAGCCGGTGACGAAACCCGCAGTGTTCAATCCGGCGCGGCGGTCCGCCTCCTTCTGCATAAGGAGCATACGCACGATCGCCTGGGTGCCGGTGATGAGAACGCGCGACCTGTCGAGATCAAATCGATCGGAGAGCGACGCCTCGGCGAAGGCGGAGCCGGTCTTTGCGTCGCCGGCGGCGATGTCCGCCATTACTGCTCTCCTGCGAGAAATCGGGGCGAAGCGCGCTTGGGACTCTTGCGCTCACACGCTAAAAGCAAGGATCAACCCGTGAACGAATCCGGTTTAAAGAACCCAGCCGGTCGCGGCCTTCCGCCGCAGAGGCGCCCAGTAGCGCCGATTCTGTATCCATCACCTTATGCCACACGGAAGCGCCTTTTCAAGGACGGATCTGCTAGCATGCACAGGCTCGAAGCGGGAGCCTCCGCCGCGTTTTCGCCGCCTTCGTCGCCTAAGCGCGAGACTCGCATGAAGCTGAAAATAAACTCGATTCTCATCCTTTTGACGACGGCGCTGGGAATTGGCGGGGCCTTCGCGCACCCCCATGTCTGGGTGGCGGTGCGCAGCGAGGTCGTATTCGCGCCCGACGGAAAAATCGCCGGCGTTCAACACGCCTGGGAATTCGACGAAATGTATTCGGCCTATGCCGTACAGGGGCTCGGAAAGGACGGCAAGCCGCCCACCCGGGAGGAACTTGCGCCGCTCGCCAGGACGAACGTCGAGTCGCTGGCCGAATTCGAGTTTTTCACCTTCGCCAAGCAGAACAGCGCCAAGCTTGCGTTCAAGGAACCAGAGAATGTGACGCTCGAAGCCAATGACAAGAAGATCGTCACGCTGCGATTCTTCCTGCCGCTCCAGACGCCGATCGCGGCGAAGAAGCCGTTCTCCTTTCAGGTCTATGACCCGACCTATTTCGTCTCCTTCGGACTGGAAAAGAAGGATCCCGTGACCCTCGTGGGAGCGCCGGCCGGATGTTCGCTCAGTCTCGTCGAACCTGCGCCGCTCATGGCCAATGAAAGCCAGAAACTGAGCGAAGCGTTCTTTCAGAACATGTCGCCGGGCGCCGATTTCGGCATGAAGCTGGCGACGCGCGCGATCGTGGCCTGTCCGTGAAAATCAGGCATAGGGTGGTTTGGCTCGGCGTGGCCGCCGCGGCGCTGGCGGCGATCACCGCCTCATCGGCCTGGGGCGCGCCGCGCCATCCGTTTGCGGTCGGCGCGCAAGAGTCGACTGCGGCGGCGACAGGAATCGCCGGGCTTATCCTGGCTTGGCAAAGCAAGTTCCACGCGGAGCTGCACGCAGCCGTCCGCGCGCTGAAGACCGATCCGTCTGCGTTCTTCGCGCTCGCGGCGGCGAGTTTCGCCTATGGCGCCTTTCACGCCGCCGGACCCGGCCACGGAAAGGCGGTGCTTGCGTCCTACATGCTCGCCAATGAAACCGCGCTGCGCCGCGGTCTGCTGCTTGCGGCGCTCGCCGCGCTGCTGCAGGGACTCGTGGCGATCGCCGTCGTCGGCGCGGCGGCGATGTTTTTTCGCGCGACCGCGAGTGAAATGAGCGACGCGACGCGCTTTATCGAGCTGGCGAGCTATGCGGCGGTCGCTGCGCTGGGCGCGCGGCTCGCCTGGGTGAAAGGCCGCGCACTGGCGGCGGCCTTACGCATGCCGGCAATCGCCCCGACGTCGCGCGGATTCGTTTGCGAGGCGATCAACGATTCGACGCATGTGCATGACGAGACCTGCCGCCACGCGCCGGACCCCTCCAAGTTGGGGGGCGCGAAGTTTCGGCTCGCCGACGCGGCCGCGACCGTTGTCGCCGCCGGCCTGCGCCCCTGCTCGGGGGCCATCCTGGTTCTGGTGTTCACCCTCTCGCAGGGGCTTTTCGCCGCCGGCGCCGGGGCGGTCATCGCCATGTCGGCCGGAACGGCGATCACGACGAGCGCCCTCGCCGCGACGGCTGTTTACGCCAAAAGCGCCGCCGTGCGGTTTGGCGCGAAGGATTCACGGCGCGCGGTCATCATCGCCCGCGGCGGCGAGTTCATCGCCGCAATTCTCGTCCTGGCGCTCGGCGTTACGCTGCTCCTCGGCCTCGGGGCGGCGCCCGCGGCGACCGCGTGATGGCGCTCGCGGCGACGCAACATAATGATTGCCGTTGGACTGGCCTCATTCGAGGCGAGACGCGCTATCTTGAACAAAAGCACATGGGCGACGCGGACGATTCGCAATGCGAGATCGACGCCGACTCGCGGAGGTCCAGGACGACATGACAAGCGCGGAACAACAACGAGAGGACCCCTACGCGAAGCGGCCATGGCTTTCTTCGTATCCCGCTGGCGTCCCGGCGGACATCGACAAATCTTCCTATTCGACGCTGGTCGATGTTTTCAACGCGAGCGTTGCGGAATTCGCCGACAGGACCGCGATGGAGAGTTTCGGCGCGACGCTCACCTTCGAGGAGCTCGGCCGCGCCGCGGTCGCCGTCGCCGCCTGGCTGCAGACGCGCGGATTAAGAAAGGGCGATCGGGTCGCGATCATGTCGCCCAACGTCCTCGCCTATCCTGCGACGCTCTTTGGCGTCTTGCTGGCCGGCGGCGTCGTCGTGAACGTCAATCCGCTGTATACGCCGCATGAGCTCGAGCACCAGATGAACGACTCCGGCGCGCGCTTCTTGTTCGTCTTCGAAAACTTCGCGCACACCGCCGCGGCCGCCTGGCCGCACATGAAGGTCGAACGTGCGGTGATTATGAAGCCCGGCGATCTGATGGGGCTGCGCGGACTGATCGTCAATTTCGTCTCGCGCTGGATCAAGCGGATGGTCCCCGCCTATCGGCTGCAGGGCGGCGTCGGATTCGCGCAAGTGCTGCAGGCGGGTGCCGAAGAGCCATTCAAGGCGCCGCCGATCGGACCGGAAGATATCGCCTTTCTGCAATACACCGGCGGCACGACCGGCGTCGCCAAAGGCGCCATGCTGCTGCATCGCAACGTCGCCGCCAATGTCGAGCAGTCCTGGGCCTGGCTGAAGCCTTATCTCGGGAACAAGCCGTTGATCATGGTGACGGCGCTGCCGCTCTACCATATTTTCGGACTGACCGCCTGCCTGCTGCTCGTGGTGAAGGCCGGCGGTTGCTGCCTGCTCATCGCCAATCCCCGCGACATCAAGGGACTGATCGCGACGCTGCGCAAATCGACGTTCACGCTGTTTTCCGGCGTCAACACGCTCTACGCGGCGATCGCCGACCATTCCACCGCCAGCTCGGTCGACTATTCCAATCTTCTCCTGACCATCTCCGGCGGCATGTCGACCCAGGAGGTCGTGGCGCAAAAGTGGAAGGCCTTGACGGGAAAGCCAATCGTCGAAGGCTATGGACTGACCGAAACGTCGCCGATCGTCACCATCAACAAGCCGACGATCGCCGAATTCACCGGCGGGATCGGCTACCCCGTGCCATCGACGGAAATCTCGTTGCGCTCGCCGGACGGCGAGCCGGTCGCCATCGGCGAGCGCGGCGAACTTTGCGTCAAGGGACCGCAGCTGATGAGCGGATACTGGCGCAGACCGGATGAAACCGCGAACGCCCTGACGCCCGACGGTTTCCTCAGAACTGGCGACATTGCAGTGATGTCGCCGGACGGGCTGATTAAGATCGTCGATCGGCTGAAGGACATGATTCTCGTTTCGGGCTTCAACGTCTATCCAAACGAAGTTGAATCCGTGCTGATCGAACATCCAAAAGTCAAAGAGGTCGCGGTCATCGGCGTGCCGAACGAACATTCCGGCGAAGCGCCGATGGCGTTTGTCGTGGCGCGCGACCCGAGCCTCACGCGCGAGGAGCTGCGCGCTTTCGCGCATGAGCAACTGACGAGCTACAAGGTTCCGCGTTATTATGAATTTCGCGAGAGCCTGCCCAAGAGCAACGTCGGAAAAATTTTGAGGCGCGCGCTCAAGGACGAATTTCTCGCGCGCAAGAACACCGTCGCCGATGAGGGACGCGGCAAGAGCGTGAGAACCGAACTCAAAGGCTGAGCGCTATCCAGATCCGCCAAAGCGATCCGCCGCCTCGCTGATCGCGTCATAGACGAGATCGAGTTCGGCCGCCTCGACGCAGTACGGCGGAAAGACATAGATCGTTGGGCCGAGCGGACGCAGGAGAAGTCCGCGCTCGTTGAAGAAGCTCATCAGATCGAGCGAGATCGTCGCAAGATAGCCGCTCTGCGCGACATTGAGATTGAGCGCTGTGATGATTCCGAGCTGGCGGGCGTTCGAGAAGCGCGCGTCTTCCGCAAAGCGCGCAATGCGCGTCGCCTGCATTTCGCATAGCGCCGCGACACGGGCGGCGGGTTCGCCCGTCGCCCAGACGTCGAGATTGGCGAGCGCCGCGGCGCAGGCGATCGGATTGGCGGTGTAGGAACTCGAATGAAAAAACGCGCGCGCGCGCTCGGGCGATAGATGCGCCTCGAAAATTTCGCGTTTGCACATGGTGACGGCGAGCGGCAGCGCGCCGCCGGTGAGGCCCTTGGCGTAGCAAGCGATGTCCGGAACGACGCCCGCCTGTTCGCAGGCGAAGAGCGTTCCGGTGCGGCCGAAGCCGGTCATCACCTCATCGGCGATGAACAGCACATCGTAATGGGCGCAGATGCGCTTCATCTCCGCGAGCGTATCGGCGCCGTAAATCAGCATGCCGCCCGCGCCCAATATCAGCGGCTCGACAAGCAAGGCGGCGGGTCTGTCGCGACAGACGCGCTCCAGCGCGTCGAGCGTCTCCTGCTCACGCCCGCGCGCCGGGAAGGGAATGCGCGAGACCTCGTAGAGCAGCGGCTCGTAAGGCGCGTTGAAGGGCGAGCGCGCGCCGACGGACATCGTGCCGATCGTATCGCCGTGATAGCCGTGTTCGAGCGCGACGATGCGCGTGCGCGCTTCGCCGCGATTGCGCCAGAAGCCGAGCGCCATCTTGATCGCCACTTCGACGCAGGTGGATCCGCTGTCGGAATAGAACACGTAGTCGAGTCCTGGCGGCGTCAGCGCCACGAGACGCCGCGCCAGAGCTTCCGCCGGCTCATGGGTGAAGCCGGCGAAGATGATCTGGTCGAGTCGCTCGGTTTCTTCGCGGATCGCCTGCATGATCCCAGGGTGGCGATGGCCGTGGGTGATCACCCACCAGGACGAAATGGCGTCGAGAAAGCGCTTGCCGTCTTCGGCTTCAAGCCAGGCGCCTTCGGCGCGCGCGATCTTGAAGGCGCCGGGCTGCAGCGCGTGCTGCGTAAAGGGCCGCCAGACCGGCGAGTCGGTGACGAAACTCAAGCCTCGCTCCCGAAAGCATCGCGCGCGATCGCGGCGCTGAACGCCGCGCCGAGCGTTTTCTTATTCAAAGGATCGAGCTTCGGCAGGCGGCCGAGAATGCGCGCGCCGCCGATCGTCTCGATCGAATGTTGCGCGTCGGCGTCGGCGTCGCCGGAAAAGACGATCCCCATTATTGCTATCGCGCGTCTGCGCAGCGCTTCGAGGGTGAGCAGGCTGTGATTGATCGTGCCAAGACGCGTGCGCGCGACGAGTATGACCGGCAAACGCCAGCGTTCGAGCAGATCGATCGTCAGCGCGCAATCGCTGAGCGGCGTCATTACGCCGCCCGCCGTCTCGATCACGAGAGGACCGTCGCACGGCGGAGGGTTCAGCGCGTCGAGGTCGATTTCGACGCCTTCGTCGCGCGCGGCGAGATGCGGCGAGGCCGGCCGACGCAGCCGCCAGGCTTCGTGGAAAATATGGTCAGCCGGCGCGCCCGAAAGACGCGCGACGATCTGCGAGTCCGTCTCGCCGTCGAGGCCAGCCTGCACCGGCTTCCAATAATAGGCGTCGAGCGCGCCAACGATTGCTGCGGAGACGACGGTCTTGCCGACGTTTGTATCCGTTCCCACGATCACGAATCGGCGGTTCATGGTTGGAGCCTCGCGAGCTCTTGGCCAAGATGCGCGATCATGCGCGCCACATCGTCCTTGCTCGTATTGAGCGTCAGCGCAACGCGCAAACGAGCAGAACCGTCCGGCACGGTCGGCGGACGAATGGCGCGAATGTCATAGCCATGCGCCTGCATGCGCGAAGCAAGCCTTGTCGCGCGGACGTCTGCGCCGACGATGATGGGCAGGATCTGGCTGCCCGATGCTTCGATGGCGCAGAGCCGCCGAAGCTCGGCGCCGGCGAAATCGATGCGCGACATCAGCTCGGCGCGCCGATCGTCAGCGGCCGCGATGATCTTGAGCGCCGCCCGCACGCAAGCGGCCATGACCGGCGACGGCGCGGTCGCGAAGATGAACGGTCGGCAGCGGTTGATCATGACGTCGCGCAAAATGCGCGGCAGGCAGAGGAGACCGCCCGCGACTCCCAGCGCTTTGCCGCATGTATGCAACGTGACGACGTTCTCCGCGCCCTCAAAACGCGCGGCGAGGCCACGGCCGCCCGGACCATAGACGCCTGTTGCGTGCGCCTCATCGATCAGGAGAAAGGCGTCGCTCTTCGCGGCGAGCGCGAAGAGATCATCGAGCGGCGCCGTGTCGCCGTCCATGCTGTAAAGGCTCTCGACGACGATCCAGACTTTGCCGCATCCGCCCTTGTCGCGCCAGGCGCGGATCGCGTCCTCGGCGGCGCCGACGTCATTATGGGGGAACCTCGCATTCGGCGCGCGCGCCAATCGCATCCCCTCATGGGCGCTGGCGTGCGCGAGCGCGTCATAGAGAATGAGATCGTCGCGTTGAGGCGCCGTGGAGAGCAGCGCTTCGTTGGCGGTAAAGCCGGCGCTGAAATAAAGCGCGCTCTCCGCGCCAAAAAAGCGCGCCGCTTCCTCTTCCAGCGCCTCATGCTCCGGATGATTGCCGCGCAACAGCCGCGAACCGCCGGCGCCAACGGGAACGCCGCGCGCGAGCGCCGTCGTCACGGCCGCGGCGAGTTCCGTCGACTCGGCCAAAGCCAGATAGTCATTCGACGCGAAATCCAATCCGGCGCGCGGGGCGAGCGCGCGCAGCCTGCCGCGCGCGGCGAGGCTCGCAAGATCTTGCGCGTAGCGCTCAAGCAGGATGGAACGATGCTCGATCAGGAGAAACGCTCCCACGCGGCCTGTCGGGACACGCCCAGGACCTTGCCGATCGCCGTCCAGCTCACCTCGCGTTTGCGAAGCGCCGCGACTTGCGCATGGATGAGCGAATGCAGCGCTGCGATGCTGGTCTCGCTCGCCTTGATTGAGGTCAGCAGTTGTTCGTCAGTGAGATCGTCCCAGCTCTTGAACGGCGAAGGCGCGGCGTCAAGGATCCTGTTGCAGACTCCGACGCAATCTTCGCAAATGTAGCCGCCAGCCGCGCCCCCGATGAGCCGCGAGACCTGCGTCTCCGACTTCTTGCAGAACGAGCAGCGTAGTTTACGTTTGGCTAAGGCGAGCATCGCGGCCTCTTGTCAAGACTATCTTGACAGATGGCGGCCGCAATCGTCAAGTGAGGCTTGACGGCCACTTGAAACCGCCACGCTGAAACGCGATGTGAAAGTAGACGCTCGCCGATAGGAGCCGCAATGAACGCGCAGATCGGCGCAAACACGCCCCCTTCCCGCATGCCCTGGCCGCCGATCCTGATGGGGTTAACCCTGGCGGCCGGGCTTGCGCTCGATTCCGCGACGCATGTTTCCCTTATTGATCGCGCCTCCGCCTCCATCGCCCAGGCGGCGGGCGCAGCCATTGTCAGTCTGGCGCTCGCGAATGACGTCTGGTGCTTTCGCACGCTCTCGCGCCATCAAACGACGATCATGCCGCATCGCGCCGCGTCCTTTCTCGTGAGTGCGGGACCGTTCCGCTTTTCGCGCAATCCTATCTATATTTCGCATGTCGCCCTGATCTTTGGACTGGGTCTGTTCCTGGGCTCGCCTTTTACGCGCTCCGGTTCTGGCGATCGGGCTGACGAAGCTGGCGATCGAACCCGAAGAGCGGCATCTTCTCGAGAAATTTGGCGACGACTATCGGTCCTATATGGCGCGCACGCGGCGGTGGCTTTAAGCTGACGCGCGCGGGCGTTGTGAACGAGGCGGCAAGTATATGAACGCTCAAACTCCTTTACCGGGCGGCGAACGCCTGGACTTCACCGTCCGGGGCATGACCTGCGCCTCCTGCGTGTCGCATGTCGAAAAAGCGCTCGCGCATACGCCAGGCGTAAACGCCGCCAGCGTCAATCTCGCAACCGAGCGGGCGGAGGTTTCGCTCGCGCCCGGGGCCAGTCTCACGCAACTCATAAAATCAGTCTCGGACGCCGGCTACGAACCGGTTGTCGAGACAATTGAAATCGGCGTCGGCGGCATGACCTGCGCCTCCTGCGTCTCGCATGTTGAAAAGGCGCTCAGCGCCGTTCCAGGCGTGGTGGAGGCGAAAGTCAATCTCGCGACCGAACGCGCGACCGTGCGCGCGCTCGCCGGACCAAGTCTGACGGACCGCCTGCGCCGGGCGATTTCACAGGCCGGTTATGAGCCGCGCGCGATCGAATCCGATTCCGGCGGCGCCGACCGCGAGAGGATGCGACGCGAGGAGGAGATGCGCGCGCTGCGCTTCCGCCTCATCGTCGCCGCTGTGCTGACGGCGCCGGTCTTCGCGGTGGAAATGGGCGGCCATCTCATCCCCGCCGTCCATCACTGGACGATGAACGTGATCGGCGAAGCGAGGATCCGCGAGATTTCCTTCCTGCTCGCCAGCGTCGTGCTGTTCGGGCCGGGTCTTGTTTTCTTCCTCAAGGGAATTCCGTCGCTGTTGCGGCGCCAGCCCGACATGAACGCTCTCGTCGCCACGGGCACGCTCAGCGCCTACCTCTATTCGGCCGTCGCGACCTTCGCGCCCCAGGTGCTGCCGGCCGGCGCGGTGCATGTCTATTATGAGGCGGCGGTCGTCATCGTCACGCTGATCCTGTTCGGCCGCTATCTCGAGGCGCGCGCCAAGGGCCGCACGTCGGAGGCGATCAGGGCTCTGGCGCGGCTCCAGCCGAAGACCGCCCGAGTCGAGCGCGACAGCGCCACCGTCGACGTCGATATCGATGACGTGCAGGTCGGCGATATCGTTTTGGTGCGGCCCGGCGAGCGCATTCCAACCGACGGCGTGGTCACGCAAGGCGCTTCCCATGTCGACGAGTCGATGGTGACGGGCGAGCCGACGCCGGTGGCGAAAAGGCCAGGCGCCGCCGTCACCGGGGCGACCGTCAACGGCTCCGGCGCCTTCTCGTTTCGCGCCACCCGCGTCGGCGCCGATACGACGCTCGCGGGCATCATCCGCATGGTCGAGCAGGCGCAGGGCGCCAAGCTGCCGATTCAGGCGATGGTCGACCGCGTCACCGCCGTCTTCGTGCCGGCCGTCTTTGCGTTCGCCACGCTGACCTTCGTCGTCTGGATGCTGATCGGACCGGAGCCGCGACTGACCTATGCGATCGTCAACGCGGTCGCCGTGCTGATTATCGCCTGCCCCTGCGCCATGGGACTGGCGACGCCGGCGGCGATCATGACGGGCACAGGCCGGGCGGCGGAGCTCGGCGTGCTGTTTCGCAAGGGCGAGGCGCTGCAAACGCTGCGCGACGTCACCCTCATCGCCTTCGACAAGACCGGCACGCTCACTTATGGCAAGCCGCGCCTGACCGATCTCGTCGCGACGCCCGGCAAGAACGAGAATGAGCTTCTGCGGCTCGCCGCGAGCGTCGAGGCGCAGTCCGAACATCCCGTGGGCGCCGCGCTGGTCGCCGCCGCCAAGGCCGCGGATCTGGCGCTTTCACCCTGCGCCGACTTCAAATCGATCGCCGGCATGGGTGTCACCGGACTCGTCGACCGCAAGACCGTCGCCATCGGCGCGGAGCGCTTCATGGCGACGCTTGGCCTCGACGCTTCGCCCTTCGCGCAAGACGCCCAGAGACTCGCCGAGGAAGGCAAGACGCCGCTTTACGTCGCCGTCGACGGAAAGCTTGGCGCCATACTCTCCGTCGCCGACGATCTGAAGCCGACGAGCCGCGCCGCGATCGATGCGATCCATTCGCTTGGCGTGAAGACCGCGATGATCACCGGCGACGACGCGCGCACGGCGAAAGCCATCGCCGCGAGATTGGGAATCGACGAGGTCGTCGCCGGCGTTCTGCCCGACGGAAAAGTCGCGACGCTTGAGCGCCTGCGAGAAGCCAATAAGATCGCCTTCGTCGGCGACGGGGTGAACGACGCGCCGGCGCTCGCCGCCGCCGACGCGGGGATCGCCATTGGCACGGGAACCGACATCGCGATCGAGGCCGCCGACGTCGTGCTGATGTCGGGCGATCTCGCCAAGGTGCCGGCGGCGCTGGCGATCTCGCGCGCGACGATGCGCAACATCCAGCAGAATCTGTTCTGGGCCTTCGGCTATAACGTCGTGCTCATACCGGTCGCGGCGGGCGCGCTCTACCCTGTCAATGGCATGCTGCTCTCGCCGATGTTCGGCGCCGCGGCCATGGCGCTGTCGAGCGTTTTCGTGCTGACCAATGCGCTGCGCCTGCGCCGCTTCAAGGCACCGATCATCGCCAGCGCCGACCTCGGCGCGCCAGCGACGCCGATCGAAACGCAAGCGGCGGATAAAGACTTTGAAGCGGCCGATCAAGACATCAAGGAGGAAGCAATGACAACGTTCAATGTGCAAGACATGACCTGCGGTATGTGCGTGAAGCATGTGACCAAGGCTGTGCAAGCGGTGGAGCCGAACGCCGACGTCAAGGTCGATCTCGCCACGGGCAAGGTCGACGTCACGCCGGCCCCCAAGGACGCGCAGGCGCTCGCCAAGGCGATCAGCGAAGCCGGCTATCCGGCGCAGGTCGCCGCCTGATGCGGCGCGCGCTTTCCACGACGGATGACGGCGCGAGCGCGCCATGACTCAGTCGACGACGCGCTCGCTCGCGGGAAAGACGCTCTTCATCACCGGCGCGAGCCGAGGCATCGGCCTCGCCATCGCGATGCGCGCCGCGCGCGACGGCGCGAATGTCGTCGTCGCGGCGAAGAGCGTGACCGAAAACCCGAGAATTCCGGGCACGATCTACACCGCGGCGGCGGAGATCGAAGCGGCTGGCGGACAGGCGCTCGCGGTGCCCTGCGACATTCGCTTCGAGGATCAGGTCGAGGCGGCGGTCGGTCAGGCCGTGTCCTGCTTTGGCGGTATCGACATCCTCGTCAACAACGCCAGCGCCATCGACCTGCGCGGGATCGACGCGCTCGAGATGAAGCGCTTCGATCTCATGCATCAGATCAACGCGCGCGGAACCTATCTGTGCTGCAAGGCGGCGCTGCCGCATCTGCGCCGATCCGCAAATCCGCATATTCTAACGCTGTCGCCGCCGCTGGATTTAAACCCGAAGTGGTTTGCGCCCAACCTCGCCTACACCATGTCGAAATATGGGATGAGCCTCGTGACGCTCGGCCTCGCACGGGATCTCGCGGCCGACGGCGTCGCGGCGAATTCGCTGTGGCCGGAGACGGCGATCGCGACGGCCGCCGTCGGCAATCTTCTCGGCGGCGACGAGCTGCTGCGTCGGTCGCGAAAGCCTGAGATCGTCGCGGACGCGGCGCATGCCATTCTCGTTCGTTCCGCAAAGAACTGCAGCGGCAATTTCTTCATCGACGTACGCGTTTTGGCGGAAGAAGGCATGACCGACTTCTCGACCTACGCCGTCGATTCGAGGGTCGACGCCGTGCTCGACTTTTTCCTCGAGGCGCCGATCACCGCCAAGGTGACGAAAACGTCATTTCACTTGGAGAAATAGCCTTACGCCAATGCGGCTGCGCCGCTGGCGATCGTATAGGCGCCGACCACGGCGACGATCGCGCCTGAAAAATACGGCGCGCGCGCCGCCAGCGTCTCAAATCCTGGCCAGCGCGACGCGGCGTGTCGCATGCCCAGCGCCGCCGCCACTCCGACAAGCACGAGGGTCAGCGCCAGGCCGATGCTGAAGCAAAGCACCAGCAGCGCGCCAAGTCCGATGCGGCCGACCTGCAGGCAAAGCAGCAGCACTGTGATCGACGCGGGACAGGGAATGAGTCCGCCCGTCAGTCCGAAGACAATGATCTGTCCCGTCGTCACGCGGCGATTGGCGAAGCGCCGCTCGATATCCAACGCATGTTGGCGCTCATGCGCGTCAGCATAGACCGTCGGATCGACGTCCAGTAGCTCGCTCTCGAACGCCTCTTCCTGATGGCTATGCGGAACGCCCCCGTCATGATCATGGTGATGGTGATGGTGATCGTCATGGGCATGAACCTGGGCGTGGTTTTGCGTGTGGCCATGCGCAGCGCCGGCGCCGGCAGGAAGCAATCCGCCCTCGTGCGCGGGCGCCGTCACGGCTCTGCTGGCGGCGATATCGCGCCAGCTTCGCCACATCATCCAGAGGGCGACGGCGATGATCACCACGCCAGAGACGATCTGCAAATAGGGTTCGTTCGCTTCGACGTTCAGTTGCCCGCCGAGATAAAGCCCGGTCAGCGCAACCGCCCAGACGATCGCCGTATGTGAAATTGTCGCCGCGACGCCAAGCAGCACCGCCTGCGCCACAGTTCCGCGCACCGCGACGATGAACGCCGCCATCATCGTCTTCGAGTGGCCCGGCTCGAGTCCGTGCAGCGCGCCCAAGGCGACCGCGCTCGGCGCAAAAATCCAGGCGTTCGCCGCCCCGGCGCGGAAGACTTCGGAAAGATCGGACATCGTGCTCGCCGCGGCTCCTCAGACGCAATGCGTAAGGCGATGGAAGGACGCCGCCTTACGGCGTCGCCCAACGGCGCGGCATGTCACGCGGAAGCCTTACCCACGTAATTTATAATGATCGCCCCTTGCTGAAACAAGCGCCAGTAAAACAACGCAATAGAAGCGGCGCGGCGCCAGGGGCGCAAGGCAGCGCAGTGAATCGAAGTTCCTGCCAGCCCCCGAATTTGCTGCGCGTGCACATTAACGCGGGCTGGGCGGCGGCGGCGATTTGGCGGGCGCGCATGGCGGTCTTTAACGCCGTGGTCTTCAAACGAAAACCCCCGGCCTTTTGGGCCGGGGGCTTTTAGTTCAATTCGTCAGTATCGATTAAGGCATATCGCCCGCAACGAACTTCGGAATGACCGGTCCGCCGATTTCGGCCGCGAAGCGGCGACCCGTCGGC
>DATBRI010000049.1:0-1708 GCA_036560365.1 Methylocystis sp.
CCGACGCTATCACGGCGTTGGGCACGTAAATGGACGACGACGAGCCCCCGACCCCAAAACCCGTTCCAAACACGCCGATCAGACGCGAAAAATCAACCACGGCGGTGACGGTGAAATCCGGCAAGGGCTGATAGATGTGCGAAAAACCCGCGCGCCCTTGGACGGTGTTGGCCGAAGTCGTCCCGCCTACACCCGACCCAGCGAATCCAGGATAGATCTGCGCGTCCAATCCGAAGTACGCCCGCGTCTTATGGATGCCGTTGTCGAGCGTTGCGTCGACGCTCGGGCGCAGATCGAAGCCTTCGGCCGCCTGCCTGTTGGTGGCCGAATTGTATATGTTGTCATCGAAAATGGCTCCCGCGTAGAACGACGGGTAAGCGATCCACCCGCCGATCGGCAGGCCCTGTTCGGGGTTGGGCCCGGAAGCGACGCCAACCCCCGAAACGCCACTCTGCCCGGAATCCTCGGCGCGCGCGCTCGTCCCGCCCGACCATGCCAGTAGGATCAAGCACAGCGCGACAAATTGGCGGCCTTGGTCTGAAAAAATACCCGGGCGCTCGCCGTCATTCATATCAAGCTCCCAATAAGCAACATGCCACATTTGCGCAGCGTTATCTAATTGTTTTCGGGCGTCAAAAGCTCGGCGGCTTTGGACGCGCAAAGATTGGAAAGAACCGAAAACATACCGTATCGCCGCTAACTTTCTCGACAACGCGCAATCGGCGCGCTCCCGAAAACGCCCTCCAATTACTGAACAGCTTCATCATGATCGAAAATGAAAGTCAATACATGGCTAGCAGGTTAAATTCATTTGCTTTTAACAATTGATAAACAGGCGCCAAGGCGCCGCGGTTTCGCCCGGCAATTCGGACGCGCGGCGACAGGCGGCGCGACGATCCGCCACAACGCTGCCTTTCGCGAGACCGCTGGTTGCGACAAGTGGAGCGCGCAACGAGAGCGCGCGGGCCTATCGGCCAACGCTATACGCCGGCAACCACAAGCGCCGCGCATCGCGAGCGGCGCAAACGACGGATAGGTGGACGAGGCCGAGGTCAAGCCCCAACGTCAATCTGACGCTCGCCGTGCACCGTTCGATCCCTTGGCGTCATCTTATCGCCGAGCGAAATCGCCGCCGCCGTGGAGAAACGATGGCGAATGAAGCGGCTCCGTTCATCCAGCCACGCCCCGCGGTCGCGTCCGACTTTTTGCGCTCGCCATGTCGCGCGGCGCGCGAATCACTGGACGAACGCCGCCATCTCGCCGTCGGCATGGGCGGCGAACGGCTTGCGGGGCGCGGCTGACGCGCATTCGGCGGGAAAAAATAGCGTCACGAGGGCGCGCCGAGAAACTGGGCTATTTCGTCTAAATTTCCGCGAATGGAAATTCCCCGTGCGAAACGCTCGGCTTGACTTTGCCGGGTGGAGTGTCTTACCAGCATGAGCTAAGTTGCATCGTCGCCGGCGCAAGATCGCGTCGGTTGTCGGCGGGACACGGAGGCCGCGAGTCGGAGAGATAATTAGTGGCGAGTCCCTGTTTCATCGCATTGTCGCATCAAAATTTGAGGGGCAAAACTTGAGATGGTTGCGAATCCTAAAGGCTGATCATTGCCGCGTGGCTCGCGCCCGCTAGCGTGATCGCGACGTATTGAGGTCGAGAAAGCTTGGATTTGGGGCGCGATGGCGGCGCCCCTCCGACGATCGCGAAGGAC
>DATBRI010000050.1:0-15405 GCA_036560365.1 Methylocystis sp.
CTCGGTTGATGAACGCCTCGGGGACGCCCTCGCCAGGATCGATCGGCATTCGTCGAAAATCGGGATTGCGGCGCAAAAACGCGGCGATCTGCTGTTCGCCTTCCTCAGGCTCCAGCGAGCAGGTGCAATAGACGATGCGCCCCCCCGCCCGCGTCAGGAGCGCGGCGCGATTGAGCAGCTTTGTTTGCAAGCTCGCGAGCGTTTCGATGTCGCCCGGCTTCTTGGTCCAGGGCACGTCGGGATGGCGCCGGATCGTTCCCGTCGCCGAACAGGGCGCATCAATCAGTATCGCGTCGAAAGGCTGCGCCTGATAGGCGGCGGCGTCGCCGACCGCGACTTCCGCGTGCAAGTTAAGCCGAGCGAGATTGGCGGCGAGCAGCTTCAGGCGCTCCGCCGAACGGTCCAGAGCGACCACCTGCGCGCGCGCAAGCGCCATCTGCGCCGTTTTGCCGCCGGGCGCGGCGCACATGTCGAGCACGCGTTCGTCGGGCTGCGGCGCGAGCAGGCGGGCCGGCAGAGCCGCGGCCGCGTCCTGCACCCACCATTCGCCGTCCTCATAGCCTGAAAGCTCGCTGATCGGCGCGTGAGTGCGCAGCCGCACCGAGCCTGTCGGCAGCACGACGCCGTCGAGCCGCTCCGCCCAGCCCGCCGGATCGTCCTTGACGGAGACGTCGAGAGGCGGCTCGAGCATGTGCATCGCCGCGATGGCGCGCCCGGTTTCATCGCCGTAATGCTTGCGCCAGCGCTGCGCCAGCCATGTCGGCGCATCATACTCACCGCTTCCTGCGACGTCTAAGAATTCCTGCCGCCGTCGGGCCAGATTGCGCAGCACGCCGTTGACGAGACCGCTAAAGCCGGCGGTTTTTGGTTCAAGGCGCGCGGCGCGCACCGCGAGATCGACGGCGGCGTGATCGGCCGCGTCGAGAAACAGGATTTGCGCGGCGGCGGCGATCAGCGCGAACTCAAGCCGCGCCGCTTGACGCGGCAGCCCCTTTTCCAGGAGTTCGCCGAGCGTGTAGCGGATGAGGCCAAGCCGGCGCACCGCAACGGTGACGATCGAGCGCGTCAGCGACACGTCGCGGGCATCCAGCCCAGACAGGCGGGACGGCACCGCGTTCGCCGCGAAACATTCGTCAAGACGATGGCCGCCCTGCACGATGTCGCCAATGATGTTGGCGGCGGCGAGGCGCACCAGCAGCCCGGGAATCTTTGCCGCCTCGGCCTCACGCACCGCTTCGGCGGGCACGAAGCCCTGCCGGGACCCTTGACGCGCCGGCGCGCGCGCCGATTTGGTCCGGGCGGAAAATGATCTACTGTCGCTGTTCGCCAAACGGCTTCTCCCTCCGCGACCGAACCGAATCATAGCACAATAGCGTGGCGGCGGGCGACCCATGCACACAGGAGCGGACCGTGCCGAAGGCAGAGGACGCAGCGAGTTTGACAGAGCGGCGCGCGCAACCGCCGCCGGCCGCGCAGCGCGCATTGGCCGAAGCGGAGGCGCGCCGCCGCGAGGCCGCGCTCGCGCCCACCCCCCCGCAAGAATTTGGCGGCCGCGGCGGACCCGACCCGGCGCGCTACGGCGACTGGGAAACCAAGGGAATTGCGAGCGATTTTTGATCCGCCGCGCGCAAGCGCATTTCTGGAGAGCGTCCGAATATGAAAACACGAACAGCGTTATGCGGTCTGTTTCTTTGTCTGACATTCTCCGCCGCCCGACTTGCGCCGGCGCAAGCTCAAAGCCTCGATCTCGCGACGAGCAAGGTCGTCGACCTCAGTCACGCCTTCAACGCCGAAACCATCTACTGGCCGACCTCGCCGTCTGGTTTCGAGCTCAGCGTGCTGCACAAGGGACCGACCAAGGCAGGATTCTTCTATTTCGCCAACGCGTTCTGTTCGCCCGAGCATGGCGGCACGCATCTCGACGCGCCGATGCATTTCGCCGAGGGCCGATGGACGAACGCCGAGATTCCCATCGAGCGCTTCGTGGGTCCGGCGATCGTCATCGACGTCACCGCCAAGGCCGAGGCAAATCCGGACTATGTGCTGACGGTCGAGGATATCGCCGCCTGGGAGGCGGCGCATGGCCGCATTCCGGACAAAGCGATTCTGCTGCTGCGCACCGGATGGAGCGCGCGCTGGCCCGACAAAAAGGCCTACCTCGGCGACGACACGCCGGGCGACGCCACGCATCTCCATTTTCCGTCTTTTGGGCCTGAAGCGGCGGCCTGGCTCGCCAAAGAGCGCCGCCCGAACCTCATCGGCGTTGATACGGCGAGCGTCGATAACGGACCGTCGCAGGACTTCATGGTGCACCGGATCATCGGCTCCGCCAATATCGGCGGGCTCGAGAACCTTACCAATCTCGACCAGCTGCCGCCGACGGGCGCGATTCTCGTCGCCTTGCCGATGAAGATCGAAAAAGGCTCGGGCGGCCCCGCCCGCATCATCGCGCTCGTCCCACGCTGATCGCGGTCACTCAACGCCATTCGCGCTTAGGAAGGCCAGCGCCCTTTCCCAGGCGTCCCTAGCAGCGTCCGGCCGATAGCTGTCGCGATAGTCGGCGAAGAACGCATGCGGCGCGTTGGCGTAGACGATGATCTCGGCAGGCGCCTGCGCCGTCTTCAGGCGCTCGCGCATCGCCTCGATGAGTTCGGCAGGAATGCTCGGATCGGCGCCGCCGTACAGCCCCAGCGTCGGCGTTTTCATCTCCCCCGCGATGTCGATCGGCCAGCGCGGCTGCGCCGGCGTATGCGGCCCGTCGAGCCGACCGTACCAGGGAATGCAAGCGCGGAGCCGCGGATGATGCGCCGCATAGAGCCAGGCGATGCGGCCCCCCCAGCAAAACCCGGTGATCGCCGCGCGTTTGACGTCACCGCCTCTCGTCGCGGCGTAAGCGAGCGCCTGATCGAATATCTCCATCGTCTCGGCGTCGGGAACCTTGGCGACGATGGCGCGAATCGCCTCTATGTCCGGCGCTTCTTGCGGGTCCCCGTAGCGAATGAGGAAGTCGGGCGCGATCGCGAATAACCCGAGCTTCGCGAACCGCCGCACGACATCGCGGATATGTTCGTGCAGGCCAAAGATTTCCTGCGCCACGAGAATGATCGGGACATCGGCGTCGCTCCGCGGGCGGGCGCTATAGGCCGGCGCGCCGCCCGGCAGCGTTGTCATGCCCGCCTCAAGTCCTTCCACGTCCGTGGCGATGGCGCTTGGCGCGGGCGCGCCCGCCGCATGGGCGAACCGGGCATGGTTGTTCGAAGGCGAGGTCACGAGGCCTCCTGCGAAGCAGACGTTAGGGATTAGCTATAAGATGGAGGGGCGTTGTCCAGCCGGCTGACCGCCGCCGCCGGCTCGGCATTAAAGCTCCGAGGGCCGCCAAAGCCATCCCGGCGCGCAAAAACCCAGCGCGCCAATTTTGCGCCGCAACCGCAGCTTCTCTTTATGCGCGAAACCGCGTATATCGCCGCACCGCGATCGGCGGACCCACGCCGAAGGAGAGGAAGCTTGGTCGCCCTCGATCTCGCCCCGGGCGAGCGTCCTCTTCCGAGAACGTCGACAAGAGGCGCGGCGGCTCCTATCAAAGGAAACGTCCTATGACGCAGCGATCCGACGCCGGTCCCGCCTCCGGCGGCGATGGGACGCATGCTCATGCGCGACACGGAGACGGGGGCGCAAAGGGCGGGCTCGCCGGCCTCATCATCGGGTCAATCGGCGTCGTCTATGGCGACATCGGCACCAGCCCGCTGTATGCGCTGCGCGAGTCGCTCGCGCATCAGGTGCAGTATGACGCGCTGACGGAGGAGTCCGTCGTTGGCGCCATTTCGCTGCTCATATTTGCGCTGATTTTCACGGTGACGATCAAATACGTCATCTTCGTCATGCGCGCCGACAACCGCGGCGAGGGCGGCATCCTTTCGCTGATGGCCCTGGCGCAGACCGCCATGGGCCGGCGCACGCGAGTCGCCTTTCTGCTCGGCGTCGGGGGCGCGGCGCTCTTTGCCGGCGAGGCGATCATCACGCCGGCGATCTCGGTGATGTCGGCGGTTGAAGGCCTGGAGCTCGTCACGCACCGCTTCAGCGAATTCGTCCTGCCCATCACCATTTTCATCCTTGTCACGCTGTTTTGGGTCCAAAGTCACGGAACGGCGCGGGTGGCGGCTTTCTTCGGGCCCATCATGATCGTCTTTTTTCTGACCATTGGCGTGTTGGGCGCGATGCATATTCCCGAAGCGCCGCAGGTGTTGCGCAGTTTCGATCCGCGGCAGGGCATCGCTTTTCTGGTGACCCACGGCTGGCTCGGCTTCGCCGTCCTCGGCTCGGTTTTCCTGGCCGTCACCGGCGTCGAGGCGCTTTACGCCGACATGGGCCATTTCGGCCGCGGGCCGATCAGGATCGCCTGGCTCGGATTCGTGCTGCCGGCGCTGCTGCTCAACTATCTTGGCCAGGGCGCGCTCGTGTTGTCGCGCCCCGAAGCCGTCGGCAACCCTTTCTTTCTGCTGGCGCCGGATTGGGCGCTTTTGCCGCTCGTCGTCCTTTCGACGCTGGCGACGACAATCGCCGCGCAAGCCGTGATCACCGGAGCTTTCTCGCTGGCGCGGCAAGCGATTCAGCTCGGACTGATTCCGCGTCTCGAAGTCACGCATACGTCGGCGTCGCAGGAGGGCCAGATCTACATCGGCCGCATCAACCGGCTGCTGCTCATCGGCGTGCTGCTGCTCGTCATCGCCTTTAGAAGCTCGTCGGCGCTTGCTTCCGCCTATGGCATCGCAGTGACTGGCACGATGGTGCTTTCGACGTCGCTGCTGTTCATCGTCGCCTGGCGCAAATGGGGCTGGCCGCTGTTCGTATCGATCCTCTTTGCGGCATCTTTCCTGGTGGTCGAATTCGCCTTCCTGGCCGCCAATCTGATGAAGGTCAAAGATGGCGGCTGGGTGCCGCTCGCGCTCGGCGGCTGCGTCATGATCATCATGTGGACCTGGACGCGCGGCACGCATCTTCTCGCCGAGAAAACCCATCGCGACTCCATTCCGATGATGGAGCTCATCGCGATGCTGCAGAAGTCGAAGCCGACGCGTGTGCCCGGCACGGCGGTCTTTCTGACGAGCGATCCGGCTGTCGCGCCCACGGCGCTGATGCATAATCTCAAGCACAACAAGGTTCTGCACGAGCGCGTGCTGGTGATCTGCGTGAGAACGGAGGACCGGCCCCGCGTGGCGCCGAACAAGCGCTTCGAAATCGAGAAGCTCGCCGACGATTTCTACCGCGCGACGCTCCACTACGGTTTTATGGAAAGTCCGCGCGTTCCGGCCGCGCTCGCCGCGATGCGCAAGGCCGGGCTGAAATACGACATCATGACCACGAGTTTCTTTTTGGGGCGGCGTTCGATCAAGGAAAGTCCCTCTTCGGAAATGCCGACGTGGCAGGACAAGCTCTATGTCGCGCTCACCCGCCAAGCCGCCAACGCCACGGACTTCTTCTCGATTCCCTCTGACCGCGTGGTCGAATTGGGCGCGCAAGTGACGATTTAGCGCGCGCGAAAACAGTGGACGGGACGGCGCCCAGGCACTAAGCAACGGCGGCCCGCATGGCGCGCGCAAGAGCCGAAAAGCGTCGGCGGAGCCCGGCCGAAAGAGCTTTTGAAGAATCGCGCCGCCTTACGAAGGACGTCTGTCGCTTATGCCCACCCGCATCGATGATCGCTTCGCCGCCCTCAAGAAGGAAGGGCGCGCCGCCCTGGTGACGTTTGTGATGGCGGGCGACCCGGATCTCGCGACGTCGCTCGACATTTTGCGCGGCCTGCCCGGCGCCGGCGCGGACGTCATCGAGGTCGGCATGCCCTTCACCGATCCGATGGCGGACGGTCCCGCGATCCAGGCGGCGGGCCTGCGAGCGCTCAAGGCCGGGACCACGCTCAAAAAGACCTTGAAGCTCGTCGCCGACTTCCGCGCCGGCGACGAGGCCACCCCCATTGTGCTGATGGGCTACTACAATCCGATTTATGTTTACGGCGTCGACGCCTTCCTGCGCGACGCCCGGAACGCTGGCGTCGATGGCCTGATCGTCGTGGACCTGCCCCCCGAGGAAGACGCCGAACTCTGCGTTCCCGCCCGCGGCGCGGGGCTGAACTTCATCCGCCTGGCGACGCCGACGACCGACGACAAGCGGCTTCCCAAGGTGCTCGAAAATACAAGCGGCTTCGTTTACTATGTCTCGCTCACCGGCATCACCGGCGCAGCGCTTGCCGACTACGCCGGCGTCAGTCAGGCGGTTGCGCGCATCAAGCGGCACACGGCGCTGCCGATCGCCGTCGGGTTTGGCGTCAAAAATGCAGAGAACGCCGCCGAGCTCGCTCGCAACGCCGATGGCGTCGTCGTCGGCACGGCGCTGGTCCAAGCGCTCAAGGCCTCGCTCGACGCCGAGGGCCGCGCCGGACCTTCGAGCGTCGGCGCCGTAACGGGGCTCGTCGCGTCGATCGCCGAAGGCGTGCGCGACGCTCGTCCTAAGGGCGGCGTGATGAGTTGGCTGACGAGGCTCGTATCATGAATTGGTATTCGAACGTCGTCCCGCCGAAGATCAAGGCGCTGATCAAGCGTGAAGCGCCGGAAAATCTCTGGGTGAAATGTCCCGAGAGCGGCCAGCTCGTCTTCCACAAGGACATCGAGGCCAATCTCTATGTCGTGCCCGGGTCGGGCTACCACATGCGCTGTCCGGTCGAGACGCGACTCGCCAGTCTGTTCGACGACGCCGAATGCGAGTTGCTTGGGACGCCAGAAGCGCCCTTGGATCCGCTCAAGTTTCGTGACATCAAGCGTTACATCGACAAGCTGAAAGAATATCGAGTCAAAACCGGCATGACGGATGCTGTGACGGTCGCCTTCGGAAATCTCGAAGGTTCGCCGGTCACGGTCGCCATCCAGGATTTCGAATTCATGGGCGGCTCGCTGGGCATGGCGGCCGGCGAGGCGATCATCGCCGGCTGCGAACATGCGCTCGCCAAGCGCACGCCATTCGTGATCTTCACGGCGTCGGGCGGCGCGCGCATGCAGGAGGGCATGTTCTCGCTCATGCAGATGCCGCGCACGACCATCGCCGTGCAGCGCCTGCGCGAGGCGCGGCTGCCCTATATCGTCGTGCTGACCAATCCGACGACGGGCGGCGTCACCGCCTCCTACGCCATGCTCGGCGACGTGCAGATCGCCGAGCCCGGCGCGATCATCGGCTTCGCCGGCGCCCGCGTCATCGAGCAGACGATCCGCGAGAAGCTTCCACAAGGCTTCCAGCGCGCCGAATATCTGTGCGATCACGGCATGGTCGATATGGTGGTGCCGCGTCAGGAGTTGCGCGAGACGCTGGCGCGCCTGTGCGGTCTCCTGACCAAGTCGCCGCCGCGACGTGCCGCCGCCTGACATCGCGAGGCGCCAGCCGCAATGGATCAGCATGACGCGATCCTCTCGCGACTCCTCACCCTTCATCCAAAGAAGATCGATCTGTCGCTGGGGCGCACGGAGCGGCTTCTCGCCGCGCTCGGACGACCTGAGCTCAGACTGCCGCCCGTCATTCACGTCGCCGGCACCAACGGCAAAGGCTCGACGATCGCCTTTCTGCGCGCGATGCTCGAAGCGGCCGGCAAGCGTGTGCATGTCTATACCTCCCCTCACCTCCTGCGCTTCAACGAGCGGATTCGTCTTGGCGCCGACGGCGGCGGAAAGCTTGTCGACGATGAACGTCTGAAGGCGGCGCTCGAACGCTGCGAACAGGCGAACGCGGGCCAGCCGATCACCTTCTTCGAGATCACCACGGCTGCGGCCTTTACGCTGTTCGCCGAGGCGCCGGCCGACTGGCTGCTGCTCGAGACGGGCCTCGGTGGGCGCTATGACGCGACCAATGTCATCTCAGCGCCCAAATGCGCCATCATCACCTCGATCTCCCTCGACCATCTCGAATTCCTCGGCGATACGGTCGAAAAGATCGCCTATGAGAAGGCCGGAATCTTGAAGAGGGGCGCCCCGGCCGTGATCGGCTTACAGACGGAGCCCGTGGCGCGGGCGCTGGAGCGAGAAGCGCGACGCGTCGGCGCGCGGCCGATCGTCGCCGGTCGTGACTTCCACATCTCCAATGAGAACGGGCGTCTCGTTTATGAGGACGAGCGCGGTTTGCTCGATCTGCCGCTGCCGCGGCTCGCTGGACGCCACCAGCATGAAAACGCCGCCGGCGCGATCGCCGCCCTGCGCGCCGTCGCGCCGGAGATTCCGACCCCGGCGATCGAGGCAGGGCTGACGCGCACGGAATGGCCGGCGCGGCTGCAGCGGCTCATACGCGGGCGCATCGTCGATCTCGCGCCGCCCGGCGCCGAGGTGTGGCTCGACGGCGGCCATAACGAAGATGGCGGCCGCGTATTAGCCGAGGCGATGGCCGAGTTCCACGACAAGGCGCCGCGTCCGCTGGCGCTGATCTGCGGCGCGCAAACGACCAAGGACGTTCGCGCGCTCCTGAGGCATTTCGTGGGGCTCGCGCGCGAGGTCGTCGCGGTGCCGGTCGAGGGCGAGCATAAGAGCTGGCCGCCCGAGGACGTCGCGAACCTCGCCAGGGCCGAGGGAATTTCCGGCGCCGCGGCGGCCGGCGTCGAGGAAGCGTTAGCGCTCCTTTCGACGCGCAGCTTCGACGCGCCGCCGCGCGTGCTGATCGCCGGTTCGCTCTATCTTGCCGCCTCGGTGCTCGCCGCCAACGGCTCGGTGGTGGAATGAGCCGTGCCGCCCGTTTCGCCCGCGCCGCGCATCGCGGAGGGAGCAGGGTCACGCTTTTGTACGCTCCTCCACAAGCTTGCGGGCCGCCGGACCGGAGGACGCCGGGTTCTGGCCCGTGATCAGCTGGCCGTCCTTGACGACATACGGGGCCCAGTCCGCCGCCTTTGAGAAACGCCCGCCCTTTGCTTGAAGCTCGTCCTCGACGAGGAACGGAACAACGTGGGTGAGGCCAACCGCCTCCTCCTCGCTGTTGGTGAACCCGGTCACCCTCTTGTCCGCGACCAGCGGCCGGCCGTCGGGACCTTCGACATGGCGTAGCACGCCCGGGGCGTGGCACACGAGCGCAATGGGTTTGCCGGCGCGGATGAAGGATTCAATCAGCCTGATCGAATCCGGGTCCTCGGCGAGGTCCCACATCGGCCCATGGCCGCCGGGATAGAAGACCGAGTCGAAATCGTCCTGACGGACGCTATCGAGCCGCGCCGTGTTGGCGAGGCGCGCTTTGGCCGCCTCGTCTGCTTGGAACCGGCGGGTGAGATCGGTCTGAAATTCGGGTTCATTGCTCTTTGGGTCCAGCGGCGGCTGACCGCCCTTGGGCGAGGCAAGCGTGATCTCGGCTCCGGCGTCAAGAAAGACGTAATAGGGCGCAGCGAGTTCTTCCAGCCAGAAGCCTGTCTTTCGGCCTGTGTCGCCGAGCTTGTCGTGCGAGGTGAGGACGATGAGGATTTTCACGGATTTCTCCTGTTTGGGAGCATGTTGGCATGCTTGGGGTCGCGAGAAAATGGCACACGATCCGTTGGCTTCCAGCGCGAGCAGGAGGGTAGGCGCGCAAGGCCACTTGGATTCGGGAAAAATTTGCTCCACAAGCGCGCAGATGCGCGTTGCGCAACGACTGGAGCCAAGAACTCATGACCCTGATGTTGGCGAGCGTTCTCTCCCGCGAAGAGGCGGAGATCGCCCTTTCACGCGGCGCCGACATTATCGATTGCAAGGCGCCCTCGCGCGGCGCGCTGGGCGCCCTGCCCCTTAGCGCCGTCGCAGAGATCGTCGCCTTCGTCGACGGCCGCCGACCGGTCAGCGCCGTCGTCGAGCTGCCGCACGACGTCACGCATGCGTTGCGCGACTTTGAAGAGGTCGTCGCGGCAGGCGTCGATTATGTGAAATTCGCCCTGCCGGCGACGACCGACGCCGTCGAGATCATCGAGGCGCTGGCGCCGCTAACCGCAAAAACCCGGCTCGTCGCCGTCCTCTTCGCCGATCTCGGCCCCGAGTTCGACAATCTCGAGCCGCTGGCCGGCGCCGGCTTTCATGGCGCAATGCTGGATACCGCGCATAAAGGCAAAGGCCGACTGCTCGACTTTATGAGCGTCGGCGCGCTGTCCGAATTCGTCGCGCGCTGCGGCGAGCTCGGGCTCGCCTCAGGACTCGCTGGGGCGTTGGAGTCTCCAGACGTGCCGCGCCTGCTCGTCACCGGAGCGGACGTGCTTGGCTTTCGCGGCGCGCTCTGCGCGCATGGCGAGCGGCGCGCCGCCATCGACGCCAGCGCCACGACGCTGATCCGCGATTTGATCCCGTCGACACGAGGCGCGCACGCCGATTTTCACGCCCATTGGGCGTTCCTCGGCCGCGGCTATATTGAGCCTGCCGGGGCGAACGACACCGATTGCGTGTTTCTCAAGGATTATGTCGCGCCCGTCGAGATCGGCGCCTACGCCCACGAACACGGCCATACGCAGCGTGTGCGTTTCAACGTCGAAGCCGAAGTGACCCGCATCAACGGCTCCGACGACATGCGCTCGATCTTTTCCTACGACGTGATCATGGACGCGATCAAAATGATCCTCGCGGGCGGCCATATCGAGCTTGTCGAAACCATCGCCGAACGCCTCGCCGAAAGCGTGCTGCTGCATGAACGCGTGCGCACCGTCACCGTCCAGGTCGAAAAGCTCGATGTCGCGCCGGGCGCCGTCGGCGTGAAGATCCGCCGCGCGCGCGCCCATGAAGAGGCGCGTCGCCTGCAGCCGGCGCCGATGCGCATCGATGCCGTCAAGTAACGCGCCCCTCGTCGTTAAACTCGGCGGGAGCCTGCACGCTTCCCCGGCGCTCGCCGGCTGGCTTGCGGCGCTCAAGTGCTACCCCCGGCCGCTGACGATCGTTCCCGGCGGCGGACCCTTCGCCGACGCCGTTCGCGCCGCTCAGCCGGCGATGCGCTACGACGACAAGGCCGCACACGCCATGGCTGTTCTGGCGATGGAGCAATATGCGCTGGCGCTCGCGAGCCGTGACGATTTTCTGGAGTTCGCGGCCTCTCCTGAGGCGATCGCAGCGGCGCAGGCGCGAGGACGCATCGCCCTTTGGCGGCCGAGCGCCATGGTCGCCGCCGCCGATGACATCGCGCCGGCCTGGGACGTCACCTCCGACAGTCTCGCCGCCTGGCTTGCCAAAAAAATGGGCGCTTGCGCGTTGGCGCTTATCAAGAGCGTCGATGTCCGCGATGGCGCCTCACTGAGCGAGATTGTGCGCAAGGGCGTTGTCGATTCGGCGCTTCCGGACTATCTCGATGGGACGCCGCTCTTCCTCGCCGGCCCCTCGTCTCTCCCGCACGCCGCCGCGCATCTTGCCGATGGCGTCCCGCCGGGCGCAGCCATTAAAAATTTTCCAACGCGGAAGTTCGCCTGATGACAAAAAAGAAAGTAGTCACGCCGCGCTGGGGTTGGGCGCTCACCGGCTCTGGGCATTTCTTCACCGAGTGTCTCGAGATGATCCGCACGCTCGATCACGTCGATCTCTTTGTCAGCAAGGCGGCGGCGGAAGTCGTGCGCATGTATAAGCACGATCTCGATCTGCCGGAGACGGTGCGCATCTTCAAGGACACCACCGCGAGCGCCGCGCCGGTCGGAAATTTCTACTACAATTTTTATCACACGCTGGTTCTCGCGCCCGCGACCTCGAACACCGTCGCCAAATGCGTCGCCGGCATTTCCGACAATCTTGCGACGAATGTCTTCGCGCAGGCCGGCAAATGCCGCGTGCCGACGATCGTCTTCGCCTGCGACACCGCGCCCGAACTCGAGACGCGCGCGCCCAAGGGCATGGTGATGGTCTATCCGCGCCGCGTCGATTTGCAGAACACCGACGCGCTCAAATCCTTCGAAGCGACGCAGGTCGTCGAAAGCCTCGCGGCGCTGCAGGAGGCGGTGGAGCGTCGCCGCCGCGAAGTCGAGCCGCAACCCTAACGAAAGCTCCGCATGAGCGAGCGCCTGCTGTTCCTCACCGGCCATCTTGCACTGCCGCGGTTGGAGCGCCTGGTCGCGAGCTTCGGCGAAACGGCGCAGGCGTGGCGTATCCACGACATTGGCGTGAAGGTTGCGGCGCTGATGACCCAGGAGATCATTCAGCGCCGACTGCCGAGACCCGTGCAGGCTGACCGCGTAATCCTGCCCGGCCGTTGTCGCGCCAATCTCGCCATGCTGACCGAGGATTTCGGCGTCGCCTTTGAGCGCGGGCCGGAAGAGATCGCCGATCTCCCCGCCTATCTCGGGCGCGGCGGCGCGCGCCCGGATCTCTCGCGCTACGACATGCAAATTTTTGCCGAGATCGTCGACGCGTCAAAAATGAGCGTCGCTGATATTTCGGTAAGGGCGCGCGAACTCGCCGCGAGCGGCGCCGACGTCATCGATCTCGGCTGTCTGCCTGACACGCCTTTCGATCATCTCGAGGAAACGATCGCGGCGCTCAAGGTCCACGGGCTGAGGGTGAGCGTCGATTCGGCGAATGTCGCCGAGCTTGAACGCGCGGCGAAGGCCCGCGTCGATCACCTCTTGAGTCTGGACGAAGAAACGCTGTCGATCCTTCCCGACAATTCGCCGATCGTTCCCATCCTGACGCCGCGCCCGCACGGCGATCTCGATTCGCTGCAGCGCGCGGCGCGCCGCGCCCGTGCGCGCGGCATCAGCGCCATTCTCGATCCGATTCTCGATCCAATTCATTTCGGCCTTGCAGCCTCGATCGCCCGCTACGTCGAACTGCGCGCCCGCGAGCCTGAGGCCGAGATCATGATGGGAACGGGCAATCTCACGGAGCTGACCGACGCCGATTCCGCCGGCGTCACCGCAGCGATGCTTGGCATATGTTCCGAGCTCGACATCCGGCATCTGCTTACGGTGCAGGTCTCTCCCCATACGCGTCGAACGCTGCAGGAGCACGACGCCGCGAGAAGATTGATGTTTGCGGCGCGCGCCGACCGTGCGTTGCCAAAAGGCTATAGCGACGCCCTGCTGCAGATCCACGACCGCAAACCCTATGCTGCGACGCCGGAAGAAATCGCCGCGCTTGCGCGCGAACTGCGCGATACCAATTTCCGCATAGATGTGACGCAGGACGGCGTGCATATCTATGCCAAGGGCTTCCACCATGTCGCCGCCGACGCGATGGCGCTCTTCCCGCATCTTGCCGTCGAACATGACGGCGCCCACGCCTTTTACCTTGGCGCGGAATTGATGAAAGCGGAGATCGCCTACAAGCTCGGCAAGCGCTATCGTCAGGACGAGCCGCTCGACTTCGGCGTCGCGACGGATAGTAACGAAGAGGATGCGACCCGCTTTAAGGAAATGGGTCACACCATGCGCAAAGCGGGCCAAGGACCTGCGAAAGATGCCTCTGATACATGAATGCGTCGTCACGACGCTGTCGCCGGAAGGTCGACCCCATATCGCGCCGCTCGGATTGATCGAGGAACACGGCTTCTGGATCGCGGCGCCGTTTCGCCCCTCCTCGACTCTCTTCAATCTCACGCATAATCCCAAAGCGACGGCGAGCTTCACCGACGACGCGCGCATTTTTGCGGGACTCGTCGTCGGCCAGCGCACCTGGCCGCTCACCGACATCGAGGGCTGGCCCGCGCCGCGCCTTTCCGCCGCTCTGGCGCATGCCGAACTCGTTGTCGCGCGCGTCGAAGAGCACGAAACGCGGCCGCGCTTCTTCTGCAGGGTGAGGCGGATTGAATCGCATCGCGCCTTTCTCGGCATGAATCGGGCGCGCGCCGCCGTGCTGGAAGCGGCGATTCTCGCGACGCGGCTCGATATGCTGCCGCGCGAAAAGATCGAGAGCGAACTCGCCTATCTGCAGATCGCCATCGACAAAACCGCCGGCGACGCGGAGCGCGACGCCTGGAACATGGTGATGGAGAAAATTGACGCGCATCAGCACGCGAAAGCTGGCGCGGCGCAGTAGGCGACCTTGCCTTGCCTGCCTTAAGGGGCGCTAAGGCAGACCGAGCAACGCCAGCGCCGAAGCCGGCGCGCAAGTCGCGGCCCGCTCGGCCAAAGCCGGCGGCGCCGCGATCAGATCGGCGAAATCGATGAATGTCCGGCCTTGCGCCAGCGCCAGATGCGCAGCGAGTTTGCGGCCAACGCCGGCGCCAACGATCGGCGCATCGAACGCGATCGCGTCACGCGATTCGAGCAGCGCGATCTGATCTTCAATGACGCGCAATTGCGCGCGCGCAAGATGCTGCGCGAAGGCGCGCCATTGCGCATCGCTCAATTCCGCGGCGTCACGCCCCGCAAGACGCGCGAGCCGCGCGCGCGAGGCAGCCGCCGTTTTTGGCCGCCCGTCCGCCGTCGGCGAAAGATCCGCATCTATTTCGCTCTCGGGAAGATCGCCGAGGACGCGCCGCACGTCCGCCATCGACGCGAAGGCTTCGTTGACGAGCGGCGTCCACCCTCCGGCGACTGGCGCGCGCGCCGCATAGGCTTGGGGCGCGCCGCGTGAAAATCCGGCGTAGGCGAGTTCGCCATAAGCGAGGCGTTCGGCGTCGCTCGCGCCACGCGCCGCGACGCGTCCGGCGCAAATCGGCGTTAGGTCCGTCGTCGTCGATCCAATGTCGATGAACAGCGCCTCGGCGCAATGACGCGCGGCGAGTTCGGCCGAGGCGCGCCAATTGGCTGAAGCGATCGCGCTGACATTCGCGCCGACCTCGTCGCGCGTGAGGAAACCGCGTTCGCCGGCGTAAAAAAGAATGTCAGGAACGCCGATCTCACGCGCGGCGATCGCGGCGATCGTGACGACTCCACGCGCCCTGCTTTCGAAAGCGTCGGAGAGTTCAGCCGTCATCGTCACGCGATGACGCTCGGCCTCGCCGAGCGCCGCCCGCACGTCGCGAAGCGCCTGTTCCAGACTTGCGACGCTTTCATGCGGGGCGCAGGCGATCTGAACGACCGCTGTCAGGCGGCCACCCTCCGCGCGCGCCGCCTTCACATGGGCGCCGCCAATATCCCAGCCGATGACCGTCGCCACGCGCCTTTTCCAAAAACAAAAGGGGAGCCCGCGGCTCCCCTTTGGCGTTGCAGACGTTCGCGCGGTTCAGTTCGGCGCGAAGGGGTGCTTGGCTTCGTTGCGCTTGGCGACGACTTCCGAGGCCTTCGGCTCGCCCTTGACGGCGCGGGCGATCGCTTCCTTGGTCGCGGTGTAATTGTAGTCCTGGATCTTCTTGTCGTCCGAAGCGTCCCAGTGAATGAACACGCCGACCGCAATGAAGATGTCGTCGGCTTCGTCGACCGGGATCACGCCCTCGGCGACCGAATCCGCAACCGCCTTGGCGACGCCATGCTGCGCCGGGCCGAACATCTGCACCGCCTGCTTGGCGCCCTTGATCGTCACC
>DATBRI010000051.1:0-2975 GCA_036560365.1 Methylocystis sp.
TCATGATTCTTTCTTTCGAACTCGGGTTGACGCGAGCGACGGCTCCTTAAGCCGGCATTCGCCGGATAGCCCGATCTTCCAGCCCAAATCTGCGACGTTTTGGCATTATCGGCAAGCCTGAAGCGACGCAGCGTAGTCTGACCGGGTGTCGGGGCTGACCAACGCCTCGCAGAGCGGCAAAAATGGAGCGTTTCCCCTCATCGCGACGCACTTCTCCCGTGGATTGAAGCGTTCTCGCATTCCATAATGGCATTTCCGCGAATTTCGGGCGTCCCCGCGATTCGCGCGGTGGGTTTTAAAGGCGTCCTTGAGCCGCTCGACATTCGCAGCTGATAGTTGCGCAGTCCGACGTAGCTGGCGGGATTGAACGGCTTGTTCATTAGCGCACCTGTTCAGTTTGCTCATTGTCCTTCGACACGCCGTCGGGTTCTATTGCGCCGGCTATCGCGAAGCAGAGAAAAGCGATGAAGATTCCGATCAGCGCCCGCATGGCGTTCGGGAAAAGGAGCGCCATGAGAATGAGCGCGAGCAGCGCGATGACGATCACGACGCGCCTCCCGCTTTCTTGGCGGCGCTGGCCTTGGCGCGCTTCTCGCGGTCGGCGGCCTTCACCTCCTCGGGAATGGGCTGTTGACCCTTCCGTTGCCACGCGCCCTCCTCGGCCAGCGTGACGAGCACGGTCCCATGCGGCAGGCCCGAGGGGCGCAGCTCACGCGGCCCCTTGCCGGCCTTTTGCAGGAGGCGGTAGTTGCCAAGCGAGATTCCGTTCCGGGCGCAAAACTCGGGAATCGAGAAAGCGACGCGCTCTACGTTCGGCGGCGGTTTCGCGCGGGACCGTTCCGGCGTCGGCGTGGCGTTTTTCGATCCAACCGGACGGCCCCTCCCGCGCTTGGCGGGCGGCCCGGATTCCGGCGGCTGGGTTCCCTTGCTGGACATTTGGCTCTCCAACACTTGAGTGTGTCGCGATGAGCCAAGTTATTTGTCACGGGTTTTTCGCCGTGTAACGTCACGGAAATTAGAAATAATTTATAATCGTGATTTTTCCTTGTTTCTCAGGGCTTTCAGGGCCTCGCGAACGCGCGGCGGCGAGACATGAAAATCGGCGGCGGCGTGGTCGATGAGAGGGGTCGCCCTCGCGTTCGGTCGCTTGGCTTGTTGCTCCAGCACGTAGGCGGCGGCGCGCTCGGCCTTGTCGAGCGATTTGGGGCTGGGACCGGGAGGCCGTCCCGGCTCGCGACGCGGCGTGATTTCGCCGAAGGGCGCGACGATCTTGAACGTCCCATCGTGGCGTTCGTCTTTCCAGCGAAGCGGCGGGCGCTTGCTCATCGCGCGCCCCCGTCGTCGTCGAGCCCCAACGGCTTCCGCAACTTCTGAATATCGACGATATGCTCGGGGCTTAGATGTCCATAGGTCTGCTCTACCTGCCGCGTGCTGCTGTGCCCCATCGCCCGCGACACGACGAACAACGACAGGCCGTCCATGATCGAGTGCGAGGCATAGGCGTGCCGGGTCGAATTGAAGCAGGCATGCGGGACGCCGGCCTTGGCGCAGGCGGCGCGCATCGGTCGATCTTGCTGGCCGGCGCGCCACGGCTCGCCATTTCGTCGCAGCAACGTTTCGCTCGCCGGCCTTCCGGCGCACAAGCCCCGGAAAAAGTCGCTCGCCTCGCGGGTCAAGGTGACCCGCCGCGACTTGCCCGTCTTGCTGTAGCGGACGAGGATCGAGTCGGATTGCTCGGTATAGTCACCAACCGTCAACCGGGCCAGCTCGCCAAAACGGAGGCCGGAATGGCAAGCGCCTATGAAGAGCGCGCGAAAATCCGGGTCGGCGGCGACGACCAGCCGGCGCATCTCATCTCCCGTCAGCAGGCGCTGATTGGCGGCGTTCGCCTCGGCCAAAGGCTTGACATGTCGCCATGCGGCGTCGCTCGCGACAAGCGGAGGCTCGGCGGCGAGGGCCATGTTCAGGGCGGCCTTGAGGACCGTCCAGACCCGGTTGGCGCTGGCGCGGCGCTTGCGCCGCTCCTCCTCCGAGGCCGGCGGCGGGGCTACGCCGCCGCGCGTCCGACGCGCGCTGGTGGCGAGATCGTAAAGCCAATTCGTCAGGACGACCTTCGTCAGATCGCGCAGCCGGATATCGCCAAGCTCGGGCAAGATCGATGCGTTGGCGAAGGCGCGGGACTTGGGGCCAGATTTTCTCTGTTGATCGAGAAAGTCGAGGTAGTCTTTAACCGCGTCGCGGACGGTCGCTGGCGAGGTTTTCCGGCGCAGCGCGATGGCATGCCCTTCCTGCCCGCCGCGCGCCCCCTTGGCCTCCCTAGCCTTCTCCTCGGCCCATAGCGACACGGCCCGCTTGGCTTGATCGAACGACAAGACGCGCGCGCCGTCCGCCGGCTCCGTGTCGTCGGCGAGGCTCAAGGTCTCGACGAGGTATCCCCCGTCGCCGAGCCGGCACCGTCCTACCCAAACGCCACGCCGCGCGCCCTTCCGATAGCCAAGATGCAGCCCGATCAGCACCTCGAAATAATGCGGCTGACCTCTGGCTTGTAGCTTCGCCCGCGCCGCTCGCGTGTCGATCCTCACCGACTTGACCTTGGCGACCATGGCCCTCTCCTGTGTAAATCTTGTCTACCATGGATCACAAAACCGGTTTGTGCAACATCGATCTCGATTGCGCCCGGTTGAGGGTGCTTTTCCGTAACGTTACCTAGATCAGCTGTTTAGCGACGCCTGGATTGAGCTGCGTTGCGCTGGATTGATGAGCTAAAGCTCCCACGCGCGGACCTTTCCGCCCGCCGACTTCCGCGACGTGGTGCGGCCAAATTTCGACACGCTATACTCCGTCGCCTGGCTTGATTTGACGAAGGAGCCGATCGTCCTCACGGCGCCCGACACCAAGGGGCGCTATTATCTGCTGCCTTTGCTCGACATGTGGACGGATGTCTTCGCCGTCCCTGGCAAGCGCGCCAGCGGCAC
>DATBRI010000052.1:0-3845 GCA_036560365.1 Methylocystis sp.
CAACCGAATCGCGATCACGTTTCGCGAGCCGGAACAGGAAGCGGATTTATCAAACTCTGAATTCCCGCCGAACAGATTGATCGAGCTGACGATCCCCTTTGCTCCAAAACTAATTCCCCGGAAGGGAGTTGCGCATGCGCCAATAAACCAGGGGACGATCGACTCCGAAACGCGGGAGGCGCTGCTGAAGGCGATAGCGCGTTCACGCGGATGGATGGAGACGATCCTTTCGGATCAGACCGCATCGTTCGACAACATCGCTGCCGACGAAGGTCTCGCCGAACGTCATGTCCGGCGTTTGGCCGTTCTGGCGTTCCTCTCGCCGAAAGTCGTTCGGGCGATCGCCGACGGCGCCGCTCCCTCGGGTGTGACAGTCTCCAGCCTGACACAGGCTCTGCCTCATGCTTGGGCGGATCAAGAGCGACTGCTCGGCCTCGGCTAAATCCTTCAATCACGATCTTGGCCGATTGCGGCCGGCGCCGCGCCGTCTCATGCCCCCGTCGTGTCTTGATCCGGAAGCTATGACATAGGGAATAAACATCCGGATTCGTCGGCCGAACCGCGTCGACGAACCAGTCTGCGCGCAAAGCGAACCGGTCTCGGGCGGCGTCGGTTGAAAAACCCGGACATTGAAAAATCGCCGACTGAGACTGTGGCCGGAATCACGCCATTGAGACCGGGATTTCCGACGCAAGGAAGTCTCAGTGCCGTTGCTCCTCGCGCAAATGCCCCGGAATCCCGGCCCTTTTCACGAAGCACGCGTCCGGTCTCAACTTCCGGGAATGCATGGCTGGGGCGGGAGGATTCGAACCTCCGTATGGCGGAATCAAAATCCGCTGCCTTACCACTTGGCGACGCCCCAATGCGCAGGTGAGGCGATAGCGCGCCCCGCCGCGACAATCAACTGCCGGGCGGCGCTGCAAAGCCTTTCAAACGACGATCGCGCCGGCGCTCGCCGCGGCGCGCCGTAGCGCCGCGATATTGTCGGCATAGCACAGCTGCCCGCCGCGGAAAGCGGCCGAGCCCGCGACCAGAACGTCGCCGCCGGCTTCGACGATCTGCGGCGCCGTCAGCGGCGTCACGCCGCCGTCGACCTCGAGGCGGATCGCGCGCGGTCCAATCATCTCGCGTATGGCGCGAATTTTATCGAGCTGCGAGGGGATGAAACTCTGGCCGCCAAAACCCGGATTGACGCTCATCACCAGGATGAGATCGATGTCGTCCAGCACATATTGCAGCGCGCTTTCATGCGTCGCCGGATTGAGCGAGACGCCGGCCTTCTTGCCGAGCGCGCGGATCGCCTGCAGCGAACGGTGGAGATGCGGCCCGTTCTCGGCATGGACGGTGATGACGTCGGCGCCCGCTTCGGCGAAAGCGGCGATATAGGGGTCGACCGGCGAGATCATCAGATGCACGTCGAGCGTCAGGCTGGTCATCGGCCGCAGCGCCGCGACGACGCCCGGCCCGAAGGTGATGTTGGGCACGAAATGCCCGTCCATCACGTCGAGATGTATCCAGTCGGCGCCGGCCTCGGCCATCGCCCGCGTCTCCTCGCCCAGCCGCGCGAAATCGGCCGAGAGAATCGAGGGGGCGATGAGGATGTCAGACATGGCGACTGCTTGATTGGGGTTGTCCGATCATTAGCATGATCGGGCCGGCGCGGCGCGACGAAAAACGGCTGTGGCGATATTCTGGGGCGATACAGTGAATCGTAAAGCTGAAGCGGCGGCTTAGTGAGCGCTTCGATGACGGATCCGAGACAGTCGCAGGTCGCCAGCTGGTCCGACAACGCCGAAAGGTGGACGGCGGCCGTGCGCGGTCAAACGATCGCCAGCCGTCGCGAGGCGACCGACGCCGCGATCCTCCGCGCGGCGCGCGCCGGGCGGCTCGGAAGGCTGCTTGACGTCGGTTGTGGCGAAGGATGGCTTTGCAGGGAATTGCATCGAGAGGCCCTCGGGATCGTTGGCGTCGATGCTTCAGCCGAACTCGTCGCACGCGCACGCGAGAAAGGAGGCGCGAGCTACCTCGTTCTTAGCTACGCAGAGCTTGCGGAGACGCCCGCAAGGGCCGGAAAAGATTTCGATACGGTCGTCTGCAATTTTTCGCTGCTTGACGATAAGGCGGAGGCGCTCCTCGACTCGCTCGCGTCAATCTCCCGTTCCAAAGCCCGGCTGCTCATCCAAACGTCGCATCCGGTCACGCTGGCCCCGCCCTATGAAGACGGATGGCGCGTCGAACGCTTTGACGGATTTGGAGAGGCCGGATGGGCTCCCATGCCCTATTTTGCTCGAACGCTCGGCTCTTGGGTCGAAGCAATTTCGCGGAAGTGGGCGTTGAAGCAAATTATGGAGCCCAAAGTCCCGTCGGGCCCATCGCCCGCCTCGCTGCTGCTTGTCGCGGAGCGTCGATGAACACCTCATGATCGGCCGCCAGCCCGTTCTTGACACTTCAGGATAGGCTTGAGATATCCATCGAATGGCTCCGCTGCACAAAGTCCTTCGACTTAGTTGACCGGCCTTCCACGGAAGGTCGTCGACAGTCGTTTGCGCCCTTCCATTCGGAGCCTATTCATGACCGCCAAAATCACCTCCGCGCATGATCACGCGATCATCGACCAATTCACCAGGCAAGCATCCGGTTTCGCCGCGCAGCAGGAATTGCACGCGGACGAAGTGATTGGATTGGTCGTCGAAGCCGCATCTCTCAATCATGAGGGCCCTGCCGTCGATCTTGCGTGCGCCCGGGCTCCGTCACCTGCGCTCTGGCCGAACGCGCCACCTACGCGTTCGGTCTCGACTCGACGCCGGCAATGCTCGATCAGGCGCGCAGGCTCGCCGAGAGTCGCGAGCTTTCAAACGTCGAATGGATAGAGGGCAGCATTTACGCCGCGCCTTTCGATAGCGGGGCGTTCGCGGCCGTCAGCTGCCGCTTCGCTTTTCACCATCTCAATGACCCGCCAAGGGCATTCGCCGAGATGGTGCGGCTGACGGCTGCAGGCGGTCGCGTCGTCCTATGCGACGGACTCGCATCCGATGATCCGGCGAAGGCGCTTGCCTTTAATGCGATGGAACGTCTGCGAGACCCTTCGACCGTGGAGTTCCGGACTCTCGCCTATTTCCGGCAATTGTTTATCGATGCGGGGCTGGGCGAACCACAGGCGCACATGTTCCAAATACCCTATCTCGCCTGCGATCTCGTCAACGCTTCGTTCCCGGCAGGAAACGACCGCTCCGGCGTGCTGGCGCTCATCGAGAGCAGCGTTGAAGGAGACACGCTCGGGATGCGCGCACGGGACAGCGACGAAGGCGTCCGAATCTCATATCAATCGGCCGTGCTGAGCGCGATCAAGCCTTCTTGACGATTGTAAGCGATTTGGCTTGCTGCACCGGGCCAAGGAAGCATCTGCGACGCTCCCTTGGTTTTCACGGCGTTGGCCCTCGCCCGGAGCGGCGGCGCAAACCTTACTCCGCCGCCTTCTTGCCGGCGAATTGCGGATCGAGCGCGCCGCTGGCGTAGCGCTTGGCCATTTCGGAGAGCGGGATCGGCTTGATTTTCGAGGCCTGACCCGCCGTGCCGAATTCTTCGTAGCGCTGCTTGCAGACGGCGCGCATCGCCTCCATCGCCGGCTTCAGATATTTGCGCGGATCGAATTCGCCCTTGTTCTTGCCGAGAACGCCGCGGATCGCCGCCGTCATGGCGATGCGATTGTCGGTGTCGATGTTGATCTTGCGCACGCCATATTTGATCCCGCGCTGAATCTCGGCGACCGGCACGCCCCAGGTCTGCGGCATCTCGCCGCCGGCGGCGTTGAAGGCGTCCTGCAAGTCCTGCGGCACCGACGACGA
>DATBRI010000053.1:0-1797 GCA_036560365.1 Methylocystis sp.
AATTTGACCGTGGTCGGCGCGACGCTTCAAGACTTCGCCAAAAAGTTGAGGCCGAACCTTTTCGAAGTCTGATTCGAAGAGGGATGGCCGGGGATGTTCGCGGTGGAGATTTACGCAGCGGTTCGACGGTTTGTATTCGTCGAGGGGAAGAGCAGGCGCGAGGCGGCTCGGGTCTTTGGGCTGAGCCGGGACACGATTTCCAAGATGTGCCGCTATTCCGCGCCACCCGGCTATGTGCGGTCCAAGTCGCCGGAACGGCCGAAGCTCGGACCTCTGGTTCCCGGTGATCGATGCGATCCTGGAAGCCGACAAGACGGCGCCGCCCAAGCAGCGACACACGGCGAAGCGGATTTTCGAACGGCTACGGGACGAGCACGGCTTTTCCGGCGGCTACACAATCGTGAAGGACTATGTGCGACTGGCGCGCACGCGGTCGCGGGAGGTCTTCGTGCCGCTCGCGCATCCGCCGGGTCACGCACAGGTCGATTTTGGTGAATGCATCGCCGTGATCGGCGGCGCGCGGATGAAGCTGCATGTGTTCTGCTTCGACCTTCCGCACTCCGACGCGTGCTTCATCAAGGCCTATGCGGCGGAGACGACGGAGGCGTTTCTCGACGGCCATGTGTCGGCCTTCGCCTTTTTCGGCGGCGTTCCGCTGTCGGTACTCTACGACAATCTCAAGATCGCCGTGGCGAAGATCCTGGGTGACGGCGCGCGCCGTCGCACGCAGGCCTTCACCGGACTGGTCAGCCATTTTCTGTTCGACGATCGCTTTGGTCGCCCGGGCAAGGGCAACGACAAGGGCAAGGTTGAGGGGCTGGTGAAGTATTCCCGAGCGAACTTTCTGACGCTCGTTCCGCACGCGGCGTCGATCGACGCGCTGAACGCCGAACTCGCGGAGCGTTGTCTCGCCCGCCAGAGGGAACGCGCGAGCCGGCATGAGCAAACGATCGCCGAGAGGCTGGTCGCCGACAGGGCGATGCTGCGCGAGCTTCCCGCGACGCCGTTCGAGCCTTGCCACAAATGCGCGACGAAGGTCTCGTCGCTGTCGCTCGTTCGCTATCGCACGAACGACTATTCGGTCCCGACGCGCTATGGTTTTCGCGATGTGCTGGTGAAAGCCTTCGTCGACGAGGTTGTCGTTTTCTGCGACGGCGCCGAGATCGCCCGTCACGCGCGCAGCTACGCCCGTGACGACTTCGTTTTCGAGCCGCGCCATTATCTGGCGTTGCTCGAACAAAAGCCCAACGCCCTGGATCAGGCCGCGCCCTTGCAAGACCGGGCCTTGCCCCAAACGCTTCAACATCTGCGCCGGCTTCTGGAAAGCCGCATGGGCAAGCGCGGCAAACGCGAGTTTATTCAGGTCTTGCGCCTGACCGAGGTGTTTCCCGAGACCGTCGTCATCGGCGCGGCGCTGGATGCCATAAGGCTCAACGCCATCGGCTTCGACGCCGTCAAGCAGCTTGTCGTCGCCAGGGTGGAGAACAGGCCGGCTCGCCTCGATCTTGCCGCCTATCCCTATCTGCCTTCGCCGAGCGTCAAGACCACCTCGCCCGCCGATTATCTCGCGCTCGTTTCCAAGGAGGCGGCATGATGACGGCCGCCCAGGACAGTCCCGCGCCGCCAAAACTTCTACTCGCGCATCATCTACGGCAGCTCAAGCTGCCGACCGTGTTGCGGGAATACGAGAAGGTCGCCGCCGAGGCGGCGCGCGAAGGCCAGGATCATGTGCGGTATCTGTTGCGCCTCGTCGAACTCGAACTCATCGACCGCGAGCGACGCATGGTGGAGCGTCGC
>DATBRI010000054.1:0-6428 GCA_036560365.1 Methylocystis sp.
TAGGTTCGATGCGTATCGGCAGAACTTTGAATACCCTACGGAGTGCTCAGGTCCGCCGCATCTCCTGGGTCCGTGGGGTTGGCCGACTGGCGGTGGTTGGAGTGGCCTCCTTGAAGCCATCGTCAGTCGGCCGCCTTCCCCAAAGCGGTTTCTCCTCCAGCCAAAAATTATAGCAGCGTCGCTGCGACGACGCGCATTCTGGCTAGACCAGCAGTTGTGACACGCGCCTCGGCAAGGCGCGCGTCTTTATCCGCGCGCGCTTACTTGATCTTGGTTTCCTTGAATTCCACGTGCTTGCGCACGACGGGATCGTATTTCTTGAAGACGAGCTTTTCCGTCTTGGTGCGCGCGTTCTTCTTGGTCACGTAGAAATAGCCCGTATCCGCCGTGGACAGGAGCTTGATCTTGATCATGGCGGACTTGGCCATCGCTCATCCCAGTCTATCAGAGAAATGAAATCGTCCCGGTCGCGGAGCGCGCCGGGAGCGAATTGGCCGGCAACATACGTGCGGCGCGAACGATGTCAAGAAGGGCGCGCCGGGCCAGCCCGCACCCGAAGCGATTCGCGCTTCGTCAAGAGCAAACAGCAAAGAACAGCCATAATTTTGTTGGCTAGTCCACAAGAGCAGCCGCGTATGGCCGGACCGGCTCCGGCGAATTGCGCGGCAATACTCGGGCGAGGAGAAATATCTCGTTAGAAGCCGATGCGCACGCGCCGTCGAGCGCAGCGCCTGCATGTATCGACGTGAAGAACTTCTTCCTTCACCTTCACGCGAACGCGCTTGGAGTGAGTAGTATGAGCGTAACACTCGAAAAGCGACGCAAAGTCGCGGAGTTGGAGAACTTTGAACGGCGGATACTCCAAGAAAAGCGCCGGCTTTTAAGCGAGTTGGAAAGCCTGGAGGAGCCCTTTCGCAACTCACGCGCGACGCGCTGGATCAAGGATTTTTCGAGCGACGTCATTGGCGAGTGGCGCGCGGTTCAGGACGCCGCGTCATCCAGAGCGCCGATCTGGTTTTATGTCGTCGCCGGGGCCATCCTGCTCGGCGGCGGCGGCTTCGTCGCTCATCTTGCCTCGAGAGGCGCGCCCGCGCCGCGCGCCGATGGCGCGACGCTGCGTCAGGCCGAAACGCCGACGACGCCGGCGCGAATCGAGCAGCCAGCGCCGGCCCCCGCAAACGAGACCGCGCAGGCCGACGTCGCGCCATCCTCGGCGCTTACGGTGAGCGCCCCGCCGGACTCAATTGCGCCCCCCACGCCTATCGCCGACTCAAAGAATCTGGGAGAGCGGCTTCTGAAGGCTCAGGCCGCGGCGGAGCCCTTGCCCGAGCCGCTGCCGCCGCCGCCGAAAGCCGACGTTCCCACCGCCGCGCCAGCGCTCGGCGCGGCCGCAGTTGCGCCGCTCGATGCGCCGCTGCCGAAAACCGCCTTTGACGCCGCGCCGCCTGTCGATACGGCTGCGACGGCGGGGCCGGACGACGAGGCGCCCGCGGCGCGGACTGCTGCGCGCCAAAGCCAGCGCGAGGACGAGCCCGCAAACGACGGCCGCCGCGCAAAATGCTTCGTCAAGATCGATGGACGGGTTCTCTTCGAACGCAGCTGCCTGCTGCGCCAGCCCAGGCGCTCAACGCTGACGCTCAACGCCGGAGACGACGCCGTCGTTCTGACGCAAGATCATGGACGGAGGTGGACGGCGAGCCTCGGCGGCCGCAGCCTCGGCAAGGTCTATCGGACAGGCGACTGCTGGGGCCGGCGCCGCCAGGTCTTCATCTGCGCCAAGGGCGGCGCGTGAAGCGCGCAGCGCCTATCGGTTCTTCGCTCGCGTAGACGACCGACGATCCTTGGATTTGGCGCCTGCCCGCGGCGGCGCGCGGCGTTCGCCGCCGCTCACGACTTCGAAGCGCAAAGCGCCGGCGATCGGCGCCGCCTCGATGAGCCGCACCTCGATGATGTCCGCGAGCCGGTAGCTGACGCCAGAGCGTGAAGTGAGCGCATGCGCGGCCTCGTCATAGGCGTAATATTCACGTCCGAGCGTCGCCGCCGGCACGAAGCCATCAGCGCCTGTCTCGGCGAGGCGCACGAACAGACCGGATCGCGTGACGCCGGAAATGCGCGCCTGAAAGCGCGCGCCGATCTGGTCTGCGAGATGATGCGCGATGAGCCGATCGACCGTCTCGCGCTCCGCCGCCATGGCGCGCCGCTCGGCGGCCGAGATGCGGGCGGCGATTTCCGCGAGTTCGCCGACCGGCATCTCGGGCAAGGCGCCTTCGCCGAATTTCAGCGCGCGAATGAGCGCGCGATGCACGATCAAATCGGCGTAGCGGCGAATGGGCGAGGTGAAATGCGCGTAGCGGCGCAAATTGAGGCCGAAGTGCCCGTAATTTTCATGCGTGTATTCCGCCTGCGCCTGCGTGCGCAGAATGATCTCGTTGACGATGTTCTCATGCTCCAAGCCCTTCACGCGACCCAGGATCACATTGAAATGCGCCGGGCGCAGCGCTTGGCCCTTGGCGAGCTTGACGCCGATCGTCGCGAGAAATTCCGAGAGCGCCGAGACCTTTTCGCGCGAAGGTTCGTCATGGGCGCGATAGATCAGCTGCTGGCGATGCTGCTCCAAGGTTTCGGCCGCCGCGACATTGGCCAGAATCATGAATTCTTCGATGAGCCGATGCGCTTCGAGCCGCGGCGGAATGATGACGCGGTCGAAGGAGCCGTCTTTCTTCAAAAGGATCTTGCGCTCGGGGAGATCGAGATCGAGCGGCGCGCGCAGATTGCGGGCGTGCCGCAGCGCTTCATGCGCGGCGTAAAGCGGCTTGAGCACGGAGGTGAGCAGCGGTTTCGTCGTCTCATCCGTGCGGCCATCGATCGCATCCTGCGCCTGCGCATAGGCGAGCTTGGCGTGCGAGCGCATCATCACGCGATGGAAACTATGGTCGATCTTCCTGCCCTTGCTGGTGACGCGCATGCGCACGGCGAGCGCCGGCCGATCTTCATTGGGGCGCAGTGAGCAGAGGTCGTTGGAGATGCGCTCGGGCAACATCGGCACGACGCGATCCGGGAAATAAACCGAATTGCCGCGCTCCAAGGCGTCGCGGTCGAGCGCCGAGCGCGGCGTCACGTAATGCGCCACGTCGGCGATCGCGACCGTAAGGACGAAGCCGCCGTCATTGTCCGGCGCGCCGTCGAGCGCAGCATGCACCGCGTCGTCGTGGTCTTTGGCGTCCGGCGGATCGATGGTGACAAGCGGCAGATCGCGCCAGTCTTCGCGGCCGTGCAGAGACGCGGGTTGCGCGCGTTCGGCCTCCGCCGTCGCCTCGGCGCGAAACACGTCGGGAATGTCATGCGCGCGCAGCGCAATAAGGCTCACCGCCTTCTCGCCCGTCACCGAGCCGAGCGTTTCGCGCACGCGAGCGCGCGGCGCGCCAAAGCGCGTCTTGCCGATAAGATCGAGCGAGACGAGATCGCCGTGCTTGCCGACGCCGAGATCTGCCGCCGCGATGGCGAGTTCGCGTCCGGCCTGCTTCTTATCGATCGGCTCCACGCGGCCGGCGCCATTCGGTTCGATATGCAGCACGCCGAGCACGCGTTGGCGCTGGCGCGACAGGAGTTTGACGACGCGTCCGACATAGGGCGGCTCGTTCGGCCCGGCGTCGCGGTCGTGTTCGGCGCGCACCAGCGCGCGGTCGCCGACGCCGGGCAGGAGCTCGCCCGTCCGTGCGCGGCGCGGCGCGTGGATGCGGATGCGAGGGGCCGGGCCCAGTTCGTCTTCGTCCCATTCGACAGGCGCGGCGATCATCTCGCCGTCGCGGTCGCGCGCGATGATGTCGACGAGCGCAACCGGCGGCAGCGCGCCCTTGCGATTGACGCGCTTGCCGCGCTTTTCCAGGAGGCCTTCGTCCGCCATCTCGGCGAGCATGCGCTTAAGGGCGATCCGATCGTCCCCGGTGACGCCGAAGGCGCGGGCGATTTCGCGCACCCCGATCTTGCGCGGACCGCCCGCCTCGGTTTCGCGGGTGATGAAGGCGAGTATGTCTTCGCGGGAGGGGGCGGGTTTTGCTTTGTCTTCTTTCGCCAAGGGCTCGCTCAAAATGGGCAGAAATTGCGGACCTACGCCGCCCGCATCATAGGGTCTTGTCGAGTCGTTCGCGCAAGTCCTTTCCAGCGGACCGTAGGTTCGACCCGAGACCCAGAGCAACATTGAAGATTTTTGTCGTGACTCTGGATTACCGATCGCGCGCAAGCGCGCCTCGGCAATGACATGCGAGCAGGTCGACCGGACTCGTCGTGACGAATATAGGACGCCAGCCCCGAAATCGAAACGCCGCGTGGAGCGCGCTTATTTCGCCGAGGCTTTTTTCGTCGCCAGCTTTTTGGCGGGCGCTTTCTTGGCTGCAGCTTTCTTTGCGACCGTCCCGGCGACCTTTACGGGCTGGGATTCGCCAAAAGGCGTCTCGTCGCTGTCTTCTATTTTCTTCTTGGCGCTGGTCGGCGCCTTCTTACCGGCCGATTTCTTGGCCGGCGCTTTTTTCGCCGATTTCTTCGGCGCGCCGCCCTTGGCTTCGATCAGCTGCAGGGCCTCTTCGAGGGTCACGTCATCGGCCGAAGCGCCCTTGGACAGCGTCGCGTTGATCTTGCCCCAATTGACGTAAGCGCCGAAGCGGCCGGGTCGAACGGTGACCTTGCCGCCCTCGGGATGCTCGCCCAGCAAGCGTCCGCTGGCCGCGTCGCCGCCGCCATCGGCTTTCGCCGCGAGCAGCGCCAGACCCTCTTCGAGCGTCAACGCCGCGGGGTCGGCGCCCTTCGGGATCGTCGCGTTGATCTTGCCCCAGTTCACATAAGGACCGAAACGGCCGGCTTTGACGGTCACCGATCCGCCTTGAGGGTGATCGCCGAGAACGCGCGCAGGCTCCGCCGGGCCGCGCGAGAAACGGGAGCCTCCGCCGCCCGACTCCTTCTGCACGATGAGATCGATGGCGCGATTGCCGCCAATGCTCAGCACGTCGTCGTCGCGGCCGATATTGGCGTAGGTCTTGCCATGCTGGACATAGGGTCCGAAGCGCCCGATGCCAGCGACGATGGGTTCGCCGCTCGTCGGATGTTTCGCGACTTCGCGCGGCAGCGCAAGCAAAGCGATGGCCTGCATCAGCGTCAGCTCGTCGGGCCTGATGTTTTTGGGGAGCGAAGCGCGTTTGGGCTTTTCGCCGCCTTCTTCCTGCTCGCCGTCCTGCACATAGGCGCCAAAGCGGCCATCCCGCAACGTGACTTCCGCGCCGGTGTCGGGATTGACGCCCAAGACCTTCACGCCCGGCCTCGCCGCGTCGGCGGCGTCGCCCGTCGGCGGCGACAGCGTGCGCGTGTAGCGGCATTCGGGATAGTTGGAGCAGCCGACGAAGGCGCCGAACTTGCCGATCTTGAGCGAGAGCTGACCGCTGTTGCAGGCCGGGCAGAGCCGCGGGTCGCTTCCGTCCTCTTTTGAGGGGAAGACATGCGGACCCAGCAGCTCGTTAAGGCTGTCGAGCACCTCGCTGACGCGCAGCTCCTTGGTGCCGTCGACGGCCGCCGAGAAATCCTTCCAGAAGTCCCGCAGCACCTGCTTCCAGTCGATCTCATTGTTGGAGACGAGATCGAGCTTTTCCTCAAGGTCGGCGGTGAAGTCGAATTCGACGTAGCGCGAGAAGAAGCTTTCGAGGAAGGCGACAACGAGGCGCCCCTTGTCCTCGGGCACGAGGCGCTTCTTGTCGAGCCGCACATAGTCGCGGTCGCGCAGCACGGCGAGCGTCGAGGCGTAGGTCGAGGGGCGCCCGATGCCGAGCTCCTCCATGCGCTTGACGAGCGTCGCTTCCGTGAAGCGCGGCGGCGGCTCCGTGAAATGCTGGGTGGCGTCGATTTTTTCGCGCGCGCACGGCTCGCCCTGCGCCATCGCGGGCAGGCGGCCGCCGTCCTCGTCCTCTCCGTCGTCGCGGCCCTCCTGATAGAGTTCAAGAAAGCCCGGAAAGCGAACGACCTGACCCGTCGCGCGCAGCTCTAATGCGCGGGCTCCGGCTTTGGCTTCGATGTCGACGGTGGTTCGCTCCATCTCCGCCGATTCCATCTGGCTGGCGATGGTGCGCGTCCAGATCAGCTCATAGAGCTTGGCCTGCTCGGGTTCGAGATATTTGGCCACTTCCTTGGGCAATCGCGCGGGATCGGTCGGGCGGATCGCCTCATGGGCTTCCTGCGCATTCTTGGCTTTCGTCGTATATTTTCGCGGAACCTTGGGGACGAAACGCTCGCCATATTCCCGGCCGATCACGCCGCGCACGCTGGCGACCGCCTCGGGCGCCATGTCGACGCCGTCGGTTCGCATATAAGTAATGAGACCCGCCGTCTCGCCGCCGATGTCGACGCCTTCATAGAGCCGCTGGGCGATGCGCATGGTGATCGCCGGC
>DATBRI010000055.1:0-40221 GCA_036560365.1 Methylocystis sp.
GCGGGGCCATATCTTGCTGCGCCGCGCCTTCGAGGGCGGCGACGATGGAGAAACCCTATGTCACCGGAAGAACGCCAACTCATCGCTGGACTGTTCGAGCGCACGAAGAGCGCCGCCTCGACGCCGCGCGACCAGGAGGCGGAGGCTTTCATCAGCGAGCAGATCAAGGCCCAGCCGGCGGCGCCCTATCTCCTGGCGCAGACCGTGATCGTACAGGATCAGGCGCTGCAAGGCGCCAATGCGCGCATCGAGGAACTCGGCGCGCGCGTGCAGGAGCTTGAGTCGAAGCCCGCCGGCGGTTTCCTTGGCGGCCTGTTCGCCGGTGGTTCCCATCCGGCGCCGCCGCGTCCTCCCCAGCAGGCTCGTCCGAGCGGACCTTGGGGAGGCGCCCCGCAGGGCGGCATGAATCCCGTGGCCGGCGGCTACGCGCCGCAGGGATGGGGCCAGCAGCAGCCTCCGGCGCCTGAAAGCGGCGGATTTCTGAAGGGCGCGCTTGGCGCCGCTGCGGGCGTGGCGGGCGGCGTGCTGCTCGCCGACGGCATCCGCAGCCTGTTTACGCACGGCGCGGGCTATGGCGGAATGTCGAATCTCGGCATCGGCTCCGGCTTCGCGCCGACCGGCGGCGACACGATCGTCAACAACTACTACGGCGACCAGTCGGGGGCCGCCGACGCGGCTTATAACTCCGGCTCCGACAATGCGGGCGGGGTGGAGGACGCGGACTATGACTCCGACTTCGACGACGGCGGCGGCTTCGACAGCGGCGGCTTCGACAGCGGCGGCGACGGCGGCTTTGACGTCTGACGCGACTTGCTCCCGGCCCTCAAAGGCCGGGAGTTCGTGTATCTGGCGCCCTGTGCGCCAGCGCACCGCGACTCTTCAAGCGGCGCTCTAGGGTCCAATCATCCGCTGATTGAGCGGACGGACCACGGGGAACTCGCCATGAACCGTTCAATGAACACCTCAACCAACCGCACGACCAAGACCAGCTTTGCTTCGCGACCGGTTCGCGTCGCGCTGGCCATGAAGATCGCCTTCGCGATCCTCGCCGCCAATGTCAGCTTCGCCGCCGCCAAGGCGCTCCTCGTTAAATCGCCGGACTCGCAGCATGCGCGCGTCGCCGCCCACGCCGCGTCGGTGAACCCCTTCATCCTCCCCATTGACTGGCAGGAGTCGACCGCCGTCGCGCAGTCAGATCCTACGCAAAATTGCCATGGCGTCACCGTCGAGACGGACGAGGGCTATGGCGTGCGCGGACAAACGATCCGTTTCGTTTGCCGCAAGGCCTTGTAAGAGGCTCACAGGAGTTCAGCGTCATGTTCCGCGTATCGCTCCGCACGCAGGTTGCACCGCTCGCCGTTCTAGCCGCTCTGCTCGCGGGCCCCGGGCTGGCGCAAATGTCGAGTCCCCCGGACGATGCGCCCGCAGACATCGAGCGCAAGGCGCCGCCCGCAACGGAGCGTCAACCATCCGATCAATCGCCCGCTGACGCGCAGCAAGGAGCCGAAGAGCAACAGCGGACGCAAGAGCAGCAAGGGATCGACGAACGCCAGCGGGCTAATGACGAGCGCCAGCGGCTCGAGCTGCAGCATGCGACCGACGCCCGCCAAGCTATCACTGAGGCGCTGCGCAACTGGGTCGATGAGGCGAAGCCCGATCGTCGCGAGCATCGGTCTGAAATCGCCGCCTATTACAAGAAGCATGATTACGCGCCGCTCTGGCGCGCAGAGCATGGTTTTTCCCCGGCGGCAAAAAGCGCGCTTCAAACCGCCAGGGACGCCAGTCGCGACGGTTTGAACGTCAAGGCGCCCGACGAAGCGTCGGATTGGAGCGCCGCGTCGGAATTGGCGCTGTCCGAAGCTTTCGTAGATTACGCCGCGCAGGCGAGCGGCTCCAGGGTCGATCCGGCGGCGATTTCGGACGATATCGAGGAGCGGCCTAAGGTGGCGAATCCCGCGCAAGCGCTTGAGGCGGTCGCCAACGCCGGAGATCAGGCCGGCGCGCGGCTGGCGGAATTCAACCCGGCACAGCCTGGCTATGCCGCCTTGCGCGAGAAGCTCGCCGAACTGCGCGCCGCTCGCGGCCATCCGCGCCGCGAGGCGAAAAGGAGCCGAGCCTCGGACGCGGCGCCGATCAATAATTTCGCATCGCTGCCCGAAGCCAAAGCGAAGCGCGTCGAGGCGGAGATCATCGCCAATATGGAGCGGTGGCGTTGGGAGCCGCGCGACATGGGCGCGACCCGCCTCGAAATCAATATTCCGCAATATGAGGTGGCTTTCACGCGCGACAATGAACTCGTGCAGCGCGCGCGCGTGGTCGTCGGCAAGACGACGTCGCCGACGCCGGTGTTCTCCGACGTGATGCGCTACATCATCGTCAATCCGACCTGGACCGTTCCAGAGTCGATTATCGAAAAGGAGTTGGAGCCCAAAACCGGCGGCAAGCTCTCCAAGCTCCGCGCCCGCGGATACAAAGTGACCTACCGCAATGGAAAGCCATTCGTTCAACAGGAGCCCGGCGAGAAGAACGCGCTGGGCCGGGTGAAATTCGTCTTTCCGAACGATCTCCTGATCTACATGCATGACACGCCGCAGAAGAACCTCTTCGCCCGCGCCAAGCGCGCCTATAGCCACGGCTGCGTGCGGGTCCAGAATCCATTCAAGCTCGCGGAAGAGGTCGTCGCGCGTCCTGGCTACGACGAAAAACGTCTGAAGGCCCTGATCGGCAAGAAGGAGCACCGCATCAATCTAGCGAAGCCCATTCCGGTGCACGTCGAATATTTCACGGCCGTGGTCAACGACGACGGCGCGCTGAAGCTTTACAATGACGTCTACGGCTATTCAGCGAAAGTGCGTTCGGCGCTCGCTCTATAACTACGCCGACGAGGCGAGCCGCGCCACCTGCCGGCGCAATTGCTCCTGCGCACGCGCAAGGTTCTGTTGCGCCGGTATGGACCAGAGCTTTCGGGTCTCATCCAGTCGGTAAAGCGCGTCTCCATGCGCGGCGAATGTGTCGATCATCTGGAGCCGCCCAAGGCAAAAGAGCGGCTCCGGCACCCAGGCGTATTCGAAACGAAGCCGCGCCAGATTTTGCTCGAACTCGGGCCATGACGCCCCAAGCGAGGCAAGATCGAGGTCGAGGAAAAGGTCCAGATCGCGCGAAAAGCCGGGATAATGCTCGGCCGGAGCGCGCGCGTTGAGGTGATTCGCGGTCGCCATGATCAGATCATGGATGGCCCGCGCATCTGTTTCGTCGAATTTCGAATGACGTTCGAAGAGCGCCGCGCTGGCGCGAACATTTTCGGCGTCGGGACGGAGCAGCCCGTCGGCGTCGCGAGTCACATACACGGCGTCATGCCAGAAGATTGCGGCGGCGATCAGATCGGGCCGGACGGCGAGCGCCTTCAAGTAGTCGAGCTTCGTCAGCAAATCGACGATATGGCGCCAATCATGATAGCCGCGTTGTGGTTCGCGGTAAGCGGCGTCGATGACCGAAAAAGCATTCGTGTCGTGACGCGATGCGATGAGGGCCCAATAATTCTTTGCCGGATTTGAGATCATGCGCGAGTTGCGATCATAAGAGAAACCTATAGCGCGTGCGGCGAACGGCAGGACGGCAGTCGCGCTTGGACGTAGACGTCACTTGCTCGAAAGATTCCATACCGAAGACCAGTTGTCCTGCGACCCTTCCCTCGCGAGACCCCGATACCGCTGCTCCAAGACGACATAGAGTGCGGGCCAGGGCTCGGGAACCGATCGCGCCAACCCCGAAGCGCGCTCGGCGGCGGCCTCGAATTGACCCGACTCATATTCCTGGCGCATGAGGTCGTGCGACTTGCGCCAGCGCACATACGAGTCGGAAACCGCCACCACGCGGTCGCCGGCGAGCGCGAAAACACTTGTCGGTTCGCTTTTTCCGACGACCCGCACACGGCCAAGATCAAGCCAGGCGAAGTCGGGCGCCGCCTCCCGCACCGCGCCAGAGGCGATAATGTCCGCCTGAAAGGCCTTACTCACCCCTTCGAGCCGCGACGCGAGATTCACCGTGTCGCCGAGAATCGAATAGTCGAAGCGGCGGATCGATCCCATGTTGCCGACGCTGCAGGGGCCGAGATGGAGGCCAAGCCCCATCGCCGCCGGCTGCGCCTCATCGCCATCGCCCAAGGATGCAGCGGCCTCGGCGCGGTTCCTGTTGAAGCTGACGAGAGCCTCGCGCATGTTCAGGGCGGCCCGAACGGCCTTGCGCGGATGGTCATCGATGTCGAGCGGCGCGTTCCAAAAGGCGAGCACCGCGTCGCCCATATATTTGTCGATCGTGCCCTCCTGTTCGAGGATGGCGTCGGTCATCGGGGTCAGATATTCGTTCATGAACTGTGTGAGTTCGCGCGCGGTCATGCCTTCCGAAATTCCCGAAAAATTGCGCAGATCGGAAAACAGCACGGTCAATTCGCGCGTCTCGCCGCCAAGCACCAGCCGATCCGGATGTTCGGCGAGGCGATCAACGACGGCAGGCGCGACGAATTTGCCGAAGGCCTGCCGCACATGCCGGCGCGCGGACGTTTCGGCCCGCCAGAGCGTCACTGCGCCGAAGAGATACCCGCCAATGATCGCGAGACTTGGATAGGCGGGATCCAGTAGCACGCCGCGGCCATCGAACAGATAAAAGGCGCCGGCGAATAGCCCCGCGACAGCCAGCGGCGCGGCCGCCGCCGAGACGAGCGGCGGCGCGACGAAGAGCAGGCTCATGATCAGCAAAAACGAGAACGCGGCGACGACGAACTCCAGTCCGGGCGCCCAGTCGGGGCGCGCGAGCAGCGAGCCCGAGGCGATCGATTCGACGATTTGCGCATGCACGTCAACGCCGGGAACGACCGGGTCCAAGGGCGTCGCGCGGATGTCGCCGAGGCCCGTCGCCACCGCGCCGATGAAAATGATGCGCCCCTCGATTTCATTGCGCGCAACGCGGCCTTCAAGCACGTCCTTCGCAGAAATGTCTCGCGCCGCGGCGCTATGCGAATAGCGCGGGCGGACCTCCGCGTTGGGGCCGGTCGCAATTTCGAAGGCGCCGACCTTGATCGCGTTCACGCCGGTCTGCTTGCCGAACGCCGTTTGTCCGCTGGCGTTCGACGACCGAATGACGATGGCCGGCTCGCCCTGAGCGATGCGCAGGGCTTCGAGCGCCAGGGAGGGCATGAGAACGTCGCCGGCGCGCGTCACCAGCGGCACCCGACGAACGATCTGGTCGTGATCAGGCAGCCAGTTTGTCGCGCCGAGCCCCTGCGCCGCTTCCGCAAGCTTTCGTTCGGGGCCGACCGCGCCGGCGAAGGCGGCGAGGAAGGGTGCGGGATCGTCGCCGGCCGTGACCAGTCCCGCCTTCGCCGGCAGCGGCGCGGCGACGGCGTCGGTCAGCGTGACCCCGAGCGTGGCGGGCGCCTTCGAGAGCGCCTGCGCCAGGAGTTGATCGCCGCTCGGGGTTTTTGCGACGAGCTTGGCGACCTCGGCGCGGGCGCGTGGGTCTGGGATCGCCTCGATGAGTTGGGACGCTCCGGCGCGATCCGCCTCGGCGAAGATGAAGTCGAAGGCGATGGACGCCGCGCCGAGTTCGCGCAGTCGGTCAAGAAGTTCGGCGAGCCGGGCGCGAGGCCAAGGCCATTGCCCATAGGCGCTGAGACTTTTCTCGTCGACGCCGACGACCCTGGTCGGGGCCTCGGGGTCATATGCGCGAGGAGCCAGCCGCTGAAAGGTGTCAAAAACGAAGTTGCGTAGATCGTCGAGCGCTCGGGGCTGAATGACGCCCCAGGGAAAAATGAGGCCCGCAGCGGCGACAAGCGCGAGAAGATAGGCGCGGCGCCGCTTCAACATCTCCACCTCGCATGACGGTCACGCCGCCGCCGTGGCGTTCCGCGAGGCCGGCGACGCAGCAGAATTATTCGCCCGGACCGTCAATCGCAACAGGCCCGCCGCCGTGACCACCCTCGGTTCCGCCGCTGCCGTACTGGCCGCCTTCGCCGTGGCCGCCCTCATAACCGCCGCCATGACCGCCCTCGCCGTGGCCGCCATGACCGCCCTCGCCATGCCCGCCGTGACCGCCCTCGCCATGACCGCCGTGACCGCCCTCGCCGTGGCCACCGTGGCCGCCCTCGCCGCCTTCGTGACCGCCGTGATCGTGTCCGCCGTGCCCGCCGTGATCGTGATCGTCGTGGTGGCCGTCATTTCCGCCCTGGCGCGCGGGCGTCGGCAGCGGCGCAGGCTGATTATCGACATTGGCGCGGCTCTGCACCAGCGCATTGCCGAACCAAACCGGGCCAAGCGCGTCGAGCCCCGGCGGACTGACGATGTCCGCCGGACGATCGTTGCCGAGCGCGAGGTTGGCCTCTTCGTTTGTCGGCTCGCGCTTGGCGCCGCCGCGCTGCGTCTTGCCGCTCTCCAAGGAGGCGACGATCGCCGCGATCGTCTCTGGCGGCACGAGGAAAGGCTCCGACACTGGCCCGCCGCTCGGCGCGCAAACGCCATAGCCCGGTCGTGTGAGCGCCTGCCCGCCCACGTCGATGAAGCCATATTGATGCACGACGAGCGTGCCGCATGAGCCGCCAATGCGCACCAGCGCCGACCCGCCGCGCACGCCGATCGACGCCGTTGGGGTCCGCAGCTTTGTCCCGCCTTCGTGGCTGACGCCGCCGCCGACGAAGCGCATGACGCCTTTCGCCATCGAGACGCCCTGCTGGCCGCCGCCTCCGCCCCCTGAATAGACGAAGTCGTCAACGGTGACGGCGCTGTTGCGCCCGACCGTCATCGTCGATGTGTCGTTGAAGACGATCTGGGCGCTGCCGTACGGACTCGTTTCGATGCGTTCGCGCCGCTGCACGCCAAGACCGACCGATAGCGAGCGCTTCGCCGCGCCCGGCGGCGTGCCGTGCGCACTCTGATTGACCGCGCCGACGTTCCCGACGTTATCCGCAAGCGCGGGGCCTGCGACGAGCGCGAGAACGGTTGTGGCGGCCGCGGAGAACTTTTTCATTTATCGTCTCCGTCAGAACTTTGCCGTTGGCCCGAAACTCACGGACACGTTGTCCGTCTTGAAATTCGGCAGATTTGAATCGTTGCGCGCATATTCGACATTGCCGGCGAAACCGAAATACGGGGTGATCGGCAAGTCGACCATCAGGCCGCCGATCCAGACGGTGTCTTTACGCGCGACGAAGGGATTGATCACCGGATTGGCGGCGTCGAACGCAAGATGGGTAAAGCGGCCGTAAGGCGCGATGGTCCATCTGCGCGCAATAATCGGAAATGGCGGGTCGACCTCGAGCCGCAGCATCGCCTGAACGTCAATTTGATCGGACGATTGCTGCGAATTGCCCGCAAAGACGCGCGTATAGGCGACGCGACCCTCGAGCCGCAGGTCGTTGGTCAGTCGATATGAGCTGCTCAAATAGCCCGTGACGACGTCGCCCGTCGCCAACGTCGATACGGTCGAATAAGGCGAGAAACCGAGAAAACCGAGGGAGCCCGGCGTGGGATTAACCCAGATCGCCCGCCATTCGGCGCCCGGCTCGAACCACAAGTCGCGGATGGGTTCGGCGCCGAAACTCATGCCCGCGCCGCCGGCGTTGAGATAATTGCTGCCGCCGAGCAGCGCCACCGCGCCGGTCACGTACGGCTTGATCGAGAGGCCGGGATAAAGATCGGGCGCGATGTGGATGCGCGGTCCTACGGAGCCGGCGAACAGCGCGACGCTGTATTGCGGCAGGCGGAACTGCTCGGTGGCGTAGCCGGTCACGCGCGTCTCGAGCTGGTCGCCGCGCCCGTTCTGAAAATCCAGATCATGCGCGGCCTGCACCAACTGGAAACTGTTGATGTCGCCCTTGCGCGAGGCGGCCGACGCGACGCCGACGCCGCCGACCTGGAAGAGATTGTTGGTCGGGAAGAAATTGGCGTTCGATTGCGCCCGCAGGCCGACGTGCATCCGCAGATAAAGCCGGTTGGCTTGCGTGCGCTTCTCGATGTCGGGCAGCTGCGCTTCGACCTGAGCGACCTGAACCGGATCGAGGCCGCCTTCGGCGACCGCCTTGCGCAAATGCTGCGCCGAGAGTTCATAGGCGCCGAGCCGCGCATAAAGGAAACCAAGCTCCTTTCGCGCGCGGGACAGATCCGGGTTGAACATCAGCAGGCGTTCAAGCGCGCCGATTCCCGCTTCATAGTCGCGAAGCTCCGTCGAGACGAGGACGTAGCGATAGGTCGCCTCATAGTCGGTCGGATTATGCTGAATATAGGCCGCGAGGCGTGCCTGTTCGGCGCGCGGATCTTCCTGCGCCAGAGCCGGACTGAAAAGCGCGAGTGCGGCAAACAGTGCGCCCAAAAGCCTCGGCGCCGCTTTATATGCGAACATAAATGGCAAGCCCCAGTAAAAGATCGGGAAAACGGCGGCCAGACGCCATGACCGTCAGCTGAACCGGAAGCTGACTCATGTCGCCTGGAGTAGCAAGCGAGCGCGGGACGATGCGCCGCTGAGAAAGACACGACGGCGCAATGCGTTTGCTACGATTTTACGCTTTGCAGCAACGGCTTAAGGCCTTTTTGTCCAAGCTTCGCGCGCAAACCCCACGGGTAAAACAAATCCCCGGGTGTTGCCTTGAAACCACAGGCGCGACGCGCGGCTAGCGCCGCAACCCGCCATCGAAGAGAGAGACGACTTCGCCGCTTTCAGTCGACGTCTGTGCTGCGACCGCCGATGATGGAATGACGCCCCTGCGCCAACGCGCCGAGAACGCGCGCCGACGCGGACGCGCAATGGCGCACGAATTCTCGCAAGACGCGCCCGGCGCGAGGAGCCAGCGCAGCACGATCAGCAGGTCGGCGGCGCGGCGCGACGCGCCAATCTCAACCGCATTGCGGATGTCGGCGACGACCCGCCCACGTGCGGCGTCGATCGAGACGGCGCGGCGGTACCGCGCCAACATGCGATGGTGCTTGTCGCTGGGGCTCACGCCCAGGATGAGTTCATGACCGCGCAGGCCCGCCACTTCGGCGCAACGCTCGATCGGCGTCAATTCGGGAATCATTCGAGTTCTCCCAATCGCTTGCTCTGCCGCGGGTTCCTTTGCCTCTTGTCGGCAGCATAGCGACGGTAGCGCCTTGTTCCTCATCTGTTTGTGCGAGATCGCACATGGATCATTCGGCTTCGTTGAGCGCCTCTTGAACCCGCTTCTCCAGGACCGACGGACGCAACAGCACGAGACCGCCGCGGATCTTTTCGGCAAGTCCTTCGTCGATCATGGCGGAGAGTTCGCGGCTGACCTGTTCGCGCCGACAGCCGATTCGGGCGGCAAGATCATGCTGAAACGGCGGCGGCGATACAATCGACTGCCCCGTCGATCCTTTGCGCGGCGCCGACATGCGCAACAATTCCGAATAGAGCCGATGCTTTAGGTCGAGCACTGAGCGCTCGAACAGGCGCGTATTCAGCTCCCGCACCCGCGCCGTCAGCAGACGCAGCAGCCGCTCGCATATTTCCGGCTCGCCGAACACGATCTCCTTGAAGACCACTGGCGGCACCAGCAAAAGTTCCGCGTTGGTGAGCGCCGTCACATTGGCGGAACGCTTGGCCCCGTCGACCGCCGCCATCTCGCCGAAGAATTTGCCCGGTCCGAAGTCCCCAAAGATCATTTCCTTGCCGGCGGCGGTGCGTATCAGCACCCGAACGTCGCCGCTGACGATGAAATACACATCCGTCGAAGGATCGTCGAAGTCGAGGACCAGTTCATGCTCGGCATAGCGCCTGCGCACGCAGTGGCGCGAGAGCTGCTCGCCGCGCGCGGGATCAAGGCCAGCAAAGAAAGAAATCCCGTCAAATAGGGACACATCGCGCTCCTGGATTGGAAATAGCGCCGATATTGCCGCTAAATGTCGACCTCGTCGAGGCGCAATCTGCTGGCGGATGCAGACTCTTGGGGCGATGATGGGCGATGCGCGCGTTTCGACTGGCGACGTTCAATCTGGAAAATCTCGATTGGTCAGGGACCAAGCCGGAGGCGTTTGCGCGCCGAACCGACGCGCTACGTCCACTGCTGGAGGCGCTCGAGGCCGATATATTGTGCCTGCAGGAAATTCATGCGCAGAGGCTTCATAAGCACGGCGCGCGGCGATACATCGCGCTCGACCAGTTGCTCGCGACGACCAGCTACGCAAATTTTCATCGGGCGACGACCGTCAGGCCGGGCGGCGACGCCCCCGCCGACGTGCACAATCTCGCAATCCTTTCACGATGGCCGCTGCGCGCGCAACGGCAAATCCATCACGACATTGTGGCGCGATGGACCTGGCCGCCGCCGCGAGACGCCGACGGCTCCCAGCCGGAGCCTGTGGAGATCGTTTGGGACAGGCCCCTGCTCTACGCTGCTGTCGAGCTTCCCAATGGATGCGCGCTCCACGTCGTCAATCTGCATCTACGCGCGCCACGCGCCATTCCTATCGCGGCAGCGCGCGGTTTGGGATCGAGCCGCGCGCAGATCGAAGGCCAGTTCGTGGCGGCGCTGAAGCGCGAAGGGCAAGCGCTGGAGGCTCGCCTGTTCGCCGAGACGCTGTTTGACGCGGAGCCGGAGGCGCAGATCGCGATCACCGGCGACTTCAACGCCGACGAGCATGACGCGCCGACCAGACTCTTGCGCGGCGGCGGCGACGAAGGGGCGGACGGCGACCGGGCGCTCGTTCCCTTGGAGGCGCGCGTCGAGCCGTCGCGCCGCTTCACGGTGATCCATGCGGGACGTCCAACGCTGATCGACCACCTCCTGGCCTCACGCGCATTGGCGGCAAATTGGCGCGAGACTGCGATTTTGAACGAAGGGCTGCAGGACGAAGTCTCCGCAAAAGAGCCTGTCGATGGATCGCTTCACGCGCCAGTGTGCGTACGATTTGAGTTGGACGCGAAATGAACCGGAGCGCCTCTTGTAAATCCGAGGGCGCCGCTCAAGCGTGAAAAGCGCTCGCTATCACCCGGACGCAAACGATCTCAACTGTTCGGCCAGGGCGCGCGCGTCGCGCCAGTCCAGTCTGACGTCTGTGTGACCTTCAGAGGAGAGGATGACGCCGCTCTGTTCGACCTTCGCGTCGAAGTCATGATCGCTGGCGATGGGACTCATATAAATCTGCTGTTCGCGCCGATCGCCCTTCGCGACGGAGTCGAGGGCGCGCGAAAGGATGGCCGCCTCTTCTTTTGTAAAGCGCCGCAGCGGGTGGCCGGCAAGACGGAGCGTCGCCAATACGACAAACGATGGATGCTTTGAGGCGACAAGCTCGAAGAGCTGAGACATTTCCTTAGACCCCATCGATGGTTCGAGGCGGCAAGCGGCGAGCTTTTGCACGCCGTCGCGGCACCCTTCTTGATTAAGGACGGTCAGGCGCGCGCCTGCGTCCATGATGCGCATCAAATTTCATGCCTACGAGCCCCGAAGGGCTTCGCCTTGACTGACGCAGATCGCGGCGGCCTCCGTCTGGAGTTCTCGGCGGTCTTCACGCGCTGTTATATGTCAAGGGATCGCTGCGTTTCGCCGCAGTTTAAGCCCACGTCATGAGTGTGCAATTTGAACAACGTAGAGCTTCTTAGCGTTGCTCGCGCAACCGAGAGACAAACATGAACGACAAGCGGCTCTTCGCGCCATCGACCGCGCGCAACCGCGGTCCGATCTTCGACGTCCTGCGCAATGTCCTGCCATCAAAGGGGACGGCGCTCGAGATTGCGAGCGGCGCCGGAGAACATGTCACATTTTTCGCGCAGCATCTGCCCCGGGCTGAAATTCTGTCCGTCGGACCCGAGCGCTGAAGCGCGTGAGAGCATTTTCGGCCTGGATCGCATCCACGGGACTCGCCAACGTGGCTCCGCCGCTTGCGCTGAATGTCGAGGAATTCCCTTGGCCGATTAGCGCTGCCGACGCCATCATTTGCATAAACATGATTCACATTTCGCCCTGGAGCGCGACCGAAGCGTTGCTTAGCGGCGGAGTCAGGACCTTGTCCGCTGGCGCGCCGCTCTATTTATACGGTCCATACAGGCGAGGCGGCGCGCATACTGCGTCCAGCAACGCCGAATTCGATGCGAGCCTTCGTGCTCGCGACGCCGCGTGGGGCATTCGCGATTTGGAAGATGTCGTGGCCTGCGCGCGCGAGAAAGGGTTTGGAGCGCCTCAAATCGTGGACATGCCCGCCAACAATCTCAGCGTCATCTTTTATCGCATATGACGAGACATCGCACGACCGCCTCGACGGTCACAAATGAGTCCCTCGTAGATGACATGAGCGCAGCCATCTCGATGGAACCCGCGAGCGGTCCCCTCGGGAAGTATCGTGAAGCCCACCTGGAGAAAGATCATGGAACGTCGCGAATTCATCGCAGTCGGAACCGCCGCCGCCGTCTTGTCCGCCACACAAGCGTTTGCTCAGGCAACCGGCCAACAGGACAGCGCGGCCAAAATGGAGGATATGCATCCGCCGCTTTACAAAAACTTGGAAAGCGCGAGCATCGAATGTGTCTCCACCGGCAATGACTGCCTTCGGCACTGTCTTGGCATGTTCGCGATGAAAGACACGAGCATGGCCGAATGTGCGGACGCCTCGCTGCAGCTTGTCGCTGCATGCAATGCGCTGGCGTCGCTTGCAGCGCTCAACTCATCGCATGTCGGTCCGCTGGCGAAAACAGTGGCCATGATTTGCGAAGACTGCAAAAAGCAATGCGACAAGTTTCCGAAGATCGCCGAATGCGTGGCCTGCGGCAAGGCGTGCCAGAAATGCGCCGACGAGTGCCGTAAAGTCTAGCCGACTTCAAGCAGCGGATCGGGAGCTTCGATGAAGTCGCAGTTCGCGCAAATCGCCGCATGCGCCGCCATCTTTGTCGGGATTGGCGGCGCCCCGGCCGGCGCGGCGGCGCAGAGCGCGCTGCGCTCGACGGTCGCCCAGGCGACGCAAGATGCGGAGAAGACGACGGGGCAAGGCGAGGGCGTCGTCAGGGCGATCGACGCGGATGATCGAAGGCTCATGATCACGCATGGGCCGATCACGGGACCGCTGGAAATGTCGCCCATGACAATGGCGTTTCGGGTCGCGCCGGGCGTGGATCTCGCCGGCCTGTCGAAGGGCATGAAGATCAAATTCACGATCAGTCGCGACGCCAAAGGTCTTTATGTCATCGAGGACGTTCGGCCGGAAAAGCCCTAGCGGGCGTTCGCCTCAGTTCTGCGATATCCCATGCCGTCCATGCCGATGCGGTGCATCAAGTAGCATAGACAATCCTGTTGCACCGCGCGGCGGTCGACGGTCAGCATCGCCGGGATGGCCGGGCGCGCGAGCCTGATTTCACCGCCGGCGTAATCGAAATAGTTGAGCGGCTGCGTGTCGAACCCCTCGCCGGAAAGGACTTCGAGGCGCGCGTCTTCATCGCCCAACGCGCCGAAAGAGGCGCCAGCGCCGAGCTCACTGAAATTGAGATGGTCGATATCGGGGCGGAAGACAAAATCCGCCGGCGTTCCGTCGAAGGAAAAGCTCGCGCCGGCGGGCGGCTTCACGATGGCGCAGGTGCGCAGCAATTCGATGTCCTGCGGGGCCGGCGGATGGTCGGGAAGCGCCGCGATCGAGAGGCAGGCGTCGAGCAATTCGATGACATGCGCCACGCCAGCATCGGCGCCCGACTTGCCGCATTCGACTGTGATCGCCGGACACAGTTCGGCGAAGGCCGCTGCGCTGGTGCCGCGCGGGCGCTGAAAATGCACGACGATGCGGGAGAAAAGCTGCGCGAGCGCGACGTATTTCGGCTCAAGCTTGGTGATGCAGCTGTAGTGAGGATTGAAGCCGGTGTTGTTGTGGATGTCGATGGCGGCGAAAGCTCGGCGCTTCTCGACGTAGTCGTAAATCCAGCGCGCCATATGCGCGAGCGGATCATCGGGAAAGGCCGTGCCGCGCCACACCCGGTTGAAGTCGCGCTGGCTTGGGAGCGTGCGCACATTCGCCGCCGCGGCGTCGACATTGCCGATGAACAGGATGAGCGATCGATTGAGCCCGCGCGCCGCGTGCCGGCGCAAGATCTCCTGCACGGCGGCGAGTCCGCTCGTCTCGTTTCCGTGCAGCAGCGTGGACACGAACAGCGGTTGGGGATCGCGGCCCGGAAGGTCGAACAGGGTCGGTCGGGAGAGGATATCTTTCAGGCGATTGGCGGGGCAGTCGAGAAATCCGTCCGGCAGCCGGTCGAGAAGGGCGCAAGGCGCGTCGGTCACTGTTCTCCTCATGTGTCCCACTGATGGACGGGCGCGCCGCTCCGCTGGCCCTCGCAATAGGCCGCCATCAGGGCATAAAGGTCCCCGCCGCGCGTCTCAAGCGCTTTTCGCTGCCAAGACGCCCCGGTCTGCCGCGTCTGCACCCGAGCTTCGATGATATCGAGGAAATCGGCTTCTTCGACGCCCAGGTCACGCAGCCCCGCCCTGGCGTCGGGAATGAGCCGGTCGAGCAGCAGGCGATCGGCGGCGATCTCCCCTTCTCCCGGCCAGTCCAGCGTCGCGTCGAGACCAAAACGCGCCGCGGCGTAAAAGTTTCGCTTGGCGTCGGCGAAGGCGAGGCCCCCGGCGCCGCCGTCCCCGCTCATGGCGATGGCGCGCGCGAGGCCGAGGTAAAGCGCGGCGTTCGCCATCATGTCGGTAAAGGTCGGTCCGGCGGGCAGAATGCGATGTTCGACGCGCAGATGCGGCGCCCCGCTCTCGTCGAAGCCGATCAGCGGACGGTTCCAGCGCCAGATGACGCCATTATGCAACCGCAGGTGGCGCATCGCCTCGGGCGGGTCGTCAAAGGTCACGGGAAGCAGCGCCTCGTAGTCGCGAAGATTTTCCTCGAAGATCTCGATGAGGGACTGGTCGGCGTAGCCGGAGCCCATGCAGACCCTGGCCGGGCCGGGCATCTTCACCGCCTGTTCAAACAGCGGAATGCGCGTTTCCTCCCACAACGCCTTGCCGAAGAGGAAAGGCGCATTGCCGCTGGCGGCGAGGATTGGCCCCGACGCCGCCACCGAGGCGTTGTAATAAAGATGCGCCAGATCGGCCGGAGCTTTGAGATGAATTTGAAACGACGTCGTCGCAGCCTCGAGCATCACATCCTTGTGCTCGGAGGCAAGGCGGTCGCGGCCCGCGATGTTGACGTGCAACGACTGCCCGCCGCGCAGACGAAGCACTTCCTGGTTGAGCGCATAGTAGCGGTTGAGCGGCGACATATTGGCGAGCGTCAGATCGCTGTCGCGGATCGTTGGCAGCGTGCCGATCATCACCAGATTGGCGTCGAGCCGATGCGCGACGTCGTTGCATTTCTCCCAAAGGTCCGTGAGCGAATGGTGCGCTTGCGTCAGCGCATCGCCTTTGAGGTGAAACGGGGCGCAATTCAACTCGAGGTTAAATCGTGACAGCTCCGGCACGACGAGCGGATGGTTGAGGGTTTCGAGGACTTCCTGGTTGATCGAGGACGGCGCATAATTGTGATCGACGATCCAGGTTTCGATTTCGAAGCCGACCATGTGGCCGTCACGCGAAAATTTATCCTGTTCAAAAAGGGCGCGGGCGAGATGCGTTTCCTGCGCGAGCCGCCCGGCAAAGCGCGCCTTGTCAGCGGGCGTGAAGCCCGTGGTCTTGATGTCCTCGCCCAAGGATCCTCCTTCCGCTCGTCAGCGTATTATCCGCTTCGCAAGCGCGCCAAAGCAACGGCGTCCACGACCGGGGTCGCAAGGCGCCCTCAAGGGCGATCCGCCGCAAATCGTTTTATCTAGGCCTTCCCAGCGCGATCGATAGGGCCGAAAGCGTCGGCAGGACAAGCCGCGAGCGCTGCTGTAGATTGCGCTCCTTTCTCCCGGAGCCTACCGTGTCTGATATCGCTTACGTGAACGGAGCTTACATCCCCATCGACGAGGCCCGCGTGTCCATTCTCGACCGCGGCTTTCTGTTCGCCGACGGCGTCTATGAGGTTGCGGCCGTCATCGGCGGAAGGCAGATCGACAATGCATCGCATCTTTCGCGCCTCGAGCGTTCGCTGCGCGAACTGCGTATCGAGAGCCCTGTTCCGATGGCGCGCATCGCGGACGTCGAAGCCGAACTCATTTCAAGAAATGGATTAAGCGAAGGGCTCGTCTATCTGCAGATCACCAGGGGAGCCGCAGCCGAACGCGAATTCGGGTTTCCCGCGGAAGCGGCGCCGACGTTCTTCGCCTTCGCTCAGAAGAAAAACATCATCGCCTCGCCCGCCGCCGAAACCGGCGTGAAGGTGCTCACTGTTCCGGATCTACGCTGGGCGCGACGCGACATCAAGAGCACGGCGCTTCTCGCGCAGGTCCTGGCGAAGCAAGCGGCGCTGGAGGGCGGCTGCCAGGAGGCTTGGATGGTCGATCAGGACGGTCTCGTGACCGAAGGCTCGTCCTCGACCGCCTTCATCCTCACGCGCGCCGACGTGCTCGTGACGCGTCCGAACTCCTCCGCCGTTCTTCCTGGCTGTACGCGCAAAGCCGTGCAGTTGATCGCGGAGCGGCAGGGATTGACCGTCGAGGAACGCGGCTTCTCGGTCACGGAGGCCTATGAGGCGAAGGAGGCCTTCCTCACGAGCGCCTCCAATCTCGTGCTGCCGGTCATCTCGCTCGACGGCCGCCCCATCGGATCTGGCGCGCCGGGCGACACGAGTCGCCTGCTGCGCCGGCTCTACATCGAATGGGCGACGAACATGGCGCGGCCCGACTAGCGCTGCAGAGGTGCGCTCCTCCTCGACGTCAATCGGACGTTAACGCTTCGAACAATTCTCTGCAGCTTTCGTGGGCGTCGGGACCTCAGCAATAGCGCGATGAGTTCGGAACATGTGTGCAGCAGACGCGTTCTAGGACGTAAGTTCAAAAGCGGAGGTCAAAAATGGGCAACCTTCTGTATTGGGCCGTCGTGTTTCTGGTCATCGCTCTCATCGCCGGCTTTCTGGGCTTTGGCGGCGTCGCCGGCGTGGCGGTGGACGGCGCCCGGATATTGTTCTGGCTGGCGCTGGTTCTGCTGGTCGTATCGGTCGTTCTCGGCCTGATCCGGCGCGCTTAAGCGATCATCGTTCGTCGTGGTGAGCCGACCGCTTTTCGTGAGCGGCCGGCTTATCGGCGTCAGGGTATGTCATCGAGCGAACGCAGCCAGGCGTCCGCGACCGAATCCGACGGCGCGCGCCAATCGCCGCGCGGCGACAGCGATCCTCCCGAGCTGACCTTGGGGCCATTGGGCAGCGCCGACCGCTTGAACTGGCTTCCCTCAAAGAATCGCTTCACGAAAACGCCGAGCCAATGTTTGATCGTCGAGAGGTCATAACCGATCTTGTCCTCTTCAGCGACGCCTACAGGCCATGATCCCGCAGCGGCATGCCGCCAAGCGCGCCAGGCGAGAAAGGCGATTTTCGCCGGCGCAAATCCGTAGCGCGTCGCGTAATAAAGATTGAAGTCCTGCAGCGCATATGGCCCGACGACTTCCTCGGTCCGCTGCCGCGCTTCTCCGGGCACAAGCTCAGGGGAGATTTCCGTCGCGAGAACGTCCTCAAGCACCGCCACCGTTTCCGCGCCAAATCGCGCGTCGCGCGCGCACCAGCGAATGAGGTGCTGAATAAGCGTCTTCGGGACTGAGGCGTTGACGTTGTAATGCGACATCTGATCGCCAACGCCATAGGTCGACCAACCGAGCGCGAGTTCGGAAAGGTCGCCGGTGCCAATGACCAGCGCGTCGTGGCGGTTGGCCAGACGAAACAGCAGCGACGTGCGCGCGCCCGCCTGCACATTTTCGTAAGTTGTGTCGTAAACCGCTTCCCCGCGGGCGGCCGGATGATCGATGTCCTTGAGCATTTGCCTGCACGCGGCGGTGACATCGATTTCTTGCGCGCTCACGCCGAGCGCGCGCATCAGCCGCCAGGCGTTGGCCTTGGTGCTTTGGCTCGTGGCGAAGGCCGGCAGCGTGAACCCGAGCACATTCTCGCGCGGCAGGCCGAGCGCATCCATCGCCGTCACTGCGACCAACAACGCCTGTGTAGAGTCCAGCCCGCCAGAGACGCCGATCACCACCTTTTTTATTTTCGTGGCGCGCAGCCGTTGCTCCAGACCGTGCGACTGTATGTTGAACGCCTCGAAACATAATTCGGCGAGCCGCGTCTCGTCCGCCGGGACGAAGGGAAAGCGTCCGACTTCGCGCAGAAAACCGAGATCGCGGTCGCAGACGGGAGCGAGTTCGAAGGCGATGCGGCGATAGTTAACCGCGCCCTGCTCCACGTCGGCGCAGGCCCCGAACGTGCCTTGCCGCATCCGCTCGGCGAGAAGCCGACCGATGTCGATATCGGCCAGCGCCAGCTGTGGCTCATCGGAAAAGCGCGGCGCCTTGGCGAGAACGTCGCCTTTCTCGCAGATCAGCGCTTCTCCGTCCCAAGCGAGGTCCGTCGTCGACTCTCCCTGCCCCGCCGCCGAATAGAGATAGGCCGCAAGACAGCGGGCCGAATGCGCGCTGCAAAGCGTCTCGCGATAGTCGGATTTGCCGACGATCGCGTTCGACGCAGAGAGGTTGAGGAGCACGGTCGCGCCCGCCAGCGCTGCGCGCGCCGAAGGAGGAATGGGAACCCATACGTCCTCGCAAATCTCGGTGTGAATCACGAGTCCGGGAAAATCCGTCGCGTCGAGAAGCGTATCAGAACCGAAGGGCGCGGTTTGTCCGGCGATCTCGATCTCCTCGCCGGAGATGAAAGCGCCCGAAGAAAAGTGCCGCTGTTCGTAAAACTCGCGATAGTTCGGCAGATAAACCTTGGGCGTCACGGCGAGCACGCGGCCGCGCAGGATCGCCACGGCGCAATTATAAAGGCGGCCGCGATGGCGCAGCGGCGCGCCGACGACGATCAGCGGGTGGATTCCTTGAGTAGCCTCGACGAGGTCGACGAGCGCCACATCGACAGCGTCGAGCAGCGCCTCCTGCTGCAAGAGATCGTCGATCGCATATGAGGACAATCCAAGCTCGGGAAACAGCACGAGCGAGGCGCCGTGCTTGTCAGCGTCTCGGGCCAGTTCGATCGTCCGCGCAACATTGAAAGCCGGATCGGCGACTCGCACGTTCGGCGTCGCGACGGCGACTCGGACAAAACCATGCGTGTGCAGACAGTAGAAAGGATGGGTCATGAAGTCATTTTAGCGCGCATTTGGTCCAATCCGCGACTGCGACGACGAGATACTCTTAAGCTCGTTCAAATCGCTCTAATCTCCATTCCTCCCGTTGCGCGGCGAAACTCCACTCCGCCCATGAATTCAGAGCTGTCACGCGTTCCATGTAAACTCGCGCCGTATCGGAAACAGGCGCAGCGTAAGAGTCGAACCGTTGGACGACAGGCGCAAACATTGCGTCGACGGAGCAGAACGCTCCAAACAGAAATGGGCCGCCCGAGCGGGCCAACGCGTCACGCCAGACTGAGTCGATACGCTCGACGTCAATGCGCGCTTCCTCCGTCAGTGAGATCGGATGCGGCGCGCGGCCGAAATTCATGGGGCACTGGCCGCGGAGAGCGGCATATCCAGAATGCATTTCGCAGGCGAGCGAGCGCGCCAGCGCGCGCGAAAAGCGGTCGCGCGGCCAGACCGCAAGGTCCGGGTAAAGGTCGGCCAGATATTCGATGATCGCGAGCGAGTCCCAAACGCTAAGCTCACCGTCTTTCAAGACGGGCGCCTTTCCGGCGGGCGAATAGGCGAGCAACGCCGCTTTCGATTCGTCTCGATAGAGAGGAATGACTTCTTCATCGAAGGGAACGCCCAATTCTCTCATCGCGATCCATGGCCGCATCGACCAGGACGAGTAACGCTTGTTGCCAATGATGAGTTTGAGCACGACCGACTTCTCATTTCAAAACAAAGGGCGAGGTTTCCCTCGCCCTTTGCGTGTTCGTCCCTGCCAAGCCGTTCAGCGTCAGTGCGCCAGGATCGCCAGCATGAGCAGCGCCACGATATTGGTGATCTTGATCGCCGGATTAACCGCGGGTCCGGCGGTGTCCTTATAAGGATCGCCGACGGTGTCGCCGGTCACCGCCGCCTTATGGGCCTCAGAGCCCTTCTCATGCTTCACGCCGTCCTTGTCGATGAAGCCGTCCTCGAACGACTTTTTGGCGTTGTCCCAGGCGCCGCCGCCCGACGTCATCGAAATGGCGACAAACATCCCGTTGACGATGACGCCCAGCAGCAGCGCGCCCAGCGCCGCGAAGGCGTTGGCCTTGCCGCCAAGGATCCAGGCGACGACGAAGGCGACGATGGGCGCCAGCACCGGCAGCAGCGAGGGCACGATCATTTCCTTGATCGCCGCCTGCGTCAGCATATCGACTGCGCGGCCGTAATCCGGCCGGTCGGTGCCCGCCATGATGCCGGGCTTTTCCTTGAACTGCCGGCGCACCTCGACGACCACCGAGCCCGCCGCGCGGCCCACCGCCGTCATGGCGATGCCGCCGAAGAGATAGGGGATGAGGCCGCCAAAGATGAGGCCCGCGACGACATAGGGATTGGAGAGTTCGAAGTCGATCTTCCCCAGCCCTTTGAAAAACGGCACGCCATCGTCGATGAAGTGCTTCAGATCGTTCGTATAGGCGGCAAAAAGCACCAGCGCGCCGAGGCCCGCCGAGCCGATGGCGTAGCCCTTGGTGACGGCCTTCGTGGTGTTGCCCACGGCGTCGAGCGCGTCGGTGTTGCGACGCACCTCTTTGGGTAGGCCGGCCATTTCGGCGATGCCGCCGGCGTTGTCGGTGACGGGGCCGAAAGCGTCGAGCGCCACGATCATGCCGGCGAGGCCGAGCATCGTGGTCACCGCGATCGCCGTGCCATAGAGCCCGCCGAGCTCATAGGTGAGGATGATGCCGAGAACGATGACCAGGGCCGGCGCCGCCGTCGACTCGAGCGACACGGCGAGGCCCTGGATGACATTGGTGCCGTGGCCCGTCACCGAAGCCTGCGCGATCGACACCACCGGACGCTTGCCCGTGGCGGTATAATATTCGGTGATGTAGACGATTGCGCCCGTGACGATCAGGCCGAGAACGCCGGACAGGAACAGGCCGTAGCCGTGGATCGCGTCGCCATTGGCCTTGCCGATCTCGCCCCAGCCGACCGTGAAGGTCGTGGCCAGAAAGAGCCCTGCGACTGACAGCACGCCCGCGGCGATGACGCCCTTGTAAAGCGCGCCCATGATCGAATCATCGATGCCGAGCTTCTTGAAATAGGGCGCGGCGAATTTGCCCCATTCGGTGTCGTCGTCGCCCATCTTCACGAAATAAGTGCCGGCGATCGAGGTGAGGATCGAAAGGCCGCCGATCGCGAGCGGATAGACCATCGCTGACGAGAGCCCCGGCTGACCGGCGAAAAAGATCGAGGCGAGCACCATGGTGGCGACGACCGTCACCGCATAGGTCTCGAAGAGGTCGGCCGCCATGCCGGCGCAATCACCGACATTGTCGCCGACGTTATCGGCGATCGTGGCCGGATTGCGTGGGTCGTCCTCGGGAATGCCGGCCTCGACCTTGCCGACGAGATCGGCGCCGACGTCAGCGCCCTTGGTGAAGATGCCGCCGCCAAGACGGGCGAAAATCGAAATCAGCGATCCGCCAAAGCCGAGCGCCACCAGCGCGTCGACGACCGTGCGATCCGAAGGCCCATAGCCGGCGAACCAGGTCAGGATCGCGTAATAAACAGCGACGCCAAGCAGTGCGAGGCCGGCGACCAGAAGTCCCGTGACCGCGCCGGCCTTGAAGGCGATGTCGAGGCCCCCGGCGAGCGATTTCGTCGCCGCCTGCGCGGTGCGGACATTGGCGCGCACCGAGACGTTCATGCCGATATAGCCGGCCGCGCCGGACAGCACCGCGCCGAGCATGAATCCGAAGGCGACCGCCCAGCCGAGCAGGATGACGAGAATGACGAAGATCACGCCGCCAACCATGCCAATGGTCTTGTATTGGCGATTGAGATAGGCCTGCGCGCCCTCGGCGACGGCGCCCGAAATCTCCTGCATTCGGGCCGACCCCGGATCGGCCGCCAGCAATTCCTGAGAGGTCTTCACGCCATAGACGATAGACATCAATCCGAAGACGATGGTTAGAAACAGAACCATTTTGGCTTCGCCTTTTCGTTCTTCGACCGCGAATTGGCCGAATTTGTCGGTCGCCGCGAACGGATGTCGCGCAACGAAAAAAAGGAGTCGCGGCCCAGCCGAGCGATTCGGCGAGGACAGCGGCTTTCCGGCGGGCTTTCTGCCAGAAACGTGGCCGCACGGCAATGCTGCGCGATCCCGTATTTTTCAGAAGTGTTGGAAGGACAATTTTTTGAAAAAGACGGGCTTTTTGTGTCCGTCGAGAAAAATTGGCGGCGCGCTTCCCGCAACAATTTCGCCGATCCGACAGGCGGGCGCGGCAGGCGGCGCATCGCTCCCCGCAGCAATGAGGATTTCGTAATCGTCTCCGCCGGTTATCGCGGTTTCGAAGAGTGCCGGGTCGAGGGCGATCGCGTCTCGCGCCGCCGCTGAAAGCGGCACCGAGGCGAGATCGACCGCCGCGCTGACCCCAGACGCACGGCAAAGCTTTGCAAGATCGCCGGCGAGGCCGTCGGAAATGTCCATCGCGGCGCTGGCGTTGGCGCCAAGCCATGCCAAAAGATCGACGCGCGGCTGCGGCAGCAGATAGCGCCCAGTCAAATAGTCGCGCGCCTCATCCGACAGTCGTCGCGCGAGCGCGGGGTCGCGGCGCAGCGCAAGCCCCAGCGCGGCGTCTCCGATCGGGCCCGAGACGAAGATGGCGTCTCCAGGCTCGGCGCCGGTGCGGGGAACGAAGCGCCGAGCGCGACCAAGCGCCGTGATCGCGATGGTCAGCGGCCCGGGCGTCGCCCCAGTGTCGCCGCCGATAAGCGGCGCGCCATAGGCGCGCGCGTCCTCGGCGAGTCCCACGGCGAACGCTTCGAGCCAAGCATTGGTCCAGTCACCCGGGAGCGCCAAAGCCAACAAGAAGCCGATCGGCTCAGCGCCCTTGGCCGCAAGGTCGGAGATATTGACGCGCAGCGCCTTCTTGGCGATGAGCGATGGATCGTCGTCCGCGAAAAAATGCACGCCGGCGACGACCATGTCGGTCGTGACCACGAGCGGCGCGCTTTCGGGCGCGAGAAGCGCCGCGTCGTCCTTGAGACCGAGCGCCGCCGCGCCCGCGATCGGCGCGAAAATTCGCGCGATGATTTCGTCTTCGCTATAGCGCTGCGGCATAAATCGGCCTCGTGCTTCGAGACGCAGGCGTTATTCGCTCCTTAGCATGAGCGCGAGATAAGCGCGCCGCCGGCTGAGGAGCCTGCGCAGCGGGCGTCTCGAAGGACAAGGAAGCTCGAGGCTCCTTTTCCGTCAACTCAGCTCCGCGGCGCGCTCCTCATGTGCGATCTTGTCGAGCACCGCGTTCACCATCCCCGACTCGGTCGGCCCGAAAAAGGCGCCGGCGACGTCGACATATTCCTTGATGACGACGCGCGCCGGAACGTCCTTGCGCGAACGCAGTTCATAGACGCCGGCGCGCAAGGCGGCGCGCATGACGGACTCCAACCGCGACAGCGGCCAGCCGCCGGAAAGCGCGCGATCGATCTGCCGGTCGATCGCGACCTGATCGGTCAGGACTCCTTGCAGCACGTCGCGAAAAAAACCGGCGTCCGCCGGCTTATATTGCGCGCCTTCGATCTCGCGCCCAATCCAGTGAGATTCGAACTCGGCGAAAATTTCGTTGAGACCTTTGCCAGCGACTTCCATTTGGTAAAGCGCCTGCACGATCGCCAAACGCGCGGCCGAGCGTTGATCGACGCTCATACGACGCCCCGTTTGAGGCGCACGAGCGCGAGCGCCGCGCGCGCCGCGTCAGCGCCCTTGTCGCCCTGTTTGGGATCGGCGCGCACAATCGCCTGCGCTTCATTCTCGACTGTGAGAACGCCATTGCCGAGCGGCAGTCGGCGCGAAACGGAAAGATTCATCAGCGCGCGCGTGCTTTCATTGGCGACAAGTTCGAAGTGGTAGGTCTCGCCGCGGATGACGCAGCCGAGCGCAACGACTCCATCATAGGGCGCGCCGGCAAGCTCGGCGTCGTCGAGCGCGATCGCGGCCGCCGTGGCGATCTCCAGCGCGCCAGGGACCTCGATCACCGTCGCCTGCGCCTGGAGCGCGCGCAACGCGTCAAGCGCGCCGCTGCGCAGCAGCGCGACGATTTCGCCGTTGAACTTCGTCGTGACGACGAGAATATGCGCGCCCGGCACGGGCGCGACGTCAGCGTCGTCGGGTGCAAAACCAGCCATTCAGGCGACTCCAAGAGTGCACGCAACGCTCTCCCGCCAGGAGAGGGTTGGGCTGCGAAGCAGCCAAGTGAGGGTTAGCGTTCTCAATTGTAAAGGTGCGGGACGCGCCGCCACAGCGAACGCAGTATCGCTGAGGCGCAAACCCCTCACCCGACCCGGCCAAAAGCCCGTCATTTACAATGGGCGACCGTACGGACGCCCTTATCCGGGGCCACCCTCTGCTTGTGGGAGGGAAAGCCGCGAACCAATTTCTGGGCGCGTTATGTCACACGAGCGGCGCTCTGTCAGCCGGTATGGCGGTTATACACATCCTCGCGTCAAACCAGCCTATCCCGCTTCGCTCAGCCGCGCTGCGTAGCGCGCCATCAGATCGACTTCGATATTGATCGCATCCCCTGCCCTGCGCGCGCCGAGCGTCGTAACGCTCAGCGTATGCGGAATGAGCAGCACGGAAAAGCGATCGCCTTCGACGTCGTTCACGGTCAGCGAAACGCCGTCGAGCGCCACGGAGCCCTTCTTGGCGATGAAGCGCGACAGCGCGCGCGGCGCCTCCACCCAGAAATTCGACATGCTTGTTTCTTCAACCGGGCGCCCTTCGGGCGCCCTATCGCAGAAGTCATCGCGCGATATGATGCGCGCGACGCCATCGACATGGCCGGTGACGATATGTCCGCCGAGTTCATCGCCGATCTTCAACGCGCGTTCGAGATTGACGCGCGTTCCGCAGGCCCATGTTCCGACCGTCGTGACGGCGAGCGTCTCGGCGGCGGCGTCGATCTCGAAGATCGTTCGCACGCCGTCGCGCGCGACCGCGACGACCGTCAGGCACACGCCCGAACAGGCGATGGAGGCGCCGAGCGCGATGCCGTCGGGATCGTATGAACAGGCGATGCGCAGGCGGCGCAGTTCGCCGCGCGGCGCTATCGCAATGACTTCGCCCACATCGGTGACGATGCCGGTGAACATCAGTCGACCCGCGCGTATCGGGTCATCGTGTCGGCGCCGAGCGCGCGCGTTTCGATTAGACGGTAGCGCGAATCGTCCTCGAGGGCGGCGCGCGCCACAGGGGTCAGCGCAGGACGGCCCGCCCTCCCGAGCGGCTTGACGCCGGTGTGCAGGATGACTTCATCGGCAAGATCGGCAGCGAGCAGACTTTCGGCGACGCGCGGTCCGCCTTCGCTGAAGACACGGGTAATTCCGCGATCGGCGAGAAGTCTGAGCGCGCTCATAAGATCAATGAGGCCTTCCCGCGTCGCGATGCCGACAACCTCCGCGCCAGTGGCGTCTTCAAACGCTTTGGCCGCCTCGTCGGCAACGGCCGCTCCAGCGATCACCAGCAGCGACGCCTCGCGCGCCGTCGACGCCAGGCGCGATCGCGGCGACAGCGAAAGCTTCTCATCGAGCACGACCCGAAGCGGCTTGCACTGCTGCATGCCTGGCAGGCGCACGGTCATCAGCGGATCGTCGTCGCGCGCCGTGCCGCCGCCGACCATGATCGCGTCATGAAGCGATCGCTGCACATGCGTGAAAGCGTCGGCGATCGGTCCGGTGATATGCAGGCGCGGATCATGCGCGGCGCCCGCGGCGTAACCGTCCGCCGTCCGCGCCAGCTTGAGCGTAATCATCGGCCGGCGACGGGTGACGCGCAAAATATGCCCGAGATGATCGGCGCGCGCCGCGGCCGCGCCGGGACCAATAAGGACGTCAATTCCCGCTGCGCGCAACCGGGCGTGGCCGTCGCCGGAGACGCGCGGGTCCGGGTCCTCCAAGGCGGTGACGACGCGCGCGACGCCGCCGGCGATGACGGAGTCGACGCAAGGCGGCGTCGCCCCATGATGCGCGCAGGGCTCCAAAGTGACGTAAAGCGTTGCGCCGCGCGCAGCCTCGCCCGCCGCGGCCATGGCGATCGCCTCCGCATGCGGACGCCCGCCAAGCGCGGTCCAGCCGCGCGCGATAACGACTCCCTCGCGCACGAGCAGCGCCCCGACCGCCGGATTCGGCGCGGTGCGGCCCAAATTGCGCCGGCCGAGCGAAAGCGCCGCCGCCATGTAGGCGTCGTCGCTCGCCGCTTGCGGAAAGGACTCGTGGATCGTCATGCCTTCTCTGGGTCGTCGGCCCCCGGTGCAAAAGCTGCGCCGTCGCCGCCGCTCTCCAATTCATCGATCACCGCCGAGAAGTCGCGCACTTCGCGGAAGTCGCGATACACCGAGGCGAAACGCACATAGGCGACGGGGTCAAGCGAACGCAGGCCTTCGATGATCAATTCGCCGATGCGCTGGCTTTCCACCTCGACTTCGCCGAGGCTTTCGAGCTGGCGCACAATGCCGGAAATCATCTGCTCGACGCGGTCCGCGTCGACCGGACGCTTGCGCAAGGCGATCTCGACCGAGCGAGTCAGCTTGTCGCGATCGAACGGTGCCCGGCGACCCGACTTCTTGACGACGATGATCTCGCGCAGCTGCACGCGTTCGAACGTCGTGAAGCGGCCGCCGCAGGTCGGACAGACGCGGCGCCGCCGAATGCAGGAAGAATCCTCCGCAGGACGGGAGTCCTTCACCTGCGTGTCGACGGAACCGCAATAAGGACAGCGCATGTTGGGCGCCTTTTCCGCTCTCCCTTGGAGAGGCGGCCCCGCCGCGCGGGGTTGGGTTTCCCTTCTCTCGCAAGCGAGAGAAGGGAGCCGATTACTGGTAGATCGGGAACTTCGCGGTGAGCGCGTGAACCTTTTCCTTCACCGCCGATTCCGTCGCGGCGTTGCCTTCTTCGCCCTTCGACGAAAGGCCATCGAGCACCTCGACGATCAGGCCGCCGACCTCTTTGAACTCGTTCTGGCCAAAGCCGCGCGAGGTCGCCGCCGGCGAGCCCAGACGAATGCCGGAGGTGACGAAAGGCTTCTCCGGATCGAAGGGAATGCCGTTCTTGTTGCAGGTGATGTGCGCCCGGCCGAGCGCGGCTTCAGCCGCCTTGCCGGTGAGCTTCTTGGGGCGCAGATCGACAAGCATCAGATGGTTGTCGGTGCCGCCCGAGACAATCGCCAAGCCGGCGTCGACGAGCGTTTGCGCCAGCGTTTGCGCATTGTCCTTGACCTGCTGTTGATAGGTCTTGAACTGCGGGGTCAGCGCCTCGCCGAAGGCCACGGCCTTTCCGGCGATGACATGCATCAGCGGGCCGCCCTGCAGGCCGGGGAAGACCGCCGAGTTGATCTTCTTGGCGATGGCCTCGTCGTTCGTCAGCACCATGCCGCCGCGCGGACCGCGCAGCGTCTTGTGCGTGGTGGTGGTGACGACATGGGCGTGCGGCAGCGGCGACGGATGAAGTCCCGCAGCGACCAGACCGGCAAAGTGCGCCATGTCCACCATGAAGTAAGCGCCAACGCTGTCGGCGATCTTGCGGAAGCCTTCGAAGTCCCAGATGCGGGAATAGCCGGAGCCCCCCGCGATGATGAGCTTCGGCTTATGCTCCTGCGCGAGTTCGGCGACCTGCTCCATGTCGATCCGGTGATCCTGCTTGCGCACCGTATAGCTCGCCGGCTTGAACCAGCGACCGGAGACATTGACCGGCGACCCATGCGTCAAGTGGCCGCCCGCGGCGAGATCCAGCCCCATGAAGACGTCGCCCGGCTGAAGAAGCGCGAGGAACACCGCCTGATTGGCCTGCGAGCCGGAGTTGGGCTGCACATTGGCGAAGCCGCAGTCAAACAGCTTCTTGGCGCGGTCGATCGCGAGATTTTCCGCGATGTCGACGAACTGGCAGCCGCCGTAATAGCGCTTTCCAGGATAGCCCTCGGCGTATTTGTTGGTGAGAACCGACCCTTGGGCCTCCAACACCGCCTTGGAGACAATGTTCTCCGAGGCAATCAGTTCGATCTCATGCCTTTGACGGCCGAGTTCGAGTTCGATCGCCTTCGCGATTTCCGGATCGGAAGCGCTCAGGGGGGCGGTGAAGAAACCGGACTGGCTCATGGATTGGACCTCTATCCTAACGGCGCGGAACGAAAGAAAAAACCGGCTCCCGGTCTTAATCGGCGAAGCCGGTCCCTAGGACGCGCATCGTGAGACGCGTCGCTTAACACGGCGAAGGCGCGACGGGAAGAGCAGCCGGGGTCGCGGTCTGCGGCCAATCCCAGTCTCTCATCGATCAGTCGCGTTTTCGAAGGCGATCTTTCGCGCCAGGCCCGCGGAATTCGCCCTCGGCGGCGGGCTCGCTCTTCGCTCGCAAGCGTCTCCGTTTCCTCAAGCGCCAAAATGACGCATGTCGCGCGCGCTCGGAAAGGCGCGACGCCGCATCGATCGCCATGCCATAAATTCGCTTCAAACGAGCGTTTGAATTTCAATCAGTCGTTTGAAACGGAGGTTTGCCATGGGCGACCATCTGGAAGCAAAAATCGCCGCAGTCGGCGCCAGGTCACGCAGGTTGCTCGTCGATGCAGCGATCTGTTTCGTCGCGAGCTCGCTCATCGCTTTCCTGCCTCCGCAATGGAAGGATGGGGAAGCGTTGAAGGAAATGGTTTTCACGACCGATCCGGTGAGCGGCAAGATCATCGACCGGATTGAATCCGCCGAGACAAAGCGCCCATCCTCCGAGTTGAGAAGCGCTTCGCCGGCCCTGGCGGTGTTCGCCGTCTATCCGCAGGCGCGCATTTCGGAGTGGTCGAACGAAGCCGCCGCTGAACAGACGGAGACGATCCCTGTCAGGCCGACGAAAGTCGTCGCCTTGCGCAGGCCGTCCCCGGAAAAGAGAAACCCTGTCGAGTCGACGCCGCCGGCGCTTCCGACCGTCAACGCCGAGCCGCCCGCCTCTCCCCAGACATTGGGCGAGAACGCGGAGACACAGGAACGGAGTTTGTTGGCCAAGCTCGACCCGACAGGGCTCTCATCGAAATTGGCTCCGCTTGGCCGCAAAGCCTGGAATGGCGCGACGTCGCTTGGCGGCGCCGTATCGAGCCTCGTCAACGTATATCCTTTTTGAGGATGATGCCTTGAGCAATCTGGAACAGGTCCGCGTCGCGTCTCGCTCGGCAGAGACGACGCGCGCCGCGCTCATCAAAGCGGCGACGTCGGTCTTCGCGGAATATGGATATGACGGCGGCTCGGTGCGGCTCATCACCCAAAGAGCGATGGCCAACCAGGCGGCCGTCAATTACCACTTCGGCGGCAAGGACGGACTTTATCGCGAAGTGCTGATCGCCGCGACGCTGGCCTTCGAAGAGAATGCGTTCTTGGACCCCGAAGAACTCGATGCGCTTTCGCCCGAGGACGCGCTGCGGCGTTATCTGCATCAGTTCCTGCTGCCGCTCGTCAAGCGCGATCGCGTCAGCCGCTTTCTGCGCATCTTCGCCTGGGAAAGCGTGCGGCCGAGCGAGGTCTTCAGCGCCTTCATCGCGAACTCGCCGCCGCGAATCTTCCGTTTGGCGGAACGGGTCGTACGGCGCTTTCTACCGCAAGACGCCTCTGCCGAGACCGTCACATTCGCAATGCTGTGGCTTGCCCAGCAACCCATGTTTTTCGTGCGCGACGCGGAGCGACTGGCGCAGCCGCCCTTCTCGCTCAAATTCGACGAAGACGCGCTAGAGCGGCTCGTCGACACGCTGGCGGGCTTAAGTCTGCGCGGACTCGCCGGAGTCTAAGCCATACGACATTACCGCGCGAGTTCGTGGCGTGCGTCTTAGGGAAAACACATGACCGCTCTGCTGCACAGCAATTATTTTTCCGCAGTTCTGACCGAAACTCAAAAGGTTCTGGAGTGTTCCGCAAACGTCATCGTTCTCGCCACGACCGTGGCGCTCGTCGGGGCGTTGTTGGCGCTGATCAAGGGCGCTTAAGCCTTCGCGCCGCCGACTGAACGGCTTCGCGCGCCGCGACAAGCTCGGCCCGCCGCATCTCGCGCAAATGATCGACGATAGCCGCGGGCGCTGTTTCCGGCGCGCCGGCGCTAAAGGGCGGCTGCGGATCGTATTCGACAAGGAGCTGGAGAGTTTCGGCCAATTCCCTGCCGCGCAGTTCCGCGGCAAGAGCGAGACCAAAATCAAGTCCGGCCGTCACGCCGGCGCCGGTCACTCGATTGCGGTCGACCACGACGCGCTGCGTCACGAGTTCAGCGCCAAACAGCGGCAGCAGATCCCGCACCATCCAGTAGCCGGCTGCTTTGTAGCCGTTCAGCAGCCCGGCCGCCCCGAGCAGCAGCGATCCTGTGCACACGCTCGTGACATACCCAGCGCGCGACCCGCGATCGGCGAGAAAATCGAGCGCGGCGCCATCGTGCATGGTCGCGGTCGTTCCCTTGAGCCCGCCTGGCACGAAAAGAATGTCGAGGTCTTTCGGGCAAGTCTGGAAATCATGATGCGCCGCGTAAGACACGCCGAGATCGCTCATCACCGGCGCGCGGCTCTTTCCAACGTAAAAGACATTCACGTCGCCGAGCCGGTTGAAGAATGTCTGCGGCCCGACGAGGTCGAGGTCGAACATCATCGGATAGATGAGCATGCCGATCTGCAGCACAACGCAGGCTCCTAGCCTTCCGCCCTGCACGGCCCTGCCGACCCGGCGAGGCAAGTCAGGGAGGATAAGGGCAGTCGCAGGGCAAAAGTTCTCGGCCATTCCGCCAGCGGCGCGCCGGCCGCCAGTTCGTCGCGCTACGCCGCCCGCTTCTGATAGTCCTTCACATCCGAGAATGTGATCGCCGCATTGCGCTCGGCGTCATAGTTGAGTTGAAACGCCGACGAACTCATGAACACCGGCGACCCGTCGAGATCGTCGGCAATGCTGGAGCCGTTCGAGTCGATGAAGGTTTTCAGCTTAGCGGGGTCGTCAGATGCGATCCAGCGACAGATGGCGAAGCGCGACTGCTCATAGCGCGTCTGCAATCCATATTCCCCTTCGAGCCGCGTCGCCAGCACATCGAGCTGCAGCGCGCCGACCACTCCGACAATCGAACCTGAGCCGTCATGTGGCGTGAAGACCTGCACGACGCCCTCTTCCGCAAGCTGCTGCAAGGCTTCGCGCAGCTTCTTGGCCTTCATGGCGTCGCCGATGAGAATGCGGCGCAGGATTTCGGGCGCAAAGCTCGGCACGCCGCGAAAGACGATCTCTTCGCCCTCGGTCAGCGTGTCACCGATGCGCAGTTGCCCGTGATTGGGCAGGCCGACGACGTCGCCGGCATATGCTTCGTCGGCGATCGAGCGGTCGCGCGCGAAAAAGAACTGCGGCGCATTGATCGGAATGTTCTTGCCTGTGCGAATGAGCTTCGCCTTCATGCCGCGCGTGAGCCGACCCGAACAGACGCGCATAAAGGCGATTCGGTCGCGATGGTTGGGGTCCATATTCGCCTGAATCTTGAAGACGAAGCCGGTCATCTTCGGCTCCTTCGCCTCGACGAGGCGCTTGTCGGCCTCCTGCGCGCGCGGGCTCGGCGCATATTCCGCCATCGCGTCGATCAGATCGCGAACGCCGAAGTTGCGCAGCGCGCTGCCGAAGAAGACGGGCGTCAGATGTCCCTCGCGGAAAGCGGCAATGTCGAAAGGCTTGTTGCCTTCCTCGGCGAGCATCGCCTCGTCGCGCCATGCATCCGCGCCGCCCGGCAGGAGCGTGTCGAACAGCGGATCATCGAGGCCGCTCGTTTGCAGCAGCTCGGCGTCCTCGTCGATCCGGCGCACCGTTTTCGTCGCGAAGCGATAGGTGCCGGCAAAGCCTTTTCCAGAGCCAATCGGCCAGGTGATCGGCGTCGCGTCGAGCGCCAGAGTCTTCTCGATTTCATCGAGCAGATCGAAAGGATCACGCGCCTCGCGGTCGAGCTTGTTGATGAAGGTGACGATCGGGATGTCGCGCAGCCGGCAGACTTCGAAAAGCTTGCGCGTACGCGCCTCGATGCCCTTGGCGGCGTCGATCACCATCACCGCCGCGTCGACGGCGGAGAGCGTGCGATAGGTGTCTTCCGAGAAGTCCTCGTGGCCGGGCGTATCCAAGAGATTGAAGACGCAACCGCCAAATTCGAACGTCATCACCGAGGTGACGACAGAGATGCCGCGCTCGCGCTCGATGCTCATCCAGTCCGAGCGCGTCTGCTGCGCGTTGCGCTTGGCCTTGACGGCGCCGGCGAGCTGAATCGCGCCGCCAAAAAGCAGCAGCTTTTCGGTAAGCGTCGTCTTGCCGGCGTCGGGATGCGAGATGATCGCAAAGGTGCGACGGCGGGAAACGGGATCGTTGGCAGGAGTTGTCAAGGCACTGTCGGTTGTGGGGGAAACGCTTGAAGACGACTTAATGGCAAGCGAGGCTCACCGCAAATCTTCCTTCATATCGGGGCCGAGGCATATCATCGCCGCCAAGCGCGCCTTCAGGCGAAATCCCCCGCCAGCGCCGCGCGCGTCGCTTCCGACAATACGGCCATATGGCTGTAATTGGGATGCGACAGGCCCAAAATCACACGCGCATTCGGCTCCCTGAACGCCGCGATCTGCGCCTCCGTGAAGGGAAAGTGCACGAATTGCACGCTGCTCGCCTTGCCTTCGGCCGTGGTGCGATCCTGATCCTGTTCGGCCTTGCCGACGACGCGCTCGCCGCCGACTTCGATGGCCGCCGTCTCCTCGACGCCGCCGAGCTGCGCCAAGACACGCGCCCGCCGCAGCGCGTCGTCGATCTCGATCATGAACGTCGCGACGAGCTCCTTGCCCTTCGGTATGAGCGGATTATAGGCCGCAAGCTCGTCGGCGATCTGCGCCTCGCCACCTTTTTCGATGTGCAGCATCTCCTGCACCTGCAGCCACATCGTATCGAAATTCTCGAAGTAGAAGGTGACGTAAGGGCCCACCTCAACCCGGCGATGCCGCTTGAGCGCCGTGATGCGCTTTCGATGTTCCGCGCGTTCCTTGGCATATTCCCCCCAGGGAAGGATATCGGCGCGGGTCAGTTGGTGACGATCTGTCATTATGTCGATGCTCCGCAATCTCTCGCCCTCCCGCCGAGGCGCCCGTGAACGGGCGTCTCGACCCGCGAGGGCGAGGAGGCGTTTTCGCGAATGTTTTTTCGTCGTCCTTCGAGACGGCCGCCAGCGGCCTCCTCAGGATGAGGAAAAACTCCTAACCCGGCTACGAGCTCACCATGCCATAAGCTCTCGCCATCAGCACGATCGGATGGCCGACGCGTTCCGGCTTCGGCGTTTCGCCGCCGAGCGTCTCGATCTCCTGTTCGATATGCAGTCCGGCAAGCGGGCATTCGGAAACGACGTGCTTCTTGTCGGCGTTCTGCAACTGCCGCGCGGCGGGTTTCCCCACCTTCATCGCCGTTTCGAAATTGCCCTTCTTGTAGCCCCAGGCGCCGCCATGGCCCGAGCAGCGTTCGACCACCGCCACGTCGGCCTCCGGGATCAGCGCAAGCAGCTCGGCGCCTTTCTGGCCGATGTTCTGCGCCCGCGAATGACAGGAGACGTGAAAGGCGACGCCGCCGTCGAGCGGCGTCATGCCATCGGCCAACCCCTCTTTGCGGGCGATGTCGACGACATATTCGGAGAGGTCAAAAGTCGCCCCAGCCAGACGCTTGACGCTTTCATCCTCCGGCAGGATCAGCGGCCATTCGAATTTCAGCATCAGCGCGCAAGACGGCACCGGCGCAACAATGTCGTAGCCCTGGTCAATGTAGGGCGCGAAGGCCGCGGCGACCTTGCGCGCCGCCTCCGCCACTTCATCGAGCATGCCTTGTTCGAGCTTCGGCATGCCGCAGCAGGCGGGGTGCACGACTTTGGTCTCGACGCCGTTCTTTGCGAGCACGGCGAGCGCCGACATGCCGATGGAGGTATCATTGTAGTCGCCGTAGCAGGTCGCGTAGAGCACGGCCTTGCGCGCCTTGGCCGGCGCCGAGTCGTTGCGCGCGGGCGGATTTGCGGCGGCCTGCGCCTCAAGCGTCTTGCTTGCGTATTTTGGCAGCTCGGCGTTGCGATCGACGCCCGCGACCTTCTCCTCCAGGCCGCGCATCATTGTGTTATCGCGGCGCGTCGCCCAATTGGCCGCGCCTGAGATCAGCGACGCCCATTTGCCGTAGCGATCAGTGTCGGCGAGCGCGCGATCGACGGCGGGCACGCCCTTCTTCTTCGCTTCGACCGCGCGGTAGCGCAGGATCAGATGCGGAAAATCGATGTTGAACTCATGCGGCGGCACGTAGGGGCATTTCGACATGAAGCACATGTCGCAGAGCGTGCAGGCGTCCACGACCTGCTTGAAATCCGCGCTCGCAACCGTGTCGAGCTCGCCGCTTTTCGATTCGTCGATGAGATCGAAGAGCCGCGGGAAGGAGTCGCACAGATTGAAACAGCGCCGGCACGTGTGACAAATATCGAAAACCCGGCGCATTTCCGCGTCGAGCTTCGCATCGTCATAGAAATCGGCGCTCCGCCAATCCAGCGGATGCCGGATCGGGGCCTCGAGGCTGCCTTCTCTCATTTTGCTGTTTCCAACACACGGGCCGGGCTCGTGCCGGCCGAACCGCCATAGGCGAGTCCGCCGTTGGCGCTCGACGAGTCTCTCAGCTTTTGCTGTTTCTTGGCGTGGATGGCCGGGACAAGCCCGGCCATGACGCGGAGGAACTCCCTATCAGGGAGCCGCTCTATCGTTACTTCAGCTCGTCCAGGGCGCGCTGGAAGCGGCCGGCGTGCGAGCGCTCGGCCTTGGCGAGCGTCTCGAACCAGTCGGCGATCTCCTCGAAGCCCTCGTCGCGGGCCGAGCGCGCCATGCCGGGATACATGTCCGTATATTCGTGCGTTTCCCCGGCGACGGCGGCCTTGAGGTTATCTGCGGTCTTGCCGATCGGCAGGCCGGTCGCAGGATCGCCGACGGTCTCCAGGAACTCCAGATGGCCATGGGCGTGGCCGGTCTCGCCTTCGGCGGTGGAGCGGAACACGGTGGCTACGTCATTGTAACCCTCGACGTCGGCCTTTTGAGCGAAATACAGATAACGACGATTCGCCTGCGATTCGCCCGCAAAGGCGGCCTTCAAATTTTCTTCGGTCTTGCTGCCCTTGAGCATAGCCATTTTCTTGCCTCCGAGTATTCCAGTCGGCCGGCCGTTAGGCCCGCGACGCGAGAATTAGAATAATTCAAAACTGGCTTCTGTCCAACCAAAATCCGGCGCAGCGCCGCGGGGATTCGTCGCAGGCGCCGCAGGCTCTATTTGATGCCAACCACCATCGAATCCGGGCCGGTCAGATGCTCAACACGGGAGCTGGAAAATCCGGCTTCCTTCATCCAGCCCTCGCAGTCGGTCCCCGTAAAGTCGAAGCCGCCGTCGGTCTCAATCAACATATTGAGGCTCATCAGCAGGCCAAAAGCGTTCTCGCGGCGATCATTATCGATCAGGGCTTCATAGACGATGAGCGCGCCGCCCTCTGGGAGCGCGTCATAGACCTTCTTCAACAGCGTCCGCTTCTGCTCGAGATCCCAATCATGGAGGATGTGCCCCATAATGATGACGTCGGCCTTGGGCAGATCCTCCTTGAAAAAGTCACCGGGGTAGAAACGCAGTCGCTCCGCGAGCCCATTGGCGGCGACAAATTCCTCGAATATCGGCCCCACTTGAGGAAGGTCGAAGCCGCCGCCCGAAAGATGCGAATGCGCTCGCGCGATTGTGACGGGAACCATGCCTTGCGCGGCGCCGACGTCGACGAAGGTCCGATGGTCCCGCCAGGAGAATTTGTCGGCGATCGCCTGGGCGGCCCCGGCGCTTACGCCGCTCATGGCCGAGAGGAAGCCGCGCAGACGTTGCGGATCGGCGTAGAGGGCCTCGAACAAATCGCTCGCGTCCTGGTTCTCGCTTTGGCGCCGGCCGGTTTTCAGCGCCTCCGACAGGCGCCCCCAGCTCTCATAGAGACGCGCATTGGCCATCTCCAGCAGCCCGCCGACATAGCTCGGCCGACCGCGCACAAGAAAAAACTCCGTCTCGGGCGTATTGGCGTAACGCCGGTTCGCGTCGCGCTCCAAAACTTTCATCGCCACGAGCGCGTCGAAAAAGTCGTGCGCGGAGCGCTCGTGCAGGCCGAGCTTCGTGGTCAACGCCGCAAGGTCGGCAGGCCCGTCGGCGAGCGCGTCGAAGACGCCGAGCTCCACCGCCGAAAGCAGCGTCTTGGCGTTCCAGAACGACATGCCGAGCGCGAGAAGTTTTTCAGGAGAAGGCTTGAGCATGGCGCCACAATCTCGTGAGCGGAGGCATGACACAAGAGTCGCTCAGCCTTTGTGACGTCCTTCGAACGGGTTCTCCCCCGACTTTTTCGAGATCCTGATCGGCACGCCGGGAAGGTCGAAGGTCTTGCGCAGACCGTTGATCAGGAAGCGCTCGTAACTCGTCGGCAATTCGTCGAGCTGATTGCCAAACAGCACGAAATGCGGCGGCCGAGACTTGGCTTGCGTCATGTAGCGTATCTTGATGCGCCGACCCGAAACCGCCGGCGGCGGCGTTTCCTCGATTTGCTGCAGCAGCCATCGATTGAGCCGGCCTGTGCCGATGCGCTTGTTCCAAATCTCATGGACCGCGAGGATGCCTTGCATGAGCTTGTCGAGCCCCTGCCCCGTCGCGCCGGAAACAGGGACTACCGGGCAACCGCGCAGCTGCGGCAAGAGACGCTCGGCGTCCTCGCGCAGCTTGATGAGCGTCGCGCCACGGTCCTCGACGAGATCCCATTTACCGAGGGCGATGACGACGGCGCGTCCTTCACGGCCCGCGAGGTCGGCGATGGAGAGATCCTGCTTCTCGAAAGGAATCGTCGAATCGACAAGCAGCACGACGACTTCCGAGAATCGCACGGCGCGCAGCGCGTCGGCGGCCGAAAGCTTTTCCAGCTTGTCGACGACGCGGGCGCGCTTGCGCAGACCGGCGGTGTCGAAGAGCTTCATCTTTCGGTCATGCCATACGAAATCGACAGAGATCGAATCGCGCGTGATTCCCGCTTCGGGTCCGGTCAGCAGGCGATCCTCGCCGAGGATGCGGTTGATGAGCGTTGATTTTCCGGCGTTTGGCCGTCCGACAACCGCGATGCGCAGCGGCTTCGTGACATCGACGTCGCTGCCGTCCTCATCGTCGTTCCGCAGAATTTCTTCAAAGGCGACGTCATCTTCGAAAGGCTCGGCGGTCTCCTCGGGCAGAGCCTCGCGCAGCGCGTCATAGAGCGCGCCCAATCCTTCGCCATGCTCGGCGGAAAACGGCACGGGATCGCCAAGACCCAGCGAAAAGGCCTCGTAGACGCCTGGCCCGCCGGCTTTTCCTTCCGCCTTATTGGCGATCAGGATCACCGGCTTGCCCGCGCGACGGACCAGATCGGCGAAATATTTGTCGTCGGGCGTGACCCCCGCGCGCGCATCGATGAGAAAGAGAATTGCGTCGGCGGAAAGGATCGCGTTCTCGGTCTGCGCGCGCATGCGCCCTTCCAGAGTCGCGCTTTGGCCCTCCTCGAGTCCCGCCGTGTCAATGATGGTGAAGCGCAGATCTGCGAGCTTGGCGTCGCCCTCCCGGCGATCGCGGGTGACGCCGGGACGATCGTCGACAAGCGCCAGCTTCTTGCCTGTCAGGCGGTTGAACAGCGTCGATTTGCCGACGTTCGGCCGGCCGATGATCGCGAGCGAAAAGGACATGACTCGTTTCTCGCTACGCTGCCGCGCCCCTTCGCCGATTATTTCGAGGGCTTCACCTCGAACGGCGCCTCGCCCGACGGCGCAGCGCCCTCCTGTTCGGGCTCGATCACCGGCGTTACGCTGATATTGCCGCCGCTCGGGGCGCCCCCGGCCGCCGGCGTCGCCGCCGCCGGCTTGGGTCCGCGTTTCGCGTGCAGCAGCCCTTGATAGGCGGCGGCGCGCTGACGCACAGACTGCGGAGCGTCGCGATCGCTGAGCAGAACGTTGAAGACCCTCTCGGCCTCGTCGAAATCATCATTCGCCAGCGCGTCGAGACCGTTCCATTCTTGCGCCGAGAAGCGGAAAGCGCCGTTCGACGTCATCATCGGTCCGAGCGCGCGTTCCATTTTCTGGCGGTCGCCGCTATCGAGGATGATCAGCGCGGCGCGCAGCAGCGCGACTTCCTGGTTCAGTTTGTCGACGTTCTTATCCTCGGCGATCGCGTCAAGTTCTTGGAGCGCGCGCGCCTTGTCCTCACGCAGTTCAGCGGCGCGGATGCGCGCCAGCGTCGCATAGCCTTTGGGACCGTCCTTGGCGAGAGCGTCGAAGGCGGCCGCAGCCTCTTTGGCGTTGCCATCGTTCGCGAGCGCGACCGCGGCTTCAAAGCGGGCGTTCGCGGCTTCCGCGGTTTTTTGCCGGTTGGTCTGGTAATAGCTCCACGCGCCGGTTGCAGCGACGATCAGCACGGCGAAGATCAGGATGGGCGTGTGATAGCGCCGCCAAAGCTCCGCCGCCTTGTCGCGCCGGACGTCTTCATCGACCTCATGGAAAATATCGGACATGTGCGCCAGACCCTTGACTCCGCCCGAAAAAACCGGGCTCACCGCAGCCGTTAGCACAGGCGGCGGCCAAATGCGAGCGCAGCCGGCTAGTCGGTTTCCTTCTTTGCGGCGCTCGCCCGCCACACAACGCCGCCGACGTCGTCGGCCACAAGCAGTTGGCCGCGCTTATCGACGATGACGCCGACCGGCCTGCCCCGCGCTTCACCGCGCTCGTTCAGGAAGCCGGTCAGCACCTCTTTCGGGGCGCCGACCGGCGCGCCATTCTCGAACTTCACGAAAATGACGCGGTACCCGACGCGGGGACTGCGATTCCACGATCCGTGCTGGCCGATGATGGCGCCGTTCTGAAACGGCCCAAGGTTTGCGTCGCCGACGAAGGTGAGTCCGAGCGAGGCTGTGTGAGAGCCGAGCGCATAATCCGGCCGGATCGCCTGTTTGACGAGTTCCCGATCTTGCGGCTGCACGCGCTCGTCGACATGCTGTCCGTAGTAGCTGTATGGCCAGCCGTAGAAGGCGCCCTCGCGCACCTTCGTCATGTAGTCGGGCACCAGATTGTCGCCGATCTCGTCGCGTTCATTCACCGCCGCCCAGAGGTCGCCTGTCGCGGGATTCCAATCCATCCCGACCGGGTTGCGCAGTCCCGAAGCGAAAACCCGCGTGTCGCCGGTCGCCGGATCGATCTCCAGAATGTCGGCGCGGTTATGCTCTTCCTCCATGCCATTCTCGGCGGCGTTGGAGTTGGACCCGACGCCCACGTAAAGACGCGAGCCCATCGGGTCCGCGACGAGGCTCTTCGTCCAGTGATGATTGCGTCCCGCGGGTAGATCCACGACCTTTTCGGGCGTCGCTTCGATACGCGTATCGCCTTCCTTATATGGAACGCGCACAAGCGAATCGGCGTTGGCGACATAAAGCTGATCGCCCACCAGCGCCATGCCGAAGGGCGAACTGAGGTTTTCCAAAAAAATTTCCTTCGTCTCGGCCACGCCGTCGCCGTCCGCATCTCGCAGCAAGGTGATCCGATTGGCGCTGGGATGATCAGAGCCGGCTTGGCGCATATAGAGGCCCATGATAAAGCCGCGAACGCCGCCGCCGCCTTCGTTTTCAGACTTGGGCGGCGCGTCGGTTTCGGCGACGAGAATATCGCCGTTCGGCAATTCGTATAGCCAGCGCGGATGATCGAGCCCCCTCGCAAAAGCCTCAACGCCCAGCCCCTCGGCGGGCGTCGGTTTTTCGCCGCTTGGCCAGCCGATGGCCCGCGCGATATTCACGTAAGGAAAGGCGCCGGTCGGATGCGGCGCCGGCAGCGTCGGATTGGGTCCGTAGCCGGCGCTCTCTGGCATTTCGGGGCCGCGATCGCAGGCGGCGAGCGCGATTGCGGTCAGCGCAAATATAGATCTCCAAATATTCGCCGCCATGGCGCCTCCTCCCCAAACGAATCCGGCAAATACGAGAAGCAGC
>DATBRI010000056.1:0-16140 GCA_036560365.1 Methylocystis sp.
GCATCACCGGACGTCTCGACGCCTTTTCGCCGGGCTCGAAAAAGATCCACATCGACATCGATCGTTCGTCCATCAACAAGAACGTCAAGGTCGATCTCGCCATCGTCGGCGATTGCGCCCATGTGCTTGAGGCCATGGTGCGCCTATGGCGCGCCGAGGCGATGAGCGCCGACAAGCAGCCGCTCGACGATTGGTGGGCGAAGATCAATGGGTGGCGGGCGCGCAAATCCCTGGCGTTCCGCAATTCGGACGCCGCGATCAAGCCGCAGCATGCCGTGCAGCGGCTCTATGCGCTGACCAAGGACCGCGACGTCTATGTCACCACCGAGGTCGGGCAGCATCAGATGTGGGCCGCCCAGCATTATCATTTTGAAGAGCCGAACCGCTGGATGACGTCGGGCGGACTTGGCACGATGGGCTACGGCCTGCCGGCGGCGATCGGCGCGCAGCTTGCGCACCCCAGCTCGCTCGTGATCGACATCGCCGGCGAAGCCTCGATTCTGATGTGCATCCAGGAAATGTCGACGGCGATTCAATATCGCCTGCCGGTGAAGATATTCATCCTCAACAACGAATATATGGGCATGGTGCGCCAGTGGCAGGAGCTGCTGCACGGCGGGCGCTATTCCCATAGCTACTCCGAGGCGCTTCCCGATTTCGTCAAGCTCGCTGAAGCGTTCGGCGCCAAGGGCATCCGCTGCTCTGATCCCGCCTCGCTCGACGCCGCGATCCAGGAGATGATCGACTATGACGGACCGGTGATCTTCGACTGCGTCGTCGACAAGGTCGAAAATTGCTTCCCGATGATCCCCTCCGGCAAGGCGCATAACGACATGCTGCTCGCCGATCTTTCCGACGACGCTGGGATAGAGATTGGCGCGGTCATCGACGAAAAAGGAAAGATGCTTGTTTAGGCGGTCGGGTTTCGGCAATCGGCAGTCGTGGCGCTGCAATCGACTGTCGACGACCGATTTGCCGACAGCTCAGGAAAAAAGATGAACGCTCCTGCTTCTCCGCCATCGCCCTACGCGGCCGCGACCACGAACTCCAAGGTCGAGTCGCACACGCTGTCCGTGCTCGTCGACAATGAGCCGGGCGTATTGGCGCGCGTCGTCGGGCTGTTTTCCGGCCGCGGCTACAATATCGAGAGCCTCACGGTCGCCGAAGTCGCCCACGCCGAACATCTCTCGCGCATCACTATTCTGACCTCGGGCGCGCCGGAGACGATCGACCAGATCCATCACCAGCTCGAGCGACTCGTGCCCGTGCATCAGGTGACCGACCTCACCATGTCGATGCGCTCGCTCGAACGCGAGCTCGCCATGGTCAAAGTGAAAGGTCGCGGCGAGCACCGCACCTTCGCGCTACAGCTCGCCGAGGCCTTTCGCGCCCGCATCGTCGATGCGACAACTGAGAGCTTCATTTTCGAATTGACCGGCAAACCGCACAAGATTGATGAATTTATCGACCTGATGCGTCCGATCGGGCTCGTCGAGGTCTCCCGCACAGGCGTCGCCGCCATCTCGCGCGGGCCCGATCCAATCTAAGGCGCGAGAATTTTGACCTTGCCGGGCGGCCCGCGTAGAAGGAGCCCGCCAGCGAATTCGACGGCGCGGGGCGCGCCGTTCCCCCAAGAGCGCACGCAATCAAGGAAGCAGAGCACATGCGCGTTTATTACGATCGGGACGCCGACATCAATCTGATCAAGGGCAAGAAAGTCGCCATCGTCGGCTACGGCAGCCAGGGCTTCGCGCATGCGCTCAATCTCAAGGAGTCCGGCGTCCAGGAAGTGGCGGTCGCGCTGCGTCCCGGCTCCGCCTCGGCCGCCAAAGCGGAAGGCGCCGGCCTCAAGGTCATGACCGTCGCCGAGGCCTCCAAATGGGCGGACGTCATCATGATGCTGACGCCCGACGAGCTGCAGGGCGAGATCTACGCCAATGAGATGGCGCCGAACCTGAAGCCGGGCGCGCTGCTGCTCTTCGCCCATGGCCTCAATATTCATTTCAACCTGATCGAGCCGCGCAAGGATATCGACGTCGCCATGATCGCGCCGAAAGGCCCGGGCCATACCGTGCGCGGCGAATATCTCAAGGGCGGCGGCGTGCCCTGCCTGATCGCGGTGCATCAGGACGCCTCCGGCAACGCCAAGCAAATCGCGCTGTCCTATGCGGCGGCGATTGGCGGCGGCCGCGCCGGCATCATCGAAACGACCTTCCGCGAAGAATGCGAAACGGATCTTTTTGGCGAGCAGGTCGTGCTCTGCGGCGGTCTCGTGGAATTGATCCGGGCCGGATTCGAAACGCTGGTCGAAGCCGGCTATGCGCCGGAAATGGCCTATTTCGAATGTCTGCATGAAGTGAAGCTGATCGTCGACCTCATCTACGAGGGCGGCATCGCCAACATGAATTACTCAGTGTCCAATACCGCCGAATATGGCGAATATGTCACCGGTCCGCGCATCATCACCAAGGACACCAAAGCCGAGATGAAGCGTGTGCTTGACGATATACAATCGGGCAAATTCACACGCGATTGGATGTTGGAGAACAAAGTCGGCCAGACGTCCTTTAAGGCCACGCGCACGCGCAATAACGCGCATCCTATCGAAGACGTCGGCCTCCGCCTGCGCGGCATGATGCCCTGGATCGGCAAGAATAAGTTGGTCGACAAGGACCGCAATTAGCGCATAATAATCCCAAAAACGCGAGCGCGCATTCGGGTTTGGGGTTCCCGGGCGGAGTCGGCGCATCGCGCACGACACATGCATCGCCACAGCGGGGGATGAATGCACGGGCCCGGCGGGCGGTCGAGTCAGTTTATCGAGAGCGAAACGCGCCGGCGCGTACATGAGATTGTACGGAGCCGCATGAATTATGACGTCTCGACATTGGTCGAACACTTTGTCGAAGACGTCGAGTTGAACTACAGCTGCTCGCGGCTTGGTGTGCTTCCCCCGGGACAATGGCGCGGGCGCGATGCGCTGCGCGCCCATGTGCGTCGCGTCGACATCGATTACGAGCCGCTCGACGCGGAAGTTCTCGCGGTTCTGGTCGAAGGCGACAATACGGTGGTGCGCTGGATCAGCAGTTGGCGTCACCGGGCCACCGGCTACATCCACCGCATGGACATGGCGCATTTTCTGCGCTGGCGGAACGGACTCGTTTCGGAAATGTACGAGTTCCGGGATCATCGTTGCGTCTCGCGCTGCGCTGATTTCTTGCCGCAAAGCCTCGACGATATTCTGACCCCCCCGAGCCCGGGACTGGCCCGCGATGAAATGGCGCGGCGACTGATCGCCATGGGCAGTTTCTCCCACAGCCCCGACATCGCGTTGATGCGTGAGCTGTGTTCGCCCGACGTCGTGTGCGAATTCGTTGGCGACCGCACGGCGATTTCACACGCCGGGCGCCATCGCGGCATCGAGGCGCTGATCAATATCGTGCGCAGCATCGAGGTCGATTTCGAGCAGCTCGGTTTCGCGATGCCTGAAGTCATCGTCGATGGCGGCGCCGCCGCTGCGCGTCGAATCGTCGAATGGCGCCATCGCGGCACCGGCCGTCGCGGTCAGGTGCAGCTTGCCGATTTCGTGCGCTTCGAAGACGGCCGCATCGTCGAGATCGTCGAATTTCGCGACAGCATGGCGCTTCTGCAGATGCAGGCGTGACGAAGCGCGTGACGTGCGCGATGCGACTCAGTCAGTTCAGCCGGTATCGGGCGTTCATGGCGCGCAATCGCGTCCAGACCAGATGTGACGGCTTCGCGCGCCGTTGCGGCCAAGGAGCGGCCCGCCTGTGACCATCGAAATTGCGGAGATTGATCGCCTCGAGTGTCGCTGTGTCGATCACCGCTGGGGCTTCGTTGAGGAGCGCGCCGCCGACATCGAGCGCCATTGGGAGGAGCGTCGAGGCGCCAATCCGGCGCTCTATGACGGCTCGGTGCTGCTCGCCTGCCGCGTCGAGCGGGCGATCGGCGAGGATGGCGCGCGCATCCTGCGAATGGCGTTCTTCAAGACGCCTTTTTCGAGCTTTCTTGCCTGGCGAGAATTCGGCTGGCCCGATAACGCCGTATACAATTGCTTCTCGATGCCGGCGGCGCGCGCGCGCGACGGCGCTTATCTTCTCGGGGAGATGGGGCCAAGCCATTCATTTGCGGGCCAGCTCTACTTTCCCTGCGGCACGCCAGATCCTTCCGACGTCGTCTCGGACGGCCGCGTCGATCTCACCGGCAGTCTCGCGCGCGAACTCGCGGAAGAGACGGGCCTCGCCGCCTCGCAGGCGCAGGCTTCGGCGGGCTGGACGGCGGTTTTCGATCGCCAGCATGTCGCCTGCATCAAGAGGCTGGACTTCGATGCGCCGTCGCACGCCCTCCTCGCCAGGGTGAAAGCCTTCATCGCGACCGAAAGCGCGCCCGAACTCGCGGACGCGCATATGGTTTCGAGCTTGACCGCGCTTGCCGACCCCCGCCTGCCCGCCTTCATGGTCGCCTATCTTTCGCGCGCCCTCGGCAACGTGGATGAAATTCCGCTTGGCGCGGGTTAGATTTGCGCCAATGACTCGACCGCAACACTCCGGCGTCGTCCTTTCAGCTCCGCAAGCGCTGAACGACGAGCGCGCCTTGGCCGTGCGCGCCGCCCTGAACGGCAGGGCGATCGTGCTTGTCGGCATGATGGGCTCGGGCAAGAGCGCCATCGGTCAGAGGCTGGCCGCGCGGCTCGGCCTTCGCTTCGTCGATGCGGACTCCGAGATCGTCGCCGCAGCCGCCGGCATGTCCATCCCCGAGATTTTCGCCAAATATGGCGAGGGCTATTTTCGCGACGGCGAGAGGCGCGTCATCATGCGCCTTCTCAACGGCGGCCCGGCCGTCCTCGCCACCGGCGGCGGCGCGTTTCTCGACCCACGCTCGCGCGATCGCATCGCCGAACGGGGCGTATCGGTTTGGCTGGACGCCGATCTGAAGACCCTGCTGAAGCGCGTGCGCCGCAAGAACGATCGTCCCCTGCTGCAAACGGAGGATCCGGAGGAGACGCTGCGCCAGTTACTAGAGGCGCGGCGCCCGGTGTATGAACTCGCCGATCTTCGCGTCGAGTCGCGCGAAATCCCGCAGGATGCGATGGTGGACGATACGCTCGCCGTTCTCGTCGCAGGCTTGCCGATGTTGGAAGACCTGCGACGGCGGGCGCAAAGCAAAGGTTTCGCCAAGGCCATGACGCATCTGCATCCCGCGCGCGCCGAAGGCGACGCCCGCCGCCAGGAAATTGTTCGGGTCGCGCTCGGCCAACGCGCCTACGACATCGTCATCGGCGACGGGCTGCTGCAGCGGGCCGGCGATTATATTGCGGAGATCGCGCCCGGCGCGGCGTGCGCCATCATCACGGACGAGAACGTCGCCAGACTGCATCTTCCGACGGTCGAGCAGAGTCTGAAGGACGCCGGCCTGCGCGCCACGACCATCATCGTTCCGCCTGGCGAGGCGTCAAAATCGCTTTCGGTTTATGGCCGCGTCTGCGACGACGTGCTGGCCGCGAGGATCGAACGGCACGATCTGATCGTCGCGCTTGGCGGCGGCGTCGTTGGCGACCTCGCCGGATTCGTCGCCGCGAGCGTGCGGCGCGGCTCGCGCTTCGTGCAAATTCCGACGACGTTGCTGTCGCAAGTCGATTCTTCGGTGGGCGGCAAGACGGGGATCAATTCGCGCCACGGCAAGAATTTGATCGGCGCCTTTCACCAGCCTTCGCTGGTTCTCGCCGACGTCGACACGCTGCGGACATTGCCGCTGCGCGAGTTCCGCGCCGGCTACGCCGAGGTCGTGAAATATGGCCTGATCGGCGACGCCCGGTTCTTCGATTGGCTCGACGCCGACTCGGAAGCGGTGTTCCACAGTCAGGCGGAACAGATTTGCGCCGTCGCGGTGAGCTGCGAGACCAAAGCGACGATCGTCGCGCGCGACGAAACGGAGCAGGGCGAGCGGGCGCTGCTCAACCTTGGTCACACATTCGGCCACGCCTTCGAGCGCCTGACCCACTACGACAGCGCGCGCCTGGTTCACGGCGAGGGCGTCGCGATCGGCATGGCTTGCGCGGCGCGCTTCTCCGTGCGCCGCGGTCTGTGCGCCGCGGCCGCAGCGGAGCGCGTCGAACGCCATCTGAAGGCCGTCGGTCTGCCGACCAAGATCCGCGACATTCCGGATTGGCGCGATGACGCCCAGGCCATTCTCGACGCCATGTCTCAAGACAAGAAAGTCGAGCGCGGCGCTCTGACGTTCATTCTCTTGCGCGGCATCGGCCAGGCGTTCATCGCCAAATCCGTCGACGCCGATGAGGTTCTAAGCTTTCTTAAAGACGAGCTAAAGCGGACATAGCGCCATGCATGGCCTCGAATCCGGCGCGCCGCAGGTCGACATCTGGACTGCGGTTCTGATCGTCGCAGTCTGCGTGTTCCTGTCGGCGGTCTTTGCTGGGTCGGAGACGGCGCTCACCGCTGCGTCGCACGCCCGGATGCATTCGTTGGAGAAAGAAGGCGACAAGCGCGCCGCCGCCGTCAATCGGCTGCTGCGCCAGCGCAACCGCATGATCGCCGCGTTGTTGCTTGGCGGCACCCTGGTCAACATCGGCGGCTCTGCTTTCACCACGAGCGTGCTGGTCGTCGTCGCGGGCGACAATGGCGCGGTGTATGCGACCGTCATCATGACCGTGCTGCTGCTCGTCTTCGCCGAGGTTCTGCCGAAAACGCTGGCGATCAACCATCCCGACGAAACGTCGCTGCGGGTCGCGAAGTTTATTGCGCCCTTCGTGCGCGTGGTCGGGCCGCTCCTCGCGGGCGTCGAATATATTGTGCGCATGGTGCTTGCGCTGGCGGGCGTCGAGGTCGGCTATGGCCGGACGGTGCGGTCGCCCTATGACGAATTGAAGAGCGCCGTCGATATTCTGCACGACGAGGGCAATGTCGAACGCGCCGCGCGCGACATGTTCGGCGGCGTCCTCGATTTGCAGGTGCTGCATGTTTCGGACGTGATGATCCATCGCACCAAAATGCGCACGATCGACGCGGATCTGCCGCCGGCCCAGATCGTGCGCGAGGTGCTGTCCTCGCCCTTCACCCGAATGCCGCTCTGGCGCGAGCGACCCGATAATTTCGTCGGCGTCCTGCATTCGAAGGACATGCTGCGGGCGCTGGACGCCGCAGGCGGCGACGCGTCCAAGATCGATGTCGGCGAGGTGATGTTCGCCCCGTGGTTTGTGCCCGAGGCGACGACGCTCGAGGATCAGCTCGAAGCCTTCCTGAAACGCAAGACGCATTTCGCGTTGGTCGTCGACGAATATGGCGAGGGGATGGGACTCGTCACGCTCGAAGATATCCTCGAGGAAATCGTCGGCGACATTCGCGATGAACATGATCTCGCGGTGCAGGGCGTGCGTCCGCAGCCCGACGGGTCGGTGCTGGTCGACGGCGCCGTGCCGGTGCGCGATCTCAATCGCGTCATGGCGTGGGATCTACCCGATGAGGAAGCGACGACGATCGCAGGACTCGTGATTCACGAGGCGGGCGCGATTCCGGAAGCCGGGCAGGTCTTTACCTATCACGGGTTCCGTTTCGAGGTGATGCGTAAGATCAGGAATCGCGTCACCGCCTTGCGGGTGACGCCGCAGCAAGCTGCATGACGCCGCGCGGCCAGGATTGTTTTAGATTTCGGCGGATAATTCGGCCTGAAGGCCTTCTGCGCGATAGGAGAGCCTGACATCGCCGCCCATCTGGCGCGCGAGCACATTGGTGATCAGGAAATGCCCGACTCCGGTTTGATCCGGGCTTTCAACTTTCGGCCCCCCCGTCTCCGTCCAATTCAAGATGAGACGCGGGCGATCCTCTTCACGATCGATACGCCAGCTGATCGCGATCCGGCCGTCGTCATCTGACAGCGCGCCGTGCTGCTCGGCGTTGGCGAGCAGTTCGTTTACGGTCAGACCCAAGGCGGAGGCGACCGCGGAGCGCAATTCCACGTCTTCGCCAGAGATCGAGATACGATCGGCATAGTCTTGGCCGCCGCAAGACAGCGCGACCATGAGCAGTTCTTTGAGCGGCGTTCGTTCCCAAGAGGTCTGCACGAGCAGCGTGGAGATGCGGCTCAGACATTGCACACGGTGCGAGAAGCCTTGCTGAAAGCTCGAAAAGTCCTGCGCCGTGCGTGCCGTAATGTTGGCGATTCCCTGGATCATCGCCAGCGAATTGTTCACCCGGTGATGTAGCTCGCGGTTCATCATCTGATTGTGCATCTCCGCGTTTTTGATGTCGTCGACGTCGGTGATGGCGATGATCGCGCCGATAACGGCGCCCTTGTCGTCGCGGATCGGCGCGCCGACGATGTTAATCCAGATGTAGACGCCGTCGCCACGCTCGATCTTGCATTCAAGCTGCGGATGGGTTTCCCCGGCAAGGGCGCGCGCGAGCGGATATTCCTCATTCGCGATGGGTCGGCCGTCTTGATGGATGGCGTTCCATTGGGAATAGGCCTGGGTGCTTTCCGAATAACGAACCGGGCGGCGCAGGATCGTTTCAATGACATGATTGCCCTCGACGATTCGTCCGCTTGGGGCTTCGGCGATGATGATTCCGACCGGCACGGCGTCAAGCAGCGCGCGCAGTTGCAGATTTGCTCCGGCGCGGCTGACGATCGTCGAGCTTTTCAACAGCAATTCGTTCACCTCGGAGAGCCTCCGACGCTTTTCGCGTAGGCGCTCGTCCATGTCCTGAATGCTATGCGCGATCGCGTCGACCGCAGAAACTCCCGTGTCGCTCCAATGCGAGGCGCCGCGCTTTTCCACGGCCAAACTCAATTCGGCGAGTTCAAGTTGCGCCCTTTGCGCCTCCCGGCGCTGTCTCACCAGCCAGAAAATCGCTGCAAGCGCCGTCGCCAACGCCAAGATGAGCGCGCCAATAACCAGGCGCCAAACCTCGGTCATGTTGGCCGCGCCCTCCGCGGCGCGGGCGGCGGACGTCATCGCCATGAAGAGCACAAGCGCGGCCGGCGGGGTGGCGACCGCCTGCGCCCGCGCATCCGCATTCGTCGCCACGCGCGGCGACGGCCGGGCTGATTGAGCGTCACAGCCTTCCGTCATTTACACTGCCAAAATTCTCGGGACCCTGCTGGGCGTAACTGTCAGATAGCGCGGATTCTTCGCCGCGCATCCCACGCGAAGGCTTGGCCTGTCACATCGCCCGGGAGGGCCGGCGCGCGGCGAGGTCAGATACGGTGGGATCGGTGTCGATGTCGCTGGGCGTGAGCAGGCCCAGATGCTCGGCAAGTTTGGCGCGCGCGCGGTTCAGCCGGCTCTTGACCGTGCCAATGGCGACGCCGCAAATCTCCGCCGCTTCCTCGTAAGAAAGCTCGGTGATCCCGATCATCAGCAGAATTTCCTTATGCTCCGGCGCGAGCTTGTCCAGGGCCGCCTGAACGTCGGTCAGGGTGAGCGCCGACTCCTGACCGCCTTTTACAGGGATTTGCTGGGCCAGGAGATTGTCGCTGTCCTGCACTTCGCGCGAGCGTTTTCGATAGCTGGAAAAATACGTGTTGCGCAGGATGGTCACGAGCCAGGCGCGCAAATTGGTGTTGGGCTGAAAGGAATTCGCGTGCGACCAAGCTTTGACCAGAGTGTCCTGCACCAGGTCGTCGGCGAGGCTATGCGATCCGCAAAGCGAAATGGCGAAGGCGCGCAGATAGGGCATCTGCGCCACCATCTGATCTCCGAAGGCTTCGTCGCTCATTTCTTTTCGCGCTGTTTGGCTTCCAGCTTGGCCAGCAGCACAGTGAATTTGTCTGGAATGGGTTGGTGTATCAGATCGTCGCAATAGGCGCGAAATACTCGTCCGAGTTGAGCTTGAACCTTCGGGTCCAGCGCAACGCCGTCCACCTGGGCGCCGTCAGCCTCCCGGGAGCCGTCAGCATCGGCCTGTTCCCGATCTCCACTTTTATTATTCAAATTCAGTTCCGCGTCGCGGCAGGGGCCGTCGTGATCCTGAGGATTTTCGCGTTGGCTCATTCTCGACCCCGAGTTCGCCGCGAGACTGGCCGCCTTTACCCGGGGCGGCCGAGCGACGACCTCCCTTGTTGGAACGCGTAAGAACACTAAATGTTCCGCAATTGCAAGCGAGGAACATCGTGACATATCAGCCAGCGCGTGAATTGACTTGAGCGTTGGGCGCCATAGGATGAAACTATGAACCTCTCCCGAGAAATTGCGGTGCATCTGCCTTACCTCCGCCGATTTGCGAGAGCGCTCTGCGGCTCGCAAAAGAGCGGCGACGCTTATGTCGTCGCCACGCTCGAGGCGTTGGTGGTGGATCCAGATGCCTTTCCATCGAATATGTCGCCCAAGGTCGGGCTTTACCACCTCTTCATGACGTCCTGGTCGTCGATCCGGCTGAACACCGAAGCGGCGCCCGACGACGAGATATCCGCCGCGCAGCGGAATATCAGCATGCTGACGCCGCGTTCGCGACAGGCTTTTTTGCTTCGTACGGTCGAAGGCTTTTCGGTAGCTGACGCCGCCGCCATACTGGGCGCGACGGAAGAAGAGGTCGAAGCGCTCGTAACGGAGGCAGGCCGGGAGATCGCCGAACGCGTCGCGACGGACGTCCTCATCATCGAGGATGAAGCGCTCATTGCGCAGGACATCGAGTTCATCGCGCGCGATCTGGGCCATCGGATCATTGGCGTCGCCCGCACCCATCAGGAGGCTGTGGAGCTCGCCGCGCGCAAGCGGCCAGGGCTGATTCTCGCGGACATTCAGCTCGCCGACGGTAGCTCCGGTCTGAACGCCGTCAACGAAATGCTCGAAAGTTTCGACGCCCCGGTGATTTTCATTACGGCATTTCCCGAACGCCTGCTGACCGGCGAGCGGCCCGAGCCGGCGTTTCTCATCAGCAAGCCCTATAAGGTGGATACGGTCAAAGCGACGATCAGCCAGGCGCTGTTCTTCGAGCGCAAGGCGTCCCGCGCGGCATAGCGCGTCTCGAGCCGCGGCGGATCCCCTTTAGCGGCCTCTCATTCGACGAAACTCGCGCCTCAAAGCTGTAGTCTGGCTGTTTCCGCGCGCCATATAGAGGACACGCACGAGCGAGGCGTTGAACCGCTCGCGAAGAACGCCGCTCGAGCGTTCGACCAGAGGGACAATTTCGACGGTGACCAACCAAGCTATAGCGCGAGCCGCTGTCGCTGAAGAGATCAGGCGGCCGGCTCGATCGCGATGGCGCGAGTTCTGTGCGCTTGCGCTGGAATTCTGGCTCGGCGAGACCCGGCGGCGCGCGTGGACTCTGACGAGCCTGGTCGCCCTTTGCATCGCTCTGCAGCTGGGGGCGCAGTTAAGCATCAACCTATGGAACCGAAGTTTTTTTGACGCGCTTGAAAGCAAGAACGGCGAATCTCTCGTCTGGGCGACAATCATTTTGCCGGCGCTTGTGGCCTTCAGCGGCCTCGCCATTAGCGGCACGCTTGTCTCGCGCATGACATTGCAAATGCGCTGGCGACAATGGCTTACCGAGAAGCTCGCCGGGTGGTGGCTCGAGGACCAGCGCTACTATCGTCTGGAGATCGCCGCGGCCGGGCAGACCTCGCCGGAATACCGGATCGCCAAGGACGTCCAGCTCGCAATCGATCCGCTCGTCGAATTCGCGGTTGGCGTTTTGACCGCGCTGGCGACGGCGTCGGCCTTCGTCGGGGTTCTGTGGACCGTCGGCGGCGCCCTGGAGTTCAATCTGTTTGGCGTTCAAATCGTGCTGCCTGGATATCTCGGCTTTGCCGCGGTGGTCTACGCGACGATCGCTGGCGGCGTCGCTTATCTCGCGGGCCGGCCGCTCGTTCCAGCCGTCGCGCAAAAGAACGAAGCAGAAGCGCAGTTGCTCGCCGAACTCTCGCGGCTGAAGGAGAATGCGGAAAGCATCGCGCTTATTCGCGGCGACGCCGACGAGCTAAGCTCTGTCCTGCAGAACTATCGACGCGTGGTCGCCGCCTGGGTTCGCCAGATTCAAAGCAACGGCGTGATCGCCACCGTGCAAAGCGCCAATGGCGCGCTGGTGCCGCTCATTCCGCTTGTGCTCGTCGCGCCCAAATATCTTTCGGGCGCACTGACGCTCGGCGCAGTCATGCAGCTTGCCGCCGCCTTCATGTCGGTGCAGGTCGCCTTCAACTGGTTCATCGACAATTCGGTCCGCGTTGCGGAATGGATGGCCTCGGCCCACCGCGTCGACGAACTTGTCGAAGAGCTTGAGAGTCTCGATATCGGCGTCATCATGGAGGATAAGGAATTTATTGAGTTCGGCGTCAGCGACGACGACGCGATTCACATTCAGGAGCTCGCGGTCGCGCATCGCAATGGACGAATTGTGATCGCCGACGCGAATGTGGTGGTTCCCTCCGGCGAGAAGCTGCTTGTCGGCGGCCCGAGCGGCACGGGAAAAAGCACGCTTGTTCGCGCGCTCGCCGGACTCTGGCCATGGGGCTCCGGCCGCATCCTCCTGCCAAAGGACACCCACATCGCCTTTGTGCCGCAGAAGCCGTACATTCCATTGGGCGGGCTTCGACAAGCCATGCTCTATTCGATCTCCGACAAGGAAATCACCGACGAAATGATCGAAGGCGCGATGCGGCGGTGCGGCCTCGGCTATCTCGTCAAGCATCTCGATGAAGAGCAGCGTTGGGATCAAATGCTTTCCGGCGGCGAGCGACAACGGACGGCCTTCGTTCGGCTCCTGCTCCAAAGGCCACAGATCATCATCATGGATGAGGCGACGTCGGCGCTCGACGAGGAAAGTCAGGTGTCGATGCTGCGCCTCTTCAATGAAGATCTGGCTGGCGCGACGGTGATCAGCGTCGGCCATCGGGCCGGCATGGAAGATTTCCACGATAAGAAACTTGTTCTCGAACGCCGCGCCGCTGGCGCGCATATCACGAGCCGCAAGCTGCAAAAGTCGCTGTGGCATCTGTTCGACGACGCCGCGCTTTATTGACGGGTACGCCCTGCGAGGCTTCTTGATCAAAGCCTCAGCAGCGATCGCGGTTTCTCTAACCGCGCGCATGTATCCTCAATTGTGCCCAACGATCCATATATCGGGTTTCCCAAAGGACCTATCGTTTGCTCTGCGTCGAAGAGCAAATGCGACTGGCGTTTGAGCGACGCAGATTCCTTTGATCCTTTGGGAGGTTGAGATATGCAAGTCGCTTACAATGGAGCAACGCCGTCGGTCGCGCCAATGGGCATGGCCATGGATCAGACGTTTGCGCCGCAAGGCTTCCTAGGCGGCGCGCTGGGCAGCGCGCTCGGCGGTCTTGGCGGCGGCGCGCTGGGCCGCGCCTTCGGCAACCAAAATCTTGGTCGGCAGATCGGGAACATCGCAGGCGGCGTGCTCGGCGGCTTGCTGCCGTTCGACGCCGGCCCGCAGGCCTATGCTGGAACCTATTATGTACCGCAAACCGCAGCGCCTGGTTTCGCGCCGCAGGGATTTGTCGGCGACGCGCTTGGCGCGATCGGCGGCCCCGTCGGCGGCTGGATCGGCGGACGCTTCGGCAACGCTGGCGCCGGCCAGACGATCGGCAGCACGCTGGGCGGTCTGGCGCAGCGCTTCCTGCCGTTCGAGGCCGGCCCGCAGCAGCAGCCTGTTTATTATTACGCGCCGCAGTCGGCGGACCCGTCCTTTGCGCCGCAGGGCTTCATCGGCGATGCGCTCGGCGCGGTCGGGGGCCGGGTCGGCAACTGGATCGGCGGACGCTTCGGCAACGCCGGCGCCGGCCAGACGGTTGGCAATGTGGTGGGCGGACTCGCCCAGCGCTTCCTGCCGTTCGAAGCCGGCCCGCAGCCACAGCAGCAGCCTGTCTATTATTACGCGCCGCAGTCGGCGGATCCGTCCTTTGCGCCGCAGGGCTTTGTGGGCGACGCGCTTGGCGCGATCGGCGGCCCCGTCGGCGGCTGGATCGGCGGACGCTTCGGCAACGCTGGCGCCGGCCAGACGATCGGCAGCACGCTGGGCGGTCTGGCGCAGCGCTTCCTGCCCTTCGAGGCCGGCCCGCAGCAGCCCGTCTATTACGCGCCGCAGTCCACGGACCCGTCCTTTGCGCCGCAGGGCTTCATTGGCGATGCGCTCGGCGCGGTCGGGGGCCGAGTTGGCAACTGGATCGGCGGACGCTTCGGCAACGCCGGCGCCGGCCAGACGGTTGGCAATGTGGTGGGCGGACTTGCCCAGCGCTTCCTGCCGTTCGAAGCTGGCCCGCAGCAGGGCTATCCTGGCGCTTATTATGTCCCCCAGACGGCTGCTCCTGGCTTCGCGCCGCAGGGATTCGTCGGCGATGCGCTGGGCGCGATTGGCGGACCGGTTGGCGGCTGGATTGGCGGTCGCTTCGGCAACGCCGGTCTCGGTCAGACGATCGGCAACACGGTGGGCGGCCTCGCCCAGCGCTTCCTGCCGTTCGAAGCTGGCCCACAGCCCATCTACTACGTGCCGCAGACGCAGGCGCCGATGTACGGCTGAGGCCCCTGAGCCGCGCAATCGACGCGGCGTTTGAAGGATGATTTGCTGCTGCTTCCGGGCCGAATTTCTCGGCCCGGAAGCCCTCAAGAGATCAGGATCATGAAATCATGAGCGCAACGAACGGCATCGATCAATTTCTGGTGGCGCCGCGGAATGCGGCGGGCGCAGGGGATTTGGCCGCTTTCGAACAGGCGATGGAGTCTGTTCCAGGCGCTGCGGTCCTCCAGCGCGCCGGCAAGGCCGGTCAACCGAGGCTGGTCGTCGCGCTGCCGGCGGCGAGCGCAGGCGAGTTGCGCGAACAATTCGGCGCGACTCTGATCATTGAACCGAATGCTCCACTCGAACCGTTTTAGCGCCAGCGTCACGCCCCTCGCAGCGACGCGCAGGCTGCCCCGATTTTTATTAGGAGAATTAAAATGGCTGGTCCCGACAACAATAATCCGGCGCCTAATGGCCTTAACCCGGGCCCCATCGCGCCGGCGCCGAATGGCGCCGATACGCGCGTGGAGCCGATGGCGATCACGCCCACCGATCGCTTCATGATCGCCTCGCGGCGCGTGCCGGGGTTCGCGCCCGCTTCGGCGAACGATCTCGCCAACGCGCTGCCCGATGTAAAGATCGTTCGGCGGATTCAGCCCCGTGGGCTCACCGCCTTTTCGGCCGGAGGTCCCTCTTCGCAGACGCCTGAAATTCTTGTCGCCGAGATGGACCCGGCGCGCGGCGCCGCGCTGCAGGCGTCAGCGCCGCCCAACGTCATTGTGGAGCGTGACGCCTTCCTTCGCGTCTCGGACGATTTCCGTCCCTTCGACTTCAACGGCGTCATGCCGATCGCCGCGGGCGTCGGCGTCGATGTGCAGCTTCGCGTCGTTGGCGCGGGCGGCAAGCCGCTGCCAAAAGCCACTGTCTATGTCTATGGCCAGGGCTTCCCGGGCCAAGGCGTCACGAATGAACGCGGCGAAGTCGTCGTGACGGTTTTTGGCGGACCGCTTGCATCGATTCAGGCGATCTACGTCAAACCTACCGCCGATCACTGGGATCGGATGCTGCGCGCGCCAGCGCTTCAGGCCGGCGCGATGAACACTGTGCAATTGCGCCCGCTGACCGAAAGCTTCAACGGCTTCCCTCAAAGCGGAATGGTCGGCTGGGGTCAACGCCTGATGAAGCTCGACCGGCTCGATCCTTCATTCACCGGCGCCGGCGTCAAGATCGGCATCATCGATTCAGGTTGCGACAGCGCGCACCCGCAATTGCGCCATGTGACGCGCGGCGCCGATCTCACCAATGGCGGCGACAAGACGAGTTGGTCGAACGATCAAATCGGCCATGGAACGCATTGCGCCGGAATCATTACGGCCGCCTCCGAAAGCGTCGCCGGCATTCGCGGCTTTGCGCCGAGGGCGGAAGTTCACGCGCTCAAAGTGTTTCCCGGCGGACGTTTCAGCGATCTCATCGACGCGCTCGATGAATGCATCGAACGGCAGCTCGACGTCGTCAATATGAGCCTTGGCAGCGGCGATCCTTCCGAACTCGTCGCACAGAAAATCGCCGAAGCGCGCCAGAGCGGCGTCGCCTGCATCGTCGCCGCCGGAAACTCCAGCGGACCTGTGCAATTTCCCGGCATGCTGCCGAC
>DATBRI010000057.1:0-5735 GCA_036560365.1 Methylocystis sp.
ATGCTGTATCGCATGCGCAGCGTCGAGGCGGCGCCGTTTCTCTTTGGGAATTGGATAGACGCCGATGGCGCAACGTCCGTACTCGCGCGCGACGACATCGTCCTCGAGCCTTTGGAGACAAGGCGCATCGCTGATCGTGACGTGCCGATCCGTTGGCGCGTGAAGATCAAAAGCCGCGACGTCGACATCGAGACGCGGCCGCTCAATCCGAAAAGCTGGATGGGAACTGATTTCGCCTATTGGGAAGGTCCGATTCGGTTTGAGGGTTCGCACAGTGGCGAGGGCTACCTCGAAATGACGGGCTATTGAGACTCCGCGGCCGTGCGAAAGAAGCTCATAAAAACGCCTCGCGTATCCCGAAGCTTCTTCAAATGTACGGCGGCGAGCTCCGACAGGCGCCGCTCGCCCGCACGCGTGATGACGACGAGCGATCTACGGCGGTCCGTCGGATCAGTCTTTCGCCGGACAAGCTTCGCCTGCGCCAGGCGGGACACCAGCTCCGCCGCGCTGTGATCGCGGATCATCAGCTGCTCGGCGAGTTCGCCGACGCTGATGTGTTTCGCGCCGCGATAGGTGCGCACCACCAATAGCGCCTGATACCATTGCACGGTCACGCCATGCTCCGCGGCGACCTGTTCGCTGAAGGCCAAAAACCTTCGCAAGGCGGAGCGAAATTGCGCGAGCGCGGCCAGGTCGTCTTCGCTTGGCGCCTTGCGTGGGGTCCCTTGCGGCTGATCGCAGAGAGTCAAATGAAACCCCTTACTTCCAGAGTCGTTCTCGCGCTGTGCGACTCATTTGGAGTGAAGAAATAATGCTCGCGCGGCGCCGCCAGGTCAATTCTGGTCGGCACCAAAGCGCGCTTTATAATTGCGTGAGGAAGTCGTCAATCTTTGCAAAGAAAACATTGTGATCAGACTCTCCTCTAATGAGGCGCGCAAGCGCCGCGCAACGACGCGGCGACTGCGGCGTCGAATAGTCGCGAACCGCTTGCAGCCATCCAAGTCCGTCGAGCGGATCGACATAGTCGATCGCGTCGCCGCCGACTTCGCGGAAGGCCTCGATGTCGGAGGCGACGACGGGCGTTCCCGCAGCAAGCGCTTCGGCGACGGGCAGACCGAAACCTTCTGCGAAAGAGGGCATGAGCAGAGCGCGCGCGCCGGCAAGCAGGCTGCGTAATCCTGGCGTCGAAAGTCCGCCTGCCTCAATGACGTGAGGACGCAAGGCGGCGCTTCGTTCCAGCATTTCGGTCACAGCGGCGTTGAGCCAGCCGCGCTTGCCGACGATGACGAGCTTCGGCGGCGCGGGATCTCGCGCCAACACACGCCATATGTTCAGCAGCGTCAAAAGATTCTTGCGCGGTTCAATCGTGCCGCAAACAACGAAATAGGCGACGCCGTCCAACGCCGCCGGCGGCTCGGCGCGCGATGCGAAGATCGGCGATACAGGCAGGCGGGCGACGCAGATCGGCAGTTCCGGCCTTCCGCAATCGGCGGCGAATTGCCGAAGGCGCCGGGCGACGGCGTGCGATGCGACGACGGCGCCTGCGCCATAGCGGCAGACATTGCTCATGCGTCTTGGATGCAGCATCGCTTCTCGTGCGCGAAAGAACTCCGGCGCCTCGATGGGCAGGAGGTCATGGACGAAGAAGACAGGCCTTATGTCCTGTCGCGCGGCGAGCCAGCGCAGATACCAGCCTCGATCGACGAGAAATTGCGTGACGTTGAAATAGATCGCGCCGCGCGGCGCCTCATCCATCGGCCGCCCAAGATAAGGAGCCCAACGCCGCATCGCCAGCCAGTTTCGCTCAAGGAACGACAGATTCATCGGTCTTTTGACGCGCGTCCTCGAGGCCCGAGCGGGGCCGTTGGATAGAAGCGCCGCGACGACCGCGCGATAGACGTCGTCCTGTCCGGCGTCGCCATCCTCGCGCCAAAATTTTTCCACGCCTTCGATCGTCTCAAGCGCTCTGTCGGGATCGGCGAGGCGCGGGCCGATCGCCGTACAAATGAGCGCCCCTCGCTCGCCTTCGCGACGCGCCAGAAAATGTCGTGCGAGAGCGAAATCGACGCGATCAATGCCATTGGGCGCCGCATTCAGCGCGCGCGTCACGATCCGCGTGACGTCGTAGATGACAGGGCTGCGCGCCGCGTCACGCGCCGCTGGCGTCAGTTGCGGCACTTCGTCTCGTCCAAACGACATCTCCAGATCTCGATCGCGTCATTGGCCTCGCGGACAGCGCGTTCCGTCTCTCTTTCGAGACATTCCCGATAGCGAAAAACCATTTTTGTAAAGAGCTGCACTTCTTCGTCGCAGGCGGCCATCGCCAATGCGGCGACGCTCGTCTCGATGCAGGCGGGACGTGACGGTGGAGCGCAATAGGTGAAGCCGCGAATGGCTTGCGCCGCAAGCGGCTGCGCGTACGAAACACAAGCAGCCGCGGTCGCAAGCGCCGTGCAGCAAATGCGCGTTGCGGAAAGCCGCATCAAACCACCACTCCGGCCCTAGAGCGCTTCCCGATCACATGGACTCATGGGATCGGTTGGGAATCGCTCGAAATCAAAATGTTGGAGCAGGTTCTCATCGAAAAAGTCTGTCAACTTTTTCAAAACCTGCTCTAAGCGCCGCGGCCGGCGAACCAACGCACCGCGTCGGCGACCGCATCGGCTGGCGGCCGCGTCTTGTAGCCGAGCGCGCGGCGCGCTTTGGAATCGTCGAAGAACATCCGCTTCCCCGAAAGCCGCAAGCTCTCCCGATTGAGAAAAGGCTCCGAGCCGGCGAAGCGCGCGACGATTTCATTGGCGTAGGCGAGCGGCATGAGCGGCCAGTGCGGCAGTTTCGCCCATGGCGGCGGTCGTCCGGTGATCCGCGATATCTCAACGAGCAGATCGCGCAAGGTCAGATTTTCGCCTCCGAGAATATAGCGCTCGCCGATCCTGCCGACGTTCATCGCGGCGATGTGGCCCGCGGCGACATCCTCCACATGGACGATGTTGAGGCCAGTGTCGACATAGGCCGGCATGCCGCCGCGCATCGCCTCGCAGACGATTCTGCCGGTTGGCGTCGGTCGCACGTCGCCGGAGCCGAGCGGCGCAGAGGGGCACACGATCACGGCGGGCAGTCCTTCGTCTCTGATCAAGCCTTCGACCAGCCGTTCGGAGAGGACTTTGCTGAGCTTATAGGCGCCGATCGCACGCTCTGGAGCCAATCGATTGCATTCTGTGCAGGGCGCCGAATCGGGATCAAGCGTCGCAACGCTGCTCGTATGCACGACGCGTTGCACGCCGGCCCGCAGCGCTTCCCGCATGACGTTCTCCGTCCCGCTCACATTGACGCGCATCACCGGTTCAGGATCGGGAGCCCAAAGGCGATAATTCGCCGCAAGGTGAAAGAGAGCGGAGACGCCGGCCATGGCGCGCCGGACGCTATCGCGGTCTGTGACGTCGCCTTCGAAGATCTCGCAATCCGGCGGCACATTGTCGCGCGGACTTGATCGGCGCAAAAGCGCGCGTACGCAGAATCCTTCCGCAATCAAATGTCTCGCGACTGCGCCGCCGATGAAACCGCTTGCGCCCGTAACCAGTATCGTTCCGCGAAAAACCATGCCCCGTCCCTGCTCCAAAGAGCTCAGACTGCTTCGCTTGTCGTTGCTGCGGAATCGCTAGACCACGCCGCTTAAATGAAAACGCGGCGACCCCTGAGGTCTGGATTTGGCCGTGCGCTCGTCAGTTCGCGGCAGGCTCAACCAGACCTTGATCTACTTCCAAAATGGACGGCTCGTGCGCCGTCGTCTCCGGCTTGAGCGATTCCATAATTTCGCGCTCCTCACGCTGCATCCGCGCCAGATCCTTCTGGATGACGATGACGAAGCCAAGGAAGGTCAATGCGGATAGACCGCCGATCACGATATCGAGCACCGGATAGCCATAAGCCTGCGCTGTCGTGACGCTGGACCCCAGCCAGGCGGCGAAAAGCGCCCACGAAGCGACGAGAATTCTAAATTCCGTCGCGCCCATGCCGCCGTACGAAAGCCGATGCACGCGCTCCGTGACCACCCTCAGATAGGTGTAGGAACTCATCAGAAGATAGAGCGAGAGCACCAGCAGAGATGAGCCAACCGTGAAATAGGGCGAGACGCCGAGACCGACGACGATCAGCGTTTGAGCGATAAGATCGGACGAGTGGTCGATGAAGTAGCCGTAATGCGGTCGTTCGATCGCACGGTACCGCGCCAGAGTGCCGTCGAGAGAGTCGCCGAACCAGTTGAGAAACAGGCCTCCGACGACGAAGACGAGAAATCCGTCGGACCAGTGACAGCCTATGAAGCCGAGCAGAGTCAGCCCCGCGCCGCACAATCCGATCGCTGTCAGGTGATCGGGGGTCGTCCAGTCCGGCAAACGCCGCACCAAGGCCGACAGGGCAGCGCGCTCCTTGAGCGCTAGGAAACTTTCATTGATGCGCTGATTGGCCACGACACCCCCTCAAATCCGTTCAACATGTCAGCGTCTTCGCAATTCCCAAGGACGCTCAAGCGACCACGATCATATTCCAGCCATCTTACAGACGAAGCAGGCAAAACCATGACATATTCAGAACTTAATCGGCATTAACCAGAGCCAAAAACCTGTAGCGCACAGGCTCGAACGCGAAGCAAGCTTTATGCCCTACGGCAAATAGCGGGTGGCCATCAGGCCCTGTGTCGCCGGTTGTCCAACCGTACCGACGAGCGACATCAGCTTGCTGATGTCGGAGAACGGCGCGTTGCTGACGTAAAGAATGTCTTTGTCGCGAATGGCGAAGCGCCGCGCCGCGAACAGCGCCGCGGGTTCGCGAAGATTAAGGTGATAGGCGACCGGCACGAGGCCAAGTCCAAGCAGACGCGGCGCGACCTGCGGATATTCGCGCGCGAGGCTGGCCGGCTCGTAGCGCAGAATGAAAACTCCGTCGGGGTCGGCGCGCGAATCGGTCAGGCCGCCCGCCCTGCCGATCGCCTCTTCGAGCGTGATTCCGCGCGCATCGAATGGCACGACGGCGTTGGCGCCGGTCGCGCCCATCACCGTAAATGTTTGCGGCGTGCGCTCGACGGTCAAAATGTCCCCCGCCCGCAAATAGATGTCTTCGCGAGGATTGAGGAGCAGCGCTTGAATGGGCGCCCGCGCCGTGCGGTTGCCGCGCGTCAAGGTCACGAACGTCTCGTGGACGGGCGAGCGATAGCCGCCGGCCGCGGCGATGACGTCCATGATGCGATCGCCGCCGAGCGTCAGCGGAACGCGCGAACCATTGGAGACTTCGCCGGTGACGGTGACGGCGTTGGTGATGTTGCGCGTCACATTGACCACGACCTGCGGTTCAATCGCCTTGCCGCGAAGCCGCTCGATGATCGCCGACTCGACCTCCTGCTGATTGCGGCCAGCGACCTGGATGCGCCCGGCGTAGGGAACGGTGACCGAGCCGTCGCGACCCACCATCTGGTCCGGGATCGCGGCGGACCGCGATCCAGGGCTCATCCGATCCGAGGCGGACGCTGAGAACAATCCGCCGGAAGCGGCCTCCCAAACCGTGATTTGAACCGAGTCGCCGATTCCGATCGCCTGGGCGGCGGCAGGCCGATAATCGCCGAAGTAGCCCCGCAACGTCGGCGGCGCGCGGCGGGCGAGCACGTTGAGCGAATTTTCGTCGATCTCGACAAGCGCGAAGCTCGGCTCCGGCATCGTCATGCTCGGCGCCACGCTCTCCAC
>DATBRI010000058.1:0-2912 GCA_036560365.1 Methylocystis sp.
TTGAGCCGCGCGATTTCCGAACGGCGGCGTCCGCCGGAACCAAAGGCGAGCAACAGAAGCGCGCGATCACGCAAATCGACCGCCCTGCCCCGCCCGCAAGTCGCGATGAGCCGGTCGAGCACGTCGCGCGTGATCGCCGACAGGCTCATGCGCCCCCGCGGCCGATCGGCGGCGCGGATGGCAAGACGAAGCGCATTGCGAATGGAGGGACTGCTGAACGGCCCTTCGAGCCCGCGCCAGCGATGCAGGCTCGACCACAGCGCGAGCCGCCGGCGTACCGTCGCCGGCGCATGCGGGCCGGCCGATTTCAGGCGCCCTTCGGCGCGCAAAGCCTCGGCGACCGCTCGAGGCATGCCGTGTTGGGGGTTTTTCTCGCGCTCCTCTTCGTCCCAGAGATGATGGGCGATGAAGCGCAGCACCGTCGCTTCCGACGCCGGCCAAGCGAGCGGCGCGTCTGTCGATGCCCGCGCCCAAGCCTCGAGATAGGCGAGATCCGAAGCGAGCGCGCGAAGCGAGTTCGGGCCCGTGCCAGTCTTGGCGAGATGCGTCAGCGTGTCGATTTCCGCGGCGGTCAGCGTCTCTGCCAGACGGTCCCGCGCCGCGAGCGGCAAAAAGCCGGCGAGCGCGTCGATGGCGAATTCGTCGCTCGCGCTCATGACGCCCCGAGCGGTCCGAGGACAATGACGCCTTCGGCTCGCGCCCCGGCGGCGAGCTTCTTGTCGAGCGTCGCGAGCGGGAGATGTTCGCGCAACGCCAAATCCAGATAGGCGGCATCGTAAGCCGAAAGACCGTGCTTGATCGCAAGCCGCGCGACCGTCACCCCGTCGCTGGCGCCGGCGCTGCGCAGCGGAATCATGGCGAGCCGCTCGAGCGAGATATAGACTGCCGCTTCAGGAATTCGGTTTCGTCGCACGGCCGTGACCAGCAGACTGCGCGCCTCGTGCCAAAAAAGATCGGGCGCGACGGCGTCTTCCGTCTGCATCCGCATTGCAAGAGCGTCCGCGATTTCGGTGCGTTCGTCCGGCAGCAGCCAGCCGGCCGCGACGGAGGCGTCGACGATGAATGCCATCAGTAGCGATGCCCTTCATGACGCCACGCCAGGATTTCGTCGGAGGTTACTTTCTTGCGCGTGCCATCGTCGCGCTCCCGCAGCATCGCCTCGATCACGGCGCGGCGGCGCGCCTGATCGTCGAGCGCCGAGAGCTTCGCCACCGGCTCATTGCCGCGCGAGATGACGACTTCCTCACCGGCTTCGACCCTGGCGAGGAGTTCGGACAGCCTGGTCTTGGCTTCGGCGACTTTGACTGTGATGGCCATGGATCGGAACTCTCTGGTTGCGCGCATCGAGGGCTATCGACGCCCGTCGTCTTCCTGCGGAACATATTCTTTGCGCTGGGGCGCGGCGCCGGTTCCTTCGGCGTGGACGGGAACGAGCCGGACGAGCGGAATTCCATCGCGGCAAATGACGAACGTCGCGCCGGTCTCGACTTCGGCCACGAGTTCGTCGAAGCGCGCTTCGGCTTCGCTCACATCGACGGTTTCGGGCATGGCAGGCGGCCTCATGGACCCGGAGCGCCGACGACGAACCGGTTTTTTCGAGTTTCGGATATCTTTTTCGCCTGGTCAACACCCTAACCATATGACAATCGATAAGCAGTAATATCGCCAATTTATTAGTGGTTATATCGTACTTTCCATACGAAATTCAGAGCCTTCACGCAACTCGATCAGATCCGTTCGACCGTCCTCGGGTCGCGTCTTTGTGAGCCCCGCTTCTTGGATCACCCGCGCCGAGTAGAGGGCGAGAATTCGAACCAATGTGCCTGCTATTCCCGAAGAGAGAGCTTGTGTTTGGCCCGCCTGAAGACGCGTTTGAACAACGAAGGTTCGGTCGACCTTGACGAGATGCTCACGCGCCCGATGCACATATCCCCTATTCGTTGAGTCCTGCGACGATCTTCCCCAAATCCTGATTGTCCATTTTCTACCTCCCGAACTGAGCGCGGATCGAGTCGGTCAGCGCGTTCGCCGCCCTTCGAATCGCGACGCGAGAGCCGCGCACTTCTCACGCCGGCGGAGGCTTGGACTCGCGTAGCGGCGGTTGCGACGATTTTTGCGCCTGGGCAGAGGCGACCGGCTTCTGCAGCGCGATGTCGCGAATGTCCCTGGGCGGATCGCCGATCGGCTTCTCGTCCGCAGGCAAGGTGTAGGTGTTGTAGCTCGCGACGCCCGGGGTCGGCTCGAAGGCCGTTGCGCTAAGATAAACCGGCTGGCCGTTCGGATCGGCGATCTCGACGAAGAGCTTCGGCGGCGCACTCGCTTCGGTCGCGGCGGCGCCGAAGCTCAGCAGAAAATACCCCGTCGAGTCTGTGTAGGCGAAGCCGAACGCGTTTTGATAGGCATGCGTCGAATCGACCAGGAACACGCAATAGCTTGCGGCGGGCTTCAGATTGGCGTGATAGATTCGCCCATGCAAGGCCCAGCCGGTCTTGGCCACGTCCGGCTGCGGCGTGCCGCCCTGCTGCTGCAGGATCTCGACATGGGCGGCTGTCGCGCCGGCCGTCGCCGCCGCGGCCTGCGCTTGCGTGGCCTCCGCGGATTTGGGACCAAACTGCGCGACGGCGCGTGCGGCGGCGCGGTTGAGGCGCGCCACGCGGGCCTGATGAACCGAGCTAAGGGTCTGCAGGCCCTGAATCGTCGTGATGTCCGCGTCGGCGAGGGCCGAGGTGAAAGCGGCTGTTGCTTCCGCCTGCAGGTTGACGTTGCTTTGGCTTGTCGTGCTCATGGGCTGTCTCCAGGCTTTCGAGGTAGGCCGCTCAGCGCTTCGTGAACACGGGGAGGTCCCACTGGCTGAGGCAGTAGGCCACGATATTGTTGATGTTGTGCAGGCCGGAGGGAAGCGGCGCATAGGC
>DATBRI010000059.1:0-25693 GCA_036560365.1 Methylocystis sp.
ATCCGCCCCGGAATGCGGACAACGAGGCCCGTGCGGTCGCCCGCATGATCCGCGTGTCGCCGCAGAAGCTCAATCTTCTCGCCCAGCTCATCCGCGGCAAGAAGGTCGACCGCGCGCTGGCCGATCTGGAGTTCTCCCGCAAGCGCATCGCGCATGAGGTGAAGAAGACTCTCGAAAGCGCCATCGCCAATGCGGAAAACAATCACGGCCTCGACGTCGACGATCTGATCGTCGCGCAGGCCTTCGTCGGCAAGGCGCTGGTCATGAAGCGGTTCCACGCCCGCGCCCGCGGCCGCGCGAGCCGGGTCGAAAAACCGTTTTCGAATCTCACGATCATCGTGCGCGAAGTCGAAGCGCAAGCGACCGCCTAAAGGATAAAGACCATGGGTCAGAAGGTTAATCCGATCGGGCTGCGCCTCGGCGTCAACCGCACCTGGGACTCTCGCTGGTTCGCCGGCAAGGGTGAGTATGCCAAGCTCCTGCACGAGGACATGGCGATCCGCGAATCGGTGTCGAAGACGCTGAAGCAGGCCGCCGTTTCAAAGATCGTCATCGAGCGTCCGCACAAGAAGTGCCGCGTCACCATTCACTCGGCGCGTCCGGGCGTGGTCATCGGCAAGAAGGGCGCGGACATCGACAAGATCCGCAAGCTCGTGGGCAAGCTCACCGGCAGCGAAGTCGTCATCAATATCGTCGAAGTGCGCAAGCCTGAAACCGAGGCGGCGCTCGTCGCCGAGTCGATCGCGCAGCAGCTGGAGCGCCGCGTCGCCTTCCGCCGCGCGATGAAGCGCGCCGTGCAATCGGCCATTCGGTTGGGCGCGCAGGGCATTCGCATCAATTGCTCGGGCCGTCTCGGCGGCGCCGAGATCGCCCGTCTCGAATGGTATCGCGAAGGACGCGTGCCGCTGCACACGCTGCGCGCCGACGTCGATTACGGCACCGCCACCGCGCATACCGCCTATGGCGCTTGCGGCATCAAGGTCTGGATCTTCAAGGGCGAAATCCTCGAGCACGATCCGATGGCGCAGGATAAGAAGGCGGCCGAACAGGCGTCCGGCGGCGATCATGGCGATCGCGACCGCGGCGGCGAACGCCGCCGTCGCGAGCACCGCGAACCGCGCGACGCGGCGTAACGAACAAGATTAAAGAGCGCTATCATGCTGCAACCCAAACGCACCAAGTTCCGCAAGGCCTTCAAAGGCCGCATCCGTGGCGCCTCCAAGGCGGGCTTTTCGCTGAACTTCGGTCAGTTCGGCCTTAAGGCGCTGGAGCCGGACCGCATCACCGCGCGCCAGATCGAAGCCGCGCGACGCGCCATGACGCGCCATATGAAGCGCGCCGGCCGCGTCTGGATCCGCATCTTCCCCGACGTGCCGGTCTCCAAGAAGCCGACCGAAGTGCGTATGGGCAAGGGCAAGGGCGCGCCGGAATTCTGGGCTGTGCGCGTTGCGCCCGGCCGCATCATGTTCGAGATCGACGGCGTGCCGGCGCCTGTCGCGCGCGAGGCCTTGACGCTCGCCGCCGCGAAGCTGCCGATCAAGACACGCTTCATCGAACGCATCGCCGAATAAGGGGAACGTGATGAAATCCAAACAGCGCCTCTCCGACATCAAGGCGATGACCGAAGATCAGCTCAATGACGAAGTGCTGAAGCTCAAGAAAGAGCAGTTCAATCTGCGCTTCCAGCGGGCGACCGGCCAGCTCGAGAACACCTCACGCGTGCGCGTCGTCCGTCGCGACATTGCCCGCACGAAAACCATCGCCGCGCATAAGCGCGCCGAAAAGCAGGGTTAAGCGCCATGCCGAAGCGAATTCTCCAGGGCGTCGTCGTCAGCGACAAACAGAACAAAACCGTGGTGGTGAAGGTCGAACGCCGTTTCACCCACCCGCTGTTCCAGAAGACGGTGCGCCGCACGAAGAACTATCACGCCCATGACGAAAACGGCGCGTTCAAGGTGGGCGATTCGGTGACGATCGAAGAGACCGCGCCGATCTCGAAATTGAAGCGCTGGCGGGTCGTCGAAGTGACGGCCGAGGCGTAGTCGTTAGAACGAACTGTCCGGACGAAGTCGGCGAGTCCAAAGCGGGCTTGCGGAAACCAGACCGGAACGAAAGGCGGGTAAGCCATGATTCAGATGCAAACCAATCTCGACGTCGCCGACAACTCCGGCGCGCGCCGCGTGATGTGCATCAAGGTGCTGGGCGGCTCCAAGCGCAAATACGCCGGCGTCGGCGACATTATTGTCGTGTCGATCAAAGAGGCGATTCCGCGCGGCCGCGTCAAGAAGGGCGATGTGCTGAAGGCCGTCGTCGTTCGCACCGCGAAGGACATCAAGCGTTCCGACGGCTCCGTGATCCGTTTTGATTCGAACGCCGCGGTGCTGATCAACAATCAGAAAGAGCCGATCGGCACCCGCATTTTCGGACCGGTGCCGCGCGAGCTGCGCGCCAAGAACCACATGAAGATCATCTCGCTCGCCCCGGAGGTTTTGTAATGGCCGCCAAGATCAAGAAGGGCGACAAAGTCGTCGTTCTCGCCGGCCGCGACAAGGGCCGCAGCGGCGAAGTGCTGCGCGTGATCCCGACCGAAGGCCGCGCCGTCGTCGATGGCGTCAACATCGTCAAGCGCCATCAGCGTCAGACCAAGGATCGCGAAGCCGGCATCATCAACAAGGCCGCGCCGATCAATTTGTCGAATCTCGCGGTCGCCGATCCCAAGGACGGCAAGGCGACGCGCGTTGGATTCAAGATTCTCGACGACGGCCGTAAGGTCCGCGTCGCCAAGCGTTCCGGAGAATTGATCGATGGCTGAGGAAAAGAAGCCCAAGGCCGAAAAGCCCGCCAAGGCTCAAAAGCCCGCCGCCGACGGCGCGGAGGCGAAGGAGCCCAAGAAGGCCGCCGCCAAATCGGCGGAGAAGCCTGCGGCCAAGGAGCCGGCGAAGGCCGGCGACGACGCGGCCGGCGGCGGCATGGACGGCGCTTATGTGCCGCGCATGAAGAAGCATTACGAAGAGGTCGTGCGCGAGGCGCTGCAGAAGCAGTTCGGCTATAAGAACGCGCTTGAAGTGCCGACGATCGAGAAGATCGTGCTCAACATGGGCGTCGGCGAGTCGGTCAACGACAGCAAGAAGGCGACGTCGGCGGCGAGCGATCTTAGCCTTATCGCCGGCCAGCGGCCGGTGGTCACCCGCGCCCGCAAGGCGATCTCGACGTTCAAGTTGCGCGAGAACATGCCGATCGGCGCGAAGGTGACGCTTCGCAAGACGCGGATGTATGAGTTTCTCGATCGTCTGATCACTGTGGCGCTGCCGCGCGTGCGCGACTTCCGCGGATTGAATCCGAAGTCGTTCGACGGACGCGGAAATTATGCTCTCGGCATCAAGGAGCACATCGTGTTCCCTGAAATCGACTACGACAAGGCCGAGTCGATCCTGGGCATGGACGTGATCGTTTGCACGACCGCCAAGACCGACGAAGAGGCGCGCGCCTTGCTGAAGGCGTTCAATTTCCCGTTCCGGCAGTGAGGGCGTAACGGCTCCTCAAACGCGGATACTGAAAGGCGAAACTAGTAATGGCGAAGAAAAGCGCGATTGAGAACAACAAGCGGAAGCAGAGGCTCGTGAAGTCCTACGCGGGGCGGCGCGCCCGGCTGAAGGCGGTCGCGAGCGACAAGACGCTGAGCGTCGAAGAACAGTTCGAGGCGCGTCTCAAGCTTGCTCAGCTCCCGCGCAATTCCGCGCTCGTTCGCGTACGCAACCGCTGCGAAGTGTCGGGCCGTCCGCGCGGCTTTTATCGCAAGCTGAAAATGTCGCGCATTGCGCTGCGCGAATTGGGGTCCCGCGGCCTGGTGCCCGGCCTCGTGAAGTCAAGCTGGTAAGGAGACGCAGATGGCGATCAACGATCCATTGGGCGATCTCCTCACCCGCATCCGTAACGCGCAGATGCGCCGCAAGGACAAGGTGTCCTCTCCCGGCTCGAAGCTGCGCGCGCATGTGCTCGACGTGTTGAAGGAAGAGGGCTATATCCGCGGCTATAGCAGCACCGACTTCGGCAACGGCCGGACCGAGTTCGAGATCGAACTGAAATATTTCGACGGCGAACCGGTCATCAAGCAGATCGAACGCGTGTCGCGTCCGGGCCGCCGGGTCTATGCGGCGGTTGACGCCGTGCCGCGCGTGGCGAATGGCCTCGGCGTCACCATCGTGTCGACTCCGAAGGGCGTCATGGCCGATCACGCGGCGCGCGAGAATAATGTCGGGGGCGAGGTGCTGTGCAAGGTCTTCTAGACCTTGCGCCTCATCAAACAGGATTTGCAACCATGTCTCGTATCGGCAAGAAGCCTGTCGTCATTCCCGCCGGCGTCACCGCCAAGGTGGACGGTCAGCTCGTGCAGGTGAAGGGCGCGAAGGGCCAGCTGGAGTTTCTGGCGCCCGACGACGTTTCGGTCGTCCAGCAGGACAACGCCATCACCGTCGACCCGCGCAATGAAACCAAGCGCGCTCGCGCGCTGTGGGGCACGGCGCGCGCCCAGATCAACAATATCGTCGTCGGCGTGACCACGGGCTTTGAGAAGAAGCTTGAGATCACCGGCGTCGGCTATCGCGCCGCGGTGCAGGGAAAAACGCTGCAACTCGCGCTCGGCTATTCGCATGACGTGAGCTATCCGATTCCGGCTGGCATCGCGATCGTGACGCCGAAGCCGACGGAAATCACCATCAGCGGCATGGATCGGCGTCAAGTCGGTCAGGTCGCGGCCGAGATCCGTGCCCTGCGCCCCCCCGAGCCCTACAAGGGCAAGGGCGTCAAATACGCCAATGAATTCATCTTCCGCAAGGAAGGCAAGAAGAAGTAAGGACCCGCCATGGCCAGGGATGTCAAAATCGAACAGCGTCGAAAGGCGCGGGTGCGCCGGGCGATCCGTGAACGCGCCAGTGGGCGGTTGCGCCTGTCGGTGTTTCGCTCGTCCAAGCAGATCTACGCGCAGATCATCGACGACGAGAAGGGCGCCACGGTCGCCGCCGCGTCTTCGCTCGAGAAGGCGAACCGCGAGGGTTTGAAGACCGGCGCGAACGTTGAGGCGGCGAAGGTCGTCGGCAAGCTCCTCGCGGAGCGCGCCGTCGCCAAGGGCGTCAAAGAGGTCGTTTTCGACCGCGGCGCTTACATGTATCACGGTCGCGTCAAGGCGCTGGCCGACGGCGCCCGCGAGGGCGGTCTGGAGTTTTAACAGGGGGCGCGCGCCGTTGAGGGCGTGCGCTTCTCGCGCGGAATGCGTGCCGGCGCTAGTGCGCCGGGCGTCGACCCGAAGGGTCGACAGTGAAGGAAGCGAGCGGCGCATCACGCCGCGTAAGTGACGGAAGAGACTAATGGCGCGTGAAGGAGAAGGCGGTCGCGGCCGCGACCGGGATCGTGACGATCGCGACGGCGAATTTGTGGATCGTCTGGTCCACATCAATCGCGTCGCGAAGGTGGTGAAGGGCGGCCGGCGTTTCGGCTTCGCCGCGCTCGTCGTCGTCGGCGACCAGAAGGGCCGCGTTGGCTTTGGACACGGCAAGGCGCGCGAAGTGCCTGAGGCGATCCGCAAGGCGACGGAAGCGGCGAAGCGCTCGTTGATCCGCGTGCCGCTGCGCGAAGGCCGCACGTTGCATCATGACGTCCATGGCCGCCATGGCGCCGGCCGCGTCATTCTGCGCTCGGCGCCGGCTGGCACGGGGATCATCGCCGGCGGCCCAATGCGCGCCATCTTCGAAACGTTGGGCATGCACGACGTCGTGGCGAAGAGCCAGGGTTCGTCCAATCCTTACAACATGATCCGCGCGACTTTCGATGCGCTCGGCCGCGAAGACTCGCCGCGCGCCGTCGCGGCGCGCCGCTCGCTTAAAGTTTCTGTGCTGCAGTCGCGCCGTCAAGGCGTCGACGCCGACGCCGTCGACGCGTAAGGAGACGACCCATGACGAAGAGCAAGCAGCAGATCGTCGTCGAACAGATCGGCAGCCCGATCGGCCGTCCCGAGCGGCAGCGCCGCACGCTGATCGGCCTCGGCCTGACGCGGATCGGCCGCCGCCGTGCGCTGGAAGATACGCCGGCCGTGCGCGGGATGATCGCTAAGGTGGCGCATCTCGTGAAAATCGTCGACGGCAAAAACGTCGACGGGAAGTGAGGACGCGGCCATGAAACTCAATGAAATTTCCGACAATCCCGGCGCGAGCAAGAACCGCATGCGCGTCGGCCGCGGCATCGGCTCCGGCAAGGGCAAGACCGGCGGGCGCGGCGTCAAGGGTCAGAAGGCGCGCACCGGCGTGGCGATCAAGGGCTTCGAGGGCGGTCAGATGCCGTTGCATCGGCGCCTGCCCAAGCGCGGATTCTACAATCCGTTCTCGACGCACTACAATGAAGTCAATCTCGGGCGCATTCAGCAGGCGCTCGACGCAGGCAAGCTCGACGCCAACACGCCGGTGACGATCGATGCGCTGCTCGCGGCCGGCGTCGTGACCAAGCCGCGGGACGGGGTCAAGATCCTCGGCCAGGGCGAGTTGAAGACAAAGCTCGCCTTCGAGGTTGCGGCGGCCTCCAAATCGGCGGTCGCGGCCATAGAAGGCGCAGGCGGCTCCGTGAAACTTCTCGTCGGCGAGACGCCGGCGCAATAACGCAAAAAAGCGCGGCCGCTCTCGCATGAGCGGCTGCGCTGTTTTATACAAGCGCCCCGAACGGAGCGGGCGCGCCTCGCGCAGACCGCCACGCTCCGAGCGCTTCGTCCAACAAAATGCGTCGCGTCAATAGCGGCGCGACAGGGGAGTTCCTTCATGGCATCGGCAGCCGAGCAGCTCGCGGCCAACGTCAATCTCTCCGCCTTCGGCAAGTCCGAGGAATTGAAAAAGCGCATCCTGTTCACGCTGGGCGCGCTGATCGTCTATCGCCTCGGCACTTACGTGCCGCTGCCGGGCATCGACCCCGAAGCTTTCGCGAAAAGCTTTTTCGGCCAGTCGAAGGGCATGCTGGAGCTCTTCAACATGTTCGCGGGCGGCGCCGTCCAGCGCCGCGCGATCTTCGCGCTCAACATCATGCCGTATATTTCGGCGTCGATTATCATCCAGCTGCTGACGTCGGTGATTCCGACGCTCGAGACGCTGAAGAAAGAGGGCGAGCAGGGCCGCAAGGTCCTCAACCAATATACCCGCTACCTCACCGTCGCGCTGGCGACCTTCCAGGCTTACGCGATGGCGATCGGGCTCGAGGGCCAGCAGGGCGTCGTCACCGATCCGGGCATGTTCTTCCGCATCACCACCGTCGTGACGCTGGTCGGCGGCACGATGTTCCTGATGTGGCTTGGCGAGCAGATCACCTCTCGCGGAATCGGCAACGGCTCCTCGCTGATTATCTTCGCGGGCATCGTCGCCGCGTTTCCCTCGGCGATCGTCTCGACTTTGGAGCTGGGCCGGCAGGGCGCGATTTCGACGGCGCTGATCATCGGCGTCATCGTCATGTCCTTCGCCGTCGTCGCCTTCATCGTGTTCATGGAGCGCGCCCAGCGGCGCCTGCTGATCACCTATCCCAAGCGCCAGCACGGCAACCGGGTCTATGAGGGACAGACGTCCTTCCTGCCGCTGAAGCTGAACACGTCCGGCGTCATCCCGCCGATCTTCGCATCGTCGCTGCTTCTCTTGCCGACGACCGTGGCGAATTTCTACCAATCCACTGGCAGCGAAAGCATCTTCGCGACGATCTCGGCCTATTTTGGCCACGGGCGGCCGCTGTATATGCTCGCCTATGTCGGATTGATCGTGTTCTTCGCCTTCTTCTACACCGCGATCGTCTTCAATCCGGTCGAGACGGCGGACAATCTCAAGAAGCACGGCGGTTTCGTGCCGGGCATTCGCCCAGGCGAGCGCACGGCGAAATTCATCGACGAAGTGCTGATGCGGATCACGGTGCTCGGCGCGGCCTATCTGGCGATCATCTGCCTCATTCCGGAAGGGCTCATCGCCTACGCCAACCTGCCGTTCTATTTCGGCGGCACGTCGCTGCTCATCGTCGTCAGCGTCACCATGGACACTGTGGCGCAGATCCACGGCCATATGCAGGCCCAGCAATATGAGGGGCTGATTCGCAAGACCAAGCTTCGCGGCGGGAAACGCGCTCGATGAGGCTGGTGCTGCTCGGTCCGCCGGGGGCCGGCAAGGGCACGCAGGCGTCGCGTTTGGTCGAGAAGCACGGCGTGCCGCAGCTTTCGACCGGCGACATGTTGCGCGCCGCGGTCGCAGCGAAAACCCCGATTGGACTGCGGGCCAAGGCGATCATGGACGCTGGCGCGCTGGTGCCGGACGAGGTCGTGATCGGCTTGATCGATGAACGGCTCGACGCGTCTGACTGCGCCAGCGGGTTCATTCTCGACGGCTTTCCGCGCACTGTGGCGCAGGCCGAGGCGCTGCAGGAGCTTCTGCAGCGCAGAGCCTTATCGCTCGACGCCGTGCTCGAGCTCGCCGTCGATGAAGCCGCGCTCGTCGACAGGATGCGCAAACGGGTGGACGAAACCCGCGCTGCTGGCGGCGCGGTGCGCGCGGACGACAATCCGGAAAGCTTCAAGACGCGGCTTGAAGCCTATCGCGCCCAGACGGCGCCCGTGTCCGCGCATTACGCCAAGCGTCGCGAGCTGACCAAGATCGACGGCATGGCGCCGATCGAGGATGTCACGGCCGAGATCGATCGCGCCCTCTCCGACGCGGGGTAGGTTTTTTCGTGAAGCCGCTTGACCCTTAGGCCATTGGCGCCTAAATAGACGGTCTTCACGTTGTTGGACAGACGGCTCCGGCTCCCGGATCGGGGGGCGGGGCCTGTTTTCGTATGAAGACGGTTCGCAACCGTCCGCACGAGCCGGGCTCCACCGGACGCGGGCGCAATCCTGGAGCTTAAGGCTCCTTCTCAGATGGAGAGACAAAAGTGGCCCGTATAGCAGGCGTCAATATCCCGACGAACAAGCGCGTCGTCATCGCGCTTCAATATATCCACGGCATTGGCGCCAAAAAGGCGGCGGAGATCTGCGAAAAGGTCAGCATCCCGGCCGAGCGTCGCGTGGCCCAGCTCACCGATGCGGAAGTCCTGCAGATTCGCGAAACGATCGACCGCGATTACATGGTCGAGGGCGATCTGCGCCGTGAGGTCTCGATCAATATCAAGCGCTTGATGGATCTCGGCTGCTATCGCGGCCTGCGCCATCGCCGTCAGCTTCCCGTGCGCGGCCAGCGCACCCACACCAACGCCCGCACCCGCAAGGGCAAGGCGAAGCCGATCGCCGGCAAGAAGAAGTAATCGGTCGTCAGGACGATCACGGATGGCCGGGATACGCCCGGCCATGACACCCGAAATCCCTAGCGCCTGGAACTACGGGCGCGTTTGAAGGACGCAAGAAAAAATGGCCAAGGACACAACGCGCGTTCGTCGCCGCGAACGCAAGAACATCGTTTCCGGCGTCGCGCATGTGAACTCGACGTTCAACAACACCATGATCACCATCACCGACGCGCAGGGCAACACCGTGTCGTGGTCCTCCGCGGGATCGATGGGATTCAAGGGCTCGCGCAAATCCACGCCCTACGCCGCCCAGATGGCCGCAGAGGACGCCGCCCGCAAGGCCGGCGAGCACGGCGTGCGCACGCTCGAAGTCGAGGTTTCCGGTCCGGGCTCCGGCCGTGAGTCGGCATTGCGCGCCCTGCAAGCGGCTGGCTTCACCGTCACGTCGATCCGCGATGTGACGCCGATTCCCCACAACGGCTGCCGGCCGCGCAAGCGCCGCCGCGTCTGAGTATTCAGATTGACTGATTTGATTTCGAGCGGCGTGGCGCATGCCCCAACGCCGCACTCAGGAGCTTCAAGGAAAGGCCTCCACGTGAGCATCCAGAAGAACTGGCAGGAACTCATCAAGCCGAACAAGCTCGAAGTCACGGCCGGAGACGATCCCAAGCGCAGCGCGACCGCCGTCGCCGAGCCGCTGGAGCGCGGCTTCGGCGTGACGCTTGGCAACGCCCTGCGCCGCATTCTGCTGTCGTCCCTGCAGGGCGCGGCGATCACGTCGATTCACATCGATGGCGTGCTGCACGAATTCTCGTCGATCCCCGGCGTGCGCGAGGACGTGACCGACATCGTCCTCAACATCAAGGACATCGCCATTAAATATCAGGGGGACGGCATGAAGCGCCTGACCCTCAAGAAGACGGGCCCCGGGGTCGTCGCCGCCGGCGACATCCAGGTGACCGGCGACGTTCAGATCCTCAACCCTGAGCTCGTCATCTGCACGCTCGACGAAGGGGCTGAGATCCGCATCGAGTTCACCGTCGCGAACGGCAAGGGCTATGCGCCCGCAGACCGCAACCGCGCCGAAGACGCCCCAATCGGCCTCATTCCGATCGACAGCCTCTATTCGCCGGTCAAAAAAGTCAGCTACCGGGTCGAGAACACGCGCGAGGGCCAGGTTCTCGACTATGACAAGCTGACGCTGACGGTCGAGACGAATGGCGCAATGAGCCCGGAAGACGCGATCGCTTATTCGGCGCGCATTCTGCAGGACCAGCTCAACGTCTTCGTCAATTTCGAAGAGCCGCGCCGCGAGGAGGCCGCCCCGTCGATTCCGCAGCTCGCCTTCAACCCGGCGCTGCTGAAGAAGGTGGACGAGTTGGAGCTTTCGGTGCGTTCGGCGAACTGCCTGAAGAACGACAATATCGTTTACATTGGCGACCTTATTCAGAAGTCGGAAGCCGAGATGCTGCGCACGCCGAACTTCGGCCGCAAGTCCTTGAACGAAATCAAGGAGGTGCTCGCGCAGATGGGTCTGCATCTGGGCATGGAAGTCCCCGGCTGGCCGCCGGAGAACATCGACGATCTCGCGAAGCGATTCGAGGAGCATTACTGAGTCGCACCCTCCCCTTGAGGGGGAGGGTCGTCCTGCGTAGCAGGCGGAGTGGGGTGAAACCCACAGTTTCGGGGTTCACCCCCACCCGACCGCCTTCAGCGGTCGACCTACCCCCTCAGGGTGGGTGGAGTGAGCGCCCATAATCGACGGCCGTTCCTTGGCACGGCGGCCGCATAATCAACGGAGAGCCGCATGTATCACGGACACAAGAAGCGCCGCTTCGGGCGCACGCATGAGCACCGCAAGGCGATGTTCGCCAATATGGCGCAGGCGCTCATCAAGCATGAGCAGATTGTCACGACGCTGCCCAAGGCGAAGGATCTGCGTCCGGTCGTCGAAAAGTTGGTGACGCTCGGCAAGCGCGGCGACCTCCACGCGCGCCGGCAGGCGATCGCCAAGATCAAGGACGTCAAGCTTGTCGGCAAGCTCTTCGACGTGCTTGGCCCCCGCTATAAAGACCGTAACGGCGGCTATACGCGCGTGCTGAAGGCGGGCTTCCGCTATGGCGACAATGCGCCGCTCGCGGTCATCGAATTCGTCGATCGCGACGTGAACGCCAGGGGTCAGGATTCCGGGCCGATCCACGAAGAAGAGGCGGCGGCGTAAACGGCTCAAGGGACGATCGCTTGGTCGTCATGATCAGGCAACGCGGCGTCGTGTCTCGGTCATCGGGATGCGGCGCCGAAATCATATTAAGGGCAAGGAAGCGTCCGAGAACCTCGGCGCGGATCGCACTGGGCTATGGCGCTCGTCGCCGGCGCATTTCGTGCAGAACGATCATTACGGCGCATTCTTACCGCCGCGCGTGTTTGCGGCTATAAATGCGCCGAAAAAAAAGGAGCGCTTCATGAGGATTTCGGCGCGTCACATTATGGCTGCGGCGCTGGCCTGCGCCCTCGCGGCGTCCTTTGCGATCGCGCGCGCCGAAGTTTCGTCTGAAACGGCCCAGACCGCTCCCCAGAGATCGCCGGGCCGCGTCGAGAGCTTTACGCCGCCGCCGCCCGATCGCGCCGTGCCGACGAGCCGCGCCGAGATCGCCTATTCTTTCGCGCCGGTGGTCAAAAAGGCGCAGCCCGCCGTCGTCAATGTCTTCGCGTCGCGCGTCGAGCGCATGCCCGCCAATCCGCTGTTCGACGACCCGATCTTTCGTCGCTTTTTCGGCGAGGGCGGTGGCGGCGGCATGCCCGGGCGCAACATGGCGCAGTCGCTGGGCTCGGGCGTGATCGTCGATCAAAGCGGCCTCGTCGTCACCAATAACCATGTGATCGAGGGCATGACCGACGTGAAGGTGGCGCTCGCCGATAAGCGCGAATTCGCCGCGAAGATTTTGTTGCGCGACCCGCGCACGGATCTCGCGGTGCTGAAGCTCGCCGACGGCGCCAATTTTCCGACGATGGAGCTGGGCGACTCGGACGCGCTCGAAGTCGGCGATTTGACGCTCGCGATCGGCAATCCCTTCGGCGTCGGGCAAACAGTGACGCAAGGCATTATCTCGGCGCTTGCGCGCACCCATGTCGGCATCAGCGACTATGGCTTCTTCATTCAAACCGACGCGGCGATCAATCCGGGCAATTCTGGCGGCCCTCTCGTCGATATGAACGGGCGTGTCGTCGGCATCAATTCCGCGATCTTCTCGAAGTCCGGCGGATCGGTCGGCATCGGCTTCGCCATTCCCGCCAACATGGTCAAGAGCGTGATCGCCGCCGCAAAGGGCGGCGGCAAGCAGGTGCGGCGGGCGTGGATGGGGGCGACGCTGCAAACGCTCTCGCAGGAGATCGCCGACGGCCTTGGGCTCGATCGTCCCACCGGCGCGCTGCTCGCCGACGTCGATCCGAAGGGGCCGTCAGCTGAAGCCGGTCTAAAGCGCGGCGACGTCATCATCTCCGTCGACGGTCAGACGGCCGATGACCCGGAGGCGGTCGGCTATCGGCTCGCCACCAGGCCGATTGGCGGACAGGCGACGCTCGGGGTGTTGCGCGGCGGCAAAAAGATCGTCGCGCAAATTCGCCTCGCGCCGGCGCCGGAAACGCCCGCGCGCGACGCGATAACGATCAAGGGCGCGTCGCCCTTCGCCGGCGCGACGGTCATGAATATTTCTCCCGCGGTCATCGAAGAAATGTCGGTGCAGGGAACCGCCAACGGCGTCGTCGTGTCCGAGGTCGACGACGGCTCTTACGCGCAACAGCTCAATCTGCAGCGCGGCGACATCATCCTCGCCGTCAATGATCAAAAGATCGCGACGACCCGCGAACTGGAGAGCATAACGGCTGGGCGCGCCTACTATTGGAAAATCACCCTGGCGCGCGGCGGGCAGGTGTTCACGACCGTCATCGGCGGCTAAGATCAGCGTGAGCGCGCTTATGATCCTCGTCACGACGATTGATGACGAAGAAAAGGCGCGCGCGCTTGCCCGGGCGGCGCTCTCCGCGAGGCTCGCCGCCTGCGTGCAGATACATCCCATTCGCAGCCATTACGTCTGGAAGGATGAGATGCGCGAAGAGCCTGAGTTTTTGTTGCACATGAAAGCGCGCGGCGACGACTATCCCGCGCTTGCCGAACTCGTCCGCCGTCTGCATAGCTACGAGACGCCTGAAATTCTGCGCATCGACGTCGCAGAGGCGGACAAAGATTATCTCGCCTGGGCGATGGAGGCGACGCGACGGTAAGCGCGCCGGCGCGGCGTCTTTTAAATCGTCGATCTCGGCATTACGTTCCCTGCGCGGCGCCGCTCGCGCGCCACGCCAGCCACCAGGACCTCGGATGTCAACTCCCACCGACTATTTCGTTGATCGCCGCAGGCTTCGCCGCAAGCTCGGTTGGTGGCGTCTCGCCGCCCTGATCGCCTTGGGTGTCGCGGGCCTCGTCGCCGTCGTGCGGCTCGGCGGCGCCGATTCGGCCGATAAGCTCACGCCGCATATCGCCCGCCTCGAGCTGCAAGGGGTCATCACAGGCGACGATGATACGATCGATATGATCAAGAAGATCGGGGAGTCGAGCCAAACGAAGGCTCTGCTGCTGGAGATTGAGAGTCCCGGCGGCACGACGACAGGCTCCGAACGGCTCTATGAGGAGCTTCGGCGCGTCGCGGAAAAGAAGCCAGTCGTCGCCGTTGTCGGCACGGTGGCCGCGTCCGGCGCCTATATCGCCGCGCTTGCCGCCGATACGATTGTCGCGCGCGGCAATTCGCTCGTCGGCTCGATCGGCGTGCTGTTCCAATATCCTAACGTCTCGAAGCTGCTCAATAATTGGGGCGTCGAGGTCGAAACCATAAAATCCTCGCCGCTCAAGGCCGCGCCCAACGGGCTCGAACCGACGAGCCCGGAGGCGCGCGAGGCGATCGCCAGTCTCGTCGCCGACTCCTACGCCTGGTTCAAGGCCCTGGTTCGGGAGCGGCGTAATCTCGACGATGCTGAGCTTGCGAAGGTCTCTGACGGCCGGGTCTTCACCGCGCGTCAGGGCGTGCCGCTGAAACTCGTCGATCTTATCGGCGGCCAGCGGGAGGCCATCGACTGGTTGGTCGCCAACAAGGGAATCGCCAAAGACATGCCTGTGCGCGAGTGGAAGAAGAAATCCAGCCTGGAGCGGCTTGGGCTTGTCGGCGGAGCCGCCGGCATCGCGCGGATCGCCGGATTGGACTCGATCGCGGGTTTATTAGAAAAATCAATTCTGCTCGAACGGAGCGGCGAGCTTGACGGGCTTTTGGCGATTTGGCAGCATTCGGCCGCCAACTGACTCGGGCGTCGCGCCTGTTTTCGACGCCAACATATTGGAATGGCTCATGATAAAATCGGAACTTATTCAACGCATCGCACGCCGAAACGGCCATCTGTACCAGCGCGACGTTGAGACAATCGTCAGCACGATTCTCGACGAAATCACCTCCGCCCTGGCGCGGGGCGATCGCGTTGAATTGCGGGGCTTCGGCGCTTTTTCGGTCAAGAAGCGCGATGCGCGCACCGGCCGCAATCCGCGGACCGGCGCGCAGGTCTCGGTGCAGCAAAAGAGCGTGCCGTTCTTCAAGACCGGTAAAGAGATGCGCGAGCGCCTCAACGAGAATTATCCGGGCTGAGGCGATTTAAAGCGGCTGCGTCCTCTCGGTCTTGGGACGTGCGGCGGCGGCGCAGCGGCGGCTTTATGTGGCGGCTGCCCAGCGTGTTGCGCGGCGCCGGCAAGAGGGAAATATTATGAAGTCCATCCTGCGCGTCATCGTCTTCGTTCCTCTGGCGCTCATCATTCTGTTTTTCTCCATGGCCAATCGCGGCTCGGTGCGCATCGGGCTTGATCCCTTCGCGCCGAGCGACGGATCAGGTCCGTCTTTCGAGGCGCCCATCTTCCTTGTCGTTCTGGCGTCCATGGCGATTGGCGTGCTCGCGGGCGGGGTCTCTTCCTGGCTTGGGCATCTCTCCGTGCGCCGCGCCGCGAAGGTCGCTCGCGCCGAGGCGCGCAAGACGCGTGTGGAGATCGATAAGCTGCGTCAGCAGGCGTTGGCGAGCCTGCCGGCCGATAAGAGAGTGAAGAGCAGTTAAGGGGATTCCGCTGCGCTTTAGTGAAAGTCGCGCGATTTCGGCAGGATGCGGACATTGCGCGGATGGCCGCCGCGCGGATGCTGGGGATGGGTGAATTCGTCCGCGCGCGACAGCACGATTTCCGGCCGATGCGCTTCTGACAGCCTGTTGAGGTCAGCGCTGCGGTCGATAATGCGCTGCGCCATCAGATGCACGACATTTTCGGGGCTCTTCTGCACCTTTCCTTCCACCAGCATGAGTCGTGACGCCATCGTCTCGCGGCGGTAGCGCTCGAAGAGCCGCGCCCAGATGACGACATTGAGAATGCCGGTTTCGTCTTCGAGCGTGACGAAAATGGCGTTGCCCTGGCCGGGCCGCTGGCGCACCAGCACGACGCCGACGCCGCGCGCAAAGGCGCCATCGGCGAGCGCCGAAACTTCCGCGCAGGCCATGATCCGTTCGCGCGTGAAAATCGGCCGCAGCACCGCCATGGGATGGGCTTTCAGAGACAGCCGCAGCGTTTGATAATCGGCCGCCACATGTTCGCCAAGCGACATGGCCGGCAGCAGCGGATCTTGTTCCTTGGCGAGTTCGCGCGCGTCGGCGGCGGCAAAGAGCGGCAGGGGTTTGGCGTCCGGCAGACGCCGCACGGCCCAGAGCGCGTCGCGGCGGTCGCTTTGCAAAGAACGGAATGCGTCGGCGTCGGCGAGCGCGCGCATCGTCGCGCCGTTGAGCGCCGCGCGTCGCGCGAGATCTTCGACGCTGTCATAGGGTTTCGTCCGCGCTTCGGCGATACGCTTTCCTTCGCTCTCATGCACGCCATCGGCCTGGCGAAAGCCGAGACGCAACGCGAGAGCGCCGTCTTGCCCGCGCTCCAGCCTATTGTCCCATTCGCTGAAATTCACATCGACGGCGTGCACGTCGACGCCATGCTCGCGCGCGTCGCGCACGATCTGCGCCGGCGCGTAAAAGCCCATCGGCTGCGAATTGAGCAGCGCGCAGGCGAAGATCGCCGGATAATGGCATTTGATCCAGGAGGAGATGTAGACGAGCTTGGCGAAGGACGCGGCGTGGCTTTCGGGAAAGCCATAGGAGCCGAAGCCCTTGATTTGTTCGAAACAGCTTTGCGCGAAGCCGCGATCATAGCCGCGCGCCGCCATGCGTTCGACCATCAGCGCCTCGAATTCATGGATCGTGCCGAGATTGCGGAAGGTCGCCATGGCGCGGCGCAGACGATTGGCCTCAACGTCCGAGAATTTCGCCGCGACCATAGCGAGCTTCATCGCCTGCTCCTGAAAGAGCGGCACGCCCTTGGTCTTTTCTAGCACCTTGCGCAATTCATCCGCCGGCCCGTGCTCCGGCGCCGGCGAAGGATAGATCACCGGCTCGCTTCCAGAACGGCGGCGCAGATAGGGATGCACCATATTGCCCTGGATCGGTCCCGGCCGAACGATCGCCACCTGAATGACGAGATCGTAGAATTCACGCGGCTTCAGACGCGGCAGCATATTCATCTGCGCCCGGCTCTCGACCTGAAAGACGCCGATGGAGTCGCCTCGACACAGCATGTCGTAGGTCGCCTTGTCGTCGGCCGGCACATCGGCGAGGCCCATGTCCTTGCCTTCATGGGCGCGCAAATAATCGAAACATTTTCGAATGCAGGTGAGCATGCCGAGCGCCAGCACGTCGACCTTCATCAGCCCGAGCGCGTCGATGTCGTCCTTGTCCCATTCGATGAAGGTGCGTTCCGGCATCGCGGCGTTGGCGATGGGCGTGAGCTCGTCGAGCCGCCCGCGCGCGAGGACGAAGCCGCCGACATGCTGCGAGAGGTGCCGCGGAAAGCCGAGCAGCCGCGTCGCGAAATGAATGGCGCGGCGGATGACGGGATTTTCGGGATCAAGCCCGGTCTGGCGGATGTAAGCCTGCGGAATGTCGGAGCCCCAACTGCCCCATTGCGTGCTGGCGAGCGCGGCGGTCACGTCCTCGGTCAGTCCAAAGACCTTGCCGACTTCGCGGATGGCGCTGCGCGGCCGGTAGCTGATGACGGTCGCGACGAGACCGGCGCGCTCGCGGCCGTATTTGCCGTAAATATGCTGGATGATCTCTTCGCGCCGCTCATGCTCGAAATCGACGTCGATATCGGGCGGCTCCTTGCGCTCCTGCGAGATGAATCTGGCGAAGAGCAGATCGTTCTCCGCCGGATCGACGCAGGTGACGCCGAGCACATAGCAGACGGCGGAATTGGCGGCGGAGCCGCGCCCCTGGCAGAGAATCCCCTTGTCTTCGGCGATCCGCACGATGTCGTGAATGGTGAGAAAATAACGCGCGTAGTCGAGCGTCTCGATGAGCGTCAGCTCCTCGCGCAGAAGCTTCTCGACCTTTTCCGGCACGCCGTCGGGATAGCGCATCGCGGCGTGGCGATAGGTCAGCTCCTCGAGCCACTCCTGGGGATTGCGCCCGGGCGGGACAGGCTCGTCCGGATATTCATATTTCAGCTGATCGAGCGAGAAATCGACGCGCGCCAGAAAACATTGCGTTTCCTCGATCGCCTCGGGCGCCTCAGTGAAGAGACGCGTCATTTCCTCCGGCGTCTTCAAATGACGCTCGGCGTTGACCTCCAGCCGGCGCCCGGCTTGCGCGAGCGTCACGCCTTCGCGAATGCAGGTCATGACGTCCTGCAGATCGCGCTGGCCGGGATCGGCGTAAAGCGGGTCATTCGTCGCGAGCAAGGGCGTCTGCGTTCGCGCGGCGATCTCCTTCAATTTTGCAAGGCGCCGCCTGTCATCGCCGCGCCGCGGCATGGTTGCGCCGAGCCAGACGTCGCCTTGCGCCAGATCGCTCAGACGCGCGAGCATGGACGGCAGACGCGTCAGATTGCGTGAAGGCATGACGATCAGCAGCAGATCGTGCGCGGCTTGCGCGAGATCGTCGAAAGAAAGGCGGCATTCGCCTTTCTTGGCGCGCAGATTCCCCGTCGTCAGCAGCCGCGTGAGCCTTCCCCAGCCGTTGCGGTTTTGCGGATGAGCGACGATGTCGGGCGTCTCGTCGGCGAAGACGAGCCGCACGCCGACGACGAGCTTGAAGGATTGCGCGCGCTCTGCGTCGAGCTGCGCCAGAAACGCCGCATCGTCGCCAGCCGGCGGATCGCGCAATTTTTCCCGCAGCTCCTTGAGCGCGGCATAGGCGCGCACGACGCCGGCGACGCTGTTGCGGTCGGCGACGCCAATGCCGCTATGGCCGAGCAGCAGCGCCGTCAGCGCCATGTCTGACGGATGCGACGCGCCGCGCAGAAAGGAGAAATTCGTCGCCGCGACGAGTTCGGCGAAAGGCGCGCTCATGCGAAGAGCCCATGCAGGAACCAGCGCGGCGCGGCGGTTTCGCTTTCATAAAGGCCTTCGCGAAACACCCAGAAGCGGTGGCCCTCGCGATCCTCCAGCCGGTAATAGTCGCGCGTTCGCCTGTCGCGGCCGACTGCGTTGCGCCACCATTCCGGCGCGATGCGCTCCGGCCCTTCGGCGCGGGCGATCATGTGGCGCACACGGCGCCAGTTGAAATGCATCGGCGGCCCGTCCGGCGTCTCCGCCATGGTGTCGATGGGGTGCGGCGGATCGAACAAAAACAGCGGCCGCAAGGGCGGCTCGCCCAATTCCGGCTTGAGCCATGGATTGGTTTGGGAAGGAGACGCTGCGTAAACATAGGAGGCGGCGCGCACGGGATCATGCGTCTCATGCGCCGCAAAGCGCAGCACGCGTTCGCGGCCAAAACGCGCCGCCAGCCGATCGACGAGATCGGCGACGTCGCCTTCCTGCGCGCCCTGCCGCGCGAAGCCGATCTGACCTTGCGCCAGAGTTTCGGCGTTGAGGACGCAAAAGCGGATGACGTCGAAGCCGAATCCCGGATCGAGCGGATCGGCGAGCGAGTCGGCCTTCAGGCGAAAGAGCCGCAGCAGCGCCTCGACATTGCGCGAGGGCGCGCCGGTTTCAAAACGCAGGGACGCGACGGCGCCGTCGGTGCGAAAGAAGCGCGCTTCAAAAGCGCGGCCGCCCTCGCCGCGCCTTTCGAGAATGCCCATCGCTTCCGCGATGAGCGGGCGCAGAACATTCTCTATCGCAGAGAGATCGAGGAAGGGCTCGGCGAAGCGCCGCTCGACCATGCAGTCCGGCAAGGGCCGCAAAGGCGTGATGCGCGCGTCTTCGCGTCCCAGAATGCGCGTCAGCCGCCGCATGGTTTCGGCGCCGAAACGCGCCGTCAGCGCAGCGCTGGAGCGATCGGCGAGATCGCCCAGGGTCGTGAGGCCGGCGCGCGTCAGCGCCACGCTCGTCTCTTTTTTCGCTTCGAGCGCGGCGATGGCGAGCGGGCGGGTGAAATTTTCATCTTCGCCAGGAGGCGTGACGCGCTCTTGGCCAAAACGCGCCAGGGCGCGCGCGGAGTCCGGCGTTCCGGCGACAGTCGCGCGGCCCGTGAAGGAGAGGCGCGCCATCGCCTGCAAGATGCAGGTCCGCATCGCCGCATCGCCGCCGAAAAGATGCGCGCAGCCGGTCGCGTCGAGCATGAGGCCGCAGGGCGGATCGAGCGCCACGAGCGGCGTGAACTGTTCACAAAAGGCGGCAAGCCGCAGCATCAGCCGCTCGTCGGCGTCAGGGTCGGCCTGCGCGACGGCGAGGCGGGGCGCGCGCGCCCTGGCGTCGGCGAGCGTCATGCCTGGCGTCAAGCCGAGCGCGATCGCCTTTCGATCGAGCGCGTCGATGCGCAGCGCGCTGCGCTCTTTCTTGACGAGGATGAGCGGCGCGTCATCCGAATTTGCGTCCGGCCCTCTGCGGCGCGCCTTCGCCAGGCGTTCCGCCGGCAGGAAGGGAAGCCACAGGGCCAGATAGCGACGATGCGTCGAATGTTCTGTCCTCGAAGGCGCCACGGTCACGGTTCCACTCCACACGCCACGCATGCTGCTCTTGCCCCGCCGCGCCGCCACGCTGGCGCAGCAGAAAAATCGCAAAGGCCGCTGATCCCGGCGCATTCGCCGCAAGCGCGCGGGAAGGCGCGGCGCGCACCAGCCAGCGGCTTGCGGCGGCGCTCGGCGCGGGGGAGGCGGCGATGCGCGTGACGAAGATCGGCCCGCCGGCGGCGGCGGCGGCCAGAGCCAGGCGACGGCTCGCGGTCAGATCATAGGCGCGCGCCTCGCCGAAGAGTTCGATCAGCGTCGCGCCCACAGTTGCGCAGCGTCCGGCTTCAGCGCCCGCCTGCAGCGCCTCCTTGGCGTCGCGCACGCGAATGAAGGCGACGGCGGCAGGGTCCAGGCCGATGTCGGCGAGGCCCGGCGGATAGGGCGCGCCGGATTCGGCGGTCAGCGCCTCCTGGCGCGCCCAGAGCAGCGGCTTCTGTTCTCCCGCTATGGCGCGCCTGGCGAGCGCCAGGGCGAAGCCCGTCGCCGCCGGGGCGTCGGCCGCCGTTTCGGCATAGGCTTCATGGAGCGCCGCACGGAGAATTCCGCCGCCAAGCCGCCGATCGAGACTCGGCGCGCCAAGCGCGATCGTCTCGCAGAATGTGGCCGGATAGGCGCAAGCCAGGCTTTTCCGCAGCGACGCCAGCGGTTGGGTCATCTCATGAGTTCCTGTTATGTTCTTATAATGACTCCCGATGCGGGAGAGTCAAGCCGGGGCGGTGAGAGCAATCGGACGAAGAACAACCGCACTCGCCCTCATGCTGAAGAGGCTCTGCAGGAGCCGTCTCGAAGCCCGGGGTGAGCTTCAGAGGGTGGCTTATGAAGGTTTCCTCGCCCTTCGAGACGTGTGCTTCGATCTCGAGGCCTTTCCGAGATCGACATCTAGTGCGCAAGTCGGGAAAACCCGACTTGCGGCACGCTCCTCAGGATGAGGAAACCTTCACTCGCCATCAACAGGGAAACGAAAAGTCGTCGCCCGCCGTGCTCACTTCGTCTTCAGATATTCGACGATGGCCATGGCGCCGGCGGCGTCGTCCGACCAATCGAGCTTCAAGGTTTTGCCGTCCTCGACGACGTCCTTGTCGTGCCCCTTGTTGGAGAGCGCCGAAAAGGACGTCGTGTCGAAACGATAGCCCTCGCGCGAGAGCGTCTGCGCCGGCTCCCAGGAGAAGCCGACGAGTTTTCTGTCGTAGTCGAGCCGGCTCTTGACGAAGACGGCAGGGCGCTCGCGCGGCACGAGGAGATGATAGAGCGTCGGCACTGAGCCATTGTGCAAATAGGGCGCTTGCGCCCACACGCCGCCAAGCGGAAGCGCGTTATAGCCTTCATGCGCCGCTGGATCCGCCATAGAGACGTCGGCGCGGTTCTCCAGCGAGATTCCTTCGAACGTCGCGCAGGGCGCGACCCGGTCGCCCGAGGGCGGCATCTCGACGATTCTCGCCGGCGGACAAATTTTTGTGAAACTGTCGCGAGCGTTTTTGGCGATTATGTCGCTGACGACGCGCGCTCGGCCGAGATCCGTGCCGAGGTTGTAGACCTTGCCATTATGCGGCCGATGACAGGCCGCGCAATTTTCGTCAAAGAGCGCCGCGCCTTTTTTGGCGAGCGTGAAATCGACGGGGAAGGGATAGACGGGCGCCGGCAGATCGCGCAGCAAATCCTCGCTGAAAGCGGCGATGCGAATGTCGGTGTCCCGTCCCAGGCCGAGGGTCAGCTCGGCGGCGAGGTTGCGGAAGATCGGAATCGGAATATTGCCGTTCCATTGTCCGCCGCCGTCGACAAGTTGCGTGTGATCCGGAGACCAGCGCGCGAGACGCTTCTCCTGCTCCCACACGGCCATGAAGTCGGTGATGCCGGGCGTCGGCGGCAGATTTGTCTCCGGATCCGGATTTTCGCCGCGCGCTTCGGCGGCGGCGTAGGCCATCGACGCGCTGACTCCGGTCGCGTCGGCCATGCCGCCGAAGCCCTGGGTCATCTGCTCCTCGAAGCCTTTGTAGTTCTTGTCGACGAGGTCGAGCAGCGAGACAAATTCCAGTCCGGCGCGCGTCAGGTATTTGCCGACGATCGCGGGCGCGTCCTGCATGAAGAGTTCGATCTGACGCGTCTCGTAGGCGGCGTCGAAGCGGCGCCCCGCGAAGGAGTAATTCTTGTAGAAGTAATTTCTGTCTTGAGCATGCGCCTTGTCGAGCGCTGTAAGAATAGCCCGAGTGGCGCGTTCGATCTTCTCTTCCGGAGTCGTCGCCCCGTCGGTGATCTTCTTGATCGTGTTTCTGACTCTGACGCGATATTGAACAAGGTTGAACTGCGCGTTTACGCCGCCGTCGAGGTAGCGAAAACTGCCGTCATCGAGACGGACCCGGCCGATATGGCAGGCGCCGCAACTCAACGCCGCGTAATCGACGGCGCCGCTGGCATCGCCGCGCGCCAATCCAGTCCAGCCGAAGCCGCGCGCGATCGGGTAGGTGGGATCACGCTCATCGATAAAGAGGCCGGCGACGTCGAGAAAATTATTGTCGCTTCCCCATTCTTCGGGCGCGAGCTTCGGCAACAGCTTCAGAATGATGAAGGGCGCGCCATCCGTCAGGCCAAAGGGAAAATCCGCGAACCAACGGTAGGCGACCGGCTTGCGGCTGATATAGGCGTCGAGCGCCTTCAACCGTCGTTCTTGCTCGGCGCGCCACTCGCCGCCGGTTGGCGACGTTTGCGCGAAAGCCGGCGCATGGATCGAGGCGTGCGCCGTCAGCGCCAAGCATGCGACAAGCGAAACGCGCGCGACCGCGCTTGTGAGACGGGTCACCATGGCCATTTTGGGAATCCCGTCGGCTCTTTGGGCTGGGAGCGGAACTTCGAGGAGGCGATATAGACGTCGCGACGCAGCCGATTGATGCCGCCGATCGGCTGATGCGTCGTCAAACCATGCCATGGCGTGAACGCCATATGTTCGCATTCCGTCACCTGAAACGCATTGTCGAAATCTTGCTGGTCGATCTCGATCGTCGCGACATTTTGCTGCGGCGCCGTCGTCTCCGACCATTCGGCGGTCGCGTCTTCGATCGGCAGCGACTCGTCGTTGCGCAGCTGGACTCTGAAATCAAAGACAGCCGGCTTGCCAGTTGCGACATCGAGGCTCTTCTTCATCGCCTCGCGCAGATAGTTGGTGTTTGGATTTTGCGGAACAGGCGTCTTCTCAGCGCTTCTTGGCGCGACGCTGAATTTCGCGACCTTGTCGGGGCCATAGAGGAACGGCGCCGCGGAGAAATAGGGACTCTCCAGCGGATTGCCGACATTGGTCTGCTGGATCTTCTTGACGACGGCCAGCGTCTTCAGTCGATCGGGCGACAGGGGCGGCGCAAAAAATGAGCTGATGTCGTCATGTTTTGCGAGCTGGATTTTCGTGACTTCCAAATATTCTGAAACGTTCGGGAAGGCGAAGCCGGGAAGATTGATCAGCAGAAAATCCTGCGTCTTCGCGCCGGGCTCATTGAGAAGCGTATCGCCCTCGACGCCGATCAGCTTGATCGCCATGCCGCGGCTATCGGGTCCCTTCTTGCCGAGATCAGGCGCGAGAAACGGCGTGGCGTTGGAGAAGCGAATCCAGCCCGGATATTTTTTGCCCGGCGTCGCGAACACGCCGGCCCGGTAATTTTCGGGGATGTCGGGATTGACGGTGACTGTCGCTTTGACGCAGCCGTGATCTTTTGGATGCACGCCGCGCCGCGCCATGCCTTCCGGATAGCGCATCTGTAGAAGCTGCGTGGTGAGCGCGATGATTTGCGCGATCTGCTGGTCTTCGCCTTGAGGCGCTTTTTCAAATTTCGTGAGCGGGGGCGCCGCCGGTATGGCAACCGCCGCCTGTTCGGCGCGAGCGGCATGCCACGGGCTAGTTGAGACCGCGAGCAGTATGGCGGCCGCGACAGACGCGTTCCGTTTCATTATCATGTTCTCTCCCCTCGAGACTTTTAATTTGTGTTGCGACGCGTTCAAAAAGAACAGGCGCTAAAGCGTCTTCAAATATTCGAGCAGCGCTTCTTCTCCTCGGTCGGCGGACCTACGCCGAATTCGTGGCCACGATGGCCATCGCCAGTGGACGCGCGCGGATCGACGCAATTTCGGTCCGCGTGGAGTTGAACTTAATCCGCTCTGCCGCCAATCCAATATTGACGATGTCATATGCCGGCCCAACTGGGAAGCGTGTCGCGCGCTCCTTCGCAGGCTTCAACATTTCGGCGAGCGACGCGACGGATCAATCCCTGATCGACTTTGATCGGCGTGACGGATCGCGCGAAGCAATTGTTCGGCTGGGCCGCAAGCCCGACCGCAGCGAAGCACGCCGCGAGCAGTTTTCTCAAAAACATGATTCGCTCCCACCCGAATCGATGAAACTGAAAACCCCAACTTCTCTCAAATTCAGAAAATGACAAAGCCGCAAACAAGCTTGCCGAGTCAGGGGAACGCCGACCGCTCGCTAAGGTTCCGCCGACGGCCGAATTTCGCAGTGCGAAATGCGCGGCCTGCCAAGGCGGCGCCGTGTCGCGGTTGCGCCTATCGCGCGCCCGCATCTATAGTAGCGATCTCAGCATGGCGGCGTGCCGCGGTGGCGCATTTCGCGTCGCTGCGTGCAATCAGCCACGGATGGCTCAGCTAAGAAGCGATGGTTTTGCGGAAGATGTCCGCAAGAGTTGCATATGTCATCGAACGGTCGTGAAAAGCGGGCTTCGATGCGCGCAAACAATGTGCTCGATGATCCTGGCTGAAGCGGACTCAGACAACTCTCCCGCAGGTTTGCGTCGCTTCGGCGTCGAGGCTCCCGCGCAATTCTGCGCCGAGCTTATTCATGACGCTTGTCCAGGCCGCGCGCGCCTTCGCCACGCGCGATTGCGCGGCCGCGCAGCGCTCGCGCGGGCCGTCGAGGAGCGTCTTCGGCGTTTGCCCGGCGTCCTCTTCGTTCGCGCCAGCGAAACGACTGGTTCGACCCTCGTTGAATTTCAGCAGCCGCTCACAAGCGCGCGGTTGATCCAGGCGCTCGAAGCGGCGGTTGCCGAAGAGCCGACGTGGGATGTGGGCGACGGCGCGTCGCCAACGCTAGACAACGCCGCGCACGCCGAGGCCATCGACGCGCTCGCCGCGCGGCTGGAAACGGACATAGGTCGCGGCTTGACGGCGGACGAGGCGGCCGAACGATTGCAAAAATGGGGACGCAACGAGCTCCGCCGCGCCGCGCCGCGCTCGGCTGCGGTCATTTTCGCCGAACAGCTGACCAGTCTGCCGATCGTACTGCTCGGCGCATCGGCGGTGGTGTCGCTGGCGACCGGCGGCGTCGCCGACGCGGTAATGATCGCTGTGGTGGTG
>DATBRI010000060.1:0-6562 GCA_036560365.1 Methylocystis sp.
TATTTTCGCGGCGGCGCTCGCACTGTCTTATGTCGGGCTCGGGTTCGAGAAACTCGCGATCGTCGCCGGCGCCCTCTCGGTCGGCATCGGCTTTGGCCTGCAATCGATCGTCAACAATTTCGTCTCCGGCCTCATCCTGCTTTGGGAGCGCGCCATTCGCGTCGGCGACTGGGTCGTGGTCGGCGACGAGCAGGGCTATGTCAAACGCATCAATGTCCGCTCCACCGAGATCGAGACCTTCGATCGCGCGACGATGATCGTGCCGAATTCCAATCTCGTCGCGGGCGTTGTGAAGAACTGGCTGCGCGGCGACAAGGTCGGTCGCATCAAGATCGCCATTTCGCCCCATGTCGGCGTCGATCCGGAGAGAATGCGCGACATTCTTCTTGCGGCGGCGCGCGCGCAGGAAAGCGTTTTGCGGATTCCCGCGCCGCAGGTGATGTTCCTCGGCATGGAGGCGAACATCTTTAAATTCGAGCTCTGGTGCTACGTCGAGGATGTCGAGCAGTCCGCGCGCGTGCGCAGCGACCTGCACTTTGATCTTCACCAGCGCCTCAGCGACGCGGGAATCACGATCGGTCCGGTTGCTTCGCCGCCGCCGCCGACAATCGTCAACATCCCCGAACTCGACAAGCTGGCGGCCGCGGCGGCTGCGAGCGCTCTTGCGATCGAAGCCAATCTGATGGGCGGCAAAAACGAAGATGAACAAACCGGCAGGTCCGAGTCTGCAAAAGAGGACGCCGCCACGTCTGACGATGCAAGCGAAGTAAGTCCTCGCCATTCATTGTTTCTCAAAGAATGAGGAGCGAGATGCGCTCATGTTTCCGTCGCCTCTTCCTCGCACCGCCCTTCTCCTGGCGCTCGGCGTGCTTGCCGGCTGCAACGCCGGGCAAGAGCCCGAGACTCGGGCGGCCGGATCGGAGCCGCCGATGTATCGCTCATTGGCGTCGGCCGGCGCGCGCGTCGATCCTGTAACGGCGCGCGACATGATCTCGCTTTATCGACGCAACAGCGGCCTCGGCGCGCTGACGCTGGATGACGGACTGCAGCGCGTCGCCGAGACGCAGGCGCGGGCCATGGCGCAAAGCGGGGATCTTGCGGCGCGCGGCGAACTCGGCGACCGCCTGGCCGGCGCTGGCGTTCAAACGCCGGCGGCCGTGGAAAACGTGTCGGCGGGCTACCGCACGCTGGCTGAAGCTTTCTCCGGCTGGCGCGATTCCGCGCCGCATAATGCGCGCATGCTGGATCAGCGCGTGAAGCGGATGGGCATCGGGACCGCGTATGCGGCCGGCGCGAAATATAAGGTCTATTGGGCGCTTGTTCTTGCCGACTGAGGTCAGGCGCGAACCCGGCGCCTGCGCTTGCCGCCGCCCGGCGGCGCGCCGCATGAGTCTGGAGCCGGCTGCGCCGCATGATTGACGAGGGCGTCGTCCATCCGAACGTAGCGCACGCCGAGAAAAAACAGGATCTGTGCGCCGCCTTCCGGCGCGATTGACGCCCCTCTTAGGCGCGGCTGGAAGGCGATGACCTTCCCCATGGCGTCCTCCAAGCTCGTTCCGCCGACGAATGAATCAGCCGTCCCAGACGATTAGGAATTGGCGAGGGTTAATGTTCCGTCAACGACCGGATGCTAAATTTTCTGGGAGTTGCGTATGGGTTTGAGTGGTGAAGTGATGGGCGCCGATAGGGAACAGCGTCGGATGGCCGACGCTTCGCTGCTTCGAGCGGTCGTCGATCAGTTTGTCGAACGATCGATGCATCCGACGGCTGATATCCGGCAGTTCGAACAGCTGGCGCTGGGGCTCATCGACATTGTCGATGCTGACACAGTGGCGCGCGCGGCGCTGCCGCTCTGCTTCCATCCCGAGACGCCCGCCTCGATTTACGCGGGTCTTTTCGACAAGGGCGGGGCTGCGGCCGCGCTTGCCTTTCAATTTGCGCCTAACCTCGCTCAGCGGGACATGATCGCCACCGCCGAAGAGGGAACGGCGCAATTCGCGGCGGCCATCGCCCGCCGAAGCGATCTCGATCGGGAGACGATGCTGGCGCTTGCCTCGCGTCGCGAGGGCGAAGTGCTCCGCGCGCTCGCCGGCAATCTCGCCGCGCATTTCGATTCGGCGTCCAGGCGGGCGTTGGTCATCGCGGCGCGCGATGATCTGACGCTTGCGCGCATGTTGCTTGATCGCGACGACCTTGATTTAGATCCAGAACCACTTTTCCTTGCTGCGAACCGCCTCGAGCGCACGGCGATCGTGCTCAACGCCTGTCGCGAAATATTGGCGAGCGGCGCGACCGAAGCGCCGCTTGGCGCCGACGGCGCTTTCCTCGAGAAACTGGAGGCCGCGGCGCAACGCCATGATCGCAATGCGGTGGCCGCTCTCCTCTCAGAGGCGCTCGAGTGCCGAAAGGATCGGGCGCGCGCGCTCGTCGTCGATCATCTTGGCGAGGCGCTCGCTTTGGCGCTCAGCGCGGTTGGCGTTCCACCCGAATCGGCGACGCGCATCTTTCGTTGCGCCGAGCCGGGCGTCGTCCATGACGTCGAGGTCGTGCGGGCGTTGCTCGGCTTGATGCGCTCGACGCCGCAGCGCGCCGCGGCGCGCATCGTGGGCGCCATGACCGGCGCGGCGCGATCGGAGCGCGAGAATTCTCGCCGTCCGGCGCGAGACGATACTGGCGCGCTGACGCGCCGCCGCGCGGCGGCGCCGCAATCATTGGCGCGGCCATCGCGCAAACTCGATCAGTCCGCTTAACGCTAGGCGGCGAGGTCGACGAACACGCGACCGTCTGGATCCTCGATCTCGACGATCCAGAGGTCCGGATCGAACATGATCTCGCGCTTGAGCCTCTGCTCGGCCTCTGACGGATCGAGCCAATCGCCCGCATGGACCCGCGCGAACAGCCGATCGATCCCCTCAGGCGGCTCTTCGCTTTGCGGGGCAGGGCCATAGACCGCGGCCCGCCCGTCAAGCCGATCGAGCTTTACAAAAATCGCGCCGGCTTCGGCGGCGCCGCGCCGGCGCAGCATGGCGACCGCGCCTTGCACTTCGGCCCGGCGGATCAGCGCGGAAACGAATATGTCGGACCTCAATCGCATGGGGCGCAAACTAGCGCTTGAGCGGGGAGATTGTCGAACGCGCGAATCAAGGCAGCGGGAGGCGGGAGCGCGTCGCGAGCTGCTGCAGCAGCTTGGGCGTGATCTGGCCCTTGACCGGAAGGCCGACGTCGCGCTCGAACTTTTCCAAAACTTGGCGCGTCGCGCTGTTGAGAACGCCGTCCGAGCGGACCACGTAGCCGAGCTTCAACAGTGCGCGCTGCGCGTAGAAGACATTCTTGTCGACGGTGACAGTCTTGTTGGCGCTTGCCGCCTTATCGGGCCGATCGGCCTTATCAGCCTTGTCGGCCTTGTCGGAGCTTGCCTTAATCGGCGGCGAATCCCCAAGGAGCAGCAGGCCGATCGCGTCCCGCTTCTTGTCCGCCGCGTGCGGCGGTTCCGTTTTCGCCGGCGCGCTCTTGCCGGCCTCGGGGTTTTTGACGTCGAGCTTTTCGATCTTGCTGGCGATGAGGTCTTTCGGGGCGGCGCGCGCGGGAAGATTAATGTCTCGCTCGATGCGGGCGGCGTCCCTGGCGGCCGGCCGCGCGGGCGGCGTCGGGGCCACGCCGTTCGAAGGCTGCGCCGAGAAGAGGGGCGCGGGATGTCGCCCCTCCTGGAAGAACAGCGCGTTCAGGGGCACGCCGATCGCCGCCACGGCGGCGATTCCGAGGATAAGGGTCGCGCCCATCCGCCGCGCGCTGAACGCGCGCGCGAGCAGTGAGCGACGGCCGTTGCGCCGTCCGTCGCGCTGCGGCGCGCGATCGGCGGGGGAAGCCTGAAAGCGAGAGGCGTAGAGCGAGGCGTCACGCAATTTTCTTCACCGTTGCTGGTTCTGCGCCGACGACGGCGGCCGCGCTTGGCCCCGCCCCCAGTCGCGCGATCGTTTGGATGCTTGCCGGACCGTCGGTCTTGCCGCTGTTACGGCAGTCGAGCGGCAGCCGCACGGAAACCGCGCTGCCCGCCTGCAGTCCGCTTTCGATGGTGATCGAACCGCCGTGCAGACCGACCAGTCCGCGCACCATGGAAAGGCCGAGTCCGGTTCCCTCATGCGCGCGGTCAAGCGATGCGCGCGCCCGAAAGAAGGGATCGCCCAGACGCGCGAGATCGCCCGCGGCGATGCCAACGCCATCGTCTTCAACGGTGACGAGCACATGATGCGCTTCTGGCTGAAGCAGCAGCTTCACCATGCCGCCGCGCGGCGTGAATTTTACCGCGTTCGAAAGCAGGTTGATCAAGATCTGCCTGCAGCCACGCTTGTCGGCGACGATCTCGCCAAGGCCTTCCGCATAGTCGCGCGCGAGCGTCACGCCCGACTGATCGGCCTTCAACTGCATCATGTCGCAGCATTGATCGGCGAGTGTTTGCAGAGCGAAGGATTCAAGGGCGATTTGCATGGCGCCGGATTCGATCTCGGACATCTCCAGAATGGAGTTGACGATCTCGAGCAGATGGTGGCCCGAGTCGCTGATGATCGACGCATATTCCCGCTGTTTAGCGGGTTCGGAAGGCGCAATCTCGTCGGTCGCCAACATTTGGGAGAAGCCAATGATGGCGTTGAGCGGCGTGCGTAGCTCGTGGCTGACATTGGCGAGCAGGCGCACGTTGCAGGATGCGGCGCGCTCGGCGACCGCGCGAGCCGCAGCAAGCGCGATATCGGCATCGATTGCGGCGTTCATGTCTCGCAGGGCGCAGAGCACGGCGTCCGCCCCGCCTTTGTCGCCGTATGACTGAGCGCGCCGCACGCGCGCCTCGAAATAGTTGAAGACGGGCGCTATGAATCCGCCGGAAGCATTGCTCTCAACGCCGACTTGTACGCGAACGGCTGCGGTCGCCACCGCCTTGCCGTCGACGGCGTCGGAGACGGCTTTGAGGAAAGTCGGCCGATCGGCGACGTGAATGCGCTGGAAGAATTCGCGGCCGATCAGATCGCGCCGATTGAGATCAAAGGCGTGGCGGCCGTCGCCCACGACCGCGTTGACGAAGCCGGCGCGATCGAGGCGCAGCAGGATGTCGCCAACGGCGCCGGTCAGGAGCATGAGGTCGCGGTCGTTGCGCGCTTCGGCGCGGGCGCGGGCCTGCTCGACCCGCACGGCGCCATAGACGAGAGCGGCGATATAGAAAAATAGCGGCGCTCCGAGAAGGATGGCCATCGTCGCATCTTCAGTCAGCCACTCGCGCGGCGCCCGCAGTGTGAGACCCGCCGTCAGCGCAAGGGCGGCGATGGCGACCACTTCTATGACGATAACCGCGCCGACCTCGGGCGTCAGGGCGGCTTCGATGAGCGCCACGAGCAGCAACGCGACTGAAAAGGCGTCGTAGCCCGGCGCCAGCGCGTGAATGGCCGTCGCCATCGCGAGCCAGCCGCCGATCGAGATGCTCCGCGCGACGCGCAAATCACCCGTGCGCGACAACACGATCACGGCGACGAGCGGGATCTGCGCAAGGAGAAAAATAATGCAGCCGCGCGGCGTCGGCGCACCATGGAAGAGTAGAAACAGCGGCGCCGCGAGCAGGGCGCAGGCGGCGACGACAAGCCGCGCGACGATGAACGCCCGATGACGCGCTTCTTCCACCGGTCGTCCGGCGACCCGCTCATGCAATGCGGCGTCCACGCAAGACTCGTACTGGCTGTCGTCGGCGAAGCTACTCAAGACGCACGCTCCTTATCGCCAACAGGGATAGCAGGGCGTCCTTAAGCAGCCGCTAAGCAGATGCGTAAGCTTCGACAGTCGCTCGGCGACGCGTCGACATGGTTTGCAGTTTATTGCCGTGACCCTCAGGCAAAGAATCCGATGGCGCGTTTACGAAGGCTCAACCCTGCGGCGACATCACTTACTAGAACCCGCTTTCCAGAAAGGAGACGAGTGTTGGTTTTTCTCGTCAAATGCGCGATTTGCATTCTCCTCGTCTGCGTCGCCCTGCAGTGGCGCGCCGATCACGCGCCGATTGCAGGGAAAGGCGCCGCCGCTCGCGCAACGCCGCAGCGGGCCGGCGGCTTAGTGGAGGACGCCATCGAGTCGGCCTCTTCGCTGATGCGCGCCGGCGGCGACGCGCTTGCCGGCGCCGCGCGCGATAAATGTTTGAAGGCGCCGCGCGACTGCCTGTCGGCGGCGCAGCGACTGCAATCGCCGGCCGGTCGCCCGCATTAAGTTCGGCAATCTACGAGGGTGCAGCGTGCAATAGCTGCGCTGCTGCTCCGGTTTTGCAGAATCAGTTTTTTGACACTAAACATGATCGCGCTTGGCGCGCGATTTTGAGGCCGAACCGCCACCGAGGCCATTTCGTTTTGCTCGCGCGACCCGTTCGCACATCGCGAGCCATCCTCTCCCTAAAGGAGGCGGCCATGTCCGAAGAAACTTCATCGCAACCCGAAGATACGGTTTCCCGCTCCGAACTGACCAATCTGCAGGAGCAGCTCAAAGCGACGCGCATGGAGCGCGACCGGCAGATTTTCGAGAAGTCCGAGATCGT
>DATBRI010000061.1:0-24007 GCA_036560365.1 Methylocystis sp.
AATTGAGAGGATTTGTCCCTAGTACGAGAGGACCGGGATGAACATACCTCTGGTGGACCTGTTGTGGCGCCAGCCGCAGTGCAGGGTAGCTATGTATGGACGGGATAACCGCTGAATGCATCTAAGCGGGAAACCCACCTCAAAACGAGTTCTCCCTTGAGAGCCGTGGAAGACGACCACGTTGATAGGCCGGGTGTGGAAGTGCGGCAACGCATGGAGCTTACCGGTACTAATAGCTCGATTGGCTTGATCGCTCTCATTTATCGACGCCCATACTCGTATGGCGCGACTAGAAAAACCTTTTTGCTTCGAAGATGTGTTTCGCCGGCCTGGTGGCCTTCGGCGGAGCGATCAGACCCGATCCCATCCCGAACTCGGCCGTCAAACGCTTCTGCGCCAATGGTACTATGTCTCAAGACCTGGGAGAGTAGGTCGTCGCCAGGCCTGCGAAGCACATCCAATCCTCTTTATCGATAGCTTTTAAAGCAGTGCTGCTTTCGCCGCGCTGCTTTTTTGTCTTGCGCGTTTATTGACGCGTAGCTTTTGGCGCGGGGTGGAGCAGCCCGGTAGCTCGTCAGGCTCATAACCTGAAGGTCGTCAGTTCAAATCTGGCCCCCGCAACCAATCTCTCACCAAAAACCCCGGCTCTTGCGGCCGGGGTTTTTCTTTGCGCGCTGTCGGGTTCCTCTGAGCCGTCCTGCGCCGTAGAAGGAGCCGAGGGACGGGAACCATGCGCGGTTCCTGCGGTTGGGTGCAGGGGCCCGGCTGCGCGTGAGAGTCTCGATGTTTTTTCACAGCCTCTACGACCTTGAACGCATCGCTGTTGTTGGCGTCCTCGCCTACATAGCGCTGATCGTCATGCTCAGATTCACGGGCAAGCGAACGCTTTCCAAGATGAACGCATTCGATCTGATCGTCACTGTAGCGCTCGGTTCGACCTTATCGGCCGCCTTCCTCAACAATCAGGTCTCGCTGGTCGAATGCGCGCTCGCCCTGGCGTTGCTATGCGCGCTTCAATATATCGTGACCTTCACTTCGGTGCGCTCGCAACTCTTCGCCAATCTGGTGAAATCAGAGCCGGCGCTGCTGTATTTTGAAGGGCGTTTCCTTCCGGAGGCCTTAGCGCGCGAACGGGTCACGGAAACTGAGACGCTTGCGGCAATGCGCAGCCAGGGCGTCGCCAATCTCGATCGCGTGAAAGCAGTCGTGCTCGAAACCGACGGCAGTCTTAGCGTCGTGCAGAAATGAAGGCGATAGCCTCGAGACGCTCAGAAATGTACGCGGTCTCTCCGGGGCCAAATAGCGCAAGCTTGCCCTTCGCATCGGGGGCAACGCCCGTTGTTGATTTCATACACTGATGGTAGGAGCGGGCCATGCTCACTCTGCGCTATTCGCCCGCTTCGCCCTACGCCAGGAAGATTCGAATCGCAGCCGACCTGCTCGGTTTGGCGGACAGGATCGAAATCGCCGCCGCCAATGTGGCGGATCCGGCCGACAGTCTGCGTTGTCAGAACCCGCTCGGCAAAATCCCCACTCTGATTTTGGAGGACGGCACGGCGCTCTATGACAGCCGCGTCATCGCCGAATATTTGGATCATCTCGCCGGCGGCGGCCGCCTTCTCCCGGCTGATCCAACGGCCCGGTTTGCGGCGTTGCGGCTGCAGGCGCTTGGCGACGGGGTCAATGACGCCGCTCTGTTGATTCGCTACGAAACTTTCACGCGCCCGGAAGCCTTGCGCTCCGATGAGGCGATCGCGCTTCAGCAAGGCAAGATCGATCGGGCGCTTGACGCGCTCGAGGCCGCGCCGCCGGCCGGCTCGGTCGACATCGGTCAGATCGCAGTCGCCTGCGCGCTGGGTTATCTTGACCTGCGTTTCGCCTGCGCATGGCGAGAATGCCGTCCGCGCCTTGTCACCTGGCTGAAGGAATTTGCGCGCACGGTTCCAGCCTTCGAAGCATCGAAGGGTTAGTCGCGGCCATCGCGCTTATCGCGCTTGGCCTGAACCGGCTTTGACCGAGGGACGAAACTGTCCGCTAGGCCGTCTGGCCGCTCGACGCGTGGGGAATGCGCAAGCGTTGGCCGGGTTGGATCTTATCAGGATCGGTCAGCATCGGCCGATTGGCTTCGAAGATCTCCATATATTTGGCGCCCTTGCCGGCGCCGTAATGCGCTTCGGCGATCTTCCACAGCGTATCGCCTGGCTTCACGACGTAGAAGGTCTCTGTCGCCGAGGAGCCTGCGGCATCTGCGGCTTTCGGGGCCGCGTCGGCCGTCCGCTTGAGCGCGTCTGGGGCGGGCCCCGGTTTGCCTTTTCCGGTCAAAAAATCCAAAAGTCCCATCCTGGAGTCTCCTTCTTCGGCGTCCGGCCCTCGACGCCGGATGCGCCCACTGTATTGTAGCGCTCCGTTCGCAACTCGCGAGTGTAGGCGGCGAGAAAAGCGGCGCGAGGGGCGCTCCGTCGGCGGAAATCGAACCCAGCGCACAGCAGGTTGTGGCGGCGAAGGCTCACGGTCTCGCGAAACGGCGCGAAATCTCCTATACCCCTGCCATGACCGCAACCTCTGCCACCACCGTGCGGACGGCCATTTACCCCGGGACTTTCGACCCGTTGACCTTTGGCCATCTCGACGTGATGGCGCAGGGCGGCGCGCTCTTTGACAGGATCGTGGTTGCGATTGGCGTGCACCATGGCAAGGAGCCGTGGCTCTCGTTCGACGAGCGCGCAGCGGTCATTCGCGCCGCCTGCGCCGGACTCGGTTCATCTTGCGCTTTCGAGGTCGCGGGCTTTAAGGGTCTGGTCGTCGAGGCGGCGCGCCAGCACGGCGCCTGCGCCATTTTGCGTGGTTTGCGCGATAGCGCCGATTTCGACTATGAGATGCAGATGGCGGGGATGAACGGGACGCTTGCGCCCGACATTCGCACGATTTTCCTGCCTGCTTCGCCGGGGCTACGCCATGTCAGCGGAACCTTCGTGCGCCAGATCGCGGCGCTTGGCGGCGACGTGTCGGCCTTTGCGCCGGCCGCCTCCGTCGCCGCACTTGAACGCGCCGTCAAAAGGCGCGGCAAAACATAGGGAGGCTTCATGAAATTTACGCGCCGTCTCATCCTTGCCGCAGCGGCCGTCGCCGTGCTTTGCGCCACGCCTGCCAGCGCGGCCGATGATCATCTCCTCTATCTCGATACGAAAGACGGTCGAGTCACCATCAAGCTGCGGCCTGATCTCGCGCCCAAGCATGTCGAGCGCATCGAGAAGCTCGCGAAGGAGCATTTCTACGACGGCATTGTGTTCCATCGGGTTATCGATGGATTCATGGCTCAGGCCGGCGATCCCACCGGGACGGGCATGAGCGGCTCTCGCTATCTCGATCTTAAGGCCGAGTTTTCGGATACGCCTTTCAAGCGCGGCGTCCTCGGAATGGCGCGTCAGCCAGGCGATAATGATTCCGCCAATTCGCAGTTCTTCATCGTCTATGCAGACGCGCCGCAGCTCAACGGCAAATATACGGTGTTCGGCGAAGTGGTTTCCGGCATGGATGTCGTCGACAAGATCAAGAAGGGTTCGAAGTCCAATAATGGCATGGTCGACAACCCCGATAAGATCATCAAGATGCGCGTCGCTGGCGACGAGAGCTGAGAGTCATATGCGTTATGCCCGCGCGTGTTGCGCATAACGTCGCCACCTCACCGCAAGCAGCCGGGCCAAGCCCGGCTGCAATGCGTGAAGGATCGGCTTGAGACAGTGGAGAGGGAAACAGAATGACCGAAGCCGCCGACACCATGACGCTTGAGACGACCAAGGGACCGGTCGTCATCAAATTTCATTCAGACCTTGCGCCCAATCATGTCGCGCATATCAAGAAGCTCGTCTCGGAGGGCTTCTATGACGGCATCGTCTTTCACCGCGTGATTGACGGCTTCATGGCTCAGACGGGCTGCCCGCGCGGCACGGGCACGGGCGGATCGCAATATCCAGACCTCAAGGCCGAATTCAGCAGCACGCCGCATGTGCGCGGAACCTGCTCGATGGCCCGCGCGCAAAGCCCCGACAGCGCCAATTCGCAGTTCTTCATCTGCTTCGATGATGCGCGCTTCCTCGACAACAAATATACCGTTTGGGGCGAAGTGGTCTCCGGCATGGAGAATGTCGATAAGATCAAGCGCGGCGAGCCGGTGAAAGATCCGGACAAGATCGTCAAGGCGACGTTGGGCTGATCGACTGACGCGAAGCCTAAGAATTCTTCTTGATTGACGACTCTGGTTGAGCATGCGCCCAGGCGTGGGCGCATGTGCAGTAAACGCCTGAGTCAGGCGCGAATTTCGGAACTATCTCTCCAGCCGCTGGTTGCACGCTATTGCTCGCCGAGACGGGCGAGCGGCGACAATGGAGAGTGTCCGATGAAATCACTCAAGTTGTTGGTCGCCACAGGTGTGGCGATCGCGCTTTCCGCCAGCGTGACAGCCAGTACGGCGCGGGATCGCTCGAGCACGAGCAAGAATCAAATTCAATCGCCGAGCAACCAGTGGCTTGAGATGAGCCGCGACCAAAAAACGAAGGGAGCGGAGGATACGACGTCTCGTGGAAACAAGTGGCGAGACGAGATGACCCGCGACCAAACTGACGACTCGTCGCCTGCTTGGCGAGGCAGCGCGGCGCGGGAGCGTATGCGTGATCAAGGCAATTCCTCGACAGGCATCGACCGGCAGACCACGACGGGGCGATCGGGAACCGGCATGCGGGACTTGGATCAGCTCGGCTCCGCCCGCGTGATTTTCTACAGACTTGGCCCAGCCGATATGCGCATGTCCAAGCTGGTCGGCAGCGACATCCGCAACCTGCAGAATGAAAACGTGGGCGAAATCGAAGACATCATCTTCGACAAAAGCAAGAATATGCGCGCTGTTATCGTCAGCATCGGCGGCTTTCTCGGCATGGGCGAGCGCTACGTCGCCGTCGATCCGTCGTCCATCGTGATCACCCGCAACGAAGACGGCGATGTCGAAGCCGTTCTGAACACGACGCGCGAAGATCTTCGTGAGGCTCCCCAGTTCAACTTCGACGAGCGTCGCGGTCGTGTTGGAAGGGCGAATTAGTCGTTCGACGAGGCTGATCTTCAAATTCAGCAGACGGCGCCGTTGAATCGGCGCCGTCTGCGCGCAACCTCCTTGACCTGCCGGCGCTTATGGTTTTTGCAAGCTCCGTATGCGCGTGGATCTCTTCGATTTCGACCTTCCTCCAGACAGGATCGCTCTGCGGCCGGCGAAGCCGCGTGACAGCGCGCGTATGCTCGTGGTTCCGTCCGGCGGGTCCTTCGAGGACAGGATCGTTCGCGATCTGCCGAACTTTCTTCGTCCGGGAGACGCGCTCGTCGTCAATGATTCGCGCGTCATTCACGCACGGCTTTCGGGCCGGCGCTTGCGGGGCGACTTGGGGGCCAATGTCGAAGCGACGCTGATCGAACGGCTGGACGCTTCTCGCTGGCGCGCACTGATGCGCCCGGCAAAGAAGCTCGCGATCGGAGATCGCATATGCTTTGCCGGCCAGGGCGGCGAACTCGACGCCCGCGTCGAAGCGAAGGGAAATGACGGCGAGATCACGCTTGCTTTCGAGCTTCACGGACCCGCTTTGGATATCGCAATAGAGCAGGCGGGCGTCATGCCGCTGCCGCCCTATATCGCCGGCAAGCGCTCGGCCGATGCGCGCGACGAAAGCGACTATCAGACGATCTTTGCGCGTGAAGCCGGAGCGGTCGCCGCGCCCACGGCGGGCCTGCATTTCACGCCGCAGCTGCTCGCCGCGATCGAAGCGCGGGGCGTTCGCCTTCAGCACGTGACGCTGCATGTGGGCGCAGGCACCTTTCTGCCGGTGAAGACGGAAGACACGGACCTGCATAGGATGCATGAGGAGTTCGCCCGGCTTGACGCCGAAGCGGCTGAGGCGCTGAACGACGTGCGGGCGGGCGGCGGGCGCATCTTCGCCGTCGGCACGACCGCGCTGCGCGTGCTGGAAAGCGCGGCCGACGACGCTGGACGACTTTCGCCTCACGCAGCGCGCACGCAGATCTTCATCACGCCCGGCTATCGTTTCCGCGCCGTGGACATGTTGCTCACCAATTTTCATCTCCCGCGTTCGACGCTGTTCATGCTCGTCGCTGCATTCGCCGGCCTCGAGCGCATGAAGGCCGCCTATGCGCATGCGATCGAAACCGGCTATCGCTTTTACTCCTACGGCGACGCCTGTTTACTGCAGCGTTTCGAAAAATGAGCGATCCTCGCGACATGCGCATTCTGGCGCTTTGGCGCGACGATCGCAGAGAGGCGCCGATGACCGTGGATGCGCGGATCGACGGCGCGCGAATCGTCTCGCCATGGGATCTTTTCGGCGCATTTGCTCTCGAAGCCGACAGCGTGCGTCCATTCATTCTGCGGCGCGACGGACGAATCGACTTCGGTCTTGGAGAGAGCTGGCGATCTGACCTGCGCGAAGCGACGATCAAAGTCGGTTCAGAGTTCACCGTATGGTTCAACGACTGCGACAGCGGACGCTATCGCATTGTGAAAATCGCCGCGCTCGGCGCAAAGGACACGATGTGACGCAGGCTTTTTCTTTCTCCGTTCTGGCGCGTGACGATCTCGCCCGGCAAGGCGAAATTCATACCCCGCGCGGAACAATCCGTACGCCGGCCTTCATGCCGGTCGGAACCGCGGCGACGGTGAAGGCGATGTTCGTCGAAGACGTGCGCGCCGCGGGCGCCGACGTTCTTCTCGGCAATGTCTACCATCTCATGCTGCGGCCGGGCGCAGAGCGGATCGCGCGGCTGGGCGGACTGCATGAATTCATGCGCTGGCCCTATCCGATCTTGACGGATTCCGGCGGCTTTCAGGTGATGTCGCTTGCGAAGCTGCGCAAGCTCGATGAAAGCGGCGTGACCTTCCAGTCGCATATCGATGGTTCGCGGCATCATTTGTCGCCTGAGCGCTCGATGGAAATTCAGGATCTGCTGGGTTCGGACATCCAGATGCAGCTCGATGAATGCGTGCGCCTGCCATGTTCCGAAAGTGAGGCGGAGCGCGCCATGCGTCTTTCGCTGCGCTGGGCGGAGCGTTCGCGCAAGGCGTTTCGCGAGCGCCCGGGCACGGCGGCGTTCGGCATCGTGCAGGGCGGCGACTCGACGCGGTTGCGAATCGAAAGCGCCAAGGCGCTCGCCGATATGGATTTCCACGGAATCGCCGTCGGCGGTCTGGCCGTCGGTGAACCCCAGGACGTGATGCTCGACATGCTTGAGACGACCGCCCCGCATTTGCCCGAATCAAAACCGCGTTATCTGATGGGCGTGGGCGCGCCGGACGACATCGTCGAAGCCGTCGCGCGGGGAATCGACATGTTTGATTGCGTGATGCCGACTCGCGCCGGCAGACACGGTCTTGCCTATACTCGCCACGGACGGGTGACCTTGCGCAACGCGCGCCACGCCGACGATTCGCGGCCGCTCGACGCGCAGTCATCCTGCCCCGCCGCGCGCGACTATTCGCGCGCCTATCTGCATCACCTCGTCAAAGCAGGGGAAATCCTTGGGATGATGCTGCTGACGCAGGCTAATGTCGCTTATTATCAGGAGTTGATGGCGGGCCTGCGCGCAGCAATCGTCGCCGGGCGCCTCGCCGACTTCATCGCAGAAACGCGCGCCAATTGGACCGAGGGTGAAAGCGCTAAGTGATCACTGCCGAGTTTACTGACCAGATAATATGGATTACGAAAATAATATTCGGCGGGGGTGGAATATGGGCCGCTACCATGAAGAGCTCACCAGAAGATTTTTGATCGGCGTTCGGCAGGAGGCGCCTGGAAACGCGCGTCGGCCGACGCGTCCGCGACGCGAGAGCGTTCGCGCGCGCCCGTCATCATCCAAACTGGCGTCGATGGAGAATGCGATGTCGCATCCTGGCGAAATTCTTGCCCGTCATCTGCAGGAGCTCGGCCTGACGGCGTCGGATCTGGCGCGCGATATCGACGTGCCGGTGAATCGGGTCACCGCGATCATCAATGGCCAGCGGGGCGTCACCGCCGATACGGCGCTGCGACTCGGACATTGGTTCGGCGTGCAGCCAGAAGATTGGCTGGAGCTGCAGACGCAGTATGAGCTTTCTCTCGCGCGCCGCGCGGCGGGCGCCAGGATCAAGTCGCTGCCGAGCCTCGCCGATCGTCAGCGCGACGGCGCATGAACGCTGCGCGAAAGCTCCCGGAAGGCGAATTTTTTCAGGAGCTGCTGCGGTCCGATTTTGGCGCGCCAACGCGCGTCGTCACGACAAACGGCGCGCCTTATTACGTCAACGCCTTTTGGACCGCCGGCCAAAGGCGCGCGCATCCGCTGCATGAAATCAGCTACCGCGCCTGTTTCAAGCCGCAGCTCCCGGCCTTTTTCATTGATCGGCTGACGCAGCCAGGAGGCGTCGTCTGCGACCCTTTTATGGGTCGCGGCACGACGGTGCTGCAAGCGGCGCTGATGGGACGACAGCCGATCGGCTCCGACGCCAATCCTCTGTCGTTGCTGCTGACGCACCCCCGGCTGCGGCCTCCTGCGCTTGGCGATATTGAGGCGCGACTTGCGGCCGCGCCCTGGGGGCGCGGCGATGTCGAGCGCGAAGACCTTCTGGCGTTTTACCACGCTGAGACGCTACGGCAGATATGCGCGCTGCGTCGCTATCTGCTGGTTCACGCAAATGATGGCCGTATCGACGACGTCGACGATTGGATCCGCATGGTGGCGCTCAATCGACTGACCGGCCACTCGCCGGGATTCTTTTCAGTCTACACGATGCCGCCGAATCAGGCCGTCTCGGTTAAGGCGCAACTCAAGATCAATGCGCGTCGCGCACAATCGGCGCCGCGGCGCGACATCGCCGAGCTGATTTTCAAGAAATCGCGCGCGCTTCTGGCGCAGGGCGGGCCGATCGCCTGGGATGGACGACTCGCCGTTGCGGACGCCGCTCATCTGGAGCACATCGCCGATGCAACGGTCGATCTCGTCGTCACGTCACCGCCTTTTCTCGACGTCGTCGACTATCGCGGCGACAATTGGCTGCGCAACTGGTTTGCGGGAATCGACGCCGAGAGCATTCGCCTCTCTCAGCTTCGCGCGCCGGCAGACTGGCGCGCGATGACTCGCGACGTTTTTCAGGAATTGGCGCGAGTCGTGAAGCCGGGCGGTCATGTCGCTTACGAGGTTGGCGAAGTCAGAGGCGGGGCGCTCCCGCTAGAACAGCTGGTCTGGCGCGCGCTCGACGATCTTCCGTTCGAGCGATTGGGCGTGCTCGTCAACGAGCAAAGCTTCACCAAAACCAGCAATTGCTGGGGCGTCGCCAACAATGTGAAGGGCGTCAACAGCAACCGGATCGTGATCGCCCGTCGCTCTTGACGTCGCATCAGCCGGCGCGCAGCAGGCGCACGGCGTCGTCGCGTTCGAAAAGATAGAGCAGGGCGCGCAAGGCTTGGCCTCTGTCGCTCGCAAGCTCGGGATCGCGACGCAGAATCAATTCGGCGTCGTCGCGCGCCACGGCGAGGAGTCGCGCGTGGGCGGAAAGGTCGGCGAGCCGAAAGCTGGGGAGACCGGCCTGCCGCACGCCGAGAATTTCGCCTTCGCCGCGTAGCCGGAGATCTTCTTCAGCGATTCGAAATCCGTCTTCCGTCTGGCGTATGATCATCAGTCGCGCCTTCGCCGCTTCGCTGAGCGGCCCCTTGTACAAAAGCAGGCATGAGGACTTGCCCGAGCCGCGCCCAACGCGTCCGCGCAGCTGGTGGAGTTGCGCAAGGCCGAAGCGCTCGGCATGTTCAATGACCATGATGGTCGCTTCGGGAACGTCGACGCCGACTTCGATGACCGTGGTCGCGACCAGAATTTTGACCTCGCCGCGCTGAAAGGCGTCCATCACCGCGTCCTTCTCGCCGCCCTTCATTCGTCCGTGAACGAGGCCGACCGCCGCACCAAACAGCTTCGACAGATCGGCGTGCCGCTCTTGCGCGGCGGAGAGGTCCAGCTCCTCATTCTCCTCGACGAGCGGACAGACCCAATAGGCCTGCGCGCCCTCAGCCATGGCGCGCCGCAGCCCGGCAATCACCTCGTCGATTCTTTCGGCCGGAAGCGCGCGCGTCGAGATCGGCGTGCGGCCGGGCGGCTTTTCGTCGAGCGCAGAGCAGTCCATATCGCCGAACGCCGTCAGCGCCAGCGTGCGCGGGATTGGCGTCGCGGTCATCACCAGCACGTCGACGGCGTCGCCCTTGGCGCCGAGCGCCAGCCGTTGCACGACGCCGAAGCGATGCTGCTCGTCGACGACGGCGAGGCCGAGGTCGTGGAAGGCGAGATCGCCTTGCACGAGCGCATGCGTGCCGATGACGACATCGACCTCGCCCGCTCCAATGGCGGCGTGGAGCGCTGCGCGCTCGCTCGGTTTGGCGCGGCCGGTCAGCAGCGCGACGCGCAGTCCTGCGGGCGCGAGCGCCGGCGCAAGCCGATCGTAGTGCTGCCGCGCCAGGATCTCGGTCGGGGCCATCAAGGCGCTTTGCCGGCCGGTTTCGGCGACGCTCGCGATGGCGAGCGCCGCGACGATCGTCTTGCCGGAGCCAACGTCGCCCTGAACGAGTCGCAGCATGCGCTGGTCCGACGCAAGATCGGCGCGGATTTCTTCGAGCGTGCGCTGCTGCGCGCGCGTTAAGCGAAACGGCAGGGCGGATTCGATCGCTCCCGCGTAGCGGCCGTCGCCCTTATGCGCGCGACCTGCGGGACGCCGCATCTTCGCGCGGATCAGCCGCAGCGCGAGCTGGCTGGCGAGCAATTCATCGAGCGCGAGGCGCTGACGCGCAGGATGCTGCGGCGAGAGCGCGTCGGCGCTTGCCGGCCGGTGCGCCGCGCGGAGCGCCTCGGCGAATGCGGGAAGCTTGCTGGCGGCGAGAACGCTGGCGTCCTGCCATTCGGGAAGGTTCGGTAGGCGCGTCAGCGCCTCTTCCGTCGCGCGTAAGACATACCGCGCCTGCAAGCCCTCGGTGAGGCCATAGACAGCTTCGTATGTCGGGAGCTTCGCCAGTCCGGCTTCGTCAAGCACCCGATCCGGATGCACGATCTGGCGGCGCCCGTCGTAAAGCTCGATGCGTCCCGATATCCAGCGCGTCGCGCCAAGCGGCAGGCTCCGCTCGATCCAGTCGGGATTGGCGAGAAAGAACACGAGTTCGACGTCGCCGGTGTCATCCTCAATGAGCACGCGATAGGGCGCTTTCGCATATCGGCCCTGAGGGCGACGATGCTCCGTGACGCGCGCCTTCAACACGACCATCGTATCGAGAGGCGCGGCGGCGATCGTGGGCCGCGCGCTTCGGTCGATGACGCTTGACGGGAGATGAAACAGCAGATCGACGAGTCGCGCTTCCGTTCCCGGCTTGGCGAGGAGCCGGTCGAACAGCCTGGCGGTCTTCGGACCGACGCCGGGCAGCGCGGCGACGCGACCGAAGAAGGAGTCGAGCAGAGAGGGACGCATGAAGGTTCAGTTCAGCTTGCCGGCGCGAAACGGGTCATTTGATCTCGGCATCATAGCTCGGCGCGCCGTCAGCGCCTTTGTAAGTGAAATGCCACCATTCGCGCGGAAAATTTTCAAAGCCGTGGCGGCGCATCAGCGTTACGAGCGCGTCGCGATGCGCCCGCGCCGTTTTCGAGGTTTTGGCTTTCGTCCATGAGCGCGTGTCGAAAAAATCGAACGGCGTGCCGAAATTCCATCCTTTGACGCCGATATCGACGGCCAATCCCGTGGAATGGGTGGAATGTTCGGCGATATAGCCCTCAGGAAACAGCGCGCTCTTCGCTAAGCGCGGATAATGTTCGGTCTTCGTCCGCTGGTCGGCGTTGCGGGACCAATCGACAAAGGCTGAAACGGCGCGCAGCGGTCGATAGCAGTCGTAAACGACGAGTGAAACGCCGCGCGCGCGCGCATCCTTCTGCGCGGCGGCCAGCGCTTTGGCGGCCTCGGTGCGCAGCCAGCATTGCGGCGCGCCATAGCCGGGCACTGGGGCGCCGGTGAAATTATCGGCGCCGGCATAGCGCATCTCCTGAGCGATGGTCGGCGCGACGTCAGCAAGGCGCGCGAAGCCTGGCGGCGGCTCGCCGGCGTGCGCATATGGCGCGCAAAGCGCCCCGACAAGAAGAAACATCACTCTGCGCATGGCGGCTCCACGTGCGTTGGCGCAATTCGCTGCTCCCGAACCCCGACTATAGGTCTTTCCAACGCAATCGTGAGGCCTTCGATGTCCGAGAAACTCGCGCCTTTCGCCGGCCTCACTCTCGCCGCGCTCGCCGCCGCGATCGCATGGGGCGCTACGGCCCTCGCGGGCGATCGTTGCAAGGCGGTGGACGCCATGGGCGCGTCGATCGCCATCCGCGATCAGCACAAAAATGTCATCGGCGCCATCGAAGACGGGAAGATTATTATCGTGCAGCGCTATGGCGAGGACGATCACGGCAGGCCGTGGGCCTATGTCGCCAGCCCCGGCGGCAAACGGCTGGGGTGGCTTTATCGCGAATTTATCCGCTGCAGCTAAAAGCCTCGGCTTCGACCTATCCCTTGGCCTTGGCGAGGCCGCCATGCGCCGCCGACCAGGCGACGGGATCGGCGATGAAGGCTTCGACTTCGTTGAGCGCGTCATCGGGAAAATATTTGTGCTCGCGGGCCACGGCGAGCACGTCGCGCCACGTCGCGAGCGCATGCAGGCCGATGCCGAGCGCGGACAGCTCCTCGCGGGCGCCGGCGAATATATCGTAGAAGAAGAACACGAAGACATGGTCGCAGCGCTGCCCTGAGTCGCGCAGCGCCTGCACGAAGTCCTTCTTCGAGCCGCCGTCGGTCGCCAGATCCTCGACCAGCAGGGCGCGGCCGCCCTCCATCACATCGCCTTCGATGCGGGCGTTGCGGCCGAAGCCCTTGGGTTTCTTGCGCACATATTGCATCGGCAACATGAGGCTATCGGCGATCCACGCGGCAAAGGGAATGCCGGCCGTCTCGCCGCCCGCGACGACATCGAGCGACTCATAGCCGATGTCGCGTTCGATCGTCCGCGTCGCGAAATCGACGAGGCGACGCCGCAGCCGCGGAAAGGCGATGATCTTGCGCATGTCGATATAGACCGGCGACGCCCAGCCGGCGGTCGTTATGAAAGGCTTATCGACATTCACGAGCACCGCTTGCACTTCGATCAGCGCCTTGGCGGTCTCTCGCGCGGCGGTTTGGCGGTCGTTCGACATGGATGCGGCGTGTCCCTGTATAAAAAAAGCCGCGCAGCCATAGCCTATTTCGCGCCGCCGCGCTCGCCGGTCTGGCCGAAAAGTATTTCGCGCTCCAGCGCCGTGAAATCGAGACGCGTCCGCTCATAGGGCCCGCCGGCCGCGTAGGCGCGGACTACCGCGGGTCGCGAACGGATCGCCTCGAACCAGCGCTTGAGATGCGGGAAGTCGTGCAGATCCTGGCCCTGATCCTCATGCGGAACGATCCAGGGATAGCAGGCGATGTCGGCGATCGAATACTCGCCGGCAAGAAAAGGCGTCTTGGCGAGCTGACCGTCCATGACGCCGTAGAGCCGGCCGGTCTCGTTACGGTAGCGCTCGATCGCGTAGGGAATTTTCGCCGGCGCGTATTTGGCGAAGTGATGGTTTTGACCGGCCATCGGGCCAAGTCCGCCGACCTGCCAGAACAGCCACTGCAGCGTTCGCGCGCGGGCATGGAGGTCCGCGGGAAAAAGCCGTCCGGTCTTCTCCGCGAGATAGACGAGGATCGCGCCCGATTCGAAGAGCGCGACCGGAGCGCCGCCATCGGCCGGCGCGCGGTCGACCATGGCGGGCATGCGATTGTTCGGGGAAATCGCCAGAAACTCTGGCTTGAATTGGTCCCCTTTCGTGATGTCGACGGGCTTGATCCGATAAGCGAGTCCCGCTTCCTCGAGAAAAATCGTGATTTTGTGGCCGTTGGGGGTCGGCCAGTAATAAAGATCGATCATGATGGCATGTCCGACGGGAGACCAAACTGTGTTGTAAGCCCTCGCGTCGCAAGATCAATCGCTCAGGTCATGCTAGGCCGGGCTTCGGAGACCGACATGTTGATCAGATATTCGAAAATCTTGCTGGCGGCGGCGCTTGGCGCGCTCATTCTGCTTGTCGCAATCAACAATGTGACCGACTACGCCACGAATTTCGACATCGTCAGCCGTGTGATGTCGATGGACCAGGTGCCTGCCGGCAGTCCGCTCGAGTGGCGCGCCATCGACAGTCCCACGCCGCACCGGATGCTCTACGCCTTCATCATCGCGGTGGAATTTTCCGCCGCCGCGCTCATTCTCGCCGGCGTGTGGCGACTGTTGCTGGCGCGCAAGGCGGCGGCGGCCCGATTCAACGCTGTAAAGAATGTCGCAATTGCGGGTCTTGCGCTCGCCGTCGGCCTCTACCTATTCGGCTTCATGGCCGTTGGCGGGGAATGGTTCCAGATGTGGCGGTCCCGGCCAGACGCCGAGCAGGCCGCGTTCCGCTTCATCGGCTGCGCGGCGCTGGTGATGCTGTTTCTCGGTCAGCGCGACGACTGACGCGTCACAGCCGCTTCAGCATATTGTATCCGAGCAGGCCGCCCAGTCCCGCGCCGACGATTGCGATGAGCGGACCGCCGATGGCGACGCCCGTCAGACCGCCGAGAACGGCCCCAACGCCCCCGAAAAGATATTTGTTCTTCTCGACGGTTGGGTTTTGGTCGTCAGCCATTTTTTTCTGAACGACAGGGTCTTCTTCGTTAGCCATTGCAAAGTCCTCGTGTAAGCGCCGCAATGGCGAATTAAGCAGAGCGGCGCTGAATTCAAGGGCCGCGGCGCGTCGCCAGCGAGGTCAAAACACAGGCATGGATCGCCCTCGCTTGCCCTCCTAAATAAGCGTGCGGAGAGTTTTGGCCTGCTTGGCGCTGCGCGTCGGAGGGAGAGCGCTATGACCGGCGGAAACGACGCCAAGACCGCCTTCGTTCTGGCCGGCGGCGGCAGCCTCGGCGCGGTTCAGGTCGGCATGCTTCGAAGCTTGGTGGCCGCAGGCGTTCGCCCCGACTTCATCGTCGGGTCGTCGGTCGGCGCGATGAACGCCTCTTATTTCGCCGGACAGCCGGATGCGGGAGGGGTTGAAAGACTGGCGCAGATTTGGCTCAACCTACGTCGAAAGGACATATTTCCCTTCACTTTCGGCATGGCGTTTGGCGTGCTGCGCCACGCCAATTATCTAGTAGACCCTTCATCGTTGAGGGGCTTGATCGAGCGGCATCTGTCCTATGTCAGCCTGCAAGAGGCGAAGCTCCCCGTCCATATTGTCGCGACAGATATGCAGGGCATTGCTGTGACCCTGTCGCGAGGCTCGACTATAGAGGCCATCATGGCCAGCGCCGCGGTGCCGGGAATCTTTCCGACCGTCGAGGTGGACGGCGCACCCTTGATGGATGGCGCGATCGCCGCCAACACGCCGTTGTGGCTCGCCATGACGCTCGGGGCGAGAAGGATCATCGTCTTGCCCACGGGTTACGCCTGCGCGCTGGAGCGGCCGCCCGCGAGCGCCATCGGCCGCGGATTGCACGCGATCACGCTGCTCATCGCCTGGCAATTGATCCGCGATCTGGAGCGTCTGCCTCAAGAGATTGATGTGCATCTCGCGCCGGCGCTTTGTCCGCTGGATGTTTCGCCCTATGATTTCTCGCGCTCTGGCGAGTTGATCTCACGCGCCGCCGCCGCATCGCAGGACTGGATCGCCAAAGGCGGGCTCAGCCGCCGCGCCACGCCGGCCGATCTCGCCCCGCATCGGCACGGGCATCATCATGGTTGATGATCGCCAAAGCCAATGCTCAGATGAGGTCATTGACCCGAGACACAACCTGACTCAAGGCTGCTCGCTCAATGGCCCAGCGACAGGTGCGACATACGGAAGATGGTGGAGAGCAACTTTATCGCGAAACCAACGAGTCCTGAGCCGCCATAAAAATCGCTTTTGTTGAGCTGGATAAAAACATGGGCCGGCGCATCGGATTCATTGGTCAATTCGCACACGAAGAATCCCTCACGGGCGCGAATCGATTCAAAGAGGATTTTCGTGGCGGCGGCAATCTCACAAAGTCGCATGCGGATCGAGTTGTGGTTCGCTTTTGCGGACGCCGAAACGACCCCATTCGCTCTCGAGTGACTAAGTTCGACTGCGGCGACCCTCACATCCTCGGGATGCGTCTGGCTGGTTGGCCGCAGTTTGGAAACGACATTGGCGGTCGTCGCAATGACGTTTCCCAGCGCGTAGTCCCGACTTTCGCCGGGCTCGATCCGTTCGCACCAGATCATGGTTTTGCCGGCGAGACATAAGATCGCGGGCGTCGAAAAATCTTCGATGGGGCATGTTTTGTAGACATAAGGCGCTCGCGCCCAACTCATGGTCGATGCGTCGCATGGAACGGATTGAATCGCGACATTGGCGGACGAACAAAGATAGGCGGGCTGGAGAAATTGAAGCGGCGGTGAATTGTCTCCTGCAAGCTTCGTCACATCGATTTTTTCGACGACGTTGCCTTCGCCAGCCGTCAACAAAATCTCTCTTTGCTTCTCCGAAGTGGCGATCTGATTGAGTTTCACGTCTCCGCCGCCAAAGAAGACGTAAAGAAATGTGGCGAACTCGTTCACGATCCAGGAGCGTTTCGGCACGAAGTGAGGGCTTTGGCGCGGAATGGTGCGTGTTCCGGGCCACCGGCAAACAGACCTGCTTGGCCGATCGAAAAAGGACGTTTCGGGACCGAGCGTCACCACGACTCCCTCGCGCGCGCCCAACAAGCGAAAGTCGCTTTCTCCTTTCCGGAGGGAGATTTGTTCGGGACTGGAAAATGGGTTGCGCAGGAATGTGCGAAACCCGAGGTCGATGAAGTCGATGGGCGTCATGTACATGCGCAAAATCCCTCAGCCAATTCACAAGCATCTTGGGGAGATCGTCGCCGCGACGGATGGAAAGCTTACGGTCGCGTTTGCTGAAGCGATCGTCTCTATAACGCAGCTTTCGAGCGTTCGTTCCGCGCTAGTCGCGAAGCAGCGGGGCCAGGCGAGGGCCGGCCAACCCATTTGATGTTAACTGGTTGACATCTATGGAACATTGAAACTGAGTGGTGCCCCTGGCCGGAGTCGAACCAGCACTCCTTGCGGAACTCGATTTTGAGTCGAGCGCGTCTACCAATTCCGCCACAGGGGCCCGGCCGGCGCGAGCCGGCGAAGCGGCGCGGATATTAGCCGCGCCTCGGCGCCCGTCAACCCGCGAACCTTCTTTCTTCAACGCTTACATGCTATGCGCGGGCAGCGCGCCGCGCCAACCCCGGGAACAGATGAAAAAGCTCTACGACTGGACCATGTCGCTCGCCGCGAGCCGGCACGCGCCCTTGGCGCTCGGCGCGATCGCTTTTGCCGAGAGCTCCTTCTTCCCGGTGCCGCCCGACGTGATCCTCGTGCCGATGACGCTCGCGGAGCCGAAGAAGGCCTGGTATTTCGCCGGCATTTGCACGATCGCTTCCGTCGCGGGCGGGGCGCTCGGCTACGCCTTTGGCGCGCTGTTCTACGATACGATCGGTCAGTGGCTGATCAATCTCTACGGCTACGGCGAGAAGATGGAGGCGCTGCGCGCCTTCTACGCCCATTGGGGGGCGATTTTCATCCTGGTGAAGGGCTTCACGCCCATTCCCTTTAAGCTCGTGACCATCGTCTCGGGGCTGCTCGCCTATAATTTCCCGCTGTTTATCGTATTGTCGATGGTGACGCGGGGGGCGCGGTTCTTCGTGCTGGCGGCGGCGATCAATCACTTTGGCGATCCGATCCGCGCGAAGCTCGAGAGCCACTTCGGACTGTTTATCGCGTCGATCGCGGTGATTGTCGTCGCGGGATTCGCCCTTGCGGCGAAGATGTTTTAAGCGTGCGAGTCTGTCGAATGGAGTGGCGCAGCATCGTTCATTGCGTCTTCGAGCCGCGCAACGCATCGCTGCTCATCCTCGCCGCCGCCGTTGCGGCGATAGGCGGCGCATGGGCCTATGAAACGTTAGGCTATCTGCCGTGCGAGCTCTGCTACAAGGAGCGCGTTCCCTATTACGCGGCGTTGGCGCTTGCGCCGCTCGCCGCCTTCGCTGCGCGGAATGGGAGAGAGCGTCTGGCGCGCGCGGCCTTCCTGCTGATGGCGCTGCTCTTCGCCGGCAACGTCATCCTTTCGATCTATCATTCGGGCGTCGAGTGGAAGATTTTCGCCGGTCCGTCCGACTGTTCCGGGCCGCTTTCGACCGCGCCATCGGTCGCCGATTTCATGAAGCAGCTGCAAACGACGCGAGTCGTGCGCTGCGACGAGCCGAATCTATGGATTTTCGGCTTGACGCTGGCGAATTGGAACGTCGCGATTTCTGCGGCGCTGGCGTGGATGGCCGTCGTCGGCGCGCGCCGCATATGATCATCGTTCGGCGCCTCGTCGGCGCTCATGGCGTCTTACCCGAAATTCCTAGAGAGCGTGCGCTCACCCCGCCGCCATCCGGGCGCTCGCTCTGAGCTTTTCCGTTTCGCTCTTCAGCTGTCCGCAGGCGGCGAGAATGTCACGGCCGCGCGGGGTGCGCACGGGGCTGGCGTAGCCGGCGCTGAAGACGATGTCGGAGAAGCGCTCGATCGTCTCCCAATCCGAACATTCGTAAGGCGCGCCCGGCCAGGGATTGAAGGGGATCAAATTGATCTTGGCCGGCAGGCCTTTCAGGAGCCGCACCAGCTCCCTGGCTTCGGCGGACGAGTCGTTCACGCCCTTCAGCATCACATATTCGAAGGTGATGCGCCTTGCGTTCGAGGCGCCGGGATAATCGCGGCAGGCCTGCAGCAGCTCTTTGATCGGATATTTCTTGTTGAGCGGCACGAGCGCGTTGCGCAGCTCGTCGCGCACCGCGTGCAGCGAAATCGCCAGCGCCGGCCCGCATTCGGCGCCCAGGCGTTCGATCTGCGGCACGACGCCGGAGGTCGAGACGGTGATGCGGCGCTTTGACAGCGCCAGCCCGTCGCCGTCGGCCATGATCTCGATCGCCGCCATGACGTTGTCGAGATTGTAGAGGGGCTCGCCCATGCCCATGAAGACGATGTTGGAGACCGCGCGCACCCCTTCGCCGGCCGGCACGAGACCATCGGTCGGCCGCTCGCGATCGGGAAAATCGCCAAGTCGCTGCCGGGCGACCAGCAGTTGCCCGACGATCTCCGCGCTCGTCAGATTGCGCACCAGACGCTGCGTGCCGGTATGGCAGAAGCTGCAGTTCAAGGTGCAGCCGACCTGAGACGAGACGCAAAGCGCGCCGCGGTCGGTTTCCGGGATATAGACGCATTCGACCTCGGCGCCCTTGTCGAAGACGTCGACCGGCTGCAGCCGCAGCAGCCATTTACGCGTGCCGTCGACGGAAATCTGCTCCTCGACGATCTCTGGGAGGCGCAGCGCAAAGGCGTCCGCGAGCTGTGTCCGGAGCGCTTTCGAGACATTGAGCATCTCGCCGAAGTCGCGCGCGCCGCGGAAGTAGATCCAATGCCAGATCTGCGAAACGCGCATGCGAATCTCGCGCTCGGGAAGCCCGAACGCGCGCAAGGCGTCGCCAATCTCGGCGCGGGTCATGCCGGCGAGCGAAGGCTTAAGCGTCATCGCGGGCGCAGCGGAAAGGTCGGATAGGCTCATGAACTCCTCGGAACAGCGTCCCTTATATCATGTCTTCGCGCGATATTTTGAGAGGCGGCGCTCGACGCCTTCTCGGTTGTGGATTGGTTTGAATTCGGCAGCGTTGACGCCGCCTTCAGTCTAATTTGGATGATGTCTCTTTTCCGGGCAAAGGGTTTCGACAATTCAACTAGTGGATATATTTTGACTTTTCACGCGGTCGAACTCGGTTTGAAGGCTTTTTTGATTAAGAAAGGACACTCTCCAATCGCTTCGGAAAAACCCCTTTCGGCATGATCTATTCGAATTATTTGATGCGGCAAAAAAAAGCGGGCTGACGGCAGTAATGATTCGCTACGAATTCACCAAACATAGGAGCTGCCTATTTGCGCTGAGCTGTTTACACTGGCGCATGAGATACTGGATTGGAGCAAATAACTATCCAGGCTGTAGGCGCGGCCGTCAGATTTTAATCTGAACCCTATCCCAAATTTGTCATTCCTTCCTTAATGTCGCCGGCTGGAACCGATAAACGCTGCGCGCTCACGTTCGCGATGGCTGATGGAGCGACCTCCTTTGCATAGCGCCGCGCCCACCGGATCGGATCCTTCGCTCAAGGCGACCCGCCGGGAGTGGATTGGGCTCGCCGTCCTCGCTTTGCCCTGCCTGGTCTATGCGGTGGACTTCACGGTGCTCAATCTCGCCATTCCGGCGCTGACGGCGGAGCTGCGGCCGAGCGCGTCGCAACTGCTGTGGATCATCGACATCTACGGCTTCATGGTGGCCGGTTTCTTGATGATCATGGGCGGGCTTGGCGATCGCATCGGCCGGCGCAAGGTGCTGCTGCTGGGCGCTGCGGCGTTCGGCGCCGTATCGATCATTGCGGCGTTCTCGAGATCGGCGCAGATGCTGATTTTTGCGCGCGCCGCGCTCGGCGTCGCGGGGGCGACCCTCGCGCCGTCGACGCTGTCGCTGCTCGCCAACATGTTCCGCGATCCGTCGGAACGCACCTTTGCGGTCAGCATGTGGATTTCGAGCTTCTCCGCCGGCGCCATCATCGGGCCGCTTGTCGGCGGCGCGCTCATCCAATCTTTCGGCTGGGGCTCGGTCTTTCTCGCGGGCGTCCCGGTGATGGTCCTTCTGCTTGTTCTGGGACCGGTGCTTCTGCCGGAATATCGCGATCCGGACGCAGGACGGCTTGATCTCGCCAGCGCGCTTCTATCGCTCGCGGCGGTGCTGTCCTTTATTTACGGATTGAAGCGCGCCGCCGAGGCGGGCTTCGGCGCCGACGCGATCGGAGCGACGGCGGCAGGCGTCGGACTCGCGCTCCTGTTCCTGCGCCGACAGGCGCGGCTCGAAGACCCCTTGATCGATCTCGCGCTGTTTCGCTCGCGGTCGCTGAACACCGCGCTTTGCATCAACATGCTCGGCGTCTTCTTCATGTTCGGGGCGTTCATTCTGCTCGACCAGTATTTTCAGCTCGTTGCTGGTTTGACGCCGCTCGATGCGGGGCTGTGGTCGACGCCGTCGGCGATCGTCTTCATGGTCGGCTCCTTCGCCACGCCCGCGCTCGCGCGCCGCATCATGCCCGTCAATCTTCTCGCCGGCGGACTGATCGTCGCTGCGGCTGGATTTGTCGGCCTTGCGCTCGCCGCCGGATTCTACGGGGTGTTTTTATCTTCTCTGCTTCTCGTCGGCTTCACGCCGGTGATCGCGCTGACGACGGAAATCATCGTCACATCGGCGCCGCCCGAGCGCGCCGGCGCGGCGTCAGCCTTGTCGGAAACGGCGATTGAACTTGGCGGCGCGCTCGGCATCGCCGCGCTCGGCAGTCTCGGCACGCTGATCTACCGAGCGAAAATGGCCGGCGTCGTCGCGGGGCTTCCTGCGGACGTCGCTCGGGCGGCTGGCGCGACGCTCGGCGGCGCGGCGGATGCGGTCAAACTCCTGCCGCCGGAAGTGGCCGAGCGGACGCTGTCCGCCGCGCGCGACGCCTTCTGCGCCGGTTTTCAAGCGACCGCCTGGTTGGGCGCCTTGGGGCTTGTCGGCGCCGCGTTCGCGACGAAGATTGCGCTCAAGCAAGCGCGTCCTCCGTCGCCGGAAGGCGTAGGCGAAAAGCCGAGTTCGGCTCCAGCTTAGCGCCGAGTCCCCGTCATGCGCTTGTCACGGCGCGCATCGAGTTTTAGCCTTCAGCGCATTCTGTTGTTTTTTGCGTTTGGGGGATTTCATGAGACTCGCCTCATACAATGTCGAGAATCTTTTCGACCGCGCACGTGCAATGAATCTCAAGAGCTTTTCGCAAGGCAAGCCCATTCTCGAACGCTTCGCGGAGCTGAATGTGTTGTTGGCGCAGCCTTCGTACAGCGCCGCCGACAAGACGCGCATGGCGAAACTTGTCATCGAACTTGATTTGGAGAAATCCGACGTCGGCGATTTTGTCATCCTGCGACGTAACAGGGGCGGACTGATCAAACGCCCCAAGTCGGGCGGCGTTCAGATTGTCGCGAGCGGGCGCGCCGATTGGGTCGGGTCGCTGGAATTGCGCGACGAGCCCATCGACGAACAGGCGATGCGGAATACGGCGCGCGTGATGAAAGATGTCGAGGCGGATGTTCTCGGGGTCGTCGAAGTCGAGAGCCGGCCGGTGCTGCGGGATTTCAACGCGGACGTTGTCGCTGCGCTCGGCGGCGAGACCTACCGCCATGCGATGGTGATCGACGGCAATGATACGCGCGGCATCGACGTCGGCCTCTTGACCCGAGAGGGGTTTCCGATTGGCGTGCTGCGCAGCCAAGTCGACGACATGTTGACCGAGCGTGATCCGATCTTCTCGCGCGACTGCGCGGAGTTTGAGGTGACGGCGCCGTCCGGCGCACGCCTGCTGCTGATGCTCAACCACTTCAAGAGCAAGGGCTTCGGTTCGCAGCAATCGTCCAACGCCAAACGTCGCGCGCAGGCGAAGCGCGTCGCGGAAATCTACGACGAGCGCATTGCGATGGGCATGAAGAACATCGTCGTGATGGGCGACTTCAATGACACGCCGGACAGCGAGCCTTTGCGTCCGCTCATCGAAGGGACGGATCTGAAGGATATCTTCTTGCATCCGAAATTCGAGGACGGCGGTTTTCCGGGCACTTACGGCAGTTGCGCCGTGGACAACAAGATCGACTTCATCATGCTGTCGCCGGCGTTGTTCGACCGGGTCACGGGCGGCGGCGTGTTTCGCAAAGGCATGTGGCCCGGCGCGAGGGCCAAGCGCTGGGAGGCTTATCCGGAAGTCGCCCGAAAGGAAGACGCCGCCTCCGATCATGGCGCGATATGGGCGGATATCGACCTTTAGCGGGAGAGTCGCTCGATCAGAGCCATGGCGGCCGCCGGGTTGCGTTCCTTCCCGCCGCTGATGACATATAAAAACACGTCGCGGGGCGTCGCCGCCTTCTGTTGTGTTTCCGTAAAATAGTCGAGCCCGCTCGGCGTTGCGCCGCTCGCCCATTGTCGTGCGCGCTGCGCCCATTCGTCGAGTGCGGCGGCGTCATAACCGTTCGGCTCAGCCTCCTGCGTCCCCATGATGCGCGCATAGACGAAGGGCGCGGTGAGATCGGCGATAAGCGGATATTTTGAATCGCCAGCAATGACGATGGCGACGTCGTGCTGGCGCGTCAGCGCAACGAATTCAGCCGTCTTGAAGCTCTCATGGCGCGGCTCAATCGCGTGGCGCAGCGGTCGGCCGCCGATGTTCTTTGGCAGTAGGGAAAGAAAGGCGTCGAAGAACGCCGCGTCGAATTTCTTGGTCGGCAGAAACTGCCACAAGATGGGGCCGAGTTTGTCCGCGAGCTCCATCACGCCGCTTGCGAAGAAGCGCTCGATCGACTCGCCCGCCTCTTTCGGCGTCTTGCGCATCACCGCGAAGCGCGGCGCCTTGACGCTGAAGATGAAACCCTCGGGCGTCTCATCACGCCATTTGGCGAAGCTCGCGGCGCTTTGCGTGCGATAATACGTGCCGTTGATTTCAATGGAAGTGAGTTTGCGGCTCGCATATTCGAGTTCGCGCTTATGCGGCAAGTCATCGGGATAGAAGGAGTTGCGCCAGGGCTCGTAAGTCCAGCCGCCCACGCCGACATAGATGCGTCCGGTCTTTCGACTCATTTGCTTTCTCGCCCCCTAACGACTGGCGAGGGCTTGAGACTTACCCCCTGCCGCGCCATCTTAGCGGCGTCGTCGACAACATATTTGTCCTCGTTGCCGGCTGTCGATAGTTGAAGCTGCTGCTTCTCGTATTTGCCGG
>DATBRI010000062.1:0-49785 GCA_036560365.1 Methylocystis sp.
GTCAGAGGCTCACATGCTGCTCCTTGTCGGACTGGGCAATCCCGGACGCGCCTACGCCAAGAACCGGCACAATATCGGCTTTATGGCGCTCGAAGCGATCGCCAAGCGACACGGCTTTCCACAAGCGCGGGCGCGCTTCCAAGGCCTCGTCAGCGAAGGGGCGATCGGCGGCGAAAAGGTCATGCTGCTGCAGCCGCAGACCTATATGAACGAGAGCGGCCGTTCTGTCGGCGAAGCCGCGCGTTTTCACAAGATCGGCGTCGATGGGATCGTGGTTCTTCACGACGAACTCGATCTCGCGCCGGCCAAATGCCGGATCAAGACGGGCGGCGGCGTCGCAGGCCACAATGGACTACGCTCGATCACCGCTCATGTCGGCAATGATTATAAACGGCTGCGGCTCGGCATCGGACACCCCGGTGATAAGGCGCTGGTCCATGCCTATGTGCTCAGCGATTTCGCCAAAAGCGAGGAGCCTTGGGTGACTGCGCTCTGCGAGGCGATCGCCGAAAACGCCGGACTGATCGTCAAGGACGACGACGCCGGACTCCAAAACCGGCTGCACCTGGCCATGGATGCGAAGGGGTTTGGCGCGGTGAAGCGCGTCGGCGAAGCATAGGACGGCGCCTTCGTGGGAAACGGCGGCGCGATGAAGGCCAGATGAACGCCGGTTTCAGCCCCTGTTCAGCGCGCCAGTGCTACGAGTCAGCATCCCGGAAATGGACTGTTTCCCAGATGGAGACTTCACCATGAAACTCACCACAATGCTCGCTGTCGCGGCCCTTCTTTCCACGCCGCTTCTGATCCAGTCGAGCGCGGCGCTCGCCGCCCCGGACTCGAACGAGCCGGCGACCACCGAGTCGACCAAGGCGCCGGTCCTCAAGCACAAGGGCGTGAAGCACCACGGAAAGCACGCCGCAAAGCATCAGGCGAAACACTACGGAAGGAACGTTCATCACCCGGTCAAGCAAAAGTCGGCGTGAGCCGAGCGCTTTAAGACGTTCCTCTCCCGAAAGCCGCAACAAAATCGGTCGCGGCAGCCCGATGCGGCGACCGAGCTTCGGCGCGAAGCGCCACAACGCCCTTTCACAAAATCCCGCAAGCGCCTATATTCCAGTTGCCGTCGCTTGCGTCGGCTATGGCGATAAACGAACACCGTAATAAACCATTCGGACCCGGGGGCGGTACCCGGCGCCTCCACCCAAGCCCGTCCGCGCGGCGGGTTTCGGCGGGGGCGAAATAGGATTGACGAGGGTGTAAAGGGTGATTTTTTGCTCGGCATGATACCGCCGTTATCGGGTCAATCTTATAGTTGCCAACGACAACTATGCTCCGGTGGCCGTCGCCGCGTAATGCGGCGCCCAAACTGGGAATTAAGCCCTAGGGGTTAGCACTTCTAGGCGGGGTCAGGAGGCGCCTGGCAACAGAAGCCTCCACTTCATTTTTTCGCGCCGCGCCGCCCTAATGCAAGCGCGGCAAGCATGCATGGCGGTCGGAAGCGGGAGCCGGTCGACCATACAAATGGCAGTCTGGCGCGACGCAATGGCTAAAGACATTATTCGCTACGATCTTCTCGTTCAGGACGCCATGCGCGGCGTCATGCGCAAAGTGCTGGGCGAGGTCGCCGAGAGCGGCTATCTGCCCGGCGACCATCACTTCACCATCAGCTTCCGCACTGACGCGCCGGGCGTCACCATCTCGCGCCGCCTCGCCGAACAATGGCCGAGCGAGCTGACGATCATCCTGCAGCATCAATGGTCGGATCTGGAAGTCGACGAAGAGGGGTTCGGCGTCACCCTGTCGTTCCGCTCGGTCCCCGAGCATCTCTACGTGCCCTTCTCGGCTGTCACCGGCTTTTTCGATCCCGCCGTCGAATTCGGTCTGCGCTTTGAGAGCGCCGAAGACGCGCTTGAGGAAGGCGAAGAGGAGGACGCGCCTGCCGCAGGACCGACCCTTGTCGCCCAAAGGCCGGAGCCCGTGACAGAGTTCAAGCCGGCCAGAGTCGAGCCGTCGAAATTCGAGCCCAAGTCAGAGCCGGCGAAAGTAGAGCCGAACAAGACGCCGAGCCCCGACAGGCAAAAAAAACTCAAGCCGGTCGAAGCGAAGGAAGACGGCGACGACAAGATCGTCTCGATCGACGCCTTTCGCAAAAAGCCCTGATGGCCGTTGTCGTCAATCTGCGCCGCGCCCGCAAACAGCGCGACCGCCGCGCGAAAGAAGACGCCGCCGAAATCAACCGCGGGGCGCATGGACGCAGCAAAGCCGAACGCAAGCTGAGCGCCGCGCAGGCTCGGCTGGAGAGCATCAAGCTGGACGGACATAAGCTCGAACGCGAAGCGGACGATCAGGCGTGAGCGAGGCGCAGGCGCCTCAGGACGCCAGTTCCCGCCGAATCGTCAAACACTCCGTTGTCATCGCAGGCCATCGCACCAGCGTCTCTCTTGAAGACGCCTTCTGGCGAGCGCTGAAAGACATCGCCGTGCACGAAGGCGTCTCACTCGCAGGGCTCATCGCCCGCGTCGACGCGGGACGGGACGACTCGAATCTCTCCTCGGCGCTCAGGGTGTTCGTGTTGGAGCAGGCGCTGGGGTGAACCCTAATGTCAGCGGCCGAAAGTCATATCGAACGTCTCGGAGCGGTTCGCGCACACAAATATTTGACTCCGGTGACGAGGCTAAAACTTCGATATGAAGAAGATGCCCGCCGCCATCAGCAGCGCCCCGATCACCCGCCACAGATTCAGGCCGTGCACCGGCGCGTTCAGCAGGCCGAAGTGATCGATGACAAGCGAGGTCACGATATTCGCTGTGATGACGAGCCCGTTGACCGTTCCGGCGCCGAGCTTATCGATGAGCGACAGTCCGGCGAAAACAGCTACTGCGCCTGTCAGGCCGGCCAAAGGGGCCCACCACGGCATGGCGCTGATGCCCTCGAGCGTCGGCAACGGGCGCGGCCAAATCACGAAGAGAGCCGTAAAAAAGAAGAAATTCAGGGCAAAAAGCACCGCAAGGGCCAGCCATGGATTTGATAAAGAGACACGAAGCTGTGCGCTCATTACCGCTCCGAAAGCCTGTAGCGCTCCAGCGACGATAATGAACGGCGTGAACCAAGTCGGGCTCATGAATGCCTCCGTTGTTCGCGTTTCCAAGGTTGGAGATTTAGCGTCAAACCGTCGCACGAATCTGGCGGCGAGGCGACGTAATCAGCCGAGCTTATGCTGTCGCTCGTGATTCGCTTTCCGTTCTCCTATATGATTGCAGAATCATGAAAAGCAGCCTGTCGCCTCCGTCCGACGATTACACGCCGCAGACGGGCGGGCTCGCCGCGCGCGCGGCGGCGAGCGCGGGACGGCCGCGCTATCTCGACGCCCTCAACCCTGAGCAGCGCGCCGCCGTCGAAACGCTCGACGGGCCGGTGCTCGTGCTCGCCGGCGCCGGCACCGGCAAGACTCGGGCGCTGACGACGCGCATCGGCCACATCCTGGCGCTCGGCAAGGCGCGCGCCTATGAAATCCTCGCCGTCACCTTCACCAACAAGGCGGCGCGCGAGATGCGCCAGCGCGTGGAGGCATTGGTCGGCGAAGGCGCGCAGGCCATGCAATGGCTCGGCACGTTTCACGCGATCAGCGCCAAGATTCTGCGCCGCCACGCCGAACTTGTGGGCTTAAAACCCAACTTCACCATTCTCGACACGGACGATCAGATCCGCCTCTTGAAGCAGGTGCTGCGCGCGGAGAATATCGACGATAAGCGCTGGCCGGCGCGCGCGCTCGCCATGCGCATCGACGGCTGGAAGAATCGCGGATTGTCGCCGGCGCAGGTTCCCGCCGGCGACGCCGAGAGCTTCGCCAACGGCAAAGGCGCGGCGCTTTACGCGCTCTATCAGGAGCGCCTCAAGGTCTTGAACGCCGTCGACTTCGGCGATCTCTTGATGGAGAGCCTGCGGCTCTTTCGCGACAATCCCGATGTGCTCGCCGACTATCAGCGCCGCTTCAAATATATTCTGGTCGACGAATATCAGGACACCAATATCGCGCAATATCTGTGGCTGCGGCTGATCTCGCAGCGGGCGCCGGGGAAACAAAATCTCTGCTGCGTCGGCGACGACGATCAGAGCGTCTATGGCTGGCGCGGCGCCGAGGTCGAGAACATCCTGCGTTTCGAGCAGGATTTTCCCGGCGCCAAGGTCATCCGCTTGGAGCGCAACTACCGCTCGACGGGACATATCCTCGCCGCCGCCTCGCATCTCATCTCGCATAATGAAGGCCGGCTCGGCAAAACGCTGTTCACCGACGGCGGCGAGGGCGAAAAGCCGACGCTCACCGGCGTCTGGGACAGCCAGGAAGAAGCGCGCAGCATCGGCGAGGACATCGAGCAGATGAGCCGCAAGGATCATTCGCTCGAAGAGATCGCCATTCTGGTGCGCGCGTCGTTTCAGATGCGCGAATTCGAGGAGCGCTTCGTCGAGATCGGCCTGCCCTATCGCGTCATCGGCGGCCCGCGCTTTTACGAGCGGCTCGAAATTCGCGACGCCCTCGCCTATCTGCGCTGCGTCGCGCAGCCGGCCGACGATCTCGCCTTCGAGCGCATCATCAATACGCCCAAACGCGGCCTCGGCGACGCGACGCTGCAGATGCTGCATGAATATGCGCGGCGCGAAGGCGTTCCGCTGATGCAGGCGGCGCGCGTTCTTGTCGAAAGCGAGGAGCTGAAGCCGAAGCCCCGCGGCGCGCTGCGCGGCCTGGTCGCAGATTTTGACCGCTGGCGCACGCTGATCGATTCAAAGCCGCAGCATGAGCTTGCAGAGCAGGTGCTCGACGAATCCGGCTACACCGAAATGTGGCGTTCGGACAAGACGCCCGAAGGCGCCGGGCGGCTCGACAATTTGAAAGAGCTGGTTCGGGCGATGGAGGCCTTTCCCGACCTCGAGTCCTTCCTCGAACATGTGTCGCTCGTCATGGAGGCCGACAGCGCTGTCGATCAAGAGCGCGTCTCGATCATGACGCTGCACGGCGCCAAGGGCCTCGAGTTCGAGACCGTCTATCTTCCCGGCTGGGAGGAAGGGCTGTTTCCGAGCCAGCGCACGCTCGATGAACAGGGACGCGCCGGCCTCGAGGAAGAGCGCCGTCTCGCCTATGTCGGCCTGACGCGCGCCAAGCGCCGCGCCAAGATCTATTTCGCCAGCAACCGTCGAATTCACGGTCTGTGGCAAGCGACCGTGCCGTCGCGTTTCATCGACAATCTGCCGACGGGCAATGTGGAGGTGGTCGAGGCGCCGAGCGGCTCGCAATATGGCTCCTATGGCGTCTCGCGCTTCGCCAATCTCGACGTCTACGGCTCCGACTATTCGACGCCGGGATGGAAGCGCGCGCAGGCGGCGCGCAGCGACAGCGCGCGTGGCGGCGCGGCGCGCGAGACGCACGCCGCGCGCGGCAAGCAGCCGGTGACCATCGAGGGCGAAGTGATCGCGCGCTCAACCGGCGGTTCGCGTTTTGTAGTGGGCGCGCGGGTGTTTCACTTGAAGTTCGGGCCGGGCTCGGTGGCGGCGGTCGACGGCAATAAGCTCACCGTCGATTTCGACAAGGCCGGCAGGAAGATGGTGCTGGAGAGTTTTGTCGAAGCGGGGTGAGCATAAAATAATAGCTGTGACGATGTCCCAACATCGGTGGATGGCCGCGACAAGCACGGTCATGATGCGGAGAGATGACCGCCATAGCCGGGACTCGGGAGCCCGGCGCTATGTGGCGTCGCCGCCACAGTCGGGCTTTTTCGGAGGCTCAGCGGGACAAGCGGCCTCACGCCGATTCACAAGCCTGAGCGGGCGCCTTACTGTTCCGGCGAAGCAAGGCGGATTGCCGCGCGGCGGCGCTACGCCCATATCTTGACTGGAAAGTCGCCGCAGATCTCGCCGCGACGGGATTTTGCGCAAGGAACCGCTATGACCGCTGGCGAAAAAGCCAAGCGACTTCTCCGCGCCGCGCTTGCGGGCGCGACCCTGTCGGCGTTCGCCGCTCCTGCGGTCGCGACGCAATATCCGCCGCGCCGCGCGGCGCTTTTTGACCCGCCGCCGCTCGTCGCGCTCTTTGACGTCGCGCGCGTCCCGACGCGCCTCCCCTTGGACAATCCGGACTTCGCCGTCGCGGACGCCGCGCCCGCCGCAGTCCTGTTCGACGCGGCGCTGCGGGCCGAGCCGATCAAGCCAGACCAGCTCGACCTTGCCTGGCGCCTTCAGCCCGAGGAGAAGCGCGATCTCGCTTTGGCGCTCGACGCCTGGGCGACGACCGGCGACGCGGCTCTGGGGGCTGAGCGCCGTCAACTGCGCAGGGCGCTGGCCGCCGCCTACGCGGCCCGAGATCTCGCGCCTTTCTGGATTGAGAATGGAGAATGGCGCGCCTCGGCCAGGGCCGCGCTCGCCCGCCTCGCGCTCGCCGCCGACGACGGCCTCGATCTTCGCGCCTATGCTGCGCCCGACGCCGAAAAGGCGGCGCCCACCGCTGCGGACGAACTCGCGCTGTCCGAGGCCGTCGCCGCCTATGCGCTGCAGGCGCGCGGCGCCCGGATCGAACCTGAGCGCATCTCGCGGCTTGTGGGGGCGAAAACAACCCTCCCCGATCCGGCGCTGGCCGTGGCGGAAACCGCAGGTGCCGGCGCAAACGCGGGCGACGCGCTGCAGGCCTATAATCCCACGCATTACGGCTATCAGCAGCTGCGCGAAAAGCTCATCGAGATGAAGACGCTGCGCGCCGGCGCGCCCGCTTCCGACGGTCAATACGCGGCGACCGCTGAAGGCGTCCCGCAGAGCGACGCCCTGCCGCCCGCAAGCAAGTCCAAGCGGCGCGCCGCCGGGCTCGCCAAAGCTTCGACCTCGCGTGTGGAAGCCGAAATCATCGCCAATATGGAGCGGTGGCGCTGGTTGCCGCGCGACCTCGGCGAAGAGCGGGTCGAGGTGAATATCCCCGACTTTGAACTCGCCGTCGTGCGCAACGGCGAGGTGACGCATCGCACGCGCGTCATCGTCGGCAAAGAGGCGACCCCGACGCCGATTTTCTCCAACGCGCTGCAGTACATCATCGTCAATCCGTTTTGGAACGTGCCGCCATCGATCCTGAACAAGGAGATGCTGCCGAAGGCCAATGGCGACGTCGCCGCCATCGCGGCGAACGGCTTCAACGTGTCCTATCGCGGCGGCAAGCTCGTGGTGCGGCAGCCGCCGGGCGAGCGCAACGCGCTCGGGCGCATCAAATTCATGTTCCCGAACGATTTCTCGGTCTATCTGCACGATACGCCGTCGCGCAATCTGTTCGCCGCCTCACATCGCGCCTTCAGCCACGGCTGCATGCGCGTCGATGCGCCGTTCGCGTTCGCCGAAGCGGTGCTCGGCCCCAGCAGCGGCTGGTCGGAAAGCCGCGTTCGCCGGTTGATCGGCGGCTCCGAGCGCTACATCAATCTCTCAAAACCGCTGCCGATCCACATCGAATATTTCACCGCCTATGTTGATGAAGGCGGCCGAATCGTGCTGCGCCCGGATCTCTACGGCTATTCGGCGCGGGTGCGGAAGGCTTTGGGGCTAGGCGCCTGAACCTTTCACCGTCGCCGAAAACAGCGCGGCGCAGCCGACCGTTTCAACGCTGACGGCGTCAAAGCGCTTTTCGAGTTCGCGCGCCAGCGTGTCCAGATCGTCCTGCGCATTCGAGAAGATGCCCTTCGAATTATAGAACGCCATCAGGCGCTGCGCGGCGAAGCTGCGCGCGACGCCGCCCTGTAGCAGCGTCGAGCCGAACACGACGGCGCCGGGGTTCATCAAGGGCGACAGACAATCGAACACGCGCGCCTTCATCGCCATGTCGCCCGGCAGGCAATGCAGGAGATAATTGACGCCCAGCGAATCGAATTTGGCGCCGTCAAAATCGATCGTCTCCAGCACATTGCGCACATAGGTCTCGGGTGCGTAGCGGGCGATGCGTCGCGCCGAGAACTGCAGCGCGTCGCGGTTTAAATCCATCAGCGCGACGCGCGGCGTCGCAGTTGGAAAACGGCAGCGATCGAGAAAATAGCCGGTGCCGACGCCGACATCGAGATGATTGTCGCTGACGCGCCGATCGTAATGGGTGAGCAGTCGCGCCGTCGGACATTTCCAGATCCAGCGATTGGACAGGCCGAGCACCAGCACATCGTAGATCGCGAGCATGTTCGGCGTGTAGACCGCCTGTCCCGCATGAATTTGCTCGGTGGTCGTCGGCATCGCTCTCGCTCCGGAACTATCGACGGCTTCGGGGGTGACAACTGACCCGCCTGCATGGAAGAAGCTTATCTCATGTTCATAAGACGCTGCTAAGCTTCCAATGGCCCCTCCCCCTCTCCTCGCCCTCCAAGGCGTCATGCTCACGCTCGGCGGCAAGCCGCTGCTGGAGGGCGCCGATTTCGCCGTCGCGGCGGGCGCCCGGCTGTGCGTCGTCGGCCGCAACGGCTCGGGCAAATCGACGCTTCTCAAGATCGCCGCCGGCGAAATCGAGCCGGACGGCGGCGTGCGCTTCCTGCAGCCCGGCGCGTCGCTGCGCTATCTGCCGCAGGAGCCGGATTTTTCCGGCTTCGCCACGGCGCTTGCCTATGTCGAAGCTGGTCTCGGCCCGCTCGACGATCCCCACATCGCCAGAACCCTGCTCAACGATCTGGGGCTCGAGGGGGACGAAAACCCTTCGCGCCTCTCGGGCGGCGAAGCGCGACGGGCGGCGCTCGCCCGCGTTCTCGCGCCTGAGCCCGACATTTTGCTGCTCGACGAGCCGACGAACCACCTCGATCTGCCGACGATCCTGTGGCTCGAAGAGAGGCTCGCGGCGTTGCGCTCGGCGCTCGTGCTCATCAGCCATGACCGCCGCTTTCTTCAGGATCTGACCCGGGAAACACTTTGGATCGATCGCGGCCGCACGCGCCATCTGGCGCGCGGCTTCAAGGAGTTCGAGGCCTGGCGCGACCGCGAATTGGAGGAAGAGGAAAAACAGCAGCACAAGTTGGAGCGCAAGATCGTGGCCGAAGAACACTGGCTGCGCCACGGCGTTTCGGGGCGGCGCAAGCGCAATATGAAACGGCTCGGGGGCCTGCATCATCTGCGCGCCGAGCGCCGCGATCGCGTCATGCCGACCGGCGACGTGAAACTTGAAGCCAGCGAAGCGCAGCTTTCCGGCAAGCTGGTCCTCGAGGCGATTAAAATTGGCAAGTCCTATGGCGCGCGCGTCATCATCGAGAATTTCACGACGCGCATCTTGCGGGGCGATCGCATCGGAATCATCGGCGCGAACGGCGCCGGCAAGACGACGCTCGTCAACCTGCTGACCGGCGCGCTGGCGCCGGACAGCGGCAAGGTGCGATTAGGCGCCAATCTCGAAATGGCGACTCTCGAGCAAAGCCGCGCGAGTCTCGATCCGGGAACCACCTTGCAGGACGCGCTGACCGGCGGCGGCTCAGACATGATCGAAATCAATGGCGAGCGACGTCACGTCGTCGGCTACATGAAGGATTTCCTGTTCAAGCCGGAACAGGCGCGCACGCCCATCGGCAGGCTTTCCGGCGGCGAGCGCGGACGCTTGCTGCTAGCGCGGGCGCTGGCGAAGCCGTCGAATCTCCTCGCGCTCGACGAACCAACGAACGACCTCGATCTCGAAACGCTCGATCTCTTAGAGGAAATGCTCGCGGATTATCCCGGCACGCTCATCGTCGTCAGCCATGATCGCGATTTTCTCGATCGCGTCGCGACCAGCGTTTTGATGAGCGATGGCGACGGCCGCTGGATTGAATATGCCGGCGGCTATAGCGACATGGTCGCGCAACGCGGCAAGGGCGTGGAGTCGCGGGGCGCGATCGCCTCAGCGCGGGGGACGAAAGAAAAGCCCGCGCCGCGCGAGAAGGCGGCGATACGGCAGAAGCTCTCCTTCAAGGAGCAGCATGCGCTCGCGACCCTGCCCGGCAAGATCGACGCGTTGCGGGAAAAATGCGCGAAACTGCAGCGACTGCTCGATGACCCGGAACTCTATGCGCGCGATCCGGCCAAATTCGCAAAGGCGAGCGAAGCATTCGCCGCCGCCGAAGCCGATCTCTCCGCCGCCGAGGACGGATGGCTGGAGCTCGAAATCAAACGCGCGGAGATCGAGGGATAGAGCGGATCGCCTCTTGCCTTAAGCCAGAGCACGTTATGTTAATTAGAGAAGGGGGAAGAAACATGACCGACACATCGGTTCCAGCGCCTTATGGCACAGTGACGCCCTATCTCTGCATCGCCGGCGCGGCGAAGGCTCTCGACTTCTATAAAGACGTTTTCGGCGCCAGGGAACGCGTGCGCATCGAACTCCCCAACGGTCTCATTGCCCATGCCGAGATCATGATCGGCGATACGATCGTCATGCTCTCCGATGTTTATGAGGAGAGCGGGTTGACATCGCCGAGCGCGCTCCGCGGTTCGTCGGTCAGCCTGAATGTCTACGTGCGTGACGTCGATTCGATCTTCATCAAAGCGATTGAAGCCGGCGCAAAAAAGGTCTGTGGTCCGCAGAATATGTTCTACGGGGATCGCAGCGGAACAGTGCGTGATCCTTTCGGCCATGTCTGGGCGTTCGCGATGCGCAAGGAAGAGATCACCGTCGACGAGCTCAAACGCCGCGCGTGGGAGATTTATTATTCGTTGAACGCCGCGCCTGCAAAAGCAGCAAAGCCGTGATCAGAGGTCCCAAGGCGAGCGCGAGCAGCGCGTCAGAAAATTCTCCGGTCGCGCCTTTGACCAAGCCGACGAGATAGGGCCCGGCAAAGCCCGAGATATTGCCGATGGAGTTGATCACCGCGACGCCAATGACGGCGTCGCCCGTTCCGAGCGCCAGCGTCGTGAAGCTCCAGAACGTCGGCAGCGCCGCGACCGCGCCGACGGCGGCGACGGACAGCGCGATCATCGACAGCAACGGGGTCGGCGCGTAGGCGGCGCAGGCCAGTCCGATTGCGCCAACGACGCCGGCGAGCGCCGTGTGCCCGACGGTCTCACGCCGCCGGTCGGAGCTGCGGCTCCAGGCCCACATCGCGAGCGCGGCGCAAATATAGGGAATTGACGCCAGCAAACTCGTGGCGACGACGCCGAATCCGAAAGCCTTGATGATTTGGGGGAGCCAAAAGCTCAAGCCGTAGAGGGCAATGACAATCCCGAAATAGGCGACGCCGAGAATTAGAATGCGCATATCCTTGAGCGCGCGCCAATGGTCGCCATGATCCCGCCCGGCCTCGCGCTCGAGCACGGCGCGCAATGACGTCTTTTCGCCGGACGTGAGCCATTTCGCCGATTGTGGTCCGTCAGGTAGATAGAAGAAGCAGACAATTCCGAGAATCACGGAGGGAAGCGCCTCCACCAGGAACAGCCAACGCCAGCCGCTGATCCCGCCGACGCCGTTCATCGAGGCGAGGATGAATCCCGAGATCGGCGATCCGATCGCACTGGCGAGAGGAACCGCGATCAGGAAGCTCGCGAGAACCTGCGCGCGTTGCGCGGCCGGAATCCAATAGGTGAGGTAGAGAATGACGCCCGGCGCGAAACCGGCTTCCATCACGCCGAGCAGCAGACGCAGACTGACGAAGCTCGCCTCGCTCCAGACGAAAGCGGTGAGCGCCGAAACGAGGCCCCAACTCACCATGATGCGCGCGATCCAGAGGCGCGCGCCGACGCGGTGCATGATGTAGTTGCTCGGCGCTTCGAACAGGCAATAGCCGATAAAGAAGACGCCGGCGCCCCAGCCGAAGAATTCCGGCGTAAACCCGAGTTCGCCATTCATCGTCAGGGCGGCGAAGCCGATGTTCACGCGGTCGAGATAGGCGACGATGAAACCCGTAACGAGAAACGGAATCAGTCGACGGGCCACTTTCGCAACGACGCGGTCGGCGTCGACCGCCTCGCGCGGCGCTTGCGGCGTTCGCGCGGCGGCCAGCGTCGCTTCCGACATAGCTAGGCTCGCTCAAAGCGCATGAGATGGTGCCAGCGATGCGGAACATCGCCAGGCAAGCGCCTGAGACCTGCCGCGCGCGCCTGTTGCTCCAAAAGCGACAATGGCTCTGGAAAGTCGCTTGTCGAGACATGATCGAAAATCGCGTCTTTTTCAGCCCGCGAAAGACCGGTCCAATCCTTCTCGATCCAAGCGAAATAATGCCTCAGATAGTCATCGCGCGTTTCGTTTTCCTCACGCATCGTGTCGACCAGCAACAGCAGGCCGCCGGGCGCGAGCGCGCGCGACGCGCGGCGGAAGAATTCCGCTTTATCCTCTGTCGACAGGTGATGCAGAACGAAGCTGCTGTGAAGGACATCATAGGAGCCACCGCCCGAAAGAGCCGACAGCATGTCGCTGTGCGCGAGCTGCACCGGACACGGCAGAGATTTCAGATTCTCGGCTGCGAGCGCGAGCGCGGTGTCCGAAAGATCAATCCCCTTGTAGCTCGATGGGGGAACCCGGCGCAGAATCGGCGCGAAGACATGCGCATCGCCACACCCGAGATCGAGCAGGGAGAAGGCTCGCCCTTCGAAGCGCTCGCGCAACGCGCGCTCGACTTCTTCGCCGAGCGCCGCATGAAACATGAAATCTTTGACGACGACTTTCTCGTAAGTGTCCCAGAGATCGAAAATCTCGCCCGAGTATGCGCTCTTTACATCGGCGTTCATAAGCCAGCCTTTTTCTCGTCGATTCACTTAAGAGCGAAGCCCAATGCGTTGAGGGCTTCGCGAATGCGGTCGCGACCGCTCAACGCCTCCGGCCCGCGCACGCGCGACAGCGCCTGGCGAATCCACCCCTGATCCGGCAGGCCCTGCGCCTTCTGGAACTCCTTGAACTTTTCATCGAGCGTTTCGATCGCCTCGCGCTGCGCGTCACCCCATTCATACTGTTCATGGTGAAGCACCGCCGCCTGACCGAGACGAGGCTTGACGGCGGCGTTGGCGGCAGGATCGGGAACGCCGACGACCATGCCGAAGACGGCGAAGACGTTCGGCGGCAAATTCAGCTCCTTGGCGACTTCTTCCGGCTTATTGCGCATCGCGCCGATATAGCAGCAGCCGAGACCGATCGATTCAAGCGCGCTGACCGCGTTCTGCGCGGCGAGCGCGGCGTCGACCGCGCCGGTCAGGAACATCTCGAAGTAAGACAGTCCGGCGGCGTCACGCCCCCTCTCGCGCCCGATATTCTCGAGACGCGCGAGATCGCACAGCCAGACGAGAAACAGTGGGGCGTGATGGACGTGCTTCTGGCCGCCGGCAAGATCGGCGAGACGGGTCTTGCGCGCCGCGTCCTGCACCGCGACGACGCTCCAGACTTGCAGATTTGACGATGTGGACGCCGACTGCGCCGCCGCCACGATGATCTCCAGCGCGCCTTCGGGCAGCGGCTCAGGCAGGAAATTTCGATGCGAACGATGCGCCAGAATGAGATCGAGCGTGTCGTTCCACTGCGTCGGCTTTGGCGAATCGTCACGGCGATAGCGTTCAAACATCGCCGCCGCGCCGCGCGGATCGAATGGTTGCGGGCTCAAAGGCTTGTTCATGGGCTTCCTTTAGGCGGGTTGCTCTGCTGGCGCAACATTCCGCGCTTTCGCTTTATTGACTCTGCTGTATATTATGGAAATATACACAAATGGTCAATTTCGAGCATGTCGCCGGTTTCGATTGGGATCACGGCAACGCCCGCAAGAGCGTCGAAAAACACGACGTGAGCCAAGCGGAGGCTGAGCAGATGTTTGCCAATGAACCGCTGATCGTGACGGACGACTTGGCTCACAACGAGAGCGAGCCACGCTATCACGCCCTCGGTCGAACGGACGCATCTCGATTGCTGCATGTCACATTCACGCTGCGGTCCGACGGGACGCGCATTCGAGTTATTTCCGCCCGTGACATGAGTCGCAAGGAACGACAACGCTATGAGCAAGACGACTAAGACTCAGCCGCCGACGTTCGCAACCGAAGCAGACGAACGTGCTTATTGGGAAAGTCATGACTCCGCGGAACATGTCGACTGGAGCAAGGCGAAGCGCGTTCGAATGCCGAATCTCAAACCGTCGACAACCTCGATTTCTCTGCGGCTCCCGGTCAGTCTGCTCGAGCAGATAAAGATCGCCGCCAATAAACGCGACGTGCCCTATCAGTCGCTCATAAAAATCTGGCTCGCGGAAAAGGTCCGCTGAACGGCAAAAAGTCGGCAGAGCTACGCTTGGCGCGCGTCATTCCCGGCAGGCCGAAAGCCTGACCGGGAATTCAGAGCGTTGTTTTGATATGTGTTGCGCCTCTGGCGTTTCGATCGCGCGCGTCGGGAATGACATTCCGCCAGAAGCAGCGTTACACCCGCTTCGGCACTAGGATCGCGCGGAAGTCGTTGACGTTGGTGCGCGTCGGCTTGGTCACGATGAGGTCGCCGAGCTTTTCGAACGCGGTATAGGCGTCATTGTTGGCGAAATGCGCCTTCAGATCGACGCCCGCCTGTTTCGCGCGCTCGAACGAATCCGCCGTCATGATCGCGCCGGCGTTGTCCTCGCTGCCGTCGATGCCGTCGGTGTCGCAGGCAATCGCCGATACGCCGCCAAATCCTTCAAGCGCGAGCGTCAGTCCGAGCAGAAACTCGGCGTCGCGTCCGCCCCGTCCCTTGCCGCGCACGGTGACGGTCGTCTCGCCGCCCGAGATGATGGCGACGGGCGGCGAGAAAGGTTGGCCGTGAAGGGCGATCTGCTTTGCGATGCCAGCATGCACGAGCGCCACGTCACGCGACTCGCCCTCAAGATCGCCTAGTATACAGGGCGTGAACCCCGCCGCTTTCGCCACCTCCGCGGCCGCGTCGAGCGAGCCTTGCGGCGTCGCGATGAGAATGTTCTGCACGTTTTCGAAGATGACGTCGCCGGGCTTGGGCGTTTCGCAGCCGGGCTCTTGCAGATGCGCCAGCACCGCCGCCGGCGCGTCGATCTTATATTTGGCGATGACGGCGAGCGCGTCTTCGCGCGTTGTCGGATCGGGAACCGTGGGCCCCGAGGCGATCACCGAAAGATCGTCATTCGGCACGTCGGAAATCATCAGCGCGACGACGCGCGCCGGCGCCGCCGCCCGCGCGAGACGCCCGCCCTTGATCGCGGAGAGATGCTTGCGCACGCAATTCATCTCGGAGATGTTCGCGCCGCTCTTCAACAGCGCCTTGTTCACCGTCTGCTTTTCCTCGAGCGTGACGCCCTCGGCCGGCAGCGCCATCAGCGCCGAGCCGCCGCCGGAAATCAGCGCGAGAACGAGATCGTCTTGCGAAAGCCCCTGCACCTTCTGCAAAATGCGCTTCGCCGCCTCGCGTCCCGCGGCGTCGGGAACCGGATGCGAGGCCTCGATCACTTCGATGTGTTTTGTCGGCGCGCCATGCTCGTAGCGCGTCACGACGAGCCCTTCGAGCGGGCCTTGCCAATGCGCCTCCACCGCCGCCGCCATTGAGGCCGCCGCCTTGCCGGCGCCGACGACGATGGTGCGGCCCTTCGGCGGCGCGATCTTCGCGAGATAGGGCGGCAGGCAGACCGTTGGCGACGCAGCGCCGACCGCGGCGTCAAACATGGCGCGAAGCAGGGTGCGGAAATCGTCGGACATCGCGCTTTTACCTTGTTCTTTTGGCAATTCGTCGGTTGGCGCCGTGGAACGGCGACAACCGTCGGCGCTGTCTTTTCAGCATCTCAAGCGCCCGTCAACCGGGCGCGGAGTCGCGCGCCGCGGCTCGCTCATCGCGGTGGATTACGCAAAAACACCACATAGCCGCGAAAATAAGGGTGACGCGCCAGGGTTTCCGGCGGCGCCCAGACGGCGCCTTCGGCGAGTCCCAGCCGGAAGGGCGTATGGACACGTCCGACGCGCGCCAGATAATCGTCGATATGGTCAACCGTGGCGCGGCCGCGATAGGTTTGAAACACCACCTCGTCGACGCTCCGACCAAGTTGGTCGATGTCTTCCGGCGTGGCCTGAGAGGCCCAATCCATAAGCCCGCTGACGCCGAGCGCGCAATCCGCCGGCAATGTCCCACGTAGCTCCGCAAGGAAGGCCGCGTATGTGGTCAGGCCGCGCGTTGCGGCGTCAAAGTCGATCTGAACGCCGATGACCTTGTCCGACTTGGCGCGCCACTCGGCAAGACGGTGCTTGACCGTCGCAAAAATCGCGGGCGTCCAGTCGATGCTGCGCACGCGATAGACCAGCCATAAGGCTTGCGGATGAGGGCTCGGTTCGGTTGCGCCTTGCGCCTTTACACGCATCTCGCCCGACTCATCGGGGCCGATTTCAGCCTGGAGCAGATAGATGGTCTTGGCGGACGCCAGTTCGGGACGCGCGCGCACGCCCGCCCATAGCCAATAGGCGTCGTAATCCGCCGCGCGCACAATCTCGTCGGCCGCCGCTGTCCAAATGACGCCAATAGCGAGAAGACAGGCGGCGGCGACAAGCCGCGAAATTGTCACCAGTAAAATCTCAGGCTTTTCGCCCATGTGGTCGCGCCATATTGCGCCTTGAGCTGGTCATACCAGGCTTTGCGCTGCGCCTTTTCGACGTCCTTGCCGCCGCAGGTGTTGTTGTTCGCCGGCGCGTAGCAGTTGATCGCGCGGTAGAGCGCATAAGCCCGGTCGCGCGCCGGCGTCGCCGGCGAGCCGATGAGCTTCTTATAGACCTCGCCACGCGCATAGGGTTCGCCGGGAAATATCGATTTGCCGCCGCCAAGTTCGTCGGGCGCCGGCCGGGACGCCTCAAAGCCGTCGAGACTGTTCGTGCGGATGAAGTCGCCAAAGCACAACATAGCGTGCGGCTCCTGAGCATTGGCGGCGAGCTCGCCGACAATCGACTTCAGGCTTGGACAAGCGTAGCCCTTGTCGGCGCCGCCGCTCCACAGCAAGACGCTGGACTGGTAATTGGGATATTGCCCGGGCCGCGCGGTGTCGGCGTCATCCTTCGCCAGTCCCTCCGCGGAATAATCCCGAAGGAAGCCCGCATACTGGCCGTGCGTCGCCTCTTTAAGGAGAAGCACGAAGCGCGCAAGCTTGCGTTCCTCAGCCGAAGCCGGATCCGCGACGGCCATCCGCAGCAGAATCGGGCCTGCAATATATCGCAGCAACATCGCACGAATGCGCGGCGACGACAGATGCGTGTCCTTCAAGAAGACTTTGTCGACCTCTCCCGAGCGTTCCCAACTCAGCGCGAGGCCAAGTTCAACCGCCTCTTTCTGCCAGGGCTGTGTGGCGAGCGGCAGCAGCCGCCTCCAATGCTCGATCGCCGCCGCGTTCTGCCCCGACGCCATCAGCGCCTGACCGCGAAGAACTTCGCGGCTGAAACCCAGATAGGGCGGCGACAACGGCCCCGGCGTCGGATCGCCCAACAGCTTCAAAGCCGTCGCGGGGTCGCCGTCGACGTAGTAGGCGCGCGCCGCCTTCAGAAAGGCGAACAGCGCGTCATGGCCGGCGAAGTCTCGCGCCTGCGCGTTGAGATCGGCCGCCGAGAACTTCTTCTGCGACGCATCGGCAGGCCGCATCTTCGTCAAATCGTCGATCGCCAGAAGATTTGCGTCATGGACGTCTTTTGAGTCGAGACCGAGCTTCGAGTCGATTTCAGCGGCCAGATCCGAACTGCGGAGATTTGCATCCGGGTCGCGCGCATGCGTCAGCTGCCACGCATACTCAGTCGCGGCCTGCGGCCGGTCGCCGGCGAGCCAATAGACGCGACGCAACAGGCCGCGCGCCGACGCGGCGTAGCGGCCGTGCGGATAGTCGACAAGGTAGGATTTGAATTCCGCCTCCGCCGCTTTCAGCGATGGTCGATCCGACACTTTTGGCTCGGGCGCGCCGTCCAGTTCCGCAAATGCGCCGACCGACGCCTTGTTCAGAAGCGTGCGGGCGATCATGTAGCGTGCGCTCTCGCGCAGCCATTCATTCTGCGCTTTTGCGAGGCCGCGAAAAGCTGTGAGCGCAGCATCGAATTCGCCGTCGTAGAAGGATTTGGCGCCGGCTAGATAAGCGGCGAATTCGCGCGCCGCCGCCGAAGCGTCGGCGCCCGCGACATAAAGGTTCGACACGCCGGACGCGGCATTCTTTCCTTGGCAGGCCGTCGTCATCTCCTTTCGCGAACGGATCAGCGCGTCGCGCTCAGCGTCGCTAAGAGCCTTTTCGGCTTGTGCCGCCCGAATAAAGGCATCCTCGCCGCTTTGAGCCGAAACGCATCGCGTGCCTTCGTCAAAGAAGTCGCTCGGCGTCGTCGTCATGTCTTTGACGGGCCGGCCCGCATAATCGCAAGAGTTTCGTGCGAAGGCGTCGTTGAAGGCGTCACGCGCGAAAAGCACGAAATAGTCGGGATAGATGTCGAGCTTCACGTCGTCTTTTTTTCGTGCGTCGACGGGCCAAGGACGCGCGTCCATCATCAGGAATTGCGCATTGACGCGGCTGTCATTGCCCGGACTCAAAAACGGCAAGTTGTCGCGATCGGAAAAGTCCTTGTGATCCAGCTTCCATCCGGCGCGGCCGAGACCATCGCCGGCGCAGGCGAACGCCTGGCTCGCGGAACACAGCAGCACGAGAAAGGCGTGAATCAAAAAAAACTGGCGCATGGCGGTTTCCTGAATTGGCCGGCAAGCTGCTTCGGGCTTCGTGCCGAATTGGCGGGCGCGCGTCTGTTGAAATTAACTCAAGAAGAATTTTGACGCTAAAAAAAGGGCGAGGGCGGCGTCATGCCGTCCCCTCGCCCTGGATATTCCTGCGGTTTGATGGGCTGTGGCTTACGCCGCCATCGCGTTGGCCTTCTCGATCAACGCTTCGGCCATGCGGATCGAAGCGATGTCGATGAGGCGGCCGTCGAGAGAGACGGCGCCCTTACCTTCCTTGGCGGCCTGCGCCATCGCCTCAAGAATGCGGCGCGCCTTCGTCACCTCGGCGTCGGATGGCGTGAAGACCTGGTTGGCGAGATCGATCTGCGAAGGATGGATCGCCCACTTGCCCTCATAGCCGAGCACCGCAGCGCGCTTGGCGGCGGCGATATAGCCGTCCGGATCGCCGAAGTCGCCGAAGGGGCCATCGATCGGACGCAGGCCGTAAGCGCGGCAGGCGACCATCATGCGCGTCTGCGCCGCATGCCACTGATCGGCCCAGTAATATTCGCGATTGCCGCTCTCGTCCTTGTCGGTCAGCACGCCGTAATCCGGATTGACGCCGCCAATGACGGTCGTGCGGGCGCGGGTCGACGCCGCATAGTCGGCGACGCCGAAGGACATGGCCTCAAGGCGCTTGGACGACTGCGCGATGGCTTCGACATTGGCCATGCCGAGCGCGGTCTCGATCAGGATTTCGATGCCGATTTTCTTGGTGCGCTTCTTGTACTGCTCGATCTGCGTGATCATCATGTCGATCGCGTAGACGTCGGCCGGAACCCCGACCTTCGGGATCAGCACGATGTCGAGGCGCGGGCAGTTCTCGAGAACGTCGACGACGTCGCGATAGCAGTATTGCGTGTCGAGGCCGTTGATGCGCAGCGTCATCACCTTCTTGCCCCAGTCGATGTCGTTGAGGCCCTGGATGATGTTCTTGCGCGCCTGTTCCTTGTCGTCGGGCGCGACGGCGTCTTCGAGATCAAGGAAGATCTGATCGGCCTTTGACTGCGCGGCCTTCTCGAACATGCCCGGCGCGGAGCCCGGCACGGCGAGTTCCGAGCGATGCAGACGCGGCGTGGCCTGCTCGATTAACGTGAAGCTCATATTTTTCCCCTTCCTGTTGAAATTAGCCTGTGGCGCCGAGGCCGGCCGCGACGCAGCTGATCGACAGCAGCAGAGGCACTTTGACAGCCTCTTTCTCCGCTTCGTCCTTTGCCTCGCGGAACCGGCGAAGCAGCGCCACCTGCTCGCGATTGACCTCGTTGATGGTCTGCAGGCGATGTGAAAGTCTCGCCTGATACTCTTTGAACCGCTCCGCCAGTTCGACGCCGCCGGTGACGCGCAACGCCATCTCGCGCGTCAATGCAAATTCCTCTTCGATCGTCTTGAAGATTTTGGTTCGCACGGCTTCATCAGCGACAAGCCCCGCATACTGCTTCGCGATCGAGAGATCGACGAGCGCAAGCGTCTTCTCAACCTCATCGATAATGAGCCTGAACATCCGCGAATCTTCGAACATGCGGCGCAACAGCTCGAAACCGCGGTCGCCGCGCACGTCAACGAAATTCTTCAGACCGGATCCGACGCCGTACCAGCCGGTGATCGAATGGCGGTTCTGCGCCCAGGCGAAGACCCAGGGAATCGCGCGCAAATCCGCGAGGCTTTTGGCGCCAAAGCGCCGCGCCGGCCGCGACCCGATGTTGAGCAACGAAATCTCTTCCAGCGGGCTTGCAGCCTGAAAGTAAGCGACAAGATCCGGATCGCCGATGAATTTGGCGTATGCGGCGAATGAGGCGCCGGAAATCTCCTCGAGAGCCTCGTCAAACTCAGCGTGCGGCGCCAGCGCTTCCTCGCGCTCGGACTTCAGCGCATGCTGGAACACGGAAGACGCCAAAAGCTCCATCTGGTAGGCCGCCGTTCCGCGATTGGCGTATTTGAACGAGACGACCTCGCCCTGTTCGGTGACGCGGAAGCGACCGCGGATCGAGCCGGCCGGCTGCGCCGCAATGGCGTGGCCGGTCGGCGCGCCGCCGCGCGACACCGAGCCGCCACGTCCATGGAAGAAGGCGATGGAGACGCCCTGCTCGCGTCCGACCTCAGTGAGGCGGGCCTGCGCCTTGAACAGCTCCCAGTTCGACGACAGGAAGCCGCCATCCTTGTTGGAGTCGGAATAGCCGATCATCACCTCTTGCAGATTGCCCTGCCAGCGCGTCGAGCGGCGCACCACCGGAACCTGCAGAAGGTCGCGCATGATCGCCGGCGCGGCGCGCAGATCGCCGATCGTCTCGAAGAGCGGCACGATCGGCAGCGTGAGGATCTCGACGCCGGGTTCGTCGAGGAACAGCCCGGCCTCCTTGGCGAGAAGATAAACGCCGAGCACGTCGACCGCCGAGCGGGTCATCGACAAAATAAATCCGCCGAAGGCTTCTCGGTCGAGCTGCTTACGCATCTCGGCGACCACCTCGAACATTTCGATGACGTCGCGCGTGTCGGCGGAAAGCGTATCGCGCGCGAGAGGCGTCATGAGCGGCTTTGCAAGCTCGGCGAGCAGCCACTCGCGCCATTCGGGCGCATCGAGGTCTGGCGGCGCGTCGCCGCCCGTCTTCACGCGCCACAGCTCCTCGAGCGCCTGCGTCGTGCGCGTCGTGTTCTGGCGGATGTCGAGGCGCACCGTGCTGAAGCGGAAGGTTTCCACCGCGCGGCGCAGCGGACGCACGAGATCCGTCGCGAGCGCGTCGCTCTTAGCTTCGACGAGCGCCTTTTCGAGCGCCAGGAGGTCCGCGATGAGTTCGTCGGCGCTCGCATAGCGCGGACCTGTCGTCGGCTCGGCGTTCACGGCGCGAAGCGTCTGGTCGAGCTTGCGCAGAATCGTCATCACGAACTGCCGGTAGGGCTCATTTTGATTGCGCGCTTCGATCGCGGGACCATCCGGCAGCGTCGCGAGGCGCTCAGCCAACTCCTCGCGGAACGACTGAGGAATATCGGCGGCGCGCTGGCTGATCGACAGCATGCGCGCGAGATCGACGAAGCGGGTGCGGTAATAATTCAAGCTCGCGGCGGCGTTTTCGCGCATCGTGCGGCGGGTGACGTCGTTCGTCACGAACGGATTGCCGTCGCGGTCGCCGCCGATCCAGGACCCGAACTGAAAAAAAGGCGCGACCTCGAATGTCTCGTTGGGATAGTGGCGTCGCAACGCGCGTTCGCAGGATGACAAAAGCTCGGGCGCAAGATCGAAAATGCTCTCGTGAAAAAAGTGCTGGCCCCAGGCGACTTCCTGATCGACCGTGGGCTTTTCGAGATGCAATTCGCCAGTGAGCCACAGAAGTTCGATCTGGTCGTAGATCGACTTCACTAGAGCCTCCCGCTCGCGGTCCGTCCAGCGGGTCGATTCGAGTTCACGCATCAGCAGATAGATGCGGCGATACTTTTCGAGGATCGAGACGCGCTTCGCCTCCGTCGGATGGGCCGTGATGACGGGCCGGATGCGCAGCGTCTGCAATTGCGCGCGTATTTCGTCGGGGGCGACTCCCGAGGCCGCGGCGCTCGACAGGACGTAATCGAACGTTCCGAGCAGCTTGTCGTGGCCCTTTTCGCGTTCAATCCGGCGGCGCCGGCGCATGGCGTACGCCTGCTCTGCGATGGAGACGAGTTGAAATAGGATGCCCTGCGCCTGAAGCGCGCGCGCCATCTGGCGCGGCTCCAGACCTGCGCCTGCCTTCGAGTCGCGCACGACGGCCTCGATTTCCGGCGTGTGACGGTGGATCACGGTGAGCAGCTGCTCGCGCAGGAAGTCGGAAGCTTCGGTGACCGAACGAGTCGCGTAAGCAGACGGCAGGCCGGTCGAAGACAGGCTCTTTAATGTCTGGGTCTCGGCGGTCATCAAAACTCCTTAGGCGTCACGACGCCGTGCAGGATGAACGGCGTCGCGAAATTCGGCCCGGCGGCGGCGCACGACGGCGCCGACGCCGATGCCGCATTTCTCAGGCGCTCTGCAAAACCTTGGCGACGGTTGATCCGAATTCCGCCGGGCTCGGCGCGACCGTGAGCCCGTAAGACTTCATGATCTCGGTTTTCTCGGCGGCGCTGTCGCCTGTCGCCGAAATGATGGCGCCGGCGTGGCCCATGCGACGGCCCTTCGGCGCCGTAAGGCCGGCGACGAAGCCGATCACCGGCTTGGAGAAATTCTCCTTGATCCAGGCGGAGGCTTCGGCCTCCTGCGGACCGCCAATTTCGCCGATGATCAGCACGGCCTCGGTCTCCGGGTCCTTATCGAACAGCACCAGATGATCGAGGAACGAGGACCCGTTGATCGGATCGCCGCCGATGCCGACGGAGGTCGATATGCCGATGCCAAGCGCCTTCAGCTGCGACGCCGCTTCATAGCCGAGCGTGCCGGAGCGCGAGATCAGTCCCACCGCGCCCTGCTTGTAGATATGGCCCGGCATGATGCCGAGCATCGCCTTGCCGGGCGAAATGATTCCGGCGCAGTTCGGGCCGACCAACATCGGCCGACGATCCTTCGGAAAACGCAGGAAGTAGCGCTTCACGCGCATCATGTCCTGCGCCGGAATGCCGTCGGTGATCGAGCAGATCAGGCGGACGCCGGCGTCGGCGGCCTCCATGATCGCGTCGGCGCAAAAGGCCGGCGCGACGAAGGTGATCGACGCCTGCGCGCCGGTTTCGCGCACCGCTTCGCGGACGGTGTTGAACACCGGCACGCCGTGATGAGTCTTGCCGCCCTTTCCGGGCGTGACGCCGGCGACGACATTGCTGCCGTAGTCGATCATCTCCTTGGTGTGAAAGCTGCCCTTGTCGCCGGTGATGCCCTGGACCAGGATCGGCGTCTTTTCGTCAATGAGAATGCTCATGTGTCGGTCTCCGGCGCTTACTTGGCGCCCTGATAGGCGGCGACAGCCTTCTCGGCGGCTTCGGCCAGCGTGTCGGCCTGGATGATTGGAATGCCGCTTTCGGCGATGATCTTTTTGCCTGCTTCGACATTGGTGCCGGCGAGACGCACGACGAGCGGCACGCCCTCGATCTTTTCGGCGCGCACCGCGTCGACGACGCCCTGCGCGACCCAATCGCAACGATTGATGCCGGCGAAAATGTTGACGAGCACGACCTTCACGCGTCGATCCGACAGAACGAGACGGAACGCGGTCGCGACGCGCTCCGGCGAAGCGCCGCCGCCGACGTCGAGGAAGTTGGCCGGATTGCCGCCGGCGTGCTTGATCATGTCCATCGTCGCCATGGCGAGTCCGGCGCCATTGACGATGCAGCCGATTTCGCCGTCGAGGCCGATGTAATTGAGGCTGTGCTCCGACGCCTGCGCCTCGCGCGGATCGCTCTGCGAGGGGTCGTTCATGTCGACGATATTGTGACGGCGGAACAGCGCATTGTCGTCGAAGGACATCTTCGCGTCGAGCGCTAGCACCTTATCGTCCTTGGTGACGACGAGCGGATTGATCTCGAGCATGGTCGCGTCATTGTCGCGGAAGGCGCGATAGGCCCCCATGATCGTCTTCACCGCGCGCGAGACCTGCTTGATATTGAGGCCGAGCTGAAAGGCGAGTTCGCGCGCCTGAAACTGCTGCAGGCCGACGGCGGGCTCGACGATGACCTGGAGCAGTTCGTCGGGTGTGTTCTTGGCGATCTCTTCGATATCCATGCCGCCATGCTTCGACGCGATGACGCGCACGCGCTCCAATTTGCGGTCGAGAACATAGCCAAGATAAATCTCGCGCTCGAAGGGATCGGCGACTTCGACATAGACGCGCTGCACCGGCTTGCCTTCCGGCCCGGTCTGCGACGTGACGAGCCGCTTGCCCAGCAGATCACGCGCCGCCTGCTGCACTTCATGATAGGTGCGGCAGAGCTTGACGCCGCCCGCTTTGCCGCGCGCGCCGGCGTGAATTTGCGCCTTGACGACCCAATGCGAGCCCCCAAGCTCAGTCGCTGCGTAGACCGCCTGATCCGGGCTGAAAGCGACCGTGCCAGGCGGAACATCGACGCCGTGGCTCGCCAGTATTTCCTTGGCCTGATACTCGTGGACGTCCATTTCAGTCCTCTCTTCGCAATTCAACGCGGCTTCAGCCGCCTATCTTGGTTCTGACCGTCTCATAGACCGCTTCCGTCTCAGCCGCGGCCTTGGCGAGCAGCGCATTGACGTCGGCAAGCTGCTGCTCGGCGAAGTCGCGATCCTTGATCGCCTTGGCGTTGATGAAGACATTGAGCGCGCAGCTGCGCAGCCCCGCGTTGGCGGCGAGCACCGCGACTCCGGCGTCGCTGATGACGTTGAGGTTGCCCTTGTCGGCGGCCTCTTTCGACAGGCTGATGACGTCATAACAGATTTTGCACGTCTTCAGCGGCGCCAGCGTCGCTTCCTTCAGCGCCGACTGAATCGTCTCCGAACGCTTCGCCTTCTCCTCATCGCTGCCGCGCGGCAGGCCATAGGCGGCCATCAGCGTGTTGAAGGCGACGACGTCTTCATCGACGCCCGCGGTCAACTCGGCGCGCAGCTTTTCAGCCTTGGCGAGGGTCTGCTGCAGATCGGCTGAAACGGCTTCGTAGTTCTTTTTGCCGATGGTGAGATTGCACACCATCGAAACGAGCGCCGCGCCCATGGCGCCCGAAAGCGCCGCCGCGCCGCCGCCGCCGGGAGTCGGCGCATCGCTTGCGAGTTCGTCGAGGAATTTTCCAATGGTATCGGTCTTGGCGCTCATATTTTTCCTCGCTCAGGCGAGCTCTTTGGCTTGCGCATAAATGTTTTCGCAGTCGAACACTTGGTCGGCGGCGTCAAACAGCTTGCCGACGCATTCGCGATGCAATTTGAGCTTGAGTCCGCCCAGGCCGAGCGCGCCGATGACGATCTTGCCGTGGCGCTCCTTGGCCTTGTCGGTCGCTTCGACGCCGCCGATTCCGAGCGGCGGCTGCGCGTTGCAGTCGGCGATGAGCTCGATCGTCGGATCGCTCTGCCAATCCTTCTCGTCGAGCAGCGGGACGCCGATGGCGCCTGCCGCGAAGACGATCTGAGCGCCCTTCACCGCCTGGGCGCGCGCTGCGTTATCCGACGCTTCGATGGCCGTGGGCGTGAAGCCGAAACGCTCTTCGATGGCTTTGGCCGCCGCCTCGGCCCGCGCCTTCTGACGCGAGGTAATTGTCACTTCGGCGCCTTCAATGTTGAGCATCGCCGCGGCGCGCATGCCGACGGGCCCCGTGCCGGCGAGAACGACAGCTTTCTTGCCCTTGAGCGAACTCGCCTTGGCGAGCAGCGCCACGCCGGCCGCGGCGGTCGTGTTCGAGCCGTTCGAATCGAGCATCGCCGACACGCGGAAATTCGAGAAGAAGCGCTTCTTCACCGCTTTGAACACGGCTTCGCCGGCCGTCATGTCGCCGCCGCCGACGAAGATCGCCGTATATTGTTTCTCTTTGGGGCCGCGCGTGTAAATGCAGCCGTCGACCAGCGCGCCGACGCTCGCGGGCGTCACGCCGCCATAGCCGATGATGCGGTCGGCGCCGCCATCATAGCCGACCACCGTATCGAAAACGCTCGGAACCGGATCGGTGTCAAAAAGGAAAAGCAGTTTCTTGGTCATTAGGATTCGAACCTTTCACTGGCCCCCTCCCCAACCCTGCCCCGCGCTTCGCGCAGGAGAGGGAGCGGACTCGGCCATAGACGCATATTCGCGCAACCTCGGGCGTTGATCCCGTCTCCCGCTTGCGGGGGAGGGTGACGCGAAGCGCCGGGAGGGGGCGTAAGCCTCACGCCGCCACGACGTTGCGCGGGCTGCCGGCGACAAAGGCGTCGATATTGTCGACAAGCTGGTCGGCCAGCACCTGCATCGCCTCTTTCGAGGCCCAGGCGACATGCGGCGTGATGATGAGATTGGGAATCGTCGGATCGAGCAGGATGTTGCCATTCTTAGGCGGCTCGACGGTCAACACGTCGAAGCCGGCGCCGCCAATGACTCCCTTGCGCAGCGCGTCGGCGAGCGCCGCTTCGTCGACAATGCCGCCGCGCGCCGTATTGATGATACAGGCGCTCTTCTTCATCGACGCAAGCTCCTTCGCGCCGATCATGTTCTTGGTCTCTGGGGTGAGCGGCAGGTTGAGCGTGACGACATCCGCCTCGCGCAAAACGGTCGCGACGTCGACCTTGTTCGGCACGTCGGCGACGTCGTTGATCAGCACTTTCATGCCGAGCGCCGTGGCCCGCTTTTCGATTTCCCTGCCGAGCGCGCCATAGCCGATAATGCCGAGAGTCGAACCGGCGATGTCGTAGATCGGATAGTCGAAATAGCAGAACTGATTGGCCTCGCCCCAGCGCCCCTGTCGAACAGAATTATAATAGTTCACCAAATTGCGGCGCAGCGCGAAGAGCAGCGCGAACACATGTTCGGGCAGCGTATTGAACGCATAGTTGCGAATGTTGGAGACGACGATCCCGTTGCCGCTCGTATAGGCCTTGTCGATCACGTCGGTGCCGGTCGCGGCGACGGCGATGAGCTTGAGGCCGGGAAGCTGCTTCAACGTGGCTTCGCGCAGCGGCACCTTGTTGGTGATGCAGATCGTCGCGTCTTTCAGGCGTTCAACGATCTGGTCGGGCGCCGTCTGGGCGTATTCCGTGTAGTCGTGAGGAAAATTCGGCTTGCGCACATTGGCGTCGAGCGTTTCCCGATCGAGAAAGACGATTTTGTGCGACATGTCCTAGTTTCCCCTCTTTCTCAATTCTTTTTTTGGCAGTCATCCATCGGGCTCCGGCGGTCGGAACGCTCCGACCGCCGGTCGCCGATTACATCTTGAGCAGCGGATTGGCGCGATAAACCGCCTGCGCCGCGCCGACGCCGGAACCCGGAGTCACGGGAATGCCCACGTCCTGCATGGCCATTTCGGCGCCGCCAATGGCGCCGAGCAGCATGAGTTCGTTGAGGTCGCCGAGATGGCCGATGCGGAACACTTTGCCCGCGACTTCGGATAGACCGGCGCCGAGCGCGAGATTGTAGCGCTTGTAGGCGATCTCGATGACCTTGGCGGCGTTATAGCCTTCCGGCACGACAATCGCCGTGACGGTGTCGGAGTTCCACTTCGGCTCCTTGGCGCAGCACTTGAGGCCCCATGCGGAGACGGCCGCGCGAACGCCCTCGGCGAGATGATGGTGGCGCTTGTAGACCTGATCGAGCCCCTCCTCGAACAGGATCGAGAGCGATTCCTTGAGGCCATAGAGCAGCGGCACGGAGGGCGTATAAGGGAAATAGCCATTCGCGTTCTGGGCGATCATGTCCTGGAACTCGAAATAGGCGCGGCGCCCCTTGTTGGACTTGCCCGCTTCGATCGCCTTCGGGCTCGCCGCCATCAGCAGCAGCCCGGCCGGCAGCATGAAGCCCTTCTGCGAGCCCGACACGATCACGTCGACGCCCCACTCGTCCATTTTGAACTCGAGCGATGCGACCGAGGACACGCCGTCGACGAAGAGCAGCGCCGGGTGCTTGGCGTTGTCCATCGCGCGGCGCACCGCGGCGATGTCGGAGGTCACGCCCGTCGCCGTCTCGTTATGCGTGGCGAGAACGGCCTTGATCTCGTGATTCTTGTCGGCCTTCAGCGTCTCTTCGATCAGCTCCGGATCATTGCCGGTGCCCCATTCGCGCTCCTGCACGACGACTTCCAGGCCCTGACGCTTACAAAGATCGATCCACAGATGGGAGAACTGGCCGAAGCGCTGCGCCAGAACCTTGTCGCCGGGCGACAGGGTGTTGGTGATCGCGGCCTCCCAGCCGCCGGTGCCGGACGCCGGGAAGATAAAGGCGTGACCCTTTTCCGTGCCGAAGACTTTCTTCAGGCCCGGGAAAAGCGGCTTCACCAGATCCGGGAAGGTTGGCGAGCGATGATCTTCGGACGCAACCGACATGGCGCGCACGATGCGGTCGGGGAGATTCGTCGGGCCCGGCACAAACAGGAAGTTCTTGCCGGGAATTCTGGAATTCAACATTTCTCTAGCTCCTTTCGAGCGGCGGGTTTCAGATTGGCGTGGCGCCGGCGACGCCGGGAACGCGCTAGAACAGGCCGGCGATGCGGCCGGAGTCGTCAACGTAGATGTTGTTGGCGGCTGGGACCTTCGGCAGTCCCGGCATCGTCATGATGTCGCCGCACACCACCACGATGAACTCGGCGCCCGCGGAGAGACGCAATTCGCGGATCGGGATCGTGAAGGCCGAGGGGGCGCCTTTGGCGTTCGCATCCGTCGAGAAGCTGTATTGCGTCTTGGCGATACAGACAGGGAAGTTGCCGAAGCCTTCCTTCTCCAGCTCGGCGAAGCGCGACTTGATGCTCGAATCATAAGAGATATCGGCGGCGCCGTAGAGCTCCTTGGCGATCGTGCGCACCTTCTCGGCAAGCGGCATGTCGTCCGGATAGAGCGGCGTGAAGTTCGCGGGCTGCGTCTCGATGGTCTTGACGACGGCGCGAGCGAGATCCGCCGCGCCGGCGCCGCCGGAGCCCCAATTGTCGGCGACGACGCATTCGACGCCTTCCGCCTTGCAAAGCTTGTCGAGCGCCGCCATTTCGCCCGCGGTGTCGGACGAGAACTTGTTGATCGAGACCAGCACCGGCACGCCGAATTTGCGGACATTGGCGATATGGCGCTTCAGATTCTCGAAGCCCTTCTCGACCGCGGCGACATTCTCGGCCTTCAGATCGTCCTTGGCGACGCCGCCATGCATCTTGAGCGCGCGGATCGTCGCGACGATCACCGTGATGTCGGGCTTGAGGCCCGCCTTGCGGCACTTGATGTCGAAGAACTTCTCCGCGCCGAGATCGGCGCCAAAGCCTGCCTCCGTCACGACGTAGTCGGCGAGCTTCAGGCCGGCCTTCGTCGCGATGACCGAATTGCAGCCATGCGCGATATTGGCGAAAGGCCCGCCGTGGATGATCGCTGGATTGTTCTCCAACGTCTGCACGAGATTGGGCGCGATCGCGTCCTTGAGCAGCGCGGCCATGGAGCCCGCCGCCTTCACTTCCGAGGCGCGCACGCTTTTCTTCTCGCGGGTCTGGCCGACGACGATGTCGCCGAGCCGCCGCTGCAGATCGGCGAAGTCCGAAGCCAGGCAGAAGATCGCCATCACTTCCGAAGCGACGGTGATGTCGAATCCGTCCTCGCGGGCGAAGCCGTTCGTGACGCCGCCGAGAGACGAGACGATCGAGCGCAACGCGCGATCGTTCATGTCGACGACGCGCCGCCATGCCACGCGGCGCGAGTCGATCTTGGGCTCGCCGCCCCAATAGATGTGATTGTCGATCAGCGCCGCCAGCAGATTGTTCGCCGCGCCGATGGCGTGGAAGTCGCCGGTGAAGTGGAGGTTGATGTCCTCCATCGGCACGACCTGCGCATAGCCGCCGCCGGCGGCGCCGCCCTTCACGCCGAAACAGGGACCCAGCGAGGGCTCGCGCAGACAGCACAGCGCCTTTTTGCCAATATGATGGAGGCCGTCCGTGAGGCCGACGGTCGTCGTCGTCTTGCCTTCGCCGGCGGGTGTGGGCGTGATGGCCGTGACCAGGATCAGCTTGCCGTCGGCCTGGCTGTCGAGCGAGGAGATGTAATCGAGAGAGATCTTGCCCTTGTAATGGCCGTAGGGCTGCACATGCTCGGCCGGGATGCCGAGCTTGTCGCGCGCGACGTCGATAATCGGCCGCATCTTGGCGGCCTGCGAAATCTCGATGTCGGACTTCGGCGCAAGATGCTGATTGTCCTTTCCGCTCGCGCCCGGCGCGGCGGCTGACCGTTCTGACATGCAGTCCACTCCCTCTCAGGCCTGCGTCGCACAAGCCCACAATTCGTTTTTTTCGGTCATCGAGAACCGAGCGTCGGCGCCGCCGATCCCGCTCCGGGACGACCGGGCTGAAATCCTGCCGATGTCAGGCTGCAGCCTTTTTTGCGACCGTAGTTTTCTTCAATCCGCGCATCAAGGCCCGCGGTTCGCCGCAGCGAACCGACGCGCGCTTGAATCCGCTAACTGAAAATTCATTTGCGGACACCTCGTATGACGGGAATCAAAATTGAACGTCAAGCCGGCAGAGCCGCCAGCGGCGTGACGACGTCACGGGCGCCGCGATGCGGCTCCCGCTCGCGCGACACAGGCGCGAGGCCAATCGCTTATTCGACAAGCCGGGCCGATCGCCTATCCTTCACCTACCTAACAGTATGGGAAGAGGCGGGCTACGGGCGCATCGACCAATGCGCGCATTCGCTACAAGAATTGTGACGTTTCCTACACGCCGAAAAGCTGATGCGGCGGGCCTGGACAGGCTCGCCGCTTGCGCTGGGGAGAAACCCAGTCCCATCCTTACCTATCCGAAGAAACCGCACGCCGGCAGGCGCAGCATCCGTTGCGATGCCCTTAGAAAAAAATTTGTCGCAGTCAGCGTCGCAGCCTTGACTCTATCGGGCGATCGCGAGGGCCGATAGTCTTTTGACGCCTAATCGGGCTGAAAATCGAGCGCGACGCCATTGATGCAATAGCGGAGGCCCGTCGGCGGGGGCCCATCGTTGAAAACATGGCCGAGATGGGAGCCGCAACGGCTGCAATGCACTTCCGTGCGCGCCATGCCGTAGCTGCGATCGACGGTCGAGCCGAGCGCGCCGGGAAGCGGATCGAAGAAACTCGGCCAGCCGGTGCCGCTTTCGAACTTCTCGCCGGAGCGAAACAATGGCTGGCCGCAGCCGGCGCAATTGAATGCGCCGCGACGCTTTTCGTGATTGAGCGCGCAGCTTCCGGGGCGCTCGGTGCCGTGCCCGCGCATGACGTCATATTGCTCTGGTGTGAGGAGCGCGCGCCATTCGGCGTCGGTGCGGGTTACGGGGAAGCTCTCGTCGGCCATGCGCCAGCGCCTTGTCTGAGATTCTTGGGCTTGGGTCCTATCTTGTGTCCGCCGCCGCCTTTCGCCAGAGGGGCGTCGCGGGATAGAGTGGCGATCTTTAAGCGGCAAAGACGATTCGGAATGAGCGACAAGACATTCGACGCCGTGGTGATCGGCTCTGGACTGGGCGGATTGACGGCGGGTGCGCTGCTTGCGCACGACGGCTACAGCGTCTGCCTGCTCGAGCGCAATTTCAGTCTGGGCGGCGCGGCCTCGGTCTATAAGGTCGGTCCGCTGACCGTGGAAGCCTCGCTTCATCAGACCTCGGACGCGCGCAATCCCCGCGACGTGAAGCACGACATCCTGCGCCGCCTAGGGATTCTCGACGAAATCGAATGGCTGCCGACCGGCGCGCTCTACAAGGTGCGCGGCGGACCAATCGACGAGCCCTTCGAACTGCCTTTCGGCTTTGCGCCGGCCTATGAGGCGCTCGCCGCCCGATTCCCGGATAAGCGCGCTGCAATTCAGCGGTTTCTCGGCGAGGTCGAGCAGATCCACGACGCGCTGTGGACGCTGAAGCAGGCGCGCGAGGAAGGCTCCTTCGCCAAATTGGCGCGCGGACTTTGGGAAGTCGCGCCGGCCGCCGCCGGCTGGCAGAACTCGTTGCACGAGATCATGGAGCGCGATTTCGCCGGCTGTGAGGCCCTGAAATGCGCGCTGGGGGCCAATCTTGCCTATTACGGCGACGACCCGCGGCGGCTGTGGTGGATCTTCTATGCGCTGGCCCAGGGCGGCTATATCGCTTCCGGCGGCGCCTATATCAAAGGCGGCTCGCGGCAGTTGAGCCTGAAGCTCGCCAAGTGCATCACCAAGAGCGGCGGCGTCGTGCGCATGGGCCGACAGGTCAACGCCATTGAGACGGATGCAGACGGCAATGTGGTCGCCATACGCCACGTCGCGCGGCGCGCCGGCGACAGCGAGGAACGCATTGAAGCGCGCGCGGTAATGGCGAATTGCGCGCCTTCGGAGGCCGCCGCGATGATGGACGTCGCCGCGCGCTCGAAAATGGAGGAGACCTTCGGGTCCCGCAGGCTTTCGACGTCGCTGTTTGCGGCCAATTTCGGCTTGAGCGCGAAACCCTCGACAGTCGGACTAACGGATTTCACGACGGTCGTCATGCCGCGTGACATGCGGCGCTTCGATCAATATGGCGATGGCGCCGGCGCGATGGCGGAAGATCCCAAGGGGTCATTGCCCCTGCATACGATCGCCAATTTCACCGCGGTCGACTCAGGCCTTTGGGAGGAGCCGCCGATCCTCGTCAGCGTGCTCGGCCTCGATCGCCTCGACAACTGGCGCGATCTGCCGCGCGATGCGGCGCTTGCGCGCCGTGAACGCTGGCTCGACGCCATACAGGCCTCTCTCGACCGCGACTATCCCGGATTTTCGGGTCTGGTCACGACGCGGATGCTGCTCAACGCCTATTCGATGGCGAGCTATCTCAACACGCCCGAAGGCGCCGTGTACGGCTTTGCGGCGCTGCCCGCCGAAGCGCCGATCTTGACGGGATTTCCGCGAACGCCGCACACGCCGATCGCCGGACTCTATCTCGCCTCGGCTTTTGGCGGCGAACATGGCTTCAACGGCGCGATGTTGTCGGGCGCCGAGGCCGCGCGGCTCGCCGAAAAACGGCTCGCCGTCGCGACCTGATGATGTGAGAGGCGCGGATTAAGAGCGTTGCGACGCGCCGCGCGTCGTTAGTGCCTGCGCTTTTTGCCGCCCGCCGACGCGAGGCCGAGTTCGGCTTTGCAGGCGGCGCTGATCGATCCCGCATTGGCTCTCAGGCATCGCTCGATGGCGACTGCGTCCGGGATATAGGCCTCGCAAACGCGATTGGCGTCGCCTTCGCAGGCCTGGCGCTGTTCGGGCGTTCCTTGAGCGAAAGCCGGCGCGAGCGCAAAAAAAGTCAGCACAGCCGATAGCCTCAGAATGATTCGCATTCAGATCGTCCTTCCTGTTGTCCGCGCTTCGAGACTACGTCTGCAGGCGCGCCACTCGGCAGGCGCGCTTCCTCGAGCGACAATGGGGACGTTGATTGCATCGCGCCCGTCGGGAATCAAGTCGCATTATTCCTCAAGGACGGACTCCTTGGCTGACTCCGCAAAACCAACGTGCTGCGGCGCCGGCTCTCGCGGCAGCCGATGGCGCGGCAAATAACGACTGTTGGCGATCATTGTGGGCACAATCGCCGTCGCGATGATCGCGGCGACGAGCGTCGAATATTGGTTCTCGTCGATGATATTGTTTGACAAGCCGAAAAGCGCCGAAATCGTCCCGAATGTGAGGCCGGAGGCCATCAGCAGCGTCGTATACATGGCGTCCTTATGCGGCGACCCGAATCGGCGCGCCACGGGATAGACGCTGACGATCTTGGTCGCCATCTCGACGGCAAGAAAGGCGGCGACGCCAAGCGGCGCGGCGAGAACGGCCGGGATGGAGACAAAGTATCCCGCTCGAATGAAATAGAAGGGCGTCAGCAGGCCGATGGTGATCGCCCGAAACCTTCTAATGAGCGCGTGGTCGCGCCCGACGGAGCCCGCGAGGGCCATGCCGATCAGATAGGCAGGCAAGACGCCTTCGCTCCCGGCCCAGGTCGCGAGCGCGCCAAGCGCCATCAGCGCGAAAAACAGGAATTTCGTCTCGAATTCGGAAGGGCGTCCGCCGAATTTCGAGAAAATCACGGGCGTCGCCCGCGGCAATCCGACAAACGCCGCGCCGACCGCTGCGACGAACACGGCGGTCTTCCAGCTGAAGGGCGCGAAGACGAGGCCGAGCGTCACGACCGTGCCGAGATCGGTGATGAAACAGGCCGCGAGAATGGTCTTGCCGAAATCGGTGCGGTTAAAGCCATATTCCATCATCACCGTATAGACGACGGCGACGGAGGTGGCGGCGAGCGCGATGCCGGCAAGCAGCGCCGGCGAACTCTCCCAACCCAGCAGATAATAGGCGACGGCCCAGCAGCCGACGGCGGGCGCGAGGAAGCTCGCGGCGCCGATCGCGGCGGCTTCCTTCCATTTCAGCTTGAAGACGGCGGGATCGAGTTCGGCGCCTGCGAGAAACGTCAGCGCGATGGCGCCCAATCCGGCAAGCGTCTTGACCCAAGGCTCCTGGGCGCTGAAGATTTCGACGCCGACAGTTGCGGCGAAAAGCGTCCGAGCGCACATGCCGACGATAATTTCGGTCAGCGCAGTCGAGATGCGAAATCTCGCGGCGATCATCGCGGCGATGAGCGCGAGGCCGAGTATGAGCGCCGCCTGAAGCCAGATCCCTGTCATGGCCTTCTCCTTCCAAGCGGCTGGTATGGCGCATGGCGTCCGCCATTGACAAGCTTCGGGCTTATTTCCGCGGACGCGCGCCGTGACAAATGCGCTTTTTTGAGTGATGACTCGCACGCGCGTCATGAGAAAACGGATGAACCTGCGCTCTTCAAGAGACCTGCGATCGGCTTGGCGGCCCGCACGCTCGGCTGGAGCGCAACAGTTGTGACAGGGCGGGCGCGCATAAAAAGCTGGCGATTCCTGCTGCTCAACGTCGCGGCGGGCGCGGCGAACGTCGTCATGTTGTCGAATGTGCCGGGCTACACGGTGCTCGCGCCCTACGCCGCGGGAAGCCTCGAGGGCGTGACGCCGAGCTACGGCACATGGGCGACGACGGACCATATGGTCGGCATCGCGCTTGGCCTTCCGTTATCGCGTTGGCTTTCAGGGCGGCTTGGCGACTATCGCGTGCTGGTGGGGGCCCTTGTCGCCTACGCCGCCGTTTCCTTGACGTGCGCGGCGAGCGAGACGATCTGGTTCTTCGCGCCGATGCGCTTTCTGCTCGGCCTTCTTGGCGGCGTCGCCCTTCCGCTCGCGCAATCGGTGACGCTTGCGCAATATCCAGATGATCAGCGCACGCTTGGCGTCGGCTTTTGGGGCGTCATGAGCATGGCGCCTTTCACGATCGGCGTTTTCATGGGAGGCTTCTGGGCCGAATACTTTAACTGGCGCTGGCTGTTTTATTCCAATGTCGCGGTCGCATTGCCGGCGGCGGCGGTTATTTGGGCGCTGTTTTACCGGCGTGGCTTTGAGCGCCGCATGACGCGCTTCGACACGATCGGCTTCATTCTGCTTGCGACAGTGCTGCTCGGCGTGCAGACCATTCTCAACATGGGCAATGATTCCGACTGGTTCGCCTCTCCTCTGCTCGCATGGCTGCTTTTGGTCGTTTTGCTCGCGTTGCCGATGTTCGTCTTCTGGGAGTTCGGCGAGCGGCGTCCTGCGCTCGACCTACGGCTGTTTCTGCACCGCAATTTCGCTATCGCGACATTCTGTTCGCTGATCGGCTTTCTGATCATTCAGGGCCTGCTGTCGGTGTTCATCGTGCAATTGCAGGTGCTGCTCGGCTACACGTCTTCGCTCGCCGGCATGGTCTATCTGGCCATGATCTTTCTAGCGATGGCCGCCGCCGCCGTGGTGCACGAGATCACGAGAAACGTCGACGCGCGACTTATCGTCTTCCTCAATTTCATCGGTCTCGCGGTGACTTTTGTGTGGCTCGGCCACTACGACAAGAGCGCCTCTTTCGACAATGTCATGACGCCAATGTTCTTCTTCGGCTTCTCGCTCGCGATGTTCTTTGCGCCGCTCGCGACGCTCGCCATGACCGGGCTCGCGGGCGAACGACTGATCCGCGCCGCGGAGGAGCTCGCGATGCTGCGCACGGTGTTCGGCGCCATGGGCATCACGCTGCTCGGCGTGCTCTTTTTCCGCCGAACGCCCTTCCATCAGCTCGATCTCGCCGATCATTTCGGCGGCCGCCGCTTCGCCTCGCTCGACCTGCTCGCCTCGTTTCTAGATCGCATGCAAGCGATGGGCATGTCGCCGGATGCGGCGCGCAGCCGGGCGGCGCAGCTCATCCGTCAGCAGGCGGCGATCCTGGCGCTCAACGACGCCTTTCTTTTCGGCGCGATGACGTTCATCCTGCTGGCGGGCGTCATCTGGCTCGCCTACCCCAGCTACGCGTCCAAGAAGCGCAGCCAGAAGCTCACCCGGCTTACGGCCGAGGAGCTGATGGAGCAGCCGTAGGAGCCGAGCGCGGCTTTTATGGAAAGCGCTCCAGCGGCTGGTCGGCGCGAACATAAAGCGGATGACGCGGTGCGCCCTGTTGCGTCCTGCCGAGGCAGGCGAGACGCGCGCCCGATGCGTGAAACATCCGCAGCGCGCCGTCGATATGATCTTGTCGGGCCAGCGCGCCCCACGCGCAGATGATGGGGAGCGACTGAGCGACCGCTTGCGCGGCGAGGCCAATGAGCGTTCGCCGATTCCTCGGGCCGATCGGATCGCGCGCCGCCCACAGCGCCTGGGGCAACGGCGCGCGCAGCGCATAAAGATTGGCGACGATGAGTCCGCCGGCGCCTTCGCGCCGCGCGAAGCCGATGCAGCGGCGAATCGTCGGATCGTCCGTTACGGCGTCGGCCGTCGACGGATTGAGCATGACGAAGGGCAGGAGCGGCGCATCGCTCCATCTGCGCGTGAGACTATAGCGATAGGCGCCGCACTTCGAGATGTCGGCGGCACCCTCAATCTCGCATGGCGCGACGGAGAGGTTAGGCATTTTGTCGGGCTTCGTCATTGCCTCGCCCACGAATAAACCGCTCGTTTTCGGAACATATCTGCAGCACGGCGGTTAATCATATGTCTTGACCGTGGCGACGGTCACGTAGCGATCTTCACAGGAGGAAGTATTCATGAGTTCGACCAGCGATAAATTCAAAGGCGCCCTGAATGAAGCGACAGGGTCTGCGAAGCAGGCGGCCGGAAAGGCGATCGACTCTCCCAAACTTGAAGGCGAAGGCGTGTTGCAGGAAATGAAGGGAAAGAGCCAGACGGCGCTCGGAGAGGCCAAAGACGCCGTCGCCGATGCGCTGGATGCTGCGGCGACTAAGGCGAAGGAACTCGCCAAAAACGCCAAGGACGCCGTTCACCGCGCTACCGAATAAGAGATTCCGCTGCGAGCCTTCCCCTTACGAGGGGGAGGCTGCGTGCCCGCGTGATAAGGACGCCCCGCATCCCGCTCGAGTCGCGGGATTAGCTTGAAGCGTCATGTTTCGGCCTGCCGCGCGGGACTGCGCTGTTCACTCAGCGTTTAACCACTTCGTTTCAGGATCTTAATGGTGGGCGGCACAGGGATTGAACCTGTGACCCCTCCCGTGTGAAGGGAGTGCTCTCCCGCTGAGCTAGCCGCCCGTCGCCATCGGCGATCGATCCTCATCCTGTATGAGAGCCCGGCGGCCTCCGTCAAGACCGCAGATTTGCCTTCCGCCGAGGCTCAAGCCTGGGCGATGCGCCCCGGCCGCTCACGGCGGGGTCCATTCCTTGGAAAGAACGCGGCGCACCATCGGCTCGAAGGTCGCGAGCGGCTCGTTTTTGTAAGCGGGATCGAAAGAGATTTCGTCGTATTTGGCGCAGAACTCGATCGTCTGCTCGTAGGCCGGGTCCGATTTGAATGTATCGCGGGCGTTCGGATCGATGCCAAGGTGCGCGGCGTAGAAGTAGGTCTGGAACAGGCCGTGCTGCGCCAGCATCCAATAATTGTCGCGGCTGATGAACGGCTTCAGGATCGCGGCGATCACCTCGCCGTGGTTGAACGGTCCAAGCGTCTCGCAAGCGTCATGCAGCAGCGCGACGACCACATATTCTTCGTCCTTGCCGTCGCGCAGCGCCCGCGTCGCCGATTGCAGACAATGATCGCGGCGCGTGATGTTATAGGCCGTGTCCTTCCCAAGATCGCGCAGCAGTCCAAAGAGCCGGTCCGGCAGTTCGTTGAGCGTGTGCTCGTGAACCTGTTTGAGGATCTGAAAGTCTTCGTCAGTGCCTTGGTCCATCCGCGTGAAATGCATTTTCTCCATGGCGCAGACCCTTCCCGAAATTTTGCGCGGCGCCGGCCTCGACGGCAAGCGGCATAGAAGATTAAGACGCCTGAGTGGCGCGTTGGAACAGCGCCTCTTCCAGCGAGGCGACCGCGTCCCACAGTTCGTCGAAATGCGAGATGACGCGATCGGGCGAAAACGCCGCGACCGGCATGTCGGTATAGCCGAAATCCACCGCCACCGAGGGCGTTCCGGCGGCGCGGGCAGTGTCGATGTCGGTTCTTGAATCGCCAACCATCACCGCCCGCCGCGGATCGCCGCGCGCCGCCTCGATCGTCAGCCGCAGCGTGCGCGGGTCGGGCTTGTGCATGGGAAAGCTGCCGCGGCCGCAGATCGCCGAGAAGCGGTCCGCCGCCGAAAGCTTTTGCAACAGCAGCCGCGCCAGTCCTTCGGGCTTGTTGGTGCAGACGGCGAGGCGAAAGCCCGCCGCCTTGAACCGATCGAGCGCCGCGAGCGCGCCGGGGAACAGCCTGCTTGCGTCGGCGATGTGCGCCTCGTAATGAACCAGGAAATCGCGCACCAGCGCCTCAGCGCGCGCCGGATCGAGCGGCGCGCCCTGACGGGCGAAGCCGCGCTCGATCAGCGCCCGCGCGCCAGCCCCGACAAGCGGCCGCGCGGACTCAAGAGCGAGCGGCGGCAATCCCTCGCGCCTTAGCAACACATTGAGCGCGCCAATGAGATCATGCGCGGTGTCGGCCAATGTGCCGTCGAGGTCGAAAACCAGAACTGGGGCGCGGCTTGTCATATGCAGGGGGTAGCCGCGCCGGCCCCCGGGATCAAGCGCCGTCGCTTCGAGGGGCTAATTTTGCCGCCTCCGCACGCGAGGGCTCTGCGTGTAGACTGCGCCAACCGATTCGCGACAGGGAGCGCAAATATGCGTGGAACGCGCCATTTCCATACGAGTCGACGCACCGCTTTGACGGCCGGGGCGCTTGTCTTCGCCCTGTCTGGGGCGTCGATGGCGGCGGCCGGAAATTACGAATTTCTGGCGGCGCCGCAGACGGATCTCAATCGCGTGTTTCGCCTCGACCGTTCCAACGGCGAGGTCGGCGCCTGCCAATATGGGCTAAAGGAAGGCGCCGCGGTCGGCGTGACGCTGTGCTACCCGCCGGGCGAGGGCGCGCGAGCGGCCGCCTTTAGCGAATATGCGCTGATCGCTTCCCGCCACACGGGCGAGGGCGGCGTGTTCCGCGTCGATCTGCGTTCGGGGATGATGTCGATCTGCTTCGTGCTGAACGAAACCTCGGTCGTCTGCACGCCGCCGGCCAAATAGGCCAGCAACGAAAAGCGAATGTCCGCATGACCGCACTTTCCGCCGAGGCAATGAAGCGCGCCGCCGCGCGCGCGGCGCTCGAATCGGTGACGCATGGCATGCGGCTGGGACTCGGCACGGGATCGACGGCGGCGCATTTCGTCGATCTTCTCGGCGCCCGCGTCGGAGAGGGTCTGGAGGTGGTTTGCGTGCCGACCTCCGAGCGCACCCGCGCCCAGGCCGAACGTCTCGGGATACCACTGTCCACGCTCGATGAGACGCCGCAACTCGATCTCACCGTCGACGGCGCTGATGAATTCGACGCCGCGCTTCGCCTGATCAAAGGCGGCGGCGGCGCGCTGCTGCGCGAAAAAATCGTCGCCGCCGCCTCGACGCGCATGTTCGTCATCGCCGACGCGACGAAAGAGGTGCGCACGCTCGGCGCCTTTCCCTTGCCCGTTGAAATCGATCGGTTCGGCGCGCGCTCCACCCTGCTGCATATCGGACGGGTCGCGCGCGGGCTGGGACTCATCGGCCCGCTGACCATGCGCGAAGCGGAGCCTGGCGAGCGCTTCATAACCGACGGCGGCCATTACATCGTCGATTGCGCCTTTGGCGTTATCGACGATCCTGACGCCCTCGCTGCGCGGCTTTCGGCGATTCCCGGAATCGTGGATCACGGACTGTTCATCGGACTCGCAACGGCGATCTTCATCGCCGGCGCCGAAGGCGTGCGCGTCCTGGGAAACATATCGGGCGACCCCTTATGAGCTTCGACTATGACCTTATCGTCGTCGGCGCCGGATCCGGCGGCGTCCGCGCGGCGCGCGTCGCCGCAAGCCATGGCGCGAAAGTCGCGATCGTCGAGGAATTTCGAGTCGGCGGCACCTGCGTCATTCGCGGCTGCGTTCCCAAAAAGCTTTACGTGCTGGCGAGCCGCTTCCACGATGATATCCAGGACGCCGCCGGTTTCGGCTGGCGCGTCGGCGACGTGTCTTTTGACTGGCCGACTCTCGTCGCCGCAAAGGAAAAGGAGATCACGCGGCTTTCAGACCTTTACGCTGAAACGCTCGCGAGTTCCGGCGTCGAGCTCATCCGCGCGCGCGCGACGCTCACCGATCCAAACGGCGTGCGTTTTTCCAACGGCCGCTCCGCCCGCGCCCGCTACATTCTCATCGCCACCGGCGGCGCGCCGGTGCTCGCGCCGCACATTCCCGGCATCGAATTCGGCATCTCTTCAAACGAGATTTTCGATCTGCCGAAATTTCCGCAAAGGCTGCTGATCGTCGGGGCGGGATATATCGCCGTCGAATTCGCCAGCGTCTTCGCACGACTCGGCGCGAAGGTGCATCTGGCCTATCGCGGCGATCTGCCGCTGCGCGGCTTCGATGACGATCTGCGTTCGCGCCTCGCCGAAGCGCTCAAGACCGCGGGCGTCGAGCATCGGGCCGGCGTCCTGCCGACGCGCATCGCGAAATGCATGGGCGGTCTTGAGGTCGAGATGAGCGACGGCGCGCCGCTTGAGGTCGACTGTCTGCTCATCGCGACCGGGCGCAGACCCCTGACTCAAAATCTTGGACTGGAAGCCGCCGGCGTCGAGCTGCGTGAGAACGGCGCCGTCGCCGTCGACGAGCGCTCGCGCTCGAACGTCGAATCCATCTACGCCGTCGGCGACGTGACCGATCGGATCAATCTGACGCCTGTCGCCATTCGCGAGGGCCAATGTTTCGGCGACAGCGTCTTCGGCGCGACGCCGGCCACGGTCAGTTACGAACATACGCCAAGCGCCGTCTTCACCACGCCCGAAATCGGAACGGTCGGACTGACCGAGGCCGAGGCGCTTGCGCAGCATGGCGCGATCGACATTTATGAGACGCAGTTTCGCCCCATGCGCGCGACGCTCTCGGGCCGCGGCGAACGCGTTTATATGAAATTGATCGTCCACGGCTCGAACGGACGCGTGCTTGGCGCGCATATTTTCGGTCCAGAGGCTGGCGAGATGGCGCAGCTCGTCGCCGTCGCGTTGCGGATGGGTGCGACGAAGAACGATTTCGACGCGACCATGGCCGTGCATCCGACGATGGCGGAAGAACTCGTGACGATGCGCGCGCCGGCGCGCCGGCTGCGGCCGCAGATCTAAGCTTCGATACGCTGGCGCGGCGGCTGCGCTGGCGCCGCCTGCTGCGCCGGAGCCGGCGCCGGAGCCGCAGCGACGGGCTCGGGCGCCCATCTGTCGAGCAAGGCGCGAAGCTTGCGCCGCGCCGCTCCTGTCTTCGCCTCGGTGACGCGGGAGAAGAAATAGCCGGCGACGATGGCGACTCCCATCACCGAGAAGCCCACGGCATAGTTCTGCGGGGTGGCGAGCTGCGTCGCCCACTCGTTCCCCAAGGTGCTGCCGACCCCCGCGCGGACGAAGATCAGGATCGGCATGTGAATGCTGTAGAGCGAGAAGGAAAAATCCGCGAGCGTCTTGTGGAATTTGGGACGGAGCAGCGAGAAGCCCTCGGAGGGCCCATAGCGGAAGGCGAGGAGGACATTGACGAACAAGCCCGACGCGAGAAGATCGCCAGCATCGGCGAGCCAGGGATGGGCCTCAAGAAGATGCCCGCGCACGACCAGCCGGATAATCGCGACGACGGCGGCGTAGACGATGAGCGCCTGCCAGCGCGACCGGATCATCGGCCGGGCAAGCAGCGTGGCGAAGGCGCCGCCCGCCCAAAGAACATAGCCGAATTTAAACCAGCTCGGCGGCTGCGAGAGCGCCAGGAAGAGCGCCGCGCCGAGCGCGAAACCCAAAAAGCGCAGCGCCAGCGGGTAGTTGCGCGCGAAGGGCAGCAGCAGCAACGGAAAGGTCACGTAGTACCAGAACTCGCAGGCGAGCGACCAGAGCGGCCCGTTGGTGCCGAAATAGTCGAAGGCGATTCCCTGCAGATTGAGAAAACTCGCCAGGAACAGCAGCGCGGAAAAATGGCCCTTGAACAGCGGCCATTCGTAGACGCCGCTGCTGGCGAAAAGCCACCTGCCGAGCGAATCGAGAACGAGGGTGAGCGCGACCGCCGGCCCCACGACGAGATAGATTCGTGACACGCGATGAATGAAATATTCGCGCAGGAAGCCTTGGTTCTTGCGCATATGCGCCAGCACGGCGCCGCCGACGAGATAGCCCGACATGACGAAGAAGGCGAGCACCGCCTGATGCCCAAGCTCGAAGGCCGAGTAGAACCACCAGACATAGGCGAGCGGCGCATGCGGCGCGCTCATGATGTCCGCCTGGTTGATGAACATGTTGTTCGTGTGGACCGCCAGCACGACAAGCGCGCCGAGCCAGCGGCTGGCTTCGATGAACTGCGATAGAATGAACGGCATCGCCCCGGTTCGTCCCCCGCTCTCGGCCGCGCTCGCGCCCAGCCGTTATAGCGGGTCGCCGCGGGCTTCGCCAACTCGCCGCCGCCAAGCGGAGGGTCGCATTAGCGGCAATAATCCACTATAAGCGCCGCTGGCGTCGCTGCGAGAACGACCCCAGCGCCTCTCGGGCCTGATTTTGCGGAGTTTTGCGAAGTGGAACGTTGGTCGCCGGGCAGCTGGAGGAATCTACCGATCGAGCAGACGCCGGTCTATCGGGACCAGGCGACGCTCGCCGACGTCGAGCGCCAGCTCGGCGGTTTTCCACCGCTGGTCTTCGCCGGAGAGGCGCGCAATCTGAAGCGTCACTTGGCGGATGTGGCCGCTGGCAAGGCGTTCCTGCTGCAAGGCGGGGACTGCGCCGAGAGCTTTTCGGAACATTCGGCCGACAACATCCGCGACTTTTTCCGCGTCTTCCTGCAGATGGCCGTCGTGCTGACCTATGCCGCGGCCTCGCCTGTGGTGAAGGTCGGACGGATCGCCGGCCAGTTCGCCAAGCCGCGCTCCTCGCCGCTCGAAAAGCAGGGCGACCTCGAGCTGCCGAGCTATCGCGGCGACATCATCAACGACCTCGCGTTCAACCCACAGGCGCGCGAACCCGATCCGCAGCGCCAGCTGCTCGCCTATCGGCAATCGGCGGCGACGTTGAACCTCATCCGCGCCTTTGCCGCGGGCGGCTTCGCCAATCTCGAAAACGTCCATCGTTGGATGCTGGGCTTCGTCAAGAGCAGTCCGCAATCCGAGCGCTACCAGAAGCTCGCCGATCAGATCACCGAGACCTTAAGCTTCATGCGCGCGATCGGGCTCGATCCCGAGCATCACCCGGAGTTGCGCGGCACCGACTTCTACACCTCGCATGAGGCGCTGCTGCTCTGCTACGAACAGGCGCTGACCCGCATCGACTCGACGACGGGCGACTATTACGCGACGTCGGGCCATATGCTCTGGGTCGGCGACCGAACCCGCCAGGAAGACGGCGCGCATATCGAATTCGTCCGCGGCGTCAAGAATCCGCTCGGACTGAAATGCGGGCCGAGCCTGAAGCCAGACGCGCTTTTGCGCCTCATCGACGCGCTTGACCCGGAGAACGAGCCCGGCAGGCTCACGCTGATCTGCCGTTTCGGCGCGGACAAGATCGAGGACGCGCTGCCCGCTCTGGTTCGTGCGGTGAAGCGCGAAGGCCGCAATATCGTCTGGTCCTGCGATCCGATGCATGGCAACACGGTCAGCGCCGGAGGCTACAAGACACGGCCGTTCGATCGGATCATGTCGGAGATTCGCAACTTCTTCGCCGTGCATCAGGCGGAGGGGTCCTACGCCGGCGGCATCCATCTCGAGATGACCGGCAAGGACGTCACCGAATGCATGGGCGGCGCGCGGGCGATTTCAGAAAGCGATCTGCGCGACCGCTATCACACCTATTGCGATCCGCGCCTCAACGCCGAACAGGCGATTGAAGTCGCCTTCCTGGTGGCCGAGCTCTTGAAGGCGGAACGCGTCGCCCGCGGCGTGCGTGAGCAGCACGCGGCGGAGTGAGGCGCGCGACTGGAGCAGGTTCCGAGGCCCTGCTCCACCATTTTGATTTTGGAGCGATCCCTTATCGATCACATGTTTCCATGTGATCAGGAGTCGCTCTAGCCCGTCGTCTCTTCCGCCTCGCGGACCGTCATCTCGGCGCCGTGCCAGACGAAATCGTCGTAAAGCAGCGCGTCGATGTATATGACCGGCAGCATCAGGTCGCGCACGATCAGCGCGAAGGGCGTGCGCCAATCGAGCGGGAAGCCGCAGACGCGCGCCAGACAGATCTCGCCGCCATGCAGGGTGAGGATGATGAGCGTCGTGACCATCGCCACTGTGGAGATCCCGCCGTCGAGCTGAACGGCGGCGTAGGCGCCGAGCACGATCGCGGCGAAACTGCCGTTCATGAATTCCGGAATGTAATGCGCGGGGAAGGTCGCGCGCCGCAGCCGCGCCCAGCGCACGTGCCGTGAATAGACTTCGCGGGCGGTGCGTTTTCCGAGCGGCTGCTCGAAAGGCATGTCGACGAGGCGCACATCCATGTTCTGGGCGCGAATGACCTTGGTGGAGGCCGCGTCCTCGGCGATTTCGCTCGCCAGCGCGCGAATGCCGCCAGCCCTGTCGAGCACGTCGCGCCGCCACATCATGTTCTTGCCTTGCGCGAAGGCGGCCCCGATCGCTTCGGCGCCATATTGCCAGCGCGCCTGAAACGTATTGAGGATCGCGCATTCGACATTCGCCCAGAAGCCGTTGGGCCGCGAGCCGATCGGCATCGACACGCTCATCGCCGTATTGGCGCGGAAGGCCGCGAGCATCGTCTGGATATAGTCGCGCGGCGGCAGCGCATTGGAATCGGCGAGGATCACGTGATGATGGCGCGCGGCGTCCCAGCCCTTGACGCAATTGTTGAGCTTGGGATTGGCGCTGACGTAATCGTCGCCGACGAGCAGGCGCGCCTCGCGGTTCGGATGCGCCGCGATCAGCCGTTCGACCAAGGGGATGACGGGATCGTTCGGCGACTGCACGCAGAAGATGATCTCATAGTCGGGATAGTCGAGATCGAAGGTCGCGCCGAGCGTTTCCTCGCTGAAGGGCTCCAGCCCGCGCAAGGGCCGCACGATGCTCACGGGCGGCGCATTGTCAGGGGGCGGCAGAGTTCGCGCCCGCGCCCGACATTTTCGGGACATCAGCGCCATGCTTGTGAAATTGAGGATGAGAATGACGGCGCACCAGCCGGCGCAGATGTAGGCCAGGATCATGAACGGCGCTTTTTCTTAAGAGTCGTAACGCGAAGAATCGCAACGCCGGACGATGGCGGAGTCGCTTGGCTTCCGGCGCGCAACGCCGGGACGCGGCCATTTCGAAATTCCGCCTGACAAAGACGCCGGCTCTTGGCAAAAGGAGGGTGGCGCGAGAATCTTCTCCCGACGCGCCGCTACTGAATATCCTTGATGAACGCCCTGCTGCTGAATCCCTTGTTGAAACTCCTGACGAAGCTTCCTCATGACCTCTCCGATCGTTCGTTTCGCGCCCTCGCCGACCGGCCGCATTCACATCGGCAATGCGCGCGTCGCGCTGTTCAATTTTCTGTTCGCCGCAGCCAACCATGGACGATTCGCGCTACGGTTCGATGACACTGATTTTGCTAGATCCAGCGAGGAATTCGCGCGCGGAATCGAGATCGATCTCGCCTGGCTGGGCATCGTTCCGCACGCGGTTTTCCGGCAGTCGGAGCGCGTCGCGCTCTATGAGGACGCCGCCGATCGCCTGCGGCGATCCGGCCGCCTCTATCCTTGCTACGAAACCCAGGAAGAGTTGGACAAGCGCCGCAAGATGCAGCAGGCGCGCGGACTGCCGCCGGTTTACGATCGGGCGGCGCTGCGCCTCTCCGCGTCTGATCGCGCCGCCCTCGAAGCCGAGGGGCGCCGGCCGCACTGGCGATTCATGCTCGAGCCGGGCGCCGTCGAATGGAACGATATGGTTCGCGGTCCGGCGCAAATCGACTGTTCGGCGCTGTCGGACCCGGTCCTGATCCGCGAGGACGGCAGTTTTCTCTACACCCTTCCCTCCGTCGTCGACGACATCGACATGGGCGTCACCCATGTCATTCGCGGCGAGGACCACGTCACCAATACGGGCGTGCAATTGCAGCTCGCCCGCGCGCTCGCGCCTGACGCGCCGGCGCCGACTTTCGCGCATCACAATCTTCTCATCGGCGCGGGCGGCGAGGCTCTGTCAAAGCGAACAGGCTCGCTCTCCATCGCCTCTCTGCGCGAAGACGGCTATGAGCCGCTCGCCGTCGCCGCGCTCGCGACGCTGACCGGCTCCTCGGACAATGTCCATGCCGTGCGCTCGCTCGGCGAACTCGCTCAAAGGTTCAACCTGTCGCATGTCTCGCGCAATCCGGCGCGTTTCGATCCCGCCGATCTTGAAACGCTGACGCACCGGACTCTCGCGCTTTACGAATATGATGACGTGCGCGAGCGGCTCGAAGTCTTGACGATCGTGGGCCGCAAGGCGGAGCCCTTATGGCGCGCGGCGCGCGGCAATCTTGCGCGTTTCGACGATATTCTGACATGGTGGCGCGTTGTGGATGCGGAGATCACGCCGATCCGCGAGGATGAATCATTCCTGAAAGACGCGGCGCAGCTTTTGCCGTTGGAGCCTTGGGACGAGATCACATGGGCGGCCTGGACAAGCGACATCAAGACGGCGACCGGCAGGAAGGGCAAGGCGCTCTTCCACCCGCTACGGCTGGCGCTGACCGGCGCCGAGAGCGGCCCGGAGCTCGCCGCGCTGCTGCCGCTCATCGGCCACGCCAAGGCGCTGTCGCGGCTTGCGGGCGCCCGGGCATGAAAGCGCAGCGCTAGTGCCCTATCTCGCGAGCATCCATGAGATCATCAACTTCGCGGGTCTGGCGCTCGACGTCGTCGGCGTGCTGATCATCGTCACTGGCGCGGTCCTGTCGACGCTCGCATTTCTGACGCCCTGGCGGAAAAATCCCCTCACCTATCGCGGCTACCGAAAGAATGTCGGCCGCTCGATCCTGCTCGGGCTGGAGTTCCTCGTCGGGGGCGACATCATCCGCACCGTCTCCGTCGAACATCCAAGCCTCGAGAACGTCTTCGTGCTCGGCCTGATCGTGATGATCCGCACGGGGATGAGCTTTACGATGGAGGCTGAGCTCGAAGGCCGCTGGCCCTGGCAGGGCCGAAGCCTGGAGACGCCGGCGCCAACGGACGACGAGTCCGCGCCGTCATAGGACGAAGTCGAGCGCTGCTCACCCACGCAGCACCGAAACGCCGAACAGCCATGGGTGCAGATAGAGCACGATGAGGAACAGCGCCGTTCCGGCGCCGAGCGCGATCGCGTCGCCGCGCGTAAATTCTGAGATCCGCGGCGCGCCCCCGTCCCCGCGCTTCTTCACCGCGATGCGGTCGAAGACGCCCCAGGCGAGGAACGACCCGAACAGGATCATGCCGCCGAGATCGCCATTGACGAGAAGATGCGCGAGCGCCCAGCTCTTGATCGCGACCAGCGTCGGATGGCGCAGCCAGCCGCGAATACGCCCGGGGGGCGCGCGGCGGCTCGCGAGCGCGACGAAGGCGAACCAGACGAGCGGCATGGCGACATGGCGCCCCCATGACGGCGGCGTCCAGACATAGATCAATCCCTCGGCGCGATAACGGATGAAGCCATAGACGATGAGCGCCAGACCGATCGCGGCGACGAGCCCATAGGCGCCCTTATAGGTTTGCAGGCCGTAGCGCTCGATCAGGCCGCTACGCGTTTCGCGAAGCGCCGTGAGCGTATGGACCCCTAGAAAAATCACAATTCCGAGAATGAGAATAAGCATGGGCTCTCCAGCTCTTGCAGCGATTGGTTTTTAAAAGCACCGCACCTGCGCCTCGGCCTGGGCGCGGCGTAATTCCTGGAGCGCATCGCGCGCCGAATCCGTGTTGCGCATCAGCGCGCCGACCTGCCCCGCCTGCTGATTGACGCTCGCGACGGTCTCGGCCGTGACATATCGCTCATAAGGCAGAATGGTCGCGATGACGTCGATGGAGCAAGAGCATTGGTCCAGCGAGAGGCGCGTATCGCCATTGGCCTTCATACAGCCGAAGACGTAATCGGCCCGCGCGGCGGTCGGATAGTCGTTGAGATCCGACGCCCGCGCCCAAGCGCCCGTAAGCAGAAGCAGCGCGACAATGAAGAATTTCCCTACCGGGCGCATCTTTTTCGTTCCTGCCGGGTTTCTTTCCTTGGACAGCCTAGGCACGCGCGTGGGCGACGCAACCGCTAGTCGACGAAGGGATGACGCGCAAGCTGAGTTTCAGGGCAGCGTCGTCCAGCCTTTGAACAGGAGGACGGCATGTCAAAACGCTTTAGCGCTATTTGCTTGCTGGCGATGACGTTTCTCGTCGGCGCGCCGCTGGCCGCCGCTTTCGCGCATGGCGCCATGCAGCGCCAGCAGAACGCCTGCCTGCTGAAAATCGGGCCGGACTTGATGTATCTCTCCGGCTATCAGCCAGCGGCGTCGCGCAACAGGTTCTGCGAGGATATTCCCACGCTTGGCGCGACGATTTTCGTTCTGGATTACGCACAGGACGAGATGCGGGAGATGTCGACAAACGTTCGCATCATCCGCGACGTCGGCGACAAGGAGCCGCAGGAGCGCCTCGACGCCATCACGGTGGCCTATCTGCCGCCGAAGGTCTATCCGGCCGGCACGCTGAACTTTGAGCATGTCTTCAACGAGACCGGGCAATTCGTGGGGATTGTCACGGTCGACGGTCCCAACGGCGAGCACTGGGTGTCGCGATTCCCGTTCTCCGTTGGCGGCCGGCCGCTGCTCGCGCGGATGCCTTACTTTCTTTTTGCGGCCGCCGGCGTTCTGGCTCTCGTGCTTTTCGTTTGGGGAAAGGATGACCAGAGCGCGCGCGGCGCTTAGAGCGCTTATCGATCACAAGAAATCATGTGATCGATAAGGAATCGCTCAAAATCAAAATGTTAGAGCAGGTTCTCATCGAAAAAGTCTGTCAACTTTTTCGGAACCTGCTCTAGCCGAGCAGGCCGCCCACCCTGGGCGCGAGCGGATTGTCGGTGAGCGCCTGCGCGTCGGGACGGTCGGGCGCCGGGTGATTGACCAGCGCG
>DATBRI010000063.1:0-22268 GCA_036560365.1 Methylocystis sp.
CATGACGCAATACTCGTCTGGCGAGTTCTTTGACCACCGCGCCGAGCGTCACAGCCATGACTTGCCCTGCCGCTAAAAGCAGAGCAAACTTAACGTGAAAACAAAAGCCGGCGAGAAGCCGAGCGGTCGCGGAGGGGCTCATGGCGCGCGTTCCTAATGTTTGGAAATCCGTTGAGACGGCGCTTATTGCGCTTCCGCTTGCGGCGCTGCTCGCCGCCGGCGGCTGGGCGAGGGCCGAGCCGCTCGGCCTGCCAAAAGTTCCGGTTCCGGCGGACAATCCGCAGTCGCCGGAAAAGGTCGCGCTGGGCGACAAGCTGTTCCATGACGCGCGCTTCTCGATCGACGGCACGGTGAGCTGCTCGACCTGTCACAATGACAAAAAAGCTTTCACGGACAGTCCGTTGCGGGTTTCCGAAGGTCACAACAAGCTGACCGGCACGCGCAACGCCCCGTCGGTCATCAACGCGGCCTACTACACCTCGCAATTCTGGGACGGGCGCTCGATCTCGCTGGAGGATCAGTCGCAGCATCCGATGGTCAATCCCGTGGAAATGGGGCTGCCCGATCACGAGCCGGTGCTCAAGATCGTTCGCGACGATCCCGCCTATGTTGAGGGCTTCAAGAAGGCGTTCGGCAAGAGCGGCAAAGACGTGACGATGGACGACGTCAAGAAGGCGATCGCGAGCTTCGAGCGCACGGTCATCTCCGGCGATTCGCCCTTCGACAAATGGTATTTCGGCGGCGACCGCAACGCCATCAGCGATCAGGCCAAACGCGGCTTCGACCTTTATGTCGGTCAGGGACGATGCGTGTCCTGCCACGCCATCGAACAGACGCAGGCGCTCTTCACCGACAACAGGTTCCACAACATCGGCGTCGGCATCAACCGCATTCAAGCCGACGTGCCGCGTCTCGCCGCCGAATTCCTCAAGGCGAAAGCGGCGGGCGCGTCCGTCGACAAGGCGGTGCTCGCCGATCCGATGGTCTCTGAACTCGGCCGGTTTGCGGTCACGAACTCCTTCGATGAAATCGGCGCGTTCAAGACCACGACTCTGCGCAATATCGCAATGACCGCCCCCTATATGCACGACGGTTCGCTCAAGACGCTGAAGGATGTGGTGAAGCATTATAACGAGGGCGGAAAAACCCCGGGCGATCCGGCGCCGGTCAACCCCTATCTCTCCGGCGGCATCCGGCCGTTGGATCTGAAGGATCAGCAGATCGACGACCTCGTCGCGTTTCTGGAGACGCTGACGAGCCCTGCTTATGTGACGGCGCAGACAAAATAACGGCGAGACCAACGCTCAGGAGACAACAAGCGGCTCGCACGTAAGCGCGAAGCCGCGGGGAGGATAGGAAATGACCAGACTCATCACAAGGCGCAGCGTGATCGCCGCCGGCGCCGCCGCCGGAACGCTCACGACCCTGCCGATCTCCATGGTGCGCCTCGCCTTCGGCGGAACGCGCGAGGATTTCAGCTTCACCTATATTTCCGATTCGCACATTCAGCAGATCAAAGGCGCGAGCTTCGTGCGCAACTGGGACATGGGCCTGAAGCGCGCCATCGCCGAAGCCAATCTCATTACGCCGGAAGCCGATTTCGTGATGTTCGGCGGCGATCTCGCGCAGCTCGGCAAGAAGGAGGAGCTCGACCACGGCGCCGAAATGCTTTCGCATGTGAAGGGCAAACTCCACACCGTGATGGGCGAGCATGACTATTATCTCGACCTGGGCGAATATTGGTCGAAGCTCTATGGCCCGCAGTGGTACAGCTTCGATCACAAGGGCGTTCATTTCGTCGTGTTGAATTCGATTCTCACGACGGATGAATGGACGTTTCATCGTTGGCCGACGGCCGAGCAGCGTATGCTCGAAATGGCCGGACTCGATAATCCGAACGGCTCGCCGTTCATGGTCGGTGAAAAGCAGCGCGCCTGGCTCAAGGACGATCTCGACAAAGTGTCCAAGGACACGCCGCTCATCGTCTTCTCGCACTCGCCGCTGCAGAAGATCTACAAGGGCTGGAATTTCTGGACCGACGACGCCGAGCAAGTGCAGGCCTTGTTGCAGCCGTTCAAGACCGTCAACGTGATCTACGGCCATGTGCATCAGATCCAGTACAACCAGATCGGCAACATCTCCTTCAATGCGGTGATGGCCACGGCCTGGCCCTGGCCCTACCCCGACACTTATGCGCAAGCCGGGGCGCATGTTCCTGTGCTGACGGTTCCGATGAACCGCGCTGACCCCTTCTTCGAACGCGACGCCACTGGCTGGCAGATGATTGACGTCAACTCCGGGCGGGTCACCGCGCGCTATCAGCTCTGGGACAATGGCGAGCGCGTCGTCGGCTATGATCCAAAGCTTGGGAAGCCCGTCGATAAGAAATATCAAGAGGCGATCGTCCGCAAGGCGCCGCAACTGCATTACTAGGTCGAGGAGAATGACCATGCGCCGCTTTACGATTGCGCTTGTTTTGAGCGCTGTGCTGCTTTCGCCGGCAACGCTCGCCGACGAATTCACGGGGACAGACGTCGACCGCTGGCAGAGCGAATTTGATTCCGTGGCGAAAAAAGGCCGCGAGCTCTGGACCAGCGGAGCCGTCGGCACGAACGGCGTCGCCTGCGCGCAATGCCATCCCAACGCCGCCAATACCCACCCAGAGACCTATCCGAAATTCCAAAAGCAGCTTGGCAAAGTTGCGCAGTTGTTCGAAATGGTGAACTGGTGCATCAGAAACCCGCTGCAGGGAGCCACGCTTCCGGCCGACGACCCGAAGATGACGGCGCTCGTCGCTTATATTCATAAGGAGCGCAAAGGAGTCGCGATCGACGCCGGCAAGCACTGACCTAAAATTCGCGGCCGGCTGGGAACCATCTCGCCGGCCGCACGTTTGCATACGGTTTATTTCAAAGCGCACGCGCCTTTAGCGCGACCGCCAACAAGAGATATTGAAGATGGTTCAACAACTCATCGATCGTATTTACGAATGCTCCTTCGCGCCGGATATGTGGCCGGACGTTCTCGACGAACTCTCGCATCTTGCCGAGGCGCAGGGCGGCGTGCTCTTTGCAGCGCGCGAAAAAGTCTCCCGCTGGACGGCGTCTCCGGCGATCTGCGAGCATGTGGAAAACTTCATGCGTGGGGACTGGCTCAGCAACTGCACGCGCGGCGGCAGACTGTTCAGTCGCCGCCATCCGGGCTTCCTGTCCGACGACGACGTCTATACGGCCGAGGAGCTTGAGCGCGATACCAACTACAGCGACTTTCTGCGGCCACGCGGACTGGGGTTCAGCGCGGCGACGGCGATCTCGCTGCCCACCGGCGACACCGGCATCATCTGCCTCGAACGCGCGCATAACCGCGGCCCCATCGAGCCGTCGGTCATTCGTCAGCTTGACGAACTGCGGCCGCACCTCGCGCGCGCCGCCTTCCTTGCCACGCGTCTGCAACTCGAGCGGGCCCGAGTCGCGGGCGAAACCTTCGCGCTCATCGGCCTTCCGGCGCTGGTTCTTGACGACGACGGGCGCGTGATCTCCGCGAACGACCCGAGCAATGCGCTGAGCGGATATGTCCGCTGGCGCGCCCATGACCGCGTGTCGCTCGTCGACGCCTCGGCCGACGGGCTGCTGCGTCAGGCGATGGACGCGCTCGACGACGATCTCGTCGGCGCCCCGAAATCCTTCGCCGTCCGCGCAGGCGAAGACGAAAGCCCGATGATCGCTAATCTGGTGCCAATCCGCGGCGCGGCGCGCGACATTTTCGTGCGTTGCGCGGCAATTCTGGTGATGACTCCAGTCGGCGCGCAGCAGGCGCCGGCGGTCGAGCTGGTTCAGTCGCTCTACGACCTCACGCCAGCCGAGGCCCGCGTGGCGCGCGGCCTCTTGGCGTGCAAAACGCTCGAGGAAATCGCCACTGAGCAGTCCGTCTCGCGCAACACGGTGCGCACGCATCTACGCGGCGTGATGGAAAAGACCGGATGCAACCGCCAGGCGGAAGTGGTCGCGCTCCTCGGTGGACTCGCCCCGCTCAACGCGCCAAAGGGCGAATAAGCGTATACATTTGATTTCAACGAATTGGGGGCTGGTCTCATCCGTTTGGATGATGCCGGCCCCTTTTTTTCGACCTAACGTTATCTCGAACGTCGGGGGGGCGGACGAAATTGCCGCGGACGCTTCAGAAACTCGGGGTTCGATACTACGCGCTCAATTTTCAGCCTGGCTTTTGAGCAACTCTATGAGCAGCACTTTTCTAATTCAAATTTAGAGGGTCTTCGCGAGGCCCTCTAAGGGGTCGTAAGGCTCTGATTTGTTGTGATTAGAATTCCCAATCCCTCACCTTTTGCATAGGTGAGGGATTTTTTGTTCCCCCTTAGGACTTGGCGAGCTTGCTCATCGCTTCGCGCGCGAGCCGGCTCCGATCCGCCGACCTCGTGTAGAGCGCCGTCATCGCGCCGCCTGTCCACCCAAAATACCGCTTCAAGCTGCGCGACGGATGGCGAAAGGCTTGTCGCCGGACTTCTCAATCATGCCGATGAAGATGCGCTCACGTCCGCGCCGCGTTTCGATCGCGAGACCATGCCAGACGCCTGACTCGTGATAGGCGTCAATTTTGAGGGCGTCTCAACATGGACAGCATCGTCGCGCGTACTGCCTGCCCTGGCGGCGCGCTTCCACGCTCTATTGGAATATCCTTCGAACAGTTTCCGGCGCGCCTTCCACCATCAGTTCACGTCGAACAACTATGATCTTCGGGGGAGCCGACGGGGTTGAACGCCGGTTTCTCGGTGCGTCACGACAGCGCTCATGTCATAACGGTTATGACGCCACACCACCCGTGTGGGGCGCGACCGAGACGTGATCGGCGCTGACCAACTTATTTCCACGCCAATTCTCAAATCAGGAATCTGCACGTCAAACGACTTGACGACGCCAGCTTAAGCGGGAGCCGCATGACTTTAAGAAAGCCTGACCAATTCGAACGCGGTCATCGCGGCGCTCCGTGCGCGCGCCTCGGGCTGGCTCGGCCGTTTCTTCCGTGAAGACGAACCCACGCGACCCGAACCATTTCGGCGCCTTCGTTCCCGGATTGTCGTGCATGCGCGAGCCGACCGGGCGCGGGCCGTTAAACGGCCTGACCTTTGCGGTCAAGGATTTCATCGACGTCGCCGGCTGCCGCACCGGCGGCGGCAATCCGGACTGGCTCGCAAGCCATCCGACGGTGGAGACATCGGCGCCGGTCGTCGAAGCGTTGCTTGCGGCAGGCGCACGGCTGGTCGGCAAGACCGTAATGGACGAACTTGCGTTCAGTCTCGAAGGGGCAAATGCCCACTACGGCACGCCCGTCAATCCGGCCTGCCCGGATCGGCTCCCCGGCGGCTCCTCCAGCGGCTCCGCTGTCGCGGTTGCGGCTGGCCTCGTGGATTTTGCTTTGGGAACCGACACCGGAGGATCGGTGCGGGTGCCCGCCAGCTTCACCGGCATTTTCGGCTTTCGCCCGACCCACGGACGGATCTCGACGGTAGGTGTGGTGCCCTTCGCGCCGAGCTACGACACGATCGGTTGGCTCGCTCGCGATCCCGGCTCCCTCTCCTTGGTGGGCCAGACATTATTGGGTCCCGGCGACGCCACGCCGATAAGTCGGTTGGTGCAAGTAAGCGACGCCTTTGCGCTCGCGGACCCTCATGCCGCTTCGCGGTTGCGGGAACGGGCGCGCGCCTTGGGCGCCGTCGATGAAGTCACGGTTTTTGAGGGCGCCGAGGCTGAATGGCTCGAATGTTATCGGGTGCTTCAGGGTGCAGAGATATGGCGACACTTGGGGCCGTGGATCACGGCCAACCGGCCGAAATTTGGTGCGGCGATTGCGCCGCGCTTCGCCGACGCCGCGACCATCGGTGAGCCGGCCGTAACGCACTATCGCATCTTTCGGCAGACGGTCGCCCAGCGCGTGAGGGCGATGATTCCGCCTGGAACCGGACTCGTCATCCCGACCACGCTCGGCATGGCGTTGCCGTTATCGACGTCCTCGGAAGAAATTGGCCGCTTCTACAAATCGGCGTTGCCACTCAACGCGATCGCAGGGCATGCCGGCCTGCCGCAGGTGACAATCCCGGTGACCCAAGCCGACGGCTGCCCGCTCGGCCTCTCGATCGTCGGCGCCATGTCATCTGATCAGGCGCTGCTGGATTTCGCGACTGTCCTCCCCCTGCGAAGTGATCCTCCGTGCAGTATGGCTTTGAGCCATTGAGGAGGATTTGAGTCGCTATTGGGGGAATTCGCGAGGCCCTCTGCTTACCTACGTCAGCACATTCGGCGAATACTTGAGCCACGCTTCAAAAAAACTGCCGTCATCATCAATTCGCATGACGCGAAGAAACGATTTTGGCCGTAGCATTTTGAATGAACAGTGAGAGGCGCAAGGAGTTAGACGAGCGCAAATGCTCTCAGTGTTCGCTATCTGGCGCTCACTTCTCAGGTGATACTTTTTACCAGCATGTTTCCTCCCTTGACTTTTCTCCCACCTATTAGGGGCCGTTGCGCGGCCCCCTTTTTTTTACCAGCGTCTCACGCGCCCGTCGGATAGTTGGGACTCTCGCGGGTGATCGCGACGTCATGCACATGGCTCTCGCGCAATCCGGCGTTGGTGATGCGCACGAACTGCGCGCGCTCCTGGAAATCTTTGATCGTCGGGGCGCCGACATAACCCATCGCGGCGCGCAGGCCGCCGGCGAGCTGATACAGGATCGGCGCTATGGGACCGCGATAAGGAACCTGCCCTTCGATGCCCTCGGGCACGAGTTTGAGCTGTTCCTTCACGTCGCCCTGGAAGTAGCGCGTCGCCGACCCTGCGGTCATCGCGCCTACTGAACCCATGCCGCGATAGGCTTTGAACGAGCGGCCCTGATACAAAAACACCTCGCCGGGCGACTCCTCGGTTCCCGCAAACAGCGAGCCGATCATGACGACGTCGGCGCCTGCCGCGATGGCCTTGGCGAGGTCGCCGGAAAATTTGACGCCGCCGTCGCCGATCACCGGCACGTCGGCTTTGCGCGCTTCATCCGCGGCCTCCATGATCGCGGTGAGCTGCGGCACGCCGACGCCCGCAACGATCCGCGTGGTGCAGATCGAGCCGGGTCCTATGCCGACTTTGATCGCGTCGGCGCCGGCGCCGATCAGCGCCTTAGCGGCTTCGGCGGTGGCGATGTTGCCGGCGATGATCGAGACCTTGTTCGAGGCCTTCTTGACCCGCGTCACCTGGTCGATCACGGACTGCGAATGACCATGCGCGGTGTCGATCACCACGCAGTCGACGCCGGCGTCGATGAGCTGAAGCGCGCGCTCGAACCCGTGGTCGCCGACGGTCGAGGCGGCGGCGACGCGCAGCCGCCCCTCATGATCCTTGCAGGCATAGGGATGTAGCGTCGCCTTCTCGATGTCCTTGACGGTGACGAGGCCGACGCAGCGATAATCTTCGTCGACGACGAGCAGTTTCTCGATGCGATGTTCGTGGAGCAGCCGCTGCGCCTCCGCCTGCCCCACGCCTTCTTGGACCGTGACGAGCTTTTTCGTCATCAGTTCAGCCACGGGTTGGCTGCGGTCCTGGGCGAATCGCACGTCGCGATTGGTGAGAATGCCGACGAGCTTGCCCCTGCCGCCATCGCGGGCGCGCTCGACGACCGGAATTCCCGAAATGCCGTGGCCCGCCATCAGAGCGAGCGCGTCGGCGAGGGTTTCATCTGGGAAAATGGTGATCGGATCGATCACCATGCCGCTTTCGTAGCGCTTGACCTTGCGCACTTCGGCGGCTTGCGCGGCCGCCGACAGGTTCTGGTGGATGACGCCGATGCCGCCCGCCTGCGCCATGGCGATCGCGAGACGCGCCTCGGTGACGGTGTCCATCGCGGCCGAAATGATCGGAAGATTGAGCGTGATCTCGCGCGTCAGCCGTGTCGCAACATCGACGCCGGAAGGCGTCACCCGCGAATGGCCGGGCCGCAGCAACACGTCGTCGAAGGTCAATGCTTCGGTCAACGTGACGGGCGATATGGCCATTGGCGCCAACTCCTTTGAGCGGCGATGCAAACGCGTCGGCCGCAGGATGGAAATTTGACGGCCTGGGCCGTCAGGGGTTGGCGCGTGCTCATAGCATTATTCAGGACGAAGGCAAATTAGCCTCGCGCGGCTGCACAGGCTTCGTTGGCGCGGTTGGGCGTCTCCGCGTCGACGTCGACCTCCTGAAAGGGCGAGGCGATCGGCCTGCTGAAATCCTGGATCGAGCGCATCCGTTCCAGCGAATAGCCCCATCCGCCTCAGGCGGCGGCGCCAGCGCGGTCGGTGTCGAACTGCAGTTTCGCGAGCCGCGCATAAAGTCCGCCCGCGGCGGTCAGGCTCGAGTGGGTGCCCTGCTCGACGATGCGGCCTTCTTCGATGACGATGATGCGATCGGCTTCCAACACCGTCGCGAGACGATGGGCGATGACGAGGCTCGTGCGCCCCTGCATCACGTCATGCAGCGCCGCCTGCACCAAAGCCTCGTTCTCGGCGTCAAGCGCCGAGGTGGCCTCGTCCAGGAGCAGCACGGGCGCGTCGGCGAGGATTGCGCGCGCAATCGCGAGGCGCTGGCGCTGCCCGCCAGAGAGCGTGATGCCGCGTTCGCCGAGCAGGGTGTCGTAGCCCATCGGCAGCGCCATGATGAAGTCGTGCGCCTGGGCGCGCTTTGCCGCGGCGACGATCTCCCCGCTCGACGCGTCGTCGCGGCCGTAGGCGATATTTTCAGCGACGGAGAGTCCGAAGATCACCGGGTCCTGCGGAGCGAGCGCGATCGCCTTGCGGAGCGCAACGGGATCAAGATCGCGCAGGTCGACCCCGTCCAGAGTAATGGCGCCGGAGTCGACGTCGTAAAAGCGAAGGAGCAGCGCGAAGGTTGTCGATTTGCCCGCGCCGGACGGCCCGACCAGCGCGACGCGCTCTCCTGGCGCAACGACGAGCGAGAAACTCTGCAAGGCAGGCCTCCCCGGCGCGGACGGATAGGCGAAACACACATGATCGAAGGCGATGCGTCCTTGCCAGCGCGCGGGCGGCGGCGTCGGCCGCGGCGGCGCCACGATGCGCGGTTGAATGGCAAGAATTTCGGCGATGCGGCCGGCGGCGCCGGCGGCCGCGGAGAGCTCGCTCCAGGTCTGCGTGAGCTCGCCGAGCGAACTTGCGCCAAGCACCGCGTAGAGAACGAACTGGGATAGAACGCCCGACGTCATGTGTCCGGCGAGCACGTCCTGGGCTCCCAACCAGAGCACGCCGACAACGCTCGTGAAGACGACGAGAATGGCCCCGGCGGTCACGAAGGCGCGAAGCAGCGTCGCGGCCTGCGCCGCGTCATAGGCGTCCACCACCGCCCGCGTGAACCGCGCCGTGGTCGACCTCTGCGCGCCGTTCGCCTGCATGGCGCGTACGGCCGAAAGATTTTCCCCGGCATAGGCGGAAGCCTGCGCCAGCGTGTCCTGAGCGGAGCGGGAGCGCCGGCGCACCGCGCGGCCCGACGCGATGAGCGGCAGAACGACGATCGGGATGGCCGCGAGCGTCATACCGGCAAGCTTGGGACTCGTCGCCACCATCATGATGATTGCGCCGAAGAACATGAAGAGATTGCGCAATGCGACCGACGCCGATGAGCCAAAGGCGGATTTCAGCTGCGTCGTGTCGGCGGTCAGCCGCGAGAGAAGCTCGCCTGTCTTCGCCGTGTCGTAGAAGGCGGCGTCGAGCGACGTGAGATGTTTGAAGAGATCGGCGCGCAAGTCGGCGACCACACGCTCGCCGAGCGTCATGACGAAATAGTAGCGCGTGGCGGAAGCGATCGCGAGAGTCGCGGCGACCGCGATCATCGCCCCGAAATAGGCGTTCACTGCGCCGGCGCTGTCGGCGGAAAAGCCGTGATCGATCATGCCGCGCACGGCGAGCGGCAAGGTGAGAGTCGCGCCGGCGGCCATCAGCAGCGCGATAAAGGCGAAAACGATAATTCGCTTGTAGCGCAGCGCATACGGCAGCAAGGGCCGAAGCGGAGAGAGCGTGGCTTTCAAACCGCGATCCGGTTTGCGCGCCACGGGATCGAGAGAATCGACGTCAGGGTGCTTTTTTGTCATCGGCAGGGGGTATAGCGTCCGTGTTCGACGAAAACGAATTGAAGCGGGCGCTCCGCAGCCGAAACCGACGCAGAAGCGTGTCGGGACCGAAATTTCTTTTTCCCTGTTGAGCGGTTGAAATCGTATCAAATACCGAACCGTCTTATCTATCATTTGGTTACATGCGCGACATCCTGTCGCAGGCCCGATTGACTCAACGCCAACTTGTGCTAACCTCCGCCTGCGTCGAAATGACGCGCCCATGGGAATGAGAATGCGCCGGCGGACAAGGCGCAGCTCAGGGAACGAAAATTAAGAGGAGTGAAGAACGATGGCTCAGAAAGAACTCGAAATCACCACGAACACCTACATCTTCGCTGGCATCGGCGCGGTTATCCTCGGCGGTCTCGCCTCTGTCGCGCTTGGCGGCATCCCCAACACGATCGCGGCGGCTGTTGTCGGCGCTCTGGCTGGCGGCTGCCTCGGACTCTTCTTCTAGTTTTAGGCGACATAGCGGGGCGCGGAAAGTTTCGGCCTTCCGCCCCCGACGCGAAGCCGGCGGTCATAAAGACTGCTGGCTTCTCTTTTTGAGGCCGTTCTTTCGGACTCCTTTAAAGCGACGCCGTCGTCACGCTCGCCGGCCAGATTTCTCGAGCGCGTTCGCGCAGAACATATTTGCGGATCTTGCCCGTCGACGTTTTCGGCAACTCGCAAAAGACGACGTGGCGCGGGCATTTGAAATGCGCCAAGTGCTGACGCGTCCAGTTGATCAGCTCCTCCGCCGTCGCCTCTTGGCCGTCCTTTAGCTCCACGAAGGCGCAAGGCGTTTCGCCCCATTTGTCGTCAGGCGCGGCGACGACGGCGGCGGCTGCTACCTTGGGATGGCGAAACAGCGCGTCCTCGACTTCGATCGAGGAAATATTTTCGCCGCCCGAAATGATGATGTCCTTCGAACGGTCCTTCAGCTGGATGTATCCATCTGGATGGCGCACGCCCAAGTCGCCTGAGTGAAACCAGCCGCCGTGGAAGGCTTTCTCCGTAGCGCCCTTGTTCTTCAGGTAGCCTTTCATGACGACATTGCCGCGAAACATGACCTCGCCCATCGTTGCGCCGTCGCGCGGCGCCGGCTGCATGGTGTCCGGGTCGATCACGTCGAGATTTTCAAGAACGAGATAGCGCACGCCTTGGCGCGCTTTCATCTGCGCCTGTGCGGGGCCATCGAGCGAATCCCAGTCGTCATGCCATTCATTGACGGCGGCAGGGCCGTAAGTTTCGGTCAGTCCATAAAGATGCGTGACTTCGAATCCGGCGGCTTTCATTCCAGCGAGCACCGCCTGCGGCGGCGGCGCCGCGGCGGTAAAAAAGCGTGCAGTTCGCGTCAGCGGCTTCTTTTCCGATTCGGTCGCGTTGAGAAGCGTCGACATGACGATGGGCGCGCCGCACAGATGCGTGACGCCGTGCTCCGCCATCAGCTCATAGATATGACCGGCGCGCACCTGCCGAAGACAGACATGGACGCCGGCGTTGACCGAAATCGACCAGGGGAAGCACCAGCCGTTGCAATGGAACATCGGCAGCGTCCACAGATAGACCGGGTGGCGGCCCATGTCGCCGGTAAGGACATTGCCGAGCGCGGTCAGATAGGCGCCGCGATGATGATAGACGACGCCTTTCGGATCGCCGGTCGTGCCGGACGTGTAATTGAGCGAGATCGCGTCCCATTCGTCTCGCGGCGGCGACCATCGATAATCGGCGTCGCCCGAGCGCAGGAAATCCTCATAGTCCACGGCGCCCAACCGCTCGCCGGGCCCGTCATATTCCGGATCGCTGTAGTCGACGATCAAGGGCTTCGCCTTCGCGCGCGAAAGCGCTTCGCGAATCACATCTGCGAACTCTCGATCGACAATCAGCGCCTTCGTCTCGGCATGATCGAGGGTGAACGCGAGGATCGAAGCGTCAAGCCGCGTATTCAACGTGTTGAGCACCGCGCCCATCATCGGAACGGCGTAGTGGCATTCAAGCATCGCTGGCGTGTTCGCGAGCATGACCGAGACGGTGTCGCCGCGACCAAGCCCCGCCTTCTCAAGCGCGCTCGCGAGCCGCAGGCTGCGAGCGTAAAAGTCGCGATAATTGCGCCGCAGGGGGCCGTGGGCGATCGCGATGCGTTCAGGAAAGACGGCTGCGGCGCGCTCCAGAAAGGTGAGCGGAGTCAGCGGCTGAAAATTGGCGGGATTTCGTTCGAGGTCGCGATCATAAGGCGAGATGGTCATCCGGAGAGTCCAAAGGTTCGCCGGCGAGTTGTAATCGCGGCGAAGCGACGCTCGCCAACGCAATTGCGCAAGTCCGCGCGGTTAAGCTCTAAACGGAAAGATACGCGCGAGCTACCGGTTGATCAATCGGCGCTCGCGCGAGGATCGCAAGCTACTCGCCGAAATCGACGTCCTTGAGCCGTCCGAATACGCGGTCGGCGTCAAAATGATCTTCGTCGTCCGGCGGGGCCGCTGGTTTGGCCTTGCCGAAGACGTCTTCGGTCGTGGAGGGCTCGGCCCGCGGACTCGTGGTGACGCTTGCAGGCACCAGCGTCTGGCCATGATCCTCGACCGTCGGCGGCTTGTCCTTCGCCGCGCGATTGACCTCGAAGTCGAGATCGATCTGCGAGCAAAGTCCTAGCGTTACAGGGTCCATGGGCGTCAGCGCCGAGGAATTCCAGTGGGTGCGCTCGCGGATCGCCTTCAGCGTCGTCTTTGTCGTGCCGACAAGCCGCATGATCTGCGCATCCTTCAGCTCCGCGTGATTGCGCACGAGCCACAAAATCGCGTTCGGACGATCCTGACGGCGCGACAGCGGCGTGTAGCGAGGACCGCGCGCCTTCTTGACCTCCGGCACCACAACCTTGGAGACGGAAAGATGGAGGCGATGGCCGGTGTTTTTCTCGGCCTTTTCGATCTCCTCGCGCGTGAGCTGCCCCGAGGTGATCGGATCATGGCCGCGAATTCCAGCCGCGACCTCGCCGTCGGCGATGCCCTTCACTTCGAGCGGATGCAGTTTGCAGAAATCCGCGATCTGGTCGAACGTCAGCGATGTATTTTCGACGAGCCAAACGGCCGTGGCCTTCGGCATCAGCGGGGCGTTGCCCATCTGCAAAACTCCTTGATCAGGCATGGGGGCGACGTCTGGCGCCGCGCCGCCCGGCGCCAGCGACCCACAGAACGACCGTCCATGTTGGGATTTGGCTTATATAATCCGCCGCCGCCTAAAGCGCAATCAATCTGCCGCCAAAGGCGACGCCGCGGACTCGGCAATTGCTCATGCGGAGTCTTGCTCGCGGGCATGGGCGGGGCGTAATCCCCGCAAATGCCCCGGCAGCAATTCGCCAATTGTTTCGCCCATGGCGGCGCCGTAGCGGTGAAACAACAGGCCGAAGACGATGAGCAGAACGCCGATGCCCGACAGCGCGAAGGGGAAAAGGATCGAATCCTTGAAAACGCTGCTGGCAAGATAGCTCAGATAGGTCGTGACGCCGACCGCGCCGAAGACCGCATAGACCCGGCGCATCAGGAAGAGCGACAGAAAAATCAGTCCCACATTGATGAGGCAATAGAGCGCTTTGCCGAGTTCGTCGCCGCTGTGCTGCGCCGTCAGCCCGCCCCAAAACGCCAGGAGGCCGAAAAGATGCAGCCAGAAGGCGAAATCGCCGTTGCGCCAGCGCTTGAGGTCGACGAGCCAGGCGACAGCGAGAACGACAAGCCCGAAATACATGCTTACCGTCGCCCGCTGATCCCATGAAAATTCAGCGAGGCCCATCAGCCAGGGCGTCAGATCCATCGACATGAACCAGAGCGAAAAGGCGATAATCATGACGAGGAAAGGGAAAGGAAAGGCGAGCAACGCGACAGACGCCGCGCCGATCGTCCCAAGCTCCATGGGAAGCCAGCTCGACTTGATCCAGACGTAGAAGTCCCCGTAGGAGCGCGCCTCGCCCGCAGGATTGACGCCGAACATGGATTGCAGCGCGAAGATCGCGAGCGGCGTCATGCCGACCGCGCAAGCGATGAGCAGCCCGCCCGGCGTGCGCAGTCCACGCCTACGCCAAAGATAAGCGCCGGCGAAGGCGAACATCACGGCGTAGGCGATCGCGGTGACCAGCAGCGCCTTGTCGCCCCAAAGGCCAAAGGCGGTCGTCGAAAACATGCCCATGGCGCCGAGCACGATCAACGCGCCGGCGTACCAAAGCAGGTTGACGACGTCATAGCGCGGCGGCGCTTGGGCGGTCGTCTCCGCTGCGGCGGCGCGCCGCGACGCAAGAAATTGCGACAGCCGCTCGAACGACGCGGCGTCAATTGCGCCGGCGTCGCGGGCGGCAGCGATATCGTCAATGGTGAACCGAAACTTCATGGCGCAGCTCCTTTGCCGCGACATTCAATATGCCGCGCTAGGGAAAAACTTTGTGCAAACGCACAAGAGCGTAGCTGTTCCGAGCGGATTTGACAGCCGCCGCCGCTTGCGCCCATCTAACGCCCGCGCCACGACGCGAAGGATGAAATGCAACAGAGAAATTCGGGCCTTACTTACGCCAGCGCCGGCGTCGATATCGAGGCAGGCAATCGGTTCGTCGAGATGATCCGCCCCGCCGTGCGTTCGACGCGGCGCTCGGGCGCCGACGGCGAGATCGGCGGCTTTGGCGGCGTGTTCGATCTCAAGGCGGCCGGATTTTCCGATCCCGTCCTTGTTGCGGCAAACGACGGCGTCGGCACCAAGGTGAAAATCGCAATCGAATCCGGTCTGCATGAGACGATCGGAATCGATCTCGTCGCCATGTGCGTCAATGACTTGATCGTTCAGGGCGCCGAGCCGCTCTTTTTCCTTGATTATTACGCATCGGCCAAACTCGACCCAAATGTCGCGACGTCAGTGGTGAAGGGCATCGCCGCCGGTTGCGTCGAGGCGGGCTGCGCCCTGCTGGGCGGCGAGACCGCCGAAATGCCCGGCCTCTATGCGCGCGGCGACTATGATCTCGCTGGATTCGCCGTCGGCGCCGCGGAGCGCAATCGCCTTCTACCTCGCGATGTCCATGCAGGGGACGTCGTCTTCGGTCTGCCTTCCTCCGGCGTCCACTCCAATGGCTATTCGCTCGTACGCAGCGTTGTGAAGCACGCCGGACTTGCGTGGAGCGCCACCGCGCCTTTCGCGCGTGACCTCAGTCTGGCGAAGGCGCTGTTGACGCCAACCCGCATCTACGTGAAGCCCCTGCTCGCGGCCTTGAAGGCGTCGCCGCATATCGTCGCCCTCGCCCATATCACCGGCGGCGGCTTTCCCGACAATCTGCCGCGCGTGCTGCCAAGCGGGCTAGGCGTCGCGCTCGATCTGTCGACGTTCGATCCTCCGCCGGTGTTCCGCTGGCTTGCGACGACCGGAGAAATTGCGCCTAGCGAGATGCTGCGCGCGTTCAACTGCGGAATCGGCATGGCGGTGGTGGCCTCCAAGCCGGCCGCGGGCGAGGTGGAGGCCGCATTGCGCGCCGTCGGCGAGAAGCCCGTGCGCATCGGCGAAATCATCGAGACGGACGGCGAGCGGGTCGTTACGCAAGGGACCCTGGCGTTGTGACACGGCTGCGCACCGCGATTCTGATCTCCGGGCGCGGCTCAAACATGGACGCGCTGATCGCCGCCGCCAGGGAACCCAGCTTTCCAGCTGAAATCGCCCTTGTGCTCTCCAATCGCCCCGATGCGCCGGGCCTCGCCAAGGCGAAGGCCGCCGGAGTCGCGACCGCCGCGGTCGACCACAAGATTTATGCGGGACGCGAAGAATTCGAACGTTCGCTGCAATTGGTGCTGGAAACCTATCGTATCGAATTCATTTGCCTCGCCGGTTTCCTACGCATGTTCACGCCCTGGTTCGTCGGTCGCTGGCGCGGGCGCATGCTCAATATTCACCCTGCCCTGCTGCCTGCCTATCGCGGACTCGACACGCATGAGCGGGCGCTGACCGACGGCGTAAAGATTCACGGCGCCACCGTGCATTTCGTCGTGCCCGAAATGGACGAAGGTCCGATCGTCGCGCAGGCCGCCGTGCCTGTGCTCGACGACGACACGCCGCAGACGCTCGCGGCGCGCGTGCTCGCGCAGGAGCATGTCATCTATCCGATGGCGCTGCGGCTGGTCGCGTCAGGCGCCGTGCGGATCGAAGGCAATCGCGTGCTCGGGTCGCCGGCGCCCCGCGAGACGGCGCTGATTGTTCCCGAAGCCATCGCGCCGACCAAGGGAACGACATGACGATCACGCTTTACTGCTTCCGCCCTGTCGCCGGACTGCCGGACGCCTCGCCTTTCGTGACGAAGGCGATGGTGCTTTTGAAGATGGCGGGCCTCGACTATGTCGAAGACCGCAGCGGCTTTTCAAAAGCGCCGAAGGGCAAGCAGCCCTACATCGACGACGATGGCGAAATCGTCGCCGACTCGACCTTCATCCGTTTCCATGTCGAAAAGAAATACGGCCCCGACTTCGACGCGCATTTGAGCGACGCGCAAAAGGCGATCGGCTGGTGCGTCGAGAAGATGTGCGAAGAACATCTCTATTGGATCATCGTCCATACGCGCTGGATGGATGACGCCAATTTCAAACGCGGTCCAGAGCGTTTCTTCGAAAGGGTGCCCGCCGTCGCGCGCCCGCTGGCGAAATGGTTCATTCGACGCAGGATCGCCAAATCGCTTTGGGCGCAAGGCATGGGCCGTCACAGTCCCGCGGAAGTCGACGCGCTCGGCGTGCGCGATATCGAGGCGCTCGCGACGCTGATCGGCGACAAGCCCTATCTCTTTGGCGATGCGCCCTGTGGCGCCGACGCGACAGTCTTCGCTTTCGTCGCGTCCGTCCTATCGCCGATGTCGGAGAGCGCCATTCGCGACGCAGCGCTGGCCAACGTGAACCTCGTCGCCTATCGCGACAGGATATTGAAGCAGTATTTTCCTGAGCACGCGGCGGCCTAATTCCGCGCCACAGGCCGTCATGGCCGGGCTAGAGCAGGTTGCCGAAAAAGTTGAAAGACTTTTTCGATGAGAACCTGCTCCAGCATTTTCATGTTGAGCAATTCCTTATCGATCACGTGTTCCATGTGATCGGGAAGCGCTCTAGTCCCCAGCCGTCCACGCAATGACGTCTTGCTTAGCCGACGATCTCGTCGCCGGGAAAGAACTGCGCGATTTCCACCGCCGCGGTTTCCGGCGCGTCCGAGCCATGCACCGAATTCTCGCCGACGCTCAGCGCATGTTCCTTGCGAATCGTTCCCGGCGCGGCGTTCGCGGGGTTGGTCGCACCCATCACGTCGCGGTAGCGCGCAATGGCGTTCTCGCCTTCGAGCACCTGCACGACGACGGGCTCGGAAATCATGAAGTCGACGAGCTCGCCGAAAAACGGCCGCTCCTTATGCACGGCGTAAAAAGCTTCCGCCTGTTCACGCGACATTCGGATGCGCTTTTGAGCGATGATTCGCAGGCCCGCCGCTTCGATCAAGGCGTTGATCTTGCCGGTGAGATTGCGCTTCGTCGCGTCGGGCTTGAGAATGGAGAATGTGCGTTCGATCGCCATAGGAGCGCATCGCCTCGTCGTTGGAGTATGGGCAGGCGAGCGCTTATATCGGGCGGTCAGCGAAGCGGCAAGTCTACACCGCCTCGGCCTTTTCCGCTTCGCTGCTCGTTGGCGCTGGGCGGAACCTTGTCTCCGGATCGTTGCGGTCGATGCGCCAGTTCGGATGGTGGAAATGCAGCACGCGATCGCCATTGTAGGAGACGACGGCGTTGTCGAAGGTCAGCGCGCCGATCCGCCGCCAGTTGCGGAAGGTCCCTTTCTTGAATCCGGTACGGCCGGTCACTTCGCCATCCCCGGTGACCTCGATCGTGAAAACGATCTTGCGCCTAGGCGTTGGATCGCCCTTGTCGAACATCATCGCCAGCAATTCATCGCGTGAATCGAGGTCCTCTCCTTCAATTCGCGGATGGCCGGGCGCAAGCTTCAGGCGCATGAAGCGTGGGGCTCTGGTGGGAAGCCCGCGAGGCTTGCCGAGCTCGGCGACTTCGTGCAGCTGCCGCTCGGTTGGGTCCTTATCGGTGATCGCGAAAACGATGCCCGCCGTCATGACGATCGGCGAGGTTCGCCAGTCATTCGAAAGCGTGACGTTCGGCGCATTGACGAAATCGACATCGTTGATGTAGCGAGTCGATGCGCCGACGATATCGTCGATCGTGAAGAAATTCGCCGTCTGCAACGGCTCTTTATGTTCTGGATCAGTCGTCGGAAAGAGCTTGCCGGCGATGCCCTGCCCGCGCGGCTCGCCGCGCTTCACCGCGCCGCCGTTGGAATAGCGCGCGACGACAAGCGCCTTGCTGCCCTTCTGGAAATAGCCGGTGTAGTCGTTATCCTCGGTGATTTCCCATAGTCCGGTCAGAACGACGCCCCAGGGATGCACGATGCGTCTGAAGCCCTTTTTGTCTGGCCCCCACCTTAGGTCGCTGCGCGCGTCGACCGATCGCTGGGCGGCCTCAGTCAAAAAGTGCCTGCCCCGCCAGAGCGCACGCAACATGTCGACAAAGGTTGGCATCACGAAGGGGAGCGGCGGCTCTCCCGACGCGCCCCAGACCTTTTGATAAGGATTGGCGAACACCGCGTCGCGAACCTCGCTAAACCGCGAGCCGCGATAGACGCGGTCTTCCTTGTCCAATTCAATAGCGCCGAAATCATTCGGGCTCATGACGCGCCCCTCTCAATTAATTTAGAGAAAACCAGTCTCTCTAAACAGAGGACTTTATCCGCGCTGATCCGATTGTCCAGCTTCACGCGATCAGCGGTAGGCGCTCGCGACGCCGATAAAATCCTTGGCGGACAAACTCGCGCCGCCAACCAGCGCGCCGTCGACATTCGCGACGCGCATCAATTCGCGGGCGTTCGACGGCTTGACCGAGCCGCCGTAGAGAATGCGAATGTCGGCGCTCTTGCCGCCGCCAAGCCGCGCTTCGATCCGCTCACGCGCGAAGGCGTGCATTTCGGCGACGTCCTCAGTCGTGGGCGTCAGGCCCGTGCCGATGGCCCACACGGGCTCATAGGCGACGACGATGTTGGGGGGCGCATCGGCAGGGAGCGAGCCCTCGATCTGCGCGCCCACGATGCTCAACGCATCGCCCGCCTCTCGCTCGGCGCGTGTTTCGCCGACGCAAATGATCGGCGTTAGCCCGGCGCGCAGCGCGGCCGTGGCTTTCGCTTGCACGTCGGCGTCGGTCTCGCCATGGTCCGAACGGCGTTCACTGTGGCCGACGATGACGTAGGACGCGCCGGCGTCCTTGAGCATTTCGGCGGAAATGTCGCCCGTGTGAGCGCCACTGGCGGCGGCATGGCAATCCTGCGCGCCAAGGCCCAAGCCGCTTCGCGTCGCGACATCGCGCGCGAGGGCGATGAGCGTTGCCGGCGGACAGACGATCAGTTCGGCGCGCGCCCGCAACGCTTCATCATAGGCTGCGCCCATCGCCTCGATCTCGGCCAATGCGGCGCGCAGCCCGTTCATTTTCCAGTTTCCGGCGACGAGCGGACGACGGGTCATGTGAAATGCTCCTGACAATCACGGTGGGTTAACAGAGCTAAGCGCACCCAACAAATGTGCATGTGCGCGCCGCGTGTCATTGCGCTGTCATTTATTTCGATATATCTGGAATTATGGAAATAGAAGAGGCTCTCGCCTGTCTCTCCGCGCTTTCGCAGTCAACGCGGCTCGAAACCTTCCGCTTGCTCGTCCGGCACGAGCCCAAAGGGTTGCCGGCCGGTGACGTCGCGCGGGCGCTTTGCGTTCCGCAAAACACGCTCTCCGCCCATTTCAGCGTCCTGTCTCAGGCGAAGCTCGTCATCAGCGCGCGCGCAGGCCGCAGCATCGTCTACCGGGCGGATCTTGCGCGGCTGAATGCGCTGGCGCGCTTCCTCGCCGAAGATTGTTGCGGCGGTGCGCCATGCGCGCCCGCCGACTCTCTTTCACGCATCAAATGTGAGTCTCGCCAATGACGGACAGGATCTACAACGTGCTGTTCCTCTGCACCGGCAACAGCGCGCGTTCGATCATGGCTGAAGCGCTGCTGCGCGAGCGCGGCGCCGGCCGCTTCAGCGTGTTTTCAGCCGGGAGCCATCCCAAGGGAGAGGTCAACGCCTATGCGCTCACGACGCTTGAAACGATGGGCCTTCCTTCCGAAGGCTATCGTTCCAAGAGCTGGGACGAGTTCGCCGGACCGAACGCGCCGCGCATGGATTTCGTCTTCACCGTCTGCGACGACGCGGCGGGCGAAGTCTGCCCGGCGTGGCCCGGTCAGCCGATGACCGCGCATTGGGGGATCGAAGATCCGGCGGCGGCGGACGGCGGCGACGTCGAGAAACAGCGCGCCTTCGCGACCGCCTTCCGTTATTTGCGCAACCGGGTCGATCAGTTCTGCGCGATTCCGCTGCGTCGCCTCGACAAGCTCGCGCTCGGCCAGCGTCTGCGCGAAGTCGGCGCGACGGAAGGCGCAACATTGCAGAGCGCCAAGGCGGAGTAAGCCATGACCATCTTCGAACGTTATCTTTCGCTCTGGGTCGCGCTCTGCATCGTCGCCGGCGTCGCGCTGGGCCATTTTCTGCCCGGCGTTTTCCACGCGATCGGCGCGATGGAGATCGCAAAGGTCAATTTGCCCGTGGCGGCGCTCATCTGGCTGATGATCACGCCGATGCTGATGAAGATCGACTTCGCCGCGCTTGCGGAGGTCGGGCGTCACTGGCGCGGGATTGGCGTCACGCTCGCCGTCAATTGGGCCGTGAAGCCATTTTCCATGGCGCTGCTTGGATGGATTTTCATCGGCTATCTGTTTCGACCCTATTTGCCGGCGGACCAGATCGACTCCTACATCGCCGGCCTGATCCTGCTCGCGGCGGCCCCTTGCACCGCCATGGTGTTCGTGTGGTCGAATCTCACCAAGGGCGAACCGCATTTCACGCTAAGCCAGGTCGCGCTCAACGACGCAATCATGATCGTCGCTTTCGCGCCCATCGTCGGGTTGCTGCTCGGACTGTCCTCGATCGTCGTGCCCTGGGAGACTCTGTTTCTCTCGGTCGTCCTCTACATCGTCGTTCCGGTGATCGTCGCCCAGCTCGCCCGTAAACGGCTGCTCGCCGCGGGCGGCGAAAAGGGTCTCGCCAAGACGCTGGCGCATATCGGCCCGGCGTCGCTCATCGCGCTGCTCGCGACGCTCGTTCTGCTGTTTGGTTTTCAGGGGGAACAGATCATCCGGCAACCCGCAATCATCGCCATGCTCGCGGCGCCGATACTGATCCAGGTCTATTTCAACGCCGGGCTCGCCTATCTGCTCAATCGCGCAGCGGGAGAAGCGCATTGCGTCGCCGGCCCTTCGGCGCTGATCGGGGCGAGCAATTTCTTCGAACTGGCGGTCGCGGCGGCCATCAGCCTCTTCGGCTTTGACTCTGGCGCGGCGCTCGCCACCGTTGTTGGCGTCCTGATCGAAGTTCCAGTGATGCTGAGCGTCGTCTGGATCGTCAATCGGAGCAAGGGTTGGTATGAGCGCGGAGCGCTTCGATCGGCTGATCGAATCTCCGCGCCCCTCGATCTACCTTAAATCAGCAGAGGCGATAGCCATACGCCGCAAGCTGGCGGCCGGTAATCCGCAGCATGGGCGCCGGCGCTTGATTGCCGTGGCGTCGCACGTGAGCCATGAAGGCCTGGCGCAGCCGGGGCTTATAATGCGCGGCGAAGACCGCGGTCATGCGCGGATCGACGACGCCCCCCTCGGGCCCGCCAAACCAGGGCGCATGGAAGCCGAAAACCGCGCCCTCAGAAACACAGGACTGGGGATGCGCCAGATAGAGCGTGCATGAGGAATCGCATTCAGTCGGGCCAATCCGGATTGGCTCGCCCCGAGCTCGCGCCCTCGCAAGCCTGGCTTCATATTGCTCCACGCGTCCGCCGTAATCAGGGGCCATGACATCGAAAGCATTCGCGGGCGCAGTCAACAGTACAAGCGTCATCGTTCCTGCAAGACCAAGAGATCGCAGCATAGGATTTCCTTTTGGGGCGCTCGTAAGGGGGCGGCCGCGCCGCCCTCAGCTGTTAGGGCTCAGTCGACCGAGCGCATGTCTCGGGC